>JAGBSO010000036.1 GCA_017631795.1 Clostridia bacterium | reverse complement strand
GTTTCAATTCGTAATTCTTAATTCGTAATGCGTAATTTAGGAAAAGGCTTCGCCTTTTGAACCATTGTAATGGGGTAAGGGGTGTAACCCCTTCATCAATTACGAATTACGCATTATGAATTACGCATTAAATAATTTAGCACCGCTAAATTATTGTTTATTTAAATATCTGCTCTGCAAAGCGGACTGTTTCCATTGCGTCTTTTGCATAGAATGATGCGCCTATCATATCCGCATATTCCTGAGTCAGCACAGCGCCGCCGACGACTGTTTTGCAATCGGGTGCTTTTTCTTTAAGAAGCTTTATTGTTGCTTCCATTGCAGGCACTGTTGAAGTCATCAGCGCTGAAAGACCGCAGAGCTTTATATCATTTTCAACAACTGTCTTCACAATTGTTTCTTCAGGCACATCTTTACCAAGGTCAATGACATCAAAACCGTAGTTTTCAAGAATGACTTTTACGATATTTTTGCCGATATCGTGAATATCGCCTTTGACTGTTGCGATTACAACCGTACCTTTTTTAGCTGAATTCTCTTCGCTTTCGGAAATCTTCTTTTTTATAATGTCAAATGCTTTACCCGCTGCATCTGCACTCATAAGAAGCTGAGGCAGGAAAATCTTGTTTTTCTCAAAATCCTGACCCACTTCATCAAGTGCGGGAATAAGAATTTCATCAATAACTTCTGTGGGTTTCTTTTCTGAGAGCAGTTTTTCGGCAGCAGATGCCGCTTTTTCACCCATACCTTTGATGACTGCGGTTTTCAGCGAAACAGTTTCGTTTTCGTCTTTCTTGACGGGTGCTTCTTCCTTTTTTGCATCGGAAGCAAAGCCGATGTAATCAATGAAGTTTTCATCATATCCCATAAGAGCACAGAAACTGTAATAGGCTTTCATCATGTCATCTGATTTGGGATTGATGATAGCCGCATCAAGACCTGCGTTGAGCGCAAGAGTATAGAAAACAGAGTTTATATTCTGTCTTTCGGGAAGTCCGAATGAGACATTTGAAACACCAAGCACTGTTTTTCCGTCCAAATCATGTATGCCCTTAACCGCATCAAGAGTGATTTTTGCATTGTCACTGCCTGTGCTGACGGTAAGAGTAAGCGGGTCGATAACAATATCCTTTTTCGCAATACCGTATTTTGCAGCTTCATTGTAAATCTTTTCCGCAACGGCAATTCTGCCTTCGGCTGTTTCAGGAATACCGTTTTCATCGAGAGTGAGACCGACAAGCACACCGCCGTATTTTTTAACAAGCGGAAAGATTTTGTCCATGCTGTCCTGTTTACCGTTTACGGAATTTATCATCGGTTTTCCGTTGTAACGGCGCATAGCACTTTCCATTGCATCAACATCGGATGTGTCAATCTGCAAAGGCAGGTCAATAACAGCCTGAAGCTCCTGCACAACTTCTGTAAGAAGTGCTTTTTCGTCAATTTCGGGAAGTCCCACATTTACATCAAGAATATGACACTTTTTGTCCTGCTGTTCAAATCCTTCATTCAGGATGTAGTCAATATCGTGATTTCTCAGAGCCTCTTTGAAGAGTTTTTTGCCTGTGGGGTTGATTCTTTCACCGATGATGGCAGGTTTTTTGCCGATTTCAACGGCATGAGTGTAAGAAGACACAAGAGTTATATTTTTGTCTGTGATTTCTGCGGGAGTTATATTTTTTGTCTTTTCAACAAGCGCTTTTATGTAATCGGGGTTTGTACCGCAGCAACCACCCAGAATAACTGCACCGGATGCAGCGATTTCAGCCATTTCTGATGCGAAATCTTCGGGAAGCACATTATATACAGTTTCACCGTCTGCTGTTTCGGGAAGACCTGCATTGGGTTTTACAATAACGGGCACGGATGCATAGTTACAGATTTCTTCTGCGATATTTTTCATCTCTTTCGGACCCAGAGAGCAATTGAGACCCAGTGCAGCAACGCCGAGACCTTCAAGCAAAGCGACCATGGCTTTTGCATCTGCGCCTGTCATGAGTTTGCCCTTTGCATCGTAAACATTGGTTGCAAAAATCGGAAGACTGCAATTTTCTTTTGCCGCAAGGACAGCCGCTTTTGTTTCGTATGAATCGGTCATGGTTTCGATGTTGATAATGTCAACACCTTTTGATGCACCGATTTTTACCGTTTCTGCAAAAACAGATACGGCATCTTCAAAATCGAGTGTGCCGTAGGGTTTGAGAAGTTTTCCTGACGGGCCGATATCAAGTGCAATCCACACATCTTCTCTGCCGCATCGTCTTTTTGCTTCAAGAGCATTTTCGATTGCGGCAGTTATGATTTCTTCAAGATGCGCTTTAGGGAATTTAAGAATGTTTGCACCGAAAGTGTTTGTATTTATAATGTTACTGCCTGCATTCAGATATGACAAATGCAGATCGATTATTTCTTCTCTGTGAGTCAGATTCCATTCTTCGGGCAGTTCTCCTGCTTTCAGACCTTTCTTTTGCAGAACTGTTCCCGTTCCGCCGTCAAAATATGTGAATCCTGTTTTTATTTTTTCAAGAATAGTCATGATCAGACGTCCTTTTTAGGGATTATGTGTGAAAGATTGGACTGAATTTTTTCAGCCACATCGGGTTTGTTCATTGAGTAAACATGAATAGCATTCACACCGTTTGCAAGCAGGTCAATTATCTGCTCGGTTGCATAGATGATTCCTGCCTGTTTCATTGCTTCGGGATCATCACCGAAACGGTCGACGATGTTTATGAATCTTGAGGGCATATATGTACCTGAAAGTTTGCAGATTCTGTATATCTGCGATTTGTTTGTAACGGGCATTATTCCTGCCACAACGGGAACATTCACTCCTGCGTCACGGAGTTTGCAAAGGTATTTATAAAAAATATGATTATCAAAAAACATCTGCGTTGTAAGGAAATCGCATCCTGCTTCAACCTTTTCCTTTATATGAAGAATATCTTCCTTGATGTTTGCAGATTCGGGATGACCTTCGGGATAACAAGCACCGCCCACGCAGATATCCGATATGCTTTTGATAAAAGCAGTAAGCTCGCTTGCGTGTCTGAAATCACATGTGTTGATATCAAAACCTTCGGGAATGTCACCACGAAGCCCCAGCACATTTTCAATACCCAGGTTTTCAAGCTCACGGATTCTTTTTTCTGCATCAGCTTTTGATGTGCCCACACATGTCATGTGAGCAATTGATGTCACGCCGTAATCACGGCTGATTGATGATGCTATGTCTGCGGTGTATACATCTGTTTTACCGCCTGCACCGCATGTAACCGACATAAAATCGGGGCCGAGTTTTGCAATTTCAGATGTTGCAAATTTCACACTTTCATAGTTTCCGCTTGTTTTTGGCGGAAAAACTTCAAATGAAAGGGTGGGTATTCTTTTTTCAAAAATATGCGAAAGTTTCATTCAGACACATCTCCATTCTGTTGACTTATTTTACCACCTTACAGAGAAGATTGCAACAATAAAATCTATTGCAAATATTGTCGATGATTGTTATAATAAAGATGAAAAGGAGGTTTTGTTTATGAAAAGAGTAATTATTTATATATGTATGTTACTTTTTATGTTTGGTCTTGCAGGTTGCACATTGAATTATGATGAGCAGGAGGAATTTCTGACTGAGCCTGAAGTAACCACGGAAGAGGAAATAACAGAAAAAGAAGAGCTTGTGCCTCTTCTTGCAGAAAATGAAGCTGATGAGCTTTATCTTTACGGAATAAAGCCTGACGGTGTTATTCTTTATGCTGACGGAGAAGGTCATTACTTTGACTGGGAATATTCCTGTGCCGATTACAGACAGCCGAGAATTTTCAAAGGTCATTTTGACGGAGATGACAGTGAGGATATAGCCGTTGTTACATACACAAAATGCGACGGTGAGAGTGTGGAAGACCTGCGTTTTATCACTGACGGTGATTTTGGCGCTGATGATGTTTATCTTGTTGATGAATATGAATTCAACAGCTATGTTGCGCATCATATCGACCACAGCTATGCAAATCACACCATCACATTTTCACTCGGAGATGTGAATTATTCCTTTGACCTGAGTGAGAATTTTGAAACACTTGTATTCCAAAAGGTGTCATACAGCGAAAATGTCACTTATGAATTTGTTGACGGTGAGATTTATGTTAATATCATTCCTGTTTTTTACAGCGGTGATGCAGAAAATGACTACGGCAAAACAGAAGTTGATCTGATTGTGAGAGCAAAACTTGTTTTCGACGGATATAATATTTCGCTGACTGATGCTCAGCTCAGACCTAATTTAATATAATAAGTATAAGAAAAACAGCAGGTATTGCGATATTGCAACGCCTGCTGTATTTTTTATGATTGTTAGTTACCAGATAACTTTATCGTCCACGTCTTTCTGTGCCATAGCCATAAAGTCTTCAACTGTCATTGCGCCCTGATCGCCGAAGCCTCTCTTTCTGACTGAAAGAGTGCCTTCTTCTGCTTCCTTGTCACCGACAACAAGCATGTAGGGGATTTTTTCCATCTGTGCAGAACGGATTTTGTAACCTGTCTTTTCGCTTCTGTCGTCAACAGTTACTCTCATGCCGAGAGCTTCAAGTTTTGCCTTGACTTCGTAGCAGTAATCAAGATGTCTGTCTGCGATGGGAAGGAATCTGATCTGTTCGGGAGCAAGCCACATGGGGAATGCACCTGCATATTTTTCAATAAGAAGTGCGAGAGTTCTTTCGTAGCAGCCGATTGATGTTCTGTGAATGATATAGGGATTCTTCTTTGAACCGTCACGGTCAACGTATTCCATGCCGAACTTTTCTGCAAGCATCTGGTCGATCTGGATTGTGATGAGAGTATCTTCCTTGCCGTAAACGTTCTTTATCTGAATGTCGAGCTTGGGGCCGTAGAAAGCTGCTTCACCGATACCGACTTTGTATTCGATGCCGATGTCGTCGAGGATTTCTTTCATGATGCCTTGAGCTTCGTCCCACTGTTCCTGTGTGCCGATGTATTTTTCTGTGTTTGCGGGATCCCACTGTGAGAAACGGTATGAAACATCTTCGTAAAGACCGAGTGTCTTGAGCATGAAGATGCAAAGGTCAAGACATCTCTTGAATTCGTCAGCAAGCTGTTCGGGGAGACACATAAGATGTCCCTCTGAAATTGTGAACTGACGCACACGGATAAGACCGTGCATTTCGCCTGATGATTCATTTCTGAAAAGAGTTGATGTTTCAGCAAGTCTCATGGGGAGATCACGGTATGATCTTGCTCTGTTGAGATATGCCTGATACTGGAAGGGACATGTCATGGGACGCAGTGCGAAAACTTCGTCATCCTTTTCTTCATCACCCATAACGAACATGCCGTCTTTATAGTGATCCCAATGGCCTGAAATCTTATAAAGATCGCTCTTTGCCATAAGGGGAGTCTTTGTACGCACCCAGCCACGCTTTGTTTCTTCGTCTTCAACGAATCTCTGGAGTGTCTGAACGATGAATGTACCCTTGGGAAGAAGAATGGGAAGTCCCTGACCGATTGTATCAACAGTTGTGAAGAGTTCGAGCTCTCTGCCGAGTTTGTTGTGGTCACGTTTTTTTGCTTCTTCCATTCTCTGAAGATGTTCTTCAAGGTCAGCAGCCTTTGTATATGCTGTGCCGTAAACTCTCTGAAGCATCTTCTTTGTTGAGTCACCTCTCCAGTAAGCACCTGTTGCTGAAGTGAGCTTGAATGCCTTTACTCTTGATGTATCAGGAATATGAGGACCTGCGCAAAGCTCAACGAAATCACCCTGCTTGAAGAATGAAATGTTTTCGCCTTTACCTGCGTGTTCTTCTATGAGTTCAACCTTGTAGGGTTCGTTCTTTTCTTTCATCATTGCAAGAGCTTCGTCTGCAGTCATTTCAAACTTTTCAAGCTGAAGACCCTCTTTAACGATTTTCTTCATCTCTGCTTCGATTTTTTCAAGCACTTCGGGAGTGAAAGGAACATCCACATCGAAATCATAGTAAAAACCGTTTTCAATTGCAGGACCGATACCAAGTTTTGCTTCGGGGAAAAGTCTTTTAACAGCCTGAGCAAGAATGTGTGAAGCTGTGTGACGGAAAGCCTTTTTGCCTTCTTCGTCATCGAATGTGAGAATTTCAAGAGCGCAGTCCTTGTCAAGTACTGTGCGAAGGTCTGCAACCTCACCGTCAATTCTGCAGACGCATGCAGCCTTGTAAAGACCCATGCCGAGATTTTTTGCAACTTCTGCTGCAGTTACACCGGCGTCAAATTCTTTGATAACACCGTCTTTAAGAGAAACATTAATCATATATTTTACCTCCAATTTTACAAATAAAAAAACTTCATCCCAAAAACAGGGATGAAGCATAAACTCCACGGTTCCACCCAGATTACGGATACAAAATATCCGTCACTCAAGCGACTTTAACGCAGTCATACGGCACACCTTAACGCACTTTTTAATGCTTTCCGGCGGCACTCGGGAGCGGTAGCGGTTGCTTGCACTTTATTCTGCTCACAGCAAATGCAGAACTCTCTGAAAAAGTGACGGTGCAATGCCTTCTCCGTCATAGTTTTATCACTATTACATCTAATTATAAACACTATGCGGAAAATGTCAAGAGGAAAAATGTTATGTCTGCCTGAATAATCTGATTAATTCCCTGAAAAGGAAATAATATATTGCAACGAAGCCTGCGATGGGAAGAATGAGAAGAAATTTTAATTCACTTAATGAGTAATACATGTTGATAAATACTGCACCGTAAAAAGTTATTAACTGCCAGAACGGAACGACTGTTATTATACTTCTCAGAAGAACGGAAGTTTCTTTTCTGTAGAAAATCCACACAATTGCCGCAATAATAAAGGCTGCGGGAATAAAAATGAAAATAGGAAGAATCACTCCGTCGTTAAAGAAAGTCAGATCCCAATTCATTGCATAAATGAATTCTGTTACAAATGAAATTTCGGAACAGGAATAAAGAAAGAAGAATGAAAGTCCGGAAATCATATAGAGCATAAGAATGCCGAATATGATTTTTTTGACAGTTGACATGGTTTTAAGCATAATTATCCCTCCTGATATGGTTTCAGGGTGTTCCCCCTTTTATAAAAACATATTTACAGATAAAATGCAATAATTTTAATTAAAAATCTTTATCAACAATCTTTTGTATGGTTGTTTATGGCTGATTCTTTAATAAAAAGTGATAATGATTCAGCGGTATATTGCGTAGGGCGGCTTGCCTGGGGCTGCCGTAAAATTTGTACAAAACCCGCGGCGGGATGAGGGCATCCCGCCCTACGTCGGTTATGATGGATTTTATAAAAAACACCCACAACAAAATCTGTTGCGGGTGTTTTTTATACGCTGTAAAGCAGGTCTGAATATGTGGGATAGGGGATGAAATCTTCTGACATATCGACTTCGATTTCGTCTGCAACTGCTCTGAGAGCATTCATTGCTGAAAGGATGTTGTCCTTTGTATAGAATGCAAGGTCCTGAGCTTCTGATACATTTTTTGCACCTGCAACTGCTTCGTCAAGTGTTGCAATTCTTGCGTACATCTCATTTGTAAGCTTTGTGAGCTTGTCTGCAAGGAAGAATGCCGCATCGTTTTCAACATTCATGCCGATAGCTTTCTTTGCTGCAAGAGTCTGAGCGAGTGAGCCTGTGAAAGAAATCGCTGCGGGGAGAAGCTGTTTCTTTGCCATTTCAAGCATTGTGAGAGCTTCGATGTTGATTGTCTTTGTGTATAATTCTGCAAGGATTTCCTGTCTTGAACGGACTTCAAGCTCTGTGAAAATGTGATGCTTTTCGAACAGGTCGATGTTTTTCTGGGCTGTGTAATGGGGGATTGCATCTGCAGTTGTCTTGAGATTGAGAAGACCTCTCTTTTCTGCTTCCTTTACCCATGCTTCATCGTATCCGTTGCCGTTGAAGATGATTCTTGCATGATTTCTGAATTCACGACGGATGATGTGGCTTACAGCCTTGTCGATATCTTCTGAGTTTTCAAGATAATCCGCAAACTGAGAGAAAGACTCGGCAACGATTGTATTCATGATGATGTTGGGGTCTGCTATTGAATAGTTTGAACCGAGCATACGGAATTCAAACTTGTTACCTGTGAATGCAAAGGGAGATGTTCTGTTTCTGTCTGTTGTGTCCTTTGTGAAGTCGGGAAGAACGTCAACACCTGTCTTCATTGCGACTTTCTGAGGACCTTCAACGTCATCTTCCTTGTTGATGAGAGCCTGAATGATTGTTGTCAGGTCATCGCCGAGGAAAACAGACATGATTGCGGGGGGAGCTTCATGACCGCCGAGACGGTTGTCGTTACCTGCACTTGCAACGGAAATTCTCATAAGATCCTGATAATCGTCAACAGCCTTTACAACTGCAGCAAGGATAAGCAGGAATATCTTGTTTGACTGAGGATTCTTGCCGGGGTCAAGAAGATTTTTTCCGCTGTCTGTTGAGATTGACCAGTTGTTGTGCTTACCGCTTCCGTTTACGCCTGCAAAGGGCTTTTCGTGAAGAAGACATACAAGATTATGTTTCTTTGCAACCTTTTTCATGATTTCCATTGTGAGCTGGTTGTGGTCAGTTGCGATATTTGTTGTTGAGAAAACGGGAGCAAGTTCGTGCTGTGCGGGAGCTGCTTCGTTGTGCTCTGTCTTGGCAAGAATACCAAGCTTCCAGAGTTCTTCGTTAAGGTCTTCCATGTATGCCATGACTCTGGGCTTGATTGCACCGAAGTAGTGGTCGTCCATTTCCTGACCCTTGGGAGGCTTTGCACCGAAAAGTGTTCTGCCTGTGATAACAAGGTCTTTTCTTTCTTCGTAAACTTTTCTGTCAACAAGGAAATATTCCTGCTCTGCACCGACTGTTGAGATAACTCTCTTTGTGTCAACACCGATAAGGTTGAGAACACGGACAGCCTGCTTGCTCAGTTCTTCCATTGAACGAAGAAGAGGAGTCTTCTTGTCAAGAACTTCGCCTGTATATGAACAGAAAGCTGTGGGGATGCAGAGTGAATTTTCTTTTATGAATGCATATGAAGTGGGGTCCCATGCGGTGTAGCCTCTTGCTTCAAATGTGGCACGGATACCGCCTGAAGGGAAGCTTGATGCGTCGGGTTCACCCTTGATAAGCTCTTTACCTGAGAATTCCATAATAACTTTTCCGCCGGGAGCAGGACTTATGAAACTGTCATGTTTTTCGGCAGTAATACCCGTCATGGGCTGGAACCAATGAGTATAATGAGTTGCCCCCTTGCTGATTGCCCAGTCTTTCATAGCGTGAGCTACGGCATTTGCAAGAGTGATGTCAAGTTCCTTACCTTCTTCAACAGTTTTGTGGAGTGATTTATAAATCTCCTTGGGGAGAGTTTCTCTCATTACTTCGTCATTGAAAACGAGAGAACCGAACATTTCGGGAACATTATTAACAGCCATCTGGATTTCTCCTTTAAATAAAAAAGATGCTGATAAGATTACAGCATCTTTTATTATAAAACTAATAAAATAAATTTGTCAATAGCAGTCTGTCAATTTTAGAATGTCGCATAAACATGACAATCTGCAAGGATAAAAATTGGTCAAAGTATATCATCAGCAACTATCGTGAAGCCGAATTCTTTAATGGGGGTTGTTTCCCAGGGTCGGATAAGCTCGAATTTTACTTCAAATTCACCCTGTTTCAGCGGTTTCAGAATGAAAGTCTGCAATGCGGGAGCACCGACAACGATTTCTTCGGGCGGTTTGCCTGTGTTGTCAACAGACGGCTCGGTTTTTTCGGTGATTTCAATTGCATTTTCTTCCGATACGGTGCATCTCCACAGATAACCGCCGTCAGACGCACTTACAAGCGGACCGACATGGTAGGGCTGATTCTGCCAGACGGTGAGGTCATCAAGTCTGAAAAAATCAATCTGTGCAGCAACTCGCAGAATCATTCTCGCATCTGCGGCAGTTGTTTTTCCGTCATTTGTAACATCGCAGACTTGTGAATCTGTGTCAAGTTTCGCACTTTGTCTTAAAATAAGTCTTGCATCAGCGGCTGTAACAGTGCCGTCATTGTTTGCGTCGCCTATAACACGGATATGCAGCACATCGCAGATTTTTCCTGCAAATTCAAGGACAAACATATCGTTCGTGACGGGATATTTATTATCTTCACCGTATTTTGAAACATATTTTATTTCTCCGCCGTCAGCCGAAACCGAAAGCATCCTGAAAAGCTCATCCACTGTTACGGGTTCAAAAAGATACAAGACATCACTGTCTGAAAATCTTGCATTCTTATCGCTGAAAACGGGTGGTTGGGGCTTTGCAATAATCTGCGGAATTTCCTCTTTTTCATACACCTTGTTTTCGGGAAGATCAAAGGTGATGTTCATTTCTTCAAGGTTGTTATTCTGAACCACTTTGTAAGCTTTTATGCTCACATCGGGGTTATCTCTGCCTGTAACTTTCATGGTGAATGCTGCATATAAGGGGATAGCAGCAGGGTTTCCCCAGATGATTTCTGCCATATATCCCGTGTCAGTCTCAGAATATCTGACCATGTTTTCGGTTGTCCCCAAAGGTGTGCCGATATATTCCAGAACCTCCTTGTTGCAGTCAAGATACACAATAACACCCTTGTATATCTCTTCAAGTCTGATATCGGATATTGTGGGCTTGATGATTATTTCTTCACCGTAGATGTAAAATATTCCGTCATTATATCCATGGGTGTTGACAGTCATTTCGGGATAGGGAATGTTTTCAGCACCTGCTGTTACGCAGATGCCGGAAATAATTATGAGACTTAAAATGATTGATATGATCTTTTTCATGTTCTTATCCTTATGCGAATTTTCAGTTTAATCGGACTCCAACGGCACAAATACCGAAAGATCAATATGAACATTGACGGTAATATGGAAATCATCAATGGGTTCATCTTCATGGTTTGCAATGAGTTTAAAGTGAACATCGTATGTTCCTGCTTTGAGAGCTTTGATTGTGAATGTCTGTTCAAAAGGTGTGCCGGGTTTGAAATCTTCTTCTGCAGGCGGTGTTATTTCTTCGGTAATTTCAAATGCATCCTTATCGGAAACAGTACATCTCCAGTTATATAAACCGCTTCCTGCGTTAAGAAGCTTTGCAACAGTGAGATCATGACCTTCTATAATTGTGAATTCGGGAATGTCAAAAGAATCGAGCTGTGACGCAATGCGGAGAATTTTTCTTGCATCTCCTGCAGATGCACCTTTGTTGTTGTCAAGGTCACAGCCTTCGTCGAAAAATTCGGGGAACGGTTCGAGCTGTGCTGAATATCGAAGAACTTTTCTTGCATCGGAAGCGGTGACAATGCCGTCATTGTTTGCATCACCGAGAATTGAAATTCTCACGGTTTCGCCCTGTCTGCCGTCAAAATTAATGTACAGTTCATCGTCTGTCAGAGCATACTGTGTTTCTGTATGGTTCGTGACTTTGTATTCAGCGGGATATTCCTTGAGAGTGCTTCTGATTTTGCTTTTAAGTTCTGATTTTGTTATGGGGTACGGTAAGTATATTGTGTTGCCTTTTCTGTAAATTGCAATATCACCTGTAATTGAAAGACGGGGCACTTCTGCTGCATCATAAACTGTGTCTGGCGGCAAATCAGCTGCAAGTCTTGCCTCTGCCGCTGTGTCTGAATCACTGTATTGCAGTAACGCATGTGCATTCACATCAATATCGCCTTTTTCAACACGGAATGTGAGTGTGGCTGTGAATGTTTCCGTATTTGTTGCCATAGCCCATGGATAATATTCTATCTTGTAGCCTTTTTCTGTTTCTGTAACTGCAAGTTCACCTTTTGACTGATCGGCTGATATGAATTTCAGCACATCCGTATCGCAGTCGATTAATAATTGAACATAAACAACGTTTTCAATCACATTTGCGGGAATTTTCATATCAAAGGTGATATTTTCACCTGCAATGTAATGCTGATTCGGTGCACTCAGGTAAATCTCAGGCGGCATGACAGCTCCTGCAACATTCCCTGCAGATAAAATGACGAATGATGTGATAATTATGATAATTGACATTAAAACTGAAATGATTTTTTTCATATTTCATTCCTCCTTACACAATTATAACACATCAGAACACAAAAAAGGTTACAAAAAAGGATAAAAAATATTCAATGTTCTGTTTTGGAATTATAAGTAATTTTATTTGTTGTAAAATAACAAAATAATTATGTTAAGGAAGTATCAATATGGAATATAAGATTTCAGACAGAATCGCATCACTCAAACCCTCTGCAATCAGAGAAATTCTCAAGGCAACTGCAGGCGGTGATGTTGTACCTTTTTCAGCAGGTAATCCTGCTCCCGAAGCATTCCCCGTGGATGCTGTAAGAGAAATCACTGCGGATATTCTTGCAAAAGACCCCATAACTGCACTTCAGTACGGTATTTCAGAGGGTTATACACCTCTTCGTGAAACCGTCAAGAAATATATGTCAGAAAAGCACAACGTTGTAGGTGAAGACGATGATATCATCATCACTTCAGGTGCACAGCAGGTAATTGACCTTGCAACAAAGGTGCTTATCAATGAAGACGATGTTGTTATCAGCGAAAGTCCTTCATTCATCGGTGCTCTCAATACTTTCCGTTCATATAAGGGCAGACTTGTGGGCGTTGATGTTGAAGACGACGGTATGAATATGGAAATGCTCGAAGATGTTCTTAAAAAGGAGAGCAGAGCAAAATTCATTTATACAATCCCCAACTTCCAGAATCCCTCAGGCATCACAATGTCATGGGAAAAGAGACAGAAACTCTATGAACTTGCTCAGAAATATGATGTGCTTATTCTTGAAGACAATCCTTACGGTGACCTGAGATATACAGGTGAAGACATCCCCTGCATCAAGACTCTTGATACAGACGGCAGAGTTATCTATTCAGGCTCATTCTCAAAAATCCTTTCACCCGGTATCCGAGTTGCTTTCACAATTGCAAACAAGAATCTTATCGCAAAGATGACAGTAGGCAAGCAGGCAAGTGATGTACATACACCCGTGCTCAATCAGATGATTGTAAACGAATGGATGAACAGCTACGATATGCAGGGTCATATCAACAAAATCAGAGAAAACTACAAGGCAAGATGTGAACTTATGTGTTCACTTATTGATTCAGAGCTCGGTGATTTCGTTAAATATGTAAAACCCGAGGGCGGTCTTTT
Organism: Clostridia bacterium; assembly: GCA_017631795.1. GTDB lineage: Bacteria > Bacillota > Clostridia > Oscillospirales > Acutalibacteraceae > UBA1081. The sequence continues at coordinate 21,086 of JAGBSO010000036.1, read as the reverse complement.
CATCTGGTGTACTCTTCCCGAAAATGTTGATATGATGAAATTCTGCGCAACAGCGGCACAGAATAAGGTTGCAGTTGTTCCCGGTACGGCATTCATGATGTACCCCGAAGACAAAACACAGTGCTTCCGTCTTAACTTCTCAACTCCCACAGATGAAGCTATCGTCAAGGGTATGAAGATTCTCGGCGAAGTGAAGAAGATGTTTTAATTGAATTTTGCATAATTTTGAAAAAGGATTTTTGTGATGTTTTCACAAAAGTCTTTTTTTGTAATATATACTAGATGACATCCTTCGTCAAAAGTGATATGCTTATCTTACCAATTAAAAAGGAGTGTTAAAAATGAAAAAACAAACAAAAAGAATTACGGCTATTTTTGCGGCAATGGTATTGCTGTTCTCTTGCTTCAGTGTAGCGGTATTTGCGGCAGAGTCTGATTTTGAATGGTCAGAAACAGACGGAAAAGCTGTAATTACAAGGTATGTAGGCACGTCTAAGAATGTAAAAGTTCCCCGTACTCTCGGAGGCTTGACTGTTACGGAAATAGGAAGTCAGGCTTTTGCTTATTGCGGAATTGAAAAAATTGAATTGCCTGACACAATCGAAAAAATCGGTGACGGTGCTTTCCGGCAAAACTTTTTTACGTCATTTGAAATTCCCCCCAAGGTAACCGAGATTGCCGCAAATACGTTTTGTGAATGTCATCTTCTTGCAAGTATCAATCTGAATGACGGAATAAAGTCAATCGGTGATTTTGCTTTTCAGGATTGTAATGCCCTGACAAAAATTGTAATTCCCGATTCTGTCGAAAAACTCGGTGATGCAGTTTTTTATTCCTGCCGAGGTCTGAAATCCGTGGTAATTCCCGAAAGCATTGGCGATATACCCATGTATACATTCTTTGCTTGTTCTGAACTTACGGATGTAAATTGGCATGACGGTATTACGTCAATCGGTGAAGCAGCGTTCAATCAATGCGGTTCGCTTAAGAAAATCGAGCTTCCTTTACAGCTTGTTTCAATAGGAAACAGAGCTTTTGGTCTTTGCACGGCACTTAAGGAAATTATAATTCCCGAAAGTGTTGAAACAATAGAGGCAGGTGCTTTCAGGGATTGCGGTGTACTTAAAAAGGTTGTTGTTGCTAATCCCGACTGTGCAATATATGAAGATGAAAATACAATACTTAAATCAGCAGTCCTTTACGGTTTAAAGGATTCAACTGCCGATAAATACGCTGATAAGTATGGTCTTGATTTTATTGAAATCGAGATTCCGATGGTCGGTGACGTTGACGGTAATTTCAGTATTACTGCGGCAGATGCACGACTTGCATTGAGAATTTCAGCCAAATTGCTTGTTCCTTCCGAAGCACAAAAATCCGCTGCTGATATTGATAAAAGCGGAAAAGTTAATGCATCCGACGCAAGAAAAATTTTAAGGATTGCGGCACAGCTCGATTGAAAATCCGAATGTCTATGAAAAAACAGGGGGCTACCCTGTTTTTTTGTTTTATTTTCGTTGACTTTTTGCTTTTAAAGTTTTATAATCTAAAATATTCTTTTTACAAATGGGGTAATATCCATGCTTACGATTGATAAAATTTATGATGCGTCAAATGTGCTCAAAGCCATTGCCAGACACACCGACATGATTCAGGCACCGCGTATGACAGACAAGTGTGACCTGTATCTCAAAACTGAAAATCTTCAGCTCACAGGTTCATTCAAGCTCAGAGGAGCTTATTACAAGATTTCCCGTCTTTCAGAGGAAGAAAAGAGCCACGGCGTTATTGCCTGCTCAGCGGGTAATCATGCTCAGGGTGTTGCACTTGCTGCAACTCACAGCGGAATAAAGTCAGTTATCTGTCTTCCCGAAGGTGCACCTATTTCAAAGGTTGAAGCAACAAAAAAATACGGTGCAGAGGTCTGCATGGTCAAGGGTGTTTATGACGATGCTTACAACAGAGCAATTGAGCTCCGTGATGAAAAAGGCTATACTTTCATTCATCCGTTCAATGATCCTGATGTTATCGCAGGTCAGGGCACAATCGGTCTTGAAATCATCGAACAGCTTCCCGATGTTGATGCAGTTATCGTGCCTATCGGCGGCGGCGGACTTATCGCAGGTGTGGCTTACCTTATCAAGCATCTTCGTCCGCAGTGTAAGGTTTACGGTGTTCAGGCTGCAGGTGCTCCGTCAATGTATAACAGTATCCATGACGGTGAAATCGAAACTCTGCCTTCCGTAAACACAATTGCAGACGGTATCAAGGTAAAGACTCCCGGCGACCTTACATATGAACTTTGCAAAAAATATGTTGATGAAATCGTGACTGTTACCGATGATGAAGTTGCAGCTGCAATTCTCCGTCTTATGGAACAGCAGAAACTCGTTTCGGAAGGTGCGGGTGCAGTACCCGTTGCAGCAGTACTTTTTGATAAGATTCCCGAAATCAAAGGCAAAAAGGTCTGTTGTGTTGTTTCAGGCGGTAACATTGATGTTAATATTCTCAGCCGTGTTATTGAGAGAGGTCTTAAAATGAACGGCAGAACAGCAAACATCACAATTGCTCTTTCAGACAAACCCGGTCAGCTCGCAACAGTTTCCGCACTTATTGCAGACTGCGGTGCAAACGTTGTAAGCGTAAGCTATTCAAGCACAGAGCTTGACATGAACATCACAGACTGTTTCCTTAATCTTTCAATCGAAACAAGAGATTTTGATCATATCGAACACATCAAACATGCGCTCACAGATGCAGGCTTTGATGTAATTATATAAAGGAGTTGTAATTATGAAGACAGTAGCAACAACAAATGCACCCGGTGCAATCGGACCTTACAGCCAGGCAATGATAACAGGCAATCTTGTTTTTACATCAGGACAGATTGCTATCAATCCCGCAACAGGCAATGTTGAAGCAGAAACAATTGAAGATCAGGCAAAACAGGTCTGCGAAAATCTTAAAGCTGTTCTTGAAGCTGCAGGTTCATCACTTGAAAAGGCAGTCAAGACAACATGCTTCCTTGCTGATATGGCTGACTTTGCTGCTTTCAATGCTGTTTACGGCGAATACTTCACAGGTAAGCCTGCACGTTCATGCGTTGCAGCAAAAGAACTTCCCAAGGGCGTTAAGTGTGAAGTTGAAGTAATTGCAGAAGTTTAAAAAATATATAAAAAAATTGAGGTTATACGGATTGCCCGTATAACCTCTTTCTTATTGTAATTTTTAGATTGTACCGAATACGAACTTACATACGAAGAGAATTGCGATTACTGTTACTGCAATATCCTGCTTCTTGAACTTGCCTGTGAAGATAGTGATGAGTGTGTAAGCGATAGCACCGATACCGATACCGTTTGCGATTGAATATGTCAGGGGCATCATGATGAGTGTGAGGAATGCGGGAACTGCACTTCTCATATCCGTCATGTCAACCTTTGAGAAGTTCTTGAGCATAAGAACACCTACGAAGATAAGCGCGGGAGCTGTAGCTGCTGAAGGGATGATGCTTGCAAAGGGTGAAAGGAAAAGACAAACAACAAAGCAGAGAGCTGTTACAAGAGATGTAAGACCTGTTCTGCCGCCTGCTGCAACACCTGATGCGCTTTCAACGAATGTTGTGACTGTTGATGTACCGAAAACTGAACCTGCAACTGTTGCAATTGAGTCAGATGTCATTGACTTGTTGAGTTCAATGGGGTCACCGTTTTCGTCAAGCATGTCAGCTTCTGATGCTGTGCCGTAAATTGTGCCGATTGTGTCGAACATATCAACAAGGCAGAATGTAACAACGAGCATGATAACTGAGAAGATGCTGCCTACCATTTCGCCTGAGAAAACATTTTTCCAAGCTTCGGGTTTGAATGCTGCGCCAAGACCGATTTCTGCGAAATCCTTGAATGGCTGAGCAATTGAATCGAGATTCATTTCAAATGAGGGTAACTGCCATGTTGCAAGATAGTAGATAACTGTTGTGATAAGAATACCAATAAGAACAGAACCCTTGACATTGAGTTTTGTAAGAACAGCAATGATGATAAAGCCGATAAGTGCAATAATTGCGGGAGCAATTTCTGCCCATGTTGCACCGTTGATCTTTACAAACTGAACAAGAGTATATTCGTTAGCCTGAATAATGCCGACATTCTGGAATCCGATGAATGCAATGAAGAGACCGATACCTGCGGAGATTGATCTCTTGATACATCTGGGCATAGCCTTTGCGATGTAAGCTCTTGCACCTGTGACTGAAAGAATAAGGAAAGCAACACCTGAAAGAAGGATGATTACAAGACCTGCCTGATAACCTTCTATAACGTCACCGCCGTTAAGAATCTGGGGAAGAATAAAAGATACAAAGAAGAATGAGTTAAGACCCATACCGCAAGCCTGTGCAAACGGCATCTTTGCATAAAAAGCATAAAGAAGAGTACCGATAACAGCTGAAATGATTGATGCAATGTAAACTGCATTCCAGATGGGCTGTATGCCGGGAACATCAAAGCTGAAACCGACAATCTGGTCGGGGTTGACAATGACGATGTAAGCCATTGCGAAGAATGTTGTAAGACCTGCGATGATTTCAGTTCTTACGGTTGAACCGCGTTCAGTGATTTTAAAGAACTTGTCCATTTTTCTACCTCACTTTGTTTTTAGTTTATGGATATACCATATTGAAATTATATATGATATTATGACGTTTTTCAATACTTTTTTATTGTTTTCGGTTGTTTGCCGACAAAAAAATCCGGGACTCATTTTCACGAATCCCGGATTTTTTTATTCTGATTTCGGAATTTCGGACTCAGTCTTCAAGTTTTGCAGATTTGCGAAGAATCAGTCTTGCATCTGCTGCAGTCAAAGCACCGTCTCTGTTCATATCAAATACTTCAACAGGAAGATTATAATCTTCTGCTTTTTCAAGTTTTGCTGAAATACGAAGGACAATTCTTGCATCCGCTGCAGTTATTTTTCCGTCTCCGTTGACATCGCCCACGATATAGCTGAGCTTTTCAACCGAACGTGTTTCCTTTTTATCGCAATTTGCACAGACTCTTTCTTCGCTGCCTTCTTCAGTTATTGAAGGTTCTTTTACAAGAGTCCATTCGCCGAAGTTGTGGTCAAGCTTTGCAATTGTTTTCTGTGCAACGATTACAGCAGAGCAAACAGAGCATATTGTGCCATCTGTCTTACCTGTTTCGCTGCAGGTTGCGGGTTTGCCGTCAACTTTGACTTCTGTATGTGCAGTTTTCTTGATTTCTGTACCGCTTTCAAGCTTTTTGTTGCAATCCTTACAGTATGTATCGCCTGTGTATCCTGTTGCGCTGCAAGTTGCATCCTTTGCATCAAGTATTTCTGTTTTTCCGGTATGTTTGTCTGCATTTATTTCAATTTCTTCTGTGAATGAATCTTTACATACTGTACATGTGTATGTTCTTACACCCTTGCTACAGCATGTTGCTTCGGTTGTGATTTCACTTGCATAGTTGTGCATGCCTGTTGCTTCGGGAATTTCTTCGCCTTCTTCAAGAATTGCATCACAGCTTGTACAGCAGACATCACCTGTGTAACCCTTTGTCATACAATCAGGCTCGGTTGCATTACGGATTTCTGTTTCACCGACATGATTTTCTTCATCGAAATAAACTTCTTCTGTTTCAACATGACCGCATACTGAGCAAGTGTATGTCATTTCGCCAAGTTCACAGCAGGTGGGGATTTTTGTGAGTTCTTCAGTTAATGTATGCTCACCTGTTGCGGGAATTACTTCACCGTCAGCAATTTTCTTTCCGCAATCAACGCAGTATGTGTCGCCTGAGAAACCATCACTTCCGCATGTTTCTGCAACTGCATCACGGATTTCTGTTTCGCCGGCATGATTTTCAGGATCTGTTACAAGATCTTCTGTGTAGGAAGAAACACATCCTGTACAAGCGAGTTTCTTTAAGCCTTTTTTTGTACATGTGGGAGCTGTGAGTATAATGTGTTCATAGGTGTGTTTACCTGTTGCGGGAATCTCTTCGCCGTAAGCGAGGATTCTGTCACAGCCTTTACAGTAAGTATCACCTGTGTAGCCTTTTGCTCCGCATTCTGCGTCAGCTGTATCACGGATTTCTGTGCCGTATTCTGCATGATTGTTTTTGTCTTTTGAAATGTCTTCTGTGTGTGTATATTCACATACTGTACAAGTGAATTTCTTTTCACCTTTTTCACAGCAAGTGGGAACTTTTGTTACTTCGTATTCATAAACATGCTTGCCTGTTGCAGGAATCACACTGCCTTCTATGATCATTTCGTTACAACCGAGACAATATGTATCACCTGTGTATCCGTCGTTACCGCAATCTTCTGCAACATAACCACGGACTTCTGTTCCGCCTGCATGGTTGTTTGCGTCAGTTTCAATTGTTTCAGTATAAGAATCATCACAGACTGTACATGTGAATGTTCTGATACCTGTTGAACAGCAAGTGGGAACTATTGTCACCTTGTCTTCGTATGTGTGAATTCCTGTTGCGTCAATCTGATTTCCGGTACGGAGTTTTTCTCCACAGCCGAGACAGTAAAGATCGCCTTCGTAACCTTTGTCAACACATGTTGCAGCAAAATCATCACGGATTTCTGTTCCGCCTGCATGATTCAGGGGATTGATTTCGATTGAGTCTGTGTAGAAATGCTGACAGATTGAACAGATGTATGTTACAACACCTTCTTCATAGCAGTTTGCAACTTTTGTTGTTGCAAATGCATATGAATGTTCGCCTGCAATGGGAGTTTCTTCACCGACAGCAAGTTTTGCATCACATCCGAGACAGTATGTGTCGCCTGAGTAACCTGTGCTTCCGCAATTGCTTGCAACCGCATCACGGATTTCTGTGCCGTATTCTGCATGATTATCTGCATTGAATCCGATTGTTTCCTCTTTTGTGCCGTTACATACAGTGCATGTGTAAACTTCAAGACCTGTTTCACAGCAAGTGGGGTATTTTGTCACTTCACTTGTGTAAGTATGATTGCCTGTTGCGGGAATTATGCTGCCGTCTTCGATTACAGTTTCGCAGTCAGGGCAGTATGTGTCACCTGTGTAACCGTCATTACCGCAATCTTCAGCGGTATAACCGCGGATTTCTGTTTCTGCCGTGTGATTAGCAGCATCAATTTCGATTGTTTCTTTGTATGAGTCTTCACATACTGAACATGTGAATGTCTTTTCGCCTGTTGAAATACATGTTGCAGCTACAGTTACTTCAGATTCATAATTGTGATTGCCTGTTGCCGGAATCACTGCACCGTCTTCAAGTTTTGTGTCACAACCGAGACAGTATGTATCGCCTGTGTAACCGTCGTTTCCGCAGGTTTCTGCATCTGCATCACGGATTTCTGTGCCACCGTCATGATTTGATGAATCAAATTCAATTTCTTCTTTAGTATAACCGCCACATGTTGAACAGATAAATGTTTTTTCACCTTTTTCATGGCAGTTTGCAACTTTTGTCACAGCACTTACATATGTATGATTGCCTGTTGCGGGAATAACTTCACCGTATTCAAGGACTGTGTCACAGCCTGTACAGTAAGTATCGCCTGTATAACCGTCTTCAGCACAGTCTGCGTCTTTAGTGTCACGAAGTTCTGTTTCGTATTCTGCATGGTTTTCAGCATCAGTATCAATTTCTTCTGTGTATCTATCGTCACAAACTGTACAAGTGTATGTCTTTTCGCCTTTTTTACAGCAGGTGGGAACTTTTGTTACTTCAGGATTATAAACATGATTGCCTGTTGCGGGAATAACTTCACCGTCTTCAAGCTTTATTTCGCAACCGAGACAATATGTATCGCCTGAGAAACCGTCGTTTCCGCAGTCTTCTGCAAATGCATCACGGATTTCAGTACCGTATTCTGCATGGTTTTCTGCATCAAAGTCAATTTCTTCTGTATAAGAACCGGCACATTCTGAACAAGTGAAAGTTTTTTCGCCTTTTTCACAGCAAGTGGGAACTTTTGTTACTGATTCGCTGTAATCATGAGGAATTGTGGGAATTTCCGTGCCTGTTACAATCTTTGTTTTACAGCTTGAACAATATGTATCACCTGTGTAACCTGTTTCTACACATGTGGCATCTTTTTCATCTTCGAGTGTTGTTCCGCCTACATGGTTTGCAGAATTCAACTCAATATCAAAAGATTTGTTATCTCCGCATACTGAGCATGTATCAAGTCTTTTGCCTGTTTCTGAGCATGTAGCCTCTTTTACCACTATACCGTTTTCAGAATCATAAGCATGATTTCCTGTTGCGGGAATTACTTCACCTTCTTCAAGCAATTCATCGCATTCACAGTATGTGTCACCTGTGTAACCGTCTGCACCGCAGGTTACTGCAACATCATTCCTGATTTCTGTTTTGCCTGAATGATTTTCGGGGTCGATTGCAATGTTGTTCTGAGAATATGTTGATCCGCAATTGCTGCAACTGTATTTTGTTGTACCCTTTGACACGCATGTAGCAGCTTTTTCAACAGACTCTATGTAAGAATGTGCAGTAGTGTCTATATCAACATAATCGCCGGTCTTTTCGTATCCGCAGGCACATGTATATTCTGTGTAGCCTTCTGTTTTGCAAGTGGGCTCTACTGTTTCAGTTGCAGTCCAGTGTGAATCCGCATCTTCGACATTGCAATGAAGATTTACACCTTTGTCAAAATCAAAGTTCAAGCTATCCCAAGCTTCTTCATCACCTGCAAAATATGCATCAGTAAGCGAATTGCAATCAAGGAATGCATCTTCATGGATAAACACAACAGGTAAACCGTTGATTTCAAGCGGAATAATAATCTCTGTTACGGATGCATCACACTTTGTTATTATTACTTTTTCCTCAACTATCTCATATGTCAGCATTTCAGGGGAATTATCTGAAAATGCATTTATTCCCAGACCGACCATTACTGTCAGCATGGAAACAAATAATAACACAGTAAGACAGACATGTTTCAAATTTTTCATATTTGTGCCTCCATGATCTTTTTCTGTTAAAAATCTATATATCAAAATTAAACATATTCTGACATATTATATTTGTTATTATATAATTATTCGGAATATAAATCAATACTATGTAAAGAAATTATGGCGGAATCTTTAACATTTTTTTTTTGTTTTTTATCGCAGGTAAACTCAGATAACATATGTGACAGGAGTATAAAAAAGACGACAGAGCTGAATCTCTGCCGTCATGGTCTATTGTATGCTTTGCAACGTTATTTTTCCTGTGTCATCAACGGTATATGTGTAAATATATTCCGATGCAACTGACTTGTCATTTTTATTTACATAGCTGAATGTTATATTTACTGTGCCGCTTGAAAGAGCGCGGAATTCAAATACCTGAGTGCCGCCACCTCCGGAGAGAATTGCCGAAGAGTCCGGAATGAAATTGTTGTCTGAAAGAACAAGGACATCAATACGGTCATAGGAATATTCCCATGAATAGCCTGATGAGGGGTTTGTGTATAATTCAACTGTTACTATATTCTTGTTGTTGAGACCGAGCAGATTGATAATTGCCATCATAAGAGCAACAAGCTGCTGCAGAAGTGAAAACAGTGCAGTCATACAATACCCCTTTCATTGTATATTTAGTAGAATTATAACAAACTATTCGTATTTTGTCAATTTTTTATTCAAAAAAAATTAAAAAATTCGTAACTATTTTAACAAAATAGCGGAAAAATTATATTTTCACTTTACATTTCAGTATATAATAACTATAATATAAAATGTATATTTGTACTCGGGAGGCAAATCCAATGAAATACAGACATTCACATCCCCGTATGAGAATAATTGCATTCATGCTTTCTGTTGCCATGATGCTGACTGCAGTTTCTGCAGAAGTTTTTGCAATAGAGGCAGATGCTCAGAGTGAGCTCAGTTTTGCTACGGTTTCGGGACTTTCTTATGTTTCTGAGCCTAACAGGGGCGATTATAATGAAGCTTTTCTGCTTGATGCAGTAGCAAACGGTTATCAGTATAAACAGATAGACGGTATTCTTGATTCAACTTTTGCATCACTCAAAGCAAAGGTGGAAAACGAAAATCTCAAATATCTGCTCATAAACGGCCCTCTTACATACAGCGGTGAATACAGCAATCATGCTGCTGTTGCAGAGATGCTTAAAAAACTTGAAGCTGATACAGGTGTTCAGGTTATTGTAAACAGCGGTGTCAATGACGTAAACAGTGCTTCCGCATCTTCTTTTGCAACAGGTAAAAGACAGTATGTGGTGCCTGCAACTGCAAGTCAGATCAGAACACTTTATGCTGATTTCGGTTATGATATTGCTGCAAACAAATACAGCACATATGATCAGAACAATGCGGGATTGTCATATTCCGTTGAGCTTGACGGCGGTTACAGACTTATTGTTATTGATGCTTCATATTTCGAATATAAAAACGGTTACACAGCAGTAAGCGGCAAAATCACTTCAGGTCTTCTCAACTGGATAAAGACTGAATGTACAATTGCAAGACACGCAGGTCAGACTCTTATCGGTATGTGTGCATGGAGTCTTGCAGGGCAGGATATAACAGGCACTGCGGACATGCTTTTTGATGCTGATTCTTTTGCAAACACCCTTGCAGACGCAGGTATGCACTATATCTTCACTTCAGGCGCAAATAAAAACGATATTTCTGCTGTTATTTCAGACAACGGTAACATTATTTATGATGTTCAGTCTGCACATATCGTAAGTTTCCCGAATACTTACAGAGTTTCAACTTTCAACGGTGAAAAGGCTTCTTTTGATATAGCAGATTGTGATGATGTCAAAAATGTTGTAGCTTACGACGGTACTGAATACGAAAAACCTTACAGAGAAACTGCATCGCTTAAAATTCAGTATGCGGATTTTGATCTTGCACGTTACTGTGCGGATGTTATAAAGAATTATGTCGGCACTGTTCTTATTCCCGGTGTTGGTCAGAACGGAACTCTTGAGAGTTTTATCAAAAAACAGCACGGAATTTCAATCACGGAAAAAATAAATGAGCTTATCGGCGGCGGACTCAACATTCTCAGTGTTATCGTTATTTTTGATGCCACAAACATCATGAATATGATCGAAGATATTTTCCAGCAGGCACAGTCAAGCTTCCTGCAGGATGACGATACTCTTGCAGATATCTGCTATGAAAGACTCAAGACAATTTTTGAAACAAAGATATCTGTCGAAGATTGTTCTGCTTTCCTTGATACATACGGTTTCGGAGATGACAGATACGGCGGTACTTTCGGCGATTTTGTTCTTTCAGCTATTGTATATTCCAAGTGCGGTAATGAAAATCCCGCAGATGACAGATTCGTGAACGATGTTCTTGATCAGCTCAGATCAGGTGATCTTGTAACAGAGCTTTTTGATCTTTTCAGCGAAACTCTTATCAGAGATCTTCTTTTTGAAGATATCCTTTCTCAGGTAGAAATGAAACCCCAGTATCTTATTTTCCTTGATGATACTCAGGATTCACTCGGTTATTATCTTCAGATTGCGTTCAAGGCGTATATTGCACTTCACGGTGAATCATCAAGCGTTACAGGTGCGGTGAACAGTATTCTCAAAGACGGATTCTTCAGCGAATACGGTAAATCAATAGATGAAGTTATTGATAACTTTATTGAAAAGACATATTCCGATGAAGACCTTGTCATAATCGGTGAACAGCTGGCAGATATTCTCGGTTTCTATGTGACAGACACAGACCCTGTTGAAAACGGTGACTACGGTGTTGAATATGACGGTACTCAGGGCGCAATTTCCTACGCAACAAAGGAAAACTTCAGACTGCCCACAATGATTACAGTCACACCCGGTAACAAGACTTCATCAGAAGTTTATGTTACATGGTATACAAAAGCAACCGTTACAGGCACTAACCTTGAAATTTATGATGAAGAAAACAGCACATTCTTCGGCAAACACTTTATCGGTGTTGACGGTGCTGATTATGCTACCGCAACAGATGATATAGAAAGAAGCTCAGTGCTTCTTGACCTCGGTTTCATATCATTCGGTAAAACAGCAGGCACATACAAACGTCACACAATGAAAATAACAGGTCTTGAAGCAGGAAAGACATATTATTTCAGAGTCGGTGACAGTGCAAAAGGCTGGTGGAGTGAAACAATAACAGCTACAACAGCCGCAGATAATGAAAGCGTTACTTTTATCCATGTTTCAGACACAATGGGTAACACAGCATCTGATTTTGAAGTTTTCAACAACATTCTTGACTGCTCGCAGTATCTTTATCCCCAGTCTGATTTTGTTCTGCACACAGGAAACTATGTTGATAACAACAACGATCTCAATCAGTGGCAGATGATGCTTGACGGTGTTTCGGAAAACCTTCTTTCATCATACATTGTTCCCGTTTCAGGCAGTAACGACAGCATTGATTCCATAAAGAATAACTTTGCAGTCGGTTCTCTTCTTGGTGAATCAGAAAAAACAGGCGTATATTACTCATTCGATTACAACTTCATCCATGTGACAGTGCTTGACTCAAACTGTGTCAAAGCAGACGGCACTCTTTCAGATGAACAGCTTGAATGGTTCATAAATGACATGAATAATGTCACTGCAAGATGGAAGTTTGTTGCAATCCATAATCCTGTTTACACAAACGGCACATCATCACAGAACAAGAATTATAAAAACTATATGAATCAGATCACAGGTCTTATGGAAAAGTATGACATTGATCTTGTTTTTACAGGCAGTGACGGTGTTTATTACAGAACAGACGGCATGAAGGGTAATGAAATCACCGATCCTCCGAAAGTTTCATTCCCCCATCAGCTCAATGATTCTGTTTACTACAAAACAATTCCCAATCCCGAAGGTGTTCTTTATTCATCACTCGGTGCTTCAGGTGCAAACGGATATAATGAACATGATATCTATAATGTATCAAAGATTTTCCCCACAACAGGATTCAATCTCAATCCCAACCGTCCCATGTTCACTGCAATTGAAGTTATCGGCGATACACTTTACCTTACAACATATACTCTCAGCGGTAACATTGCAAAGAAAGTTGACAGCGTATCAATCAGAAAGGGTGCAACATCCCTTGGCGATGTCAATTTTGATAACAAAGTGACAGCAGCTGATGCAAGACTTGTGCTCAGAGCTTCTGCTCAGCTTGAACTTCTCACAAGTGCCCAGAGACAGGTTGCAGACATTAACGGTGACACAAAAATCAACGCAAGCGATGCAAGAAAGATTCTCCGTATATCAGCACAGCTTGAGTGATATAAAGACGGATAATTTTAAAATTATAAAAATACAAGGAGGAATCAGACTTGTACCTGACTTTATTATTCAGAAGAATCTGTGCCATGCTTGTGGCAGTTGCAAACTTCATAGGTTTTTCTCTGGGAATAAACACAGGCAATCCGGCACCTGCCCCTGACTTCCGTGTAACATCCTATATTGTCGGAAAATATGTTTATGATATCTCAGCCCTGCACTCAGAGGATTTTGACATCATAACAGATGTTATTCTTTTCGGATGTGCAAATTTCACAGCAGAAGGCGAAGTTGTGCTGGAAAAGGACACTCTTGAAACAGCGCTGAATAACATCAGGACTGTTATCGGTGACAGGGATGTTTCAATCTCTCTGAATATGCTCGGACCTTCCTATACATCAGACGGTATCAGCTGGGAAGATGACATGGAGCAGCAGTCGATTGAGCACAACAAGGCATTTGCAAGCGGTGTGCTTGAAGAAAATATAAAAGAAGTCATTGAATATTACGATTTTGACGGTGTACATTTTGACTATGAGCATCCCATAAAGCTTAAACACTGGAATAAGTACAGCAATTTCCTTATAAGCCTTGACAAAGCGATGCCCGACAGAACAATCGGTATTGCTGTTGCTGATTGGAATACAGATATTTCAACAATGGCAATCGAAGCGGTTGATTATTTCGAGCTTATGCTGTATGACATTTATGATGAAGAAGACGGTAAGCATTCCACAGCAGAAAATGCAACCAATCTTTCTCACAAGGCAACAATGAAGGGTATCCCCACAGAGAAAATCAACTTCGGTCTTCCGTTCTATGCTCGTCCCACAGACCACGATGCATACTGGTATGATTACAGATCATATTACGACAAGCTCGATGAAAACAACTTCTATTATGATGAAGAGTTACAGAAGAGTTTCTGGTTCAACACTCCCGATGTTATCGGTGAGAAGACAGAATACGCAATGCAGAACGGCTTCGGCGGAGTGATGATCTGGCATTACACTTGTGACCTGCCGTCAACAAACCCCGATTCACTGCTTCGTGCAATCGGTGAAGTGACAAAAGATAATTAACTGTTGACAATGCTATTGTAAAATAATATAATATTTATACCAAAAATTTATACTAAAAATTTCGGAAGGTGTTCAGTATGACAAAAACTTTCAGAAAAGTTCTTTCGGTTGTTCTTTGCATTATGCTCATGGGTTCAGTTATGGCTCCCGCAGCTTATGCAGCTTATGATCCCGAAGTACCCGTAAATGCAGAAGTAAGCACATTCACAAAAGTGTTTTATGATGCACTTGACAAGGTTATTGATACACTTGTCAAAGGTATCAATAAAATGATCCCCAACCCTCCCACATGGGTTAACAAGGCTGACCATGTCACATCAGACGTTCCTGCAGGCACAGAAGAATTCCTCGATGCTCCTGCTGACGGCGCATACTGGTCAATGGGTTATGCAAACGCATCAATCCTTACAGGTAATGAAATGGACGGAAAACATTTTGTAGGCGGTTCACTTTCAGTTTCAGACAAGGTTGTTACAGCAATCCTTGACGATCTTCTTGTAAGAACAGTTGTTATGAGTGACAACTCAGGCAGAGGCAACGTTGCTTTTGTTGTTGTTGACGCATACGGTATCACAACAACACATGTAAGAGAAATCCGTGCATCACTTGCAGATTTCTGCGCAGCAAACAACATCGTAAGCCTTAATATTTCAGTTCTTCATCAGCATAGTGCAGTTGATACACTCGGTATGAACGGCAGCATCCTCAAAGCTCTCGGTAATGCAGGCAAGGCTGATCCCGTAAACGGTATCAACAAGGAATACATGGCAAACATGACAGCAAAAATTGCTGAAACACTTGAAAGTGCTGTTGCATCAATGAGTGCAGGTACTCTTTATTACGGCAGTGCTGATTTCTCAGATTTCGTTACAGATAAGAGAGATCCTCAGGTTCTTGATGCTGAATTTGACCGTTTCCGTTTTGTTCCTGCTGACGGCGGCAGAGAGATCTGGTTCACAACAAGTGCTGCACATTGCGTAGGTAACGGTGCAGGCGGAAAAGAACTCACAGGTGACTATCCCTACTACATGGAACAGTACATCAACGAAAATTACAATGCAGATTTCCTTATGGTTCTCACAGCAGAACAGGGCACAACTCAGGACTGGGAAGCAGTCGGTGTTCCCGAAGGTGTTGACACTGTTGAAGGTCTCACAATCTATGCAAAGGCTTTCTCAGAGAAGTTTGCTTCAATCGACAACGAAACAGAAGTAGCTCCCGTTCTTAACATTGCTCACAAGGAAACATTCTACACAATCACAAACCAGATTCTTGTTTTTGCAGGTAAGATGGGTCTTATCTCAAACACTGTTGTTATTGATGGTGACAATTATCAGGTTGTTTCAGAAATCGGTTACATGGAAATCGGCACAGATGTTGCTGTTGTTCTCGTTCCCGGTGAAATCGCAGCAGAGCTTGTTTACGGCGGTTGTCTCGGTTCAGACAAAGCATGGACAGGTACAGACTGGACATATGCTCCCATCGCAGAAATGATCGGCGATAAGGAAGTTATCGTATTCGGTATCACAAACGACCAGATCGGTTACATCATTCCCGATAACGATTACATGGCACTTCTTGAGCCTTCAAACAAGAGCCTTGAACTTGTTGCAACAGGTAACAGAACCGGTTCAGCAATGGTTAAGGACTTCGAAGCTCTTATCGCTTCCGTAAGATAAATAATTATGAAAAAACGGACAGCATGAAAAACTGTCCGTTTTTCAGCAGTTTTATAAGAAATGTCACAGATTGTTTATTTTCTTGTGACAGAGGATTGTGAAAATGAAAAAGAAATCAAGAAGTTTTATATATGTGGCGATGGTAATTGTTTCTGCGGCAATTATGGCTATTGCTGCAAAAAGTAATCTGGATATTACTCAGGTTTTTTCAGGTCTGATTGCTGTTGTGAGTGTGGTTTTGCTCGGAGTTGAACTCAGTCAGTCAAGAAAAATTTCCGAAGGCGATTTTCTTGCAGAGCTTAATCAGATGTTTGTTGAAAACGAAGATTATAAAACAGCTTATACTTTGTTTGAAAAATATGATTTCGAAAATTGTCCGGATCTGGATCTTTCAAATGTGCAGATCTCCAATTACCTTACATTTTTTGAGATCTTTCAGTTGCTTATAGACAGGGAGACATTGTCTATTGAAATGTTTGATGATTTGTTCGGATACAGATTTTTTATTGCAGTTCATAACCCTTATGTCCAGAGGCAGAAACTTACAAAAAGTCCTGACAATTTCAGAAATCTCTATGTTCTTGAGAAAAAATGGATTGAGTGCCGCAGAAAGAAGAATCTTCCTGTGTTTCATGAAGAATACTCATTGAGTAAAATTGTAGACGAAGATGTTTACAAGAGAATTATCCGTTCCAGGAAGTGAAAAAAATGAAGTATGATAAATCTGAGTTTGTCTTTTCTCAGTGTACAGCCACATGTATAGACGAAATATGCGAAATTCAGGATGAGACTTTTGAGTCATTGTCCGATAATACGGATATTTTAAGGCGTAACAGCCGTGAAATGCTTCTCGAATGTCTTTGTGAACCGCATTATACAATCGGTGCGTATCATAACGGTAAACTTGCAGGGTTTGCGGTTTTGTATGTTCTGGGAACAGGCACAGAAAATATAGGAAAAGATATCGGTATTGCTGAAAGTGAACTCAATACCGTTGCGAATATCAAACTTGTAATCGTAAGACCTGAATACAGAGGTAACGGATTGCAGAAAAAATTAACGGAAAAACTGGAAAACGAAGCAAAAAACAAAGGCTACAAAGTTCTTTGTCTGACTGTATCACCCGATAATATTTACAGCAGAAGAAATGTGGAAAGTGCAGGATACGTTTTTCATTCTCAGAAATTAAAGTATGACAACCTGTTAAGAAATATTTATTATAAGTATATCTGACAGTCAGGACAGCAAATTTATTATAAAAAAAATTGATAAGAGGGTTATGTTATGTCAAAAGATGCAACACTTGTAGTAATGGCAGCAGGCATGGGCAGCAGATTCGGCGGTCTTAAACAGATGGAGCCTATTTCTGCGGATGGCAGAGTTCTTCTTGACTTCTCTGCTTATGATGCAAAAAGAGCAGGATTCACAAAAATTGTTTTTGTTATAAAAGAGGCAATTGCCGAGGATTTTATTTCTATTGTCGGCAACAGAATTGCAGGAATCATAGATGTTGAATATGTTTATCAGGAGCTTTATAAACTTCCTGACGGTTTTGTATGCCCTGAAACCAGAGAGAAACCCTGGGGCACAGCTCATGCGATTCTTTGCTGTAAAGATGCTGTAAAAGAACCCTTTGCAGTTGTAAATGCTGATGACTATTACGGCAGAAATGCTTTTGAAAATATCTATAAAGAACTTGTCAGTGACACATCAGATTACTGCATGGCAGCATTCAGACTTAAGAATACTCTTACTGAAAACGGTACTGTTGCCCGTGGTGTCTGCGTTGTAAAAGATGATTGTCTTGAAAGCGTTACCGAAAGAACAAAGATCAACAACGAATGTCAGTTTACAGAGGATGACGGCGAAACATGGACTCAGCTTCAGCCTGACACACTCGTTTCAATGAATCTCTGGGGATTCAGACCTGACATTTTTGATCATATCGAAAAAGGCTTTGCAGAATTCCTGAAAGATAACATAAATGAACCCAAAAAGGAATATTATCTTCCTCTTGTTGTCACAGATCTTATTGAAAGCGGCACAAAGAAAGTTAAAGTTCTTGCTGCTGAAGATAAGTGGTACGGAGTTACATACAAGGAAGATAAGCCTCAGGTTGTTGCGGCAATTGAAGAAATGATAGCTCAGGGCTATTATGATTAATTGAAATATTGACTTAAAATTTCAATTATGTTAATATACTGAATCGGGTGTGGAAATGCACCCGATTTTATTGCGAAAATGAAAAGGAAAATGAAAATGAAAGACAAAAGAGTTGTTCAGCCTCCCGAAAACAAAATGGGTGTAATGTCCACGGGCAAACTGCTTTTTTCAATGGCAGTGCCGATGATGTTGTCCATGCTGGTGCAGGCATTTTATAATATCGTTGACAGTATATTCGTTTCACAGATAAGTGAAAACGCACTCACTGCGGTTTCTCTTGCATTCCCTTTACAGAATCTTATGATTGCATGCGGTGCAGGTACGGCAGTGGGTATCAATGCTCTGCTTTCAAGAGCATTGGGCGCAAAGAAACAGGATGAAGCAGACAGAACTGCAAATGTGGGCATATTCATGTCACTGTGCTGCGGTGTTGTTTTTGCACTCATCGGTATTTTTCTTACAAAACCGTTTTTTATGGTGCAGACCGACAATGCAGAGATAATTCAGTACGGAACAGACTATGCTTCAATCTGTCTCGGTTTTTCAGTGGGTATATTTTCACAGTTCTGTTTTGAAAGACTTCTGCAGTCAACAGGCAGAACGATTCATGCCACAATCACTCAGCTTATCGGTGCGGTTATAAATATCATTCTTGACCCGATTCTTATTTTCGGCAAACTGGGAATGCCTGCAATGGGCGTAAAGGGTGCTGCGGTTGCAACCGTAGCAGGTCAGATTATTGCGGCAATTGTTGCTGTTATAATGAATATAAAATTCAACCCCGATGTGCATATCAGACTGCGTGAAATCCGTTGGCATTCAGCAACAGTAAAGGGTATTTACAAAGTCGGTTTCCCTTCAATCATAATGCAGTCAATCGGTTCAATCATGACTTTCGGACTCAATTCAATCCTTCTCGGATTCAGCGATACTGCAGCGGCAGTCTTCGGTGCATATTTCAAGCTTCAGAGCTTTATTTTCATGCCGATTTTCGGACTCAATAACGGAATGGTGCCCATTATTGCATTCAACTTCGGTGCAAAAAAACCTGAAAGAGTAAAAAGCACAATAAGGCTTACAATTGTTTCTGCCGTATGTATCATGCTTGCAGGTCTTGCAGTTTTTGAATTTATGCCCCATGTGCTTCTCGGATTTTTCAACGCATCGGAAGATATGCTTGCAATCGGCATACCTGCTCTGCGTATAATTGCTCTTCACTTCTGCCTTGCAGGTTTCTGTATTATTGCAGGCTCTGTCTGTCAGGCAATCGGCAATCCGTTTTACAGTCTTATCGTTTCAGTCTGCCGACAGCTCGTTGTTCTTCTTCCTGTTGCATGGCTTCTTTCAAAAACAGGAAAACTTGAACTCGTCTGGCTTGCTTTTCCTGTTGCGGAAGTATTTTCACTCACACTCAGTGCAATTTTCCTTGGCAAGACAATGAAAAAAGCAAACAGAATCATGAAAGAAGAATAAAAATCATATTATAACAGATCACCGTCTTCGGACAGTGATCTTTTTTTTGTAAAAATTTTTAATTTTTCGGTTAAGTTTCGGTTTTGCGGAAAATAATAATAGAGAAAACTTTTCAGGAGGAAAAGAAATGAAAAAATGGACAGCGATTTTTTTATCATTGTTGATTGTTGCAGGATTAACAGGTTGCACGAAGAAACAGGAACAGCAGAATGGCGGGACGGAAAATAGCAATACTGCAAAAATCGGAGATATTGCAGTGTTTTATTACACATACAGTGATACGTATATTTCATCGGTCCGTTCCGAAATGGATAAGGAGCTGAAAGATGCAGGACTGAAATTTCAGAACTATGATGCAAACGGCAATCAGACAACTCAGACGGAGCAGGTGCAGACTGCCATTGCAAAGGGTTCATCTGTTCTTGCGGTGAATATTGTTGATACAGGCTCCGATGATGCGGCGCAGAATATCGTAAATCTTGCAAAAGAGAAAAACATCCCTGTAATTTTCTTCAACCGTTCGGTCAATGAATCCGTAATCAGAAGTTATGACAAATGCCTGATGGTCGGCACGGATTATGAAATGGCAGGACATATGCAGGGTGAAATGATCGGCAGATATCTTGTTGAAAATTATGATAAAGTTGATCTTAACGGTGACGGAAAGATAAGTTATGTCATGTTTAAAGGTCAGGAAGGAAACCTTGAAGCGATTGCAAGAACGCAATACGGTGTTGAAGATGCTGACAAAATTCTGAAACAGGCAGGAAAACCGCAGCTTCAGTTTTATGATGAAGCAAATCAGAATCGTTACCTTGTTGACCAGGACGGCACATGGTCATCTGCTGCCGCAACTGATTACATGGGCACAATCCTTGCTCAGTACAGCGAAAACGCAAACAATATGGTTGAGCTTGTTATCGCAAACAATGACGAAATGGCGCTCGGTGCAATTGCCGCACTTCAGTCCGCAGGGTATAACAACGGCTCAGGCAAGACGATTCCCGTTTTCGGAGTTGATGCAACTCAGGCTGCACAGGCAAGAATTGCAGACGGCACAATGACAGGCACAATCAAGCAGGATGCGGAAGGCATGGCAGATGCACTTGTTGATGTTATTGATAACTTCATTGAAGGCGACAACGCTTTTGACGGTATAGATGCAGAAAATATCGTGGATAACTGGAGAATAAATATTCCGTATGAGAAATATACAGGGTGACAATAATTCAGCGGAGCTGAATTATTGTAGTGGAAAATTGAAAATTGAAAGTTGAAAATGAATAGAGCGAAGCGGAATCAAGTGCGAAGCACTTCCGAAACTTTCCATTTTCCATTCTCAACTTTCCATTTGAGCGAAGCGATAAATTAT
>JAGBSO010000035.1 GCA_017631795.1 Clostridia bacterium | reverse complement strand
TAATTTATCGCTTCGCTCAAATGGAAAGTTGAGAATGGAAAATGGAAAGTTTCGGAAGTGCTTCGCACTTGATTCCGCTTCGCTCTATTCATTTTCAACTTTCAATTTTCAATTTTCCACTACAATAATTTAGCACCGCTGAATTATTGTTTATCATCCCAGTTTCTTCCTTAGCTCCTGCAGAATAACCTTTTCACGGCGTGACACCTGAACTTGTGTCATGCCGAGTTTTTTTGCTGTCACAGTCTGTGTAAGACCTGAAAAATAGCGGAATTCTACGATTTTCCGATCTCTGTCAGAAAGATTTTCCACTGCGGCTTTAAGTGCAATACTATCACCCATTTCTTCCGTAGTATCTCCTGTTGTCACATCAATTTCACTGCATTCACCGCTTTCATCATCAACTGTCAGCGACAGAACAGGCATTGATGCACACAGCAATTGCGATGTTTCTGCAACCTCATATCCTGCTTTCTGAGCAAGCTCACTTATTGACGGTTCCCTGCCGAGTTCGGTTGTCATTTCATCACGCAAAGCCAGAAGATTCCGTGCTTTTTCCTTATCACTTCTGCCGACTTTGACTGTGCCGCCGTCACGGAAAATCCGCTTGATTTCGCCGATTATTGCAGGAACGGCATAAGTTGAAAACATGAATCCCCTTGACTCATCAAATCCTTCTGCAGCTTTCAGAAGTCCTATACATCCCGACTGCACAAGATCTTCATAATCAACGCCTCTGCCGCGGAATCTGTTTGCGCAGGCATGCACAAGCCCCATATTTTCCGAAACAAGTCTGTTTCTTTCGGTAATGTCACGATTCATCTACACTCTTTCCCCGGATCTTTTTATAAATCGTAACCGTAGTTCCTTTTCCCTCTTTTGATGTGACTTTCAGCTTGTCCGAAAAACACTCCATAACAGAAAAACCAAGTCCGCTTCTGTCATCACCGCCTGTTGTGAAAAGCGGTTCACGTGCCTGTTTTATGTCTGCAATACCGATACCTGTGTCACGGACACGGACAGTCAGCATATTGTCGGGATAAAGAGATGCGGTTATGTAAATATTCCCGTTCATAGCCGAATAGGCATGAACAATGCTGTTGGTAACAGCTTCGCTGACTGCAGTTTTTATATCTGAAATTTCTTCAACGGTAGGGTCAAGCTGTGCAGCAAAAGAGGCAACTGCAACTCTGCAGAAGCTTTCGTTGACTGATTTTGCCTGCACCGTAAGCTTCATTTCATTGATTTTTTTCATTTTATCATTCCTTTTCAAAAGTGATTATTCTGCCGAGTCCCGACATTTTCATGATTTTTTCAACTTTTGGCGGCATTGAAGCAACAACCACCTTGCAACCGTAGATAAGCCCCGTCTTATATCTGCCCATAACAAGACCGACTCCCGATGAATCCATAAAATGCACATCACGGAAGTCAAGACGCAGCACAGATGGCATAAGTCTGGCCATTTCCGAATCAATTTCATCACGGAAATTTTTTGAAGTATGATGATCAATATCACCGCCGAGATAAGCAGTGAGTGTATCTTTTTCAGCCTTGAACAAGACCATAAATCAACCTCCGACATAGATTTTGCAAATATAATAACCTGCAATCAGAAAAAAATATGTCTTATTCTGTCTTGTAAAAAAATATTCTTTTTTACCTGAGTCTTTATATATATTAAATTTTGAAAAAAATTGTTGACTTTTATATAAAAAAATATTATATTGACTATATACATAATCGTGTATTATGCATCAATTTGTGAGAGGGGTTGCATAATTGGCAAACAACATTATTGACCTGAAGAAAATCTCCGTGGCTTTTGACGGAGAACAGATATTAAAAGAACTCGATCTTACCATTGAAGATAAAGAATTTCTCACTTTACTCGGTCCGTCAGGATGCGGTAAAACAACAACGCTGCGCATTATTGCAGGTTTTTTACAGCCCGACAGCGGCGATGTTATCTTCGACGGAAAGTTAATCAATGGTGTTCCTGCACACAAGCGTCAGGTGAACACCATTTTTCAGCGTTATGCTCTGTTTACACATCTCAATGTTTTTGAGAACATTGCATTCGGTCTGAGAATACAGAAAAAGAAAGAAAAAGAAATCAAGGAAACTGTCACAGAGATGCTTTCTCTTGTCAACCTCAAAGGATTTGAGACAAGAGATATCAACACTCTCTCCGGCGGTCAGCAGCAGCGTGTTGCAATTGCACGTGCTCTTGCCGTCAAACCCCGTGTTCTTCTTCTTGATGAACCTCTCGGTGCTCTTGACCTGAAACTGCGTAAAGATATGCAGAACGAACTGAAAAATATACAGCAGAGACTGGGAATTACATTTATCTACGTTACACATGACCAGGAAGAAGCTCTTTCCATGTCAGATAAAATTGTTGTCATGAACAACGGTGTGATTCAGCAGATAGGTACTCCCATTGATATATATAATGAACCCGAAAATGCTTTTGTTGCCGATTTCATCGGTGAGAGCAATATTGTTGACGGCATTATGAAAGATGACCTTGTCTGTGAATTCTCAGGTGCGACATTCAAGTGCCTTGACAAGGGTTTCGAGAAAAATGAACCCGTTGACGTTGTTGTGCGTCCCGAAGATGTGGACGTTGTGCCTTTTGAACAGGGTATGCTCAAGGGCAAAGTAACATCTGTCACATTCAAGGGTGTGCATTTTGAAATAATCGTTGATATCGGCGGTTTCAAATGGATGATCCAGTCAACGGATGAACAGTTTGTGGGTGACAACATCGGTCTTTATATTGAACCCGATGCAATCCACATCATGAAAAAGAGCGAATACAGCGGTCTTTACGGTGATTTCAGCAGTTTCAGTGAAGAGTTCGATGAACTTTCAGATGTAAATGCTGACTCGGAGGACGCTGACGATGAATAAGAATTCAAAAGGCCTTCAGCGTGCAATGACTGCACCATTCACAGTGTGGATGGCAATTTTCATCATTATTCCGATTGCACTTGTTCTGTTTTACGCATTTACTGACGCAAACGGAAGTTTCACTTTATCAAACATTCTGAGCATCTGGGAATACAAAAGTACATATATCGTTTCAATCGAGCTTGCTTTTGTTGCAACAATCATATGTCTGATTCTTGCCTACCCTCTTGCTTACAGCATATCAAGAATGAAGGCACGCCATCAGCAGACGATGGTGTTGCTTGTTATGTTACCCATGTGGATGAATTTCCTTATCAGAACATACGCATGGATGACAATTCTTGAAGATACCGGTCTTATAAACACTCTGCTCAAATCATTTTTAACCCTTTTCGGATATGAATTTGAAGGGTTTGCAATGATAAACACTAACGGAGCAATCGTGCTCGGAATGGTTTATAATTTCCTGCCCTACATGATTCTTCCGATTTACACAGTGCTTACAAAGATTGACAAAAGTGTTATTGAAGCTGCAAAAGACCTTGGCGCAAACGGTTTCAATGTTTTCACAAAGGTGCTTCTGCCTCAGAGTGTACCGGGTATTATTTCAGGTATTACAATGGTTTTTGTCCCCGCAGTAAGTACATTCATAATCTCAAAACTTCTCGGCGGCGGTATGACTTATCTTATCGGCGATATTATCGAAAATTATTTCCTCGGAAATACCGGTGAAGTAAACTATAATGTCGGCGCAGCACTTTCACTTGTCCTTATGGTACTCATTCTCATTTCAATGGGAATCATGAACCGCTTTGATAAGGATGCTGAAACAAGCGGAGGTGGACTGTTTTGAAACACGTATCAAGATTTTACAACTTCCTTGTGTTTGCATTCCTTTACTCCCCGATTGTTGTAATGATTGTCTATTCATTTAACGGTATCAAAAGCCGAAGTGTGTTTGAAGGTTTTTCACTTCAGTGGTACAAAGAGCTTTTCAACGATGCCGTAATCATGAAATCCCTTTATGTTTCACTTGTTATTGCTGTGCTTGCAGCTGTTATTTCAACAGTCATCGGCACTCTTGCAGCAGTGGGTATCAACTCAATGAAGGGGTTCAAGAAAAAAATGTATCTGTCCGTAAACAACATTCCTATGGTCAATCCTGAGATCGTTACGGCAGTTTCAATGATGATTCTTTTTGTTTTCATCATTTCAAAATCAAACACAATGGAAATGGGATTCGGCACTCTTCTGATTTCCCATATCACATTCTGTATTCCTTATGTTACTCTTGAAGTATTGCCTAAAATCAGAGGAATGGACAACAATATCTATAATGCGGCACTTGACCTTGGCTGTCCTCCCGCAAAGGCTTTCATGAAAGTTGTTATTCCCCAGATAAAACCCGGTATTGTTACAGGTTTTATTATGGCTTTCACTCTTTCACTCGATGACTTCATCATCAGTTACTTCAATTCCGGAAGTACGGTACAGACCCTTTCTGTCACAATTTTCTCAATGACAAAGAAACCGTATTCTCCCAAAATCAACGCACTTTCAACACTGCTTTTTGTGACTATCCTCGTGCTTCTTGTTACAGTCAATATCAAGCAGATGCGTGCTGATTCAAAAAAGAAAGGGGCAAAAAAATGAAAAGATTCATGTCCCTTATAATTTCAGTGTGTATTCTTCTGGTTTCATTCTCAGTTGCTGCATTTGCAGAAGACCAGGTTGTGCTGAATGTTTACAACTGGGGTGAATATATCGAACAGAGCACTATTGATATGTTCGAAGAAAAATACCCTGATATCGATGTCAATTACACAACATTTGACAGTAACGAAGCAATGTATTCAAAAATTGTTTCAGGTGCTGCGTCTTACGATATTGTTATCCCCTCAGAATATATGGTCAGCAAACTTATTCAGGAAGATATGCTTGCTGAAATTGACTATTCAAACATCCCCAACTACAAATACATCGGCGATGCTTACAGAAATCTTGCCAGCGATCCCGAAAACAAATACTCTGTTCCTTATTTCTGGGGAACAGTTGTTGTGATTTACAACTCTCAGTTTGTAGATGAAGAAGATGTAAAGGATCAGAGTCTTGACCTTTTATGGAATGAAAAATATGCAGGAAAAATCCTCATGTTTGACAATCCCCGTGACTCTTTCGGAATCTCTCTCACAAGACTCGGATACTCCATGAATTCAGGCAATGAAAAAGAATGGCAGGAAGCAGCAAAAGCTCTCAGTGAACAGAAACCTATTGTTCAGGCTTATGTTATGGATGCTATTTTCGACAAAATGGAATCAGGTGAAGCATGGATTGCTCCTTATTATGCAGGTGATGCATTTGTAATTCAGGAATCAAATCCTGATATCAAGTTCTATATTGCAAAAGAAGGCACAAATCTTTTTGTGGATTCAATGTGTATTCTCAAAACAACAGAACACAAAAAGGAAGCTGAACTCTTCATCAATTTCATGTGCGAACCTGAAATTGCAGCCATGAATGCGGAAACAGTCGGCTATGCAACTCCCAATACTGAAGCGAAAAAACTGCTTGATCCGACAATAACCGAAAACGCAATTGTTTATCCTGACGAAGATTATCTGAAAAACAATACAGAGGTTTTCATCAATCTTCCGCAGAAAACACAGATGCTTCAGAGCACACTCTGGACAGACCTTAAAATCATCTCTGCAGAAGAAGGCTCTGAATCTGCATCCCTTGACTGGATCGATATATTCTGTATTGCTGTTGTTGCAATAAGCGTCATCAGTGCAGTTTACTTCTTTATCAGGAATTCAAGACGAAGAAAACTCTGGAATCAGTAAAAGGAGATTCCCAATGCTCAAACAATATCTCGAAATCGGGCAGATTGTATCAACACACGGTGTAAAGGGTGAACTTCGTGTAAACCCATGGTGTGATACACCCGAATTTATGAAAAAATTCAAAACATTATATTTTGATAAAAACGGTGAAAAATCCGTAAAGGTTACTGCATGCCGTCCTCATGGGAATATTGTAATTCTCAAACTTGACGGGATTGATACAGTTGAAGATGCTCAGAAGCTCAGAAACAAGACTTTGTTCATGAACAGAGCTGATGCAAAACTCAGAAAGGGTGACTGGTTTATTCAGGACCTTATCGGCTGCACTGTTTACGATGCTGATGACAACAGCAAAATTTACGGCACTCTTACCGATGTTGCACAGACAGGTGCCAATGATATATGGTATATAGAAAATAATAATAAAGAATATATCATACCTGCAATCAAAGATGTTGTCATCAATGTTGATGTGGAAAATGAAAGTGTTTTCATAAAGCCGCTCAAAGGTATTTTTGACGATGCTGTCAATGGTGACGCAGATGAGGATTGATATACTCACACTATTTCCCGAAATGTGCGAAAGTGTTTATTCTGAAAGCATTATCGGCAGGTCAATAGCAAAAGGGCTTATTGATATTCATTCACACAACATCCGTGACTATGCTGCAAACAAACACCACAATGTTGATGACACTCCCTATGGCGGTGGTATGGGTATGCTCATGATGGCTCAGCCTATTTATGACTGCTATATGTCCGTTTGCGAACAGACAGAAACAAAACCGTATCTTATATATATGTCTCCCCAAGGAAAAGTGCTGACACAGGAAAAAGTGAAAGAACTTGCAAAAAAAGAGAATATTGCTATCCTTTGCGGGCATTATGAAGGTGTTGACGAGAGAGTCATTGAGTCGATTGTGGATGAAGAAATATCAATCGGTGACTATGTTCTCACAGGCGGTGAACTTCCCGCACTTGTACTTGCCGATTCTGTTGCCAGAATGCTTCCCGGTGTTCTTGCAAACGATGAGGCTATGGAAAAAGAAAGTCATTACAGCGGGTTGCTTGAATATCCGCAGTACACAAAACCCGCAGTATGGAACGGAATGGCGGTGCCTGATGTGCTTCTTTCCGGTCATCATGCAAACATTGAAAAGTGGCGTACAGAACAATCGTTAAAACGCACAAAAGAAAGACGCCCTGATCTTTTAGAAAAAAAGCAAAAATGACAGATATTACCATAAAAGGTTGGTTTTTGTAAAAAACAGTCACATATTTTAGTCTGTTTCAATAAATAACCCACAAAATCCTTGTCAATTTGCACAAAGTTTCAAAGTTTAAATTTTAAAGCTTTATTACACTATCCGAAGTTTTGTGTTTTCGCCAAATAGTGCAATATAACTCATTGACGAAATGAACTTTTGTGGTATAATATGTATTGTGAAATTCAAAATTTATTTTAAGGAGTTATCGCCTTATGTGTGTTAAAGATGTTGTTGTTGAGAATCAGGTAGGACTTCATGCACGTCCCGCTACATTCTTCATTCAGAAAGCAAACGAATTCAAGTCTTCAATCTGGGTAGAAAAAGAAGAGCGCAGAGCTAATGCAAAGAGCCTTTTAGGTGTTCTTTCACTTGGCATTATGGGCGGCACTCAGATCAGAATTATTGCAGGCGGCACAGATGAACAGGAAGCTGTTGATGCTCTTGCAAAACTTGTTGAATCCGGTTTCGCTGAATAAAAACAAGACAGAACTAACGGTGTACCGGATGGTATGCCGTTTTTAATTTTTATGATTTTTATATGCTGAAAAGAGGTGCATCAATGAACGAAAAGATAAAACAGCTCAGAAGCAAAGCCATGCGTCTGCCCCTTGAACCCGGTGTCTATATAATGAAAGACAAAACGGGAAAGATAATTTATATCGGCAAAGCTAAAAAGCTGAAAAACAGAGTCAGCCAGTATTTCGGCTCTCAGAATAAGCATCCGATCAAAGTCCGCAGAATGGTTGAAAATGTAAACGACTTTGATTATATAGTTGTAAGCAGTGAGTTTGAAGCTCTTGTTCTTGAATGCAGCCTTATAAAACAGCACACCCCGAAATACAATATTCTGCTGAAAGATGACAAAGGATATCATTATATTAAAATTGCAGGAACGGACTGGAAAAATCTTTCAAGTGAAAAACAGAAACTTGATGACGGTGCAAAATATCTCGGTCCCTATACAAGTTCAGACTGTGTTTCCAAATCAGTTGCAGAAGCCTGCAAAATTTTCCGTCTTCCGACCTGCGGAAAAATGTTTCCCGGAGACATAAACAAAAAAGGCAGACCGTGCCTTAACTATTATATAAAGAACTGTGCTGCACCATGCACAGGGAAAATCAGCAAAAAGGAACACAACGACGCTGTTGATAATGCTGTAAAATTTATCACAGGCGGCAACGATTCCATGATAAAAGAGCTGAAAAGACAGATGGAAAAAGCTGCAGAAAACCTTGAATTTGAAAAGGCAGCAGCTCTGCGTGATTCCATTCAGGCTATTGAAAAAACTGCAAGCAAACAGAATGTTGTTTCGCAGAAAACAAAAGAGCAGGATGTTTTTGCAGTCTGCGAATCATTGGAAAAAGTCTGTCTTGCGGTGCTTCGTTTTTCAGACGGAAGACTTTATGACAGCGAATATTTCTACACAAATGCAATTGATGAAATGCCTGTTATCAGGGAAAAACTCATTGCCGATTACTATTCGATGCGTGACAATATTCCTCCCAACATTGCAGTTGACGGTGAAATTGAAGGGCTTGAAGCACTCTCTCAGATGCTGACTGAAAAACGAGGAAAGAATGTGCGCATATATATTCCCGAAAAGGGCGAAAATGCAAGTCTTATAAAACTCTGCTCCGACAATGCTGCCGAAAAACTTGCACAGCATCTGGGCAGAAACGGTAAAACAGTTGCTGCACTCGATGAACTGGCTTCCCTGCTCGGTCTTGACGCTGCTCCCGAATATATTGAATCATATGATATATCACATACAGACGGTGCTGACAATGTGGCAGGTATGATTGTTTTCAAAGGCGGAAAACCCTGGAAAAGTGCTTACAGGCGCTTTGAAATAAAAGGCTTTTCAGGACAGGATGACTACCGCTCAATGGCAGAAGTGCTGACACGACGCTTCAATGAATATGAAAAAGCAAAGCATGAGAATCCGTCAGAAGGATTCGGGAAGAAACCCGACCTGATTCTGCTTGACGGCGGTATCGGTCAGGTAAATGCAGTCAGACCCGTGCTTGAATCTTTCGGTCTTTCGGACATTCCCCTTTTCGGTATGGTAAAAGACAACAAACACCGCACAAGAGCAATTGCACACGGCGGCGGTGAAATTGCAATCAATGACAAACGGAAGGCATTCACTCTTGTTTCCGACATACAGGAAGAAGTCCACAGATTTTCCGTTGAATACCACCGTAAAAAACAGAAAAAAACAATGACAGCAATGACTCTGACTGAAATTGAAGGTGTAGGCTCAGTAAAAGCAAAAACTCTTCTGCAACATTTCAGAACGCTTGCAGCAATACGCAAAGCAACAGTGGAAGAACTTTGCGAAGTTGAAGGCATCAGCGAAAAAATTGCAATAAATATATATAAACATTATCACAGAGATGAAGAAAATGATTAAAGCTATATTATTTGACCTTGACGGTACACTTCTTGACACGCTTGAAGACCTTACAGACAGCGTAAATCACATTCTTAATACGCACGGTATGCCTGAAAGAACAATTGACGAAATCCGTTCTTTTATCGGCAACGGTGTTCCGACACTTATTGCAAGATCTGTTCCTTATGATACAGATCCCGAAATGATTAAAATATGCGTTGACGGAATGATGGAATATTACAAAGATCATGCAGACATAAAAACAAGACCTTATGACGGAATCCCGGAGCTTCTTGATAATCTTAAAAAGAAAAACATCAGGATTGCTGTTGTCACAAACAAAGCTGAAGAAGCTGCAAAAATTCTTTGCAAAGCAAAATTCGGCGATGTGCCTGACCTTGTGATAGGTGATAACGGCAAAGATAAACTGAAACCTGCACCTGACAATGTTTTCAGAGCATTGAATGAACTTGATCTTAAAAAAGAAGATGTTCTTTATGTGGGTGATTCCGATGTTGACATGATTACAGCAAAAAATGCAGGGCTGAGAAGCGTTGGCGTTACATGGGGATTCAGAGATGAAAACGTTCTCAGAAAAAACGGCGCAGACCATATTATCAACACTCCCCTTGAATTGTTAAACTTAAATAATTTATAAATTTTATCAATTTCTATTGACAAAAAGCCCTATAAAGTGCGATAATACATTAAGGTATGTTAGGAGAATGATATGAGAGTTATAACAGGTTCTGCAAAAGGCAGAAAGCTTATTACCCTTGAAGGTGAGGATATCCGTCCCACTTCTGCAAAGGTAAAAGGTGCAATTTTCAATTCAATACAGTTTGATATCGAAGGCAGAAATGTGCTTGATCTTTTTGCAGGCGCAGGACAGCTCGGCATCGAAGCTCTCAGCAGAGGTGCAAGAAAAGCTGTTTTTGTTGATCTCAGCCGTGAATCAATAAAAGTTGTAAACGAAAATCTTGAGCATTGTCAGCTCAAAGATAATGCAACTGTTTTCAACGGAGACGGTCTTTCATATCTCAAAACAACACGTGAAAAGTTCGATATTGTTTTCATCGATCCCCCATACAAGAAACAGCTTGCGGTAAAAGCTCTTTCACTCGTTCTTAATGTATTGAACGACGGCGGAATAATCGTATGTGAAACAGATATAAAAGAGGAGCTGCCCGAAGCTGTCGGTGAATACACCGTTGCGAAGCAGGACACATACTCAAAAACTAAGCTCACTATTTACCGTTACAACGGTGATGCGGAGTGAAAGGGTGAATCCCAATGAGAATTGCTGTGTATCCGGGAAGTTTTGACCCGGTTACAAACGGACATCTTGATATCATGAAACGTGCTTCGAAAATGTTTGACAAGGTTATTGTCCTCGTTTCATATAATGCTAAAAAAAAGGGCGGCACTTTCTCCCCTGCCGAAAGAGTTGATTTTATCAGACGTTGTGTTGATATTCCGAATGTTGTGGTTGACTCTTATCAGGGACTTCTTGCCGACTATGTAAAAATCTCAGGTGCTTCTGCTATTGTAAAAGGTCTGCGAGCTGTTTCAGATTTTGAAGTAGAATTCCAGCAGGCTCTTATCAACAGACAGCTGGCTCCCGATGTTGACACAGTTTTCATGGTTTCAAGCCTTGAAAACATGTACTTAAGTTCCAGCGCAGTCAAAGAAATATGCAATCTCGGCGGAGAAATCAGCAATTTTGTTCCCGCAGAAATTGCTGATGACATAATAAAAAAAATCACAGGGAAAGATTCCAAATAACCCCCAACGGAGGAAATTAACATGAATTACGAAGAAATTATTGAAAAAATTGAAGACATACTCGAAGAAGGAAAACCGTCTTTCGGCGGTGGCGGAAAAGTCAAGGTAGACGGAGACGCTATCGCAGAATGTCTTAAAGAACTCAGCTCTTCAATTCCCACAGAAATCATTCAGGCAAGAAAAATTGTTGCTGAAAGAAGAGAAATCCTTCAGGCTGCTCAGGAAACTGCAAGCAAAATCGTAAGTGATGCTCAGGTTAAAGCTGAAAAGATGACTGAAGAACATGAAATCACAAAAGCTGCTAAGGATGCTGCTCTCAAGATTGTTACAGAAGCAAATGACGAAGCAAATTCAATCCTTACTGAAGCAAATACAAATGCTGAAGAACGTGAAGCAAGCGCTAAGAGATGGGCTTATGAAATGCGTATGCAGGCAAGTGAATTTGCAAAGAGCATTATGGGCGAATGCGACGACTATCTGACAAGAAATATCGACTTCTTCTCTCAGAATCGTGAAAATGCACGTCTTGCACTTTCCAGACTCCAGAATGTATCAATCAAAAACCCCGAAGACGAAGAATAAGTAATTTAATTGCGGCACCTTGCATATTTATTTTATGAATATTTATGCGAGGTGTTTTTATGTTTTTAGTATCATTAAAATCCCTGAAAGGCAAACTTTTTCTGCTTGTTTCGGCAGTTGTTGCAATTGTCATTGTTTTTGCGGTAATTTCAAGCTCCGAAAATGCGGAAAAATCAACCCCCACAGACGGTGCGCTTAATTTTTCAGCTTCAACAGATGCAGAAAGACTGAGTTTTATATCATCACTCGGTCTTGCAGTGGAAAATGAGCCGTCAGCTGTTGCCGAAATAAGAATTCCTGATGAATTTGATGAAACTTACACAAATTATAATGAAATTCAGAAGCAATCGGGACTTGACCTTGATCCTTACAAAGGATGCACCGTAAAAAAGTGGACTTATACAGTTACAAATTATCCCGGATATGAAGAATCACAGAGCATCAGAATAAATCTGCTTGTCTGTAAAGGAAAAATCATAGGCGGAGATATCTGCTCTCTTGAAATTGACGGCTTCATGAAGGGACTTACAAAACAGGAGTAATCATGGCAAAAGAACGACTTGACAAATTAATATCATCACAAAGCATGATGACACGCTCTGAGGCAACAAAACTTATCCGCTCAGGAGTTGTGACAGTCAACGGTGCTGCAGTTAAAAACACATCATTTAAAGCTGACCCGTCAATTGATGATATCAGGATTTCAGGCACACCATTCACATATAAAAAACATATCTACATCATGATGAACAAACCTGACGGGATTGTCAGCGCAAGCCGTGACCCCAAGGAAAAAACGGTTATAGATATCATTCCCGATTCAATGAAAAGACCTGACCTGTTTCCTGCCGGCAGACTTGACAAAGACACAACAGGTTTTGTGCTAATTACCGATGACGGTGAGTTTGCTCACAACATTCTCTCTCCCAGACACCACATTGACAAGACATATCTTGCAGAAACAGATTGCATTATTGAAGAATCTTTTCTTGAGAATATGAGAAACGGAATGATTCTCGGCGATGAACAGCTTCTGGAAGCTGAAATTGACCTTATTGAACATCAGGGCAACCCTGTATATAAAATCGTTCTCAGAGAAGGCAAATATCATCAGATAAAAAGAATGATAAGCTCAACGAATGCAGAATTGCTCTCACTCAGACGAATTAAAATGGGCAATCTTCCCCTTGATGAATCTCTTGCTCCGGGTGAATGCAGAGAAATCACAGAAGAAGAGCTGAATATGATACAACAAAAATAACAGCAGACACAGATACTTTTTCATGACGGTATCTGTGTTTTTTTATACCGTTGGATATTGTTTCGTGAAAATATACAACTGTCAATTTGACGGAAACAGGACATTAAAAATTGGTAATAATCCATAGTTTTATATTCTTTTTTAGAATTATAGACACTTTTTTCATTGATTTTAAGGATTTTTTTTGCAATAACTATTGCAATATTCTGAAAAATGTGTAAAATGTATAGTAGCCAATAGTGATATTGCATAAATGTTTGGATAAAGGTATTTATAAAGAAAGAAACGCAGGAGGATATTTTTTATGTCTAACAGATTATTTCAGAGCGTTATCCATCAGATGAAAGACTCTTTTGATAATGCTATCGGCGTTATTGACGAAACAGGCACAGTCATCGCTTGCAGTGAGCTTGCAAGAATCGGCGAAGTTATCGATTCTTCAGTAAGTGAGCAGGTTTTTGCAGCAAATGATACTGTAACAATCGGCAACATGGTTTTCAAAAACTTCGGTTCACCCATTCATCACGAATATGCAATTTTTGTTGAAGGTGCAGACGAAGCTGCAAAAAAATATGCAGGTGTACTTGCTGTTGCTGTCACAAGCATCAAGCAGTATTATGACGAAAAGTATGACAGAGGCAACTTCATCAAGAATGTTATGCTTGACAATATCCTCCCCGGTGATATCTGCGTAAAGGCAAGAGAACTTCATTTCAATAACGACACAACCCGCGCTGTGCTCCTTATCAGAATCACAGAACCCGGTGAAGTTGCTATTTTTGACATCATTCAGAATCTCTTCCCCGACAAAACAAAGGATTTCGTTGTAAACATCAATGAATCCGATATTGCTCTTGTCAAAGAAGTAAAGGCTAACATAGAATCAAGAGACCTTGAAAAACTTGCACGTTCAATTGCTGATTCACTCGGCACTGAATATTACACACATACACTCGTAGGTATCGGTACAGCTGTCACAGGTATCAAAGATCTTGCACGTTCATTCAAAGAAGCACAGGTTGCTCTTGAAGTAGGCAAGGTTTTTGACACAGAAAAGACAATCGTAAGCTACGAAAACCTCGGTATTGCAAGACTTATCTATCAGCTTCCCACAACTCTCTGCGATATGTTCCTCAAAGAAGTTTTCAAGAGAGGCTCAATCGAAAGTCTTGACCACGAAACACTTTTCACAATTCAGAAATTCTTTGAAAACAATCTTAATGTGTCCGAAACTTCAAGAAAGCTCTTCGTTCACAGAAACACACTTGTTTACAGACTGGAAAAGATCAGAAAGCTTACCGGTCTTGATCTCCGTGAGTTTGACGATGCTATCGTATTCAAAGTAGCACTCATGGTAAAAAAATACCTTGACGCAAACCCGGTGAAGTATTAATGCTTCACCGAGAAGGTGTCATTGTACAACGAGGATATCTTTATGGTAGAATTAAAAAGAGTATCAAAAACCTATGACGGTGAACATGAGGCTCTTAAAAATGTTGATCTTACTATAAACGACGGTGAATTTGTATTTGTTGTCGGTGCTTCCGGTGCCGGCAAAAGTACATTCCTGAAACTTATAATGAGAGAAGAAGTACCCACATCAGGTACTGTTACAATCAACGGTTTCAATCTTAATACAATGAAAAAACGCGACATTCCTTATTTCCGCCGTACTATGGGTATTGTGTTCCAGGATTTCAGACTGATCCCAGATATGCGTGTATATGATAATGTCGCTTTTGCATTGAGAGTTACAGGCACAAAAGAACGTGAAGTCAGAAAGAGAGTTACACATGCTCTCGGCATGGTAGGACTTCTCGGAAAAACTCAGTCTCTGCCGAAAGAGCTTTCCGGCGGTGAGCAGCAGCGTGTTGCAATCGCAAGAGCACTTGTAAACAATGCAGATCTCATTATTGCGGACGAGCCTACAGGCAACATCGACCCTGCAATGAGTATTGAAATCATGGATCTTCTTAACCACATCAACAAAGCAAACGGAACAACTGTTGTTATGGTTACTCATGCGCATGAACTTGTAAAACAGTATGACCATCGCATTGTAGTTCTTAAAAACGGTGAAATCATTGCAGACGGTTATGACAGAAAGAAAATTCTGGGGCTTATCAATCCTGAAGCTCCCACTTCTGATGCAGGTTTCTATAATGCACCGAATGAATATGATGACGTTGAAAAATTCATATTTACTTATGGTCAGGATAATGTTCCCATCGAGGAAACAATTCCCGAAGCGCCTGAAATTCTGAAAGAAGAAGAACCTGAACAGGCTCCCGAACAGACTCCTGAACAGGTTGAAGAAATAACTGAACAGGAAGCTCCTGCTGTAACTGCAGAGGTCAACAGCACTGAAAACGAAACTGTTGCCGAACCTGCAGAAATAAAAACAGAACTCCCCTCTTCAGCGTATTCAATAAAAGAAGATGAGGACATAAACTCAATTCTCGCTGCTTTTGCTGCTTCAAGTGCTTCAAGAAAGAAAAATGCAGAAGCAACAACAGAAGTCAGTAAACCGGAAACAACCTCCGATGAAACTTCGGATAATAACGGAGGTGCAGACGAATGAGCAAAAAAAATAAATTCGGAAAAGGCAGATTCAATCTGCGTTATCTCACAAAAGAAGGCTTCAGAAATATCAGAGTTCACAAACTCATGACTGTAGCTTCTATCACTGTTATGCTTTCCTGTCTTCTTCTTATCGGCGGTGCATATCTTATCTACACAAACATTCAATCTGTTATCGAACGAGTAGGCGAACAGAATGTTATCATGGTTTTCGTCGAAGACGAAGCTACACTTGAGCAGGAAGCTGCATTGAGTGATATGATAAAAGCAAATCCGAATGTCAAAGAATGTGTATTCATTTCAAGAGAAGAGTCTTTTTCAAACATTCTCTACAATATGGGCGAATCAGCACAGGTGCTTGATGATATCGGAAGCGATTTCCTTCCGAATGCCTATAAAGTCACAATAAATGACATGGAAGAATTCGGTAACACGGTAAATGAAATTAAAAATTATGACAATGTGCTGAGTATCCGTGAAAACGGTGAACTTGCAAGAAGAATTGCAGATATTCAGAATGCAGTGGGACTCATCAGCATTGTTATTGTTATAATTCTTCTTATTGTTTCGCTGTTTATCATTGCAAACACGGTAAGAATTACTATGTTCTCAAGAAGCCTTGAAATAAGCATTATGAAGGCTGTTGGTGCAACCAACTGGTTCATCCGCTGGCCCTTCCTTGTTGAAGGTGTTATAATCGGTGTTCTTTCGGCTATAATTTCTTTTGGTCTTATTTTCGGACTTTATGCAGCAGCAGAAAAAGTTCTCGCATCAATGTTTGACATTCTCGGAAACACAATGGTTCCCTTTGAAGAGTGCATGTGGGTACTTCTTATTGCTTTTGTTGCAACAGGCGTTGTAACAGGTGCTGCAGGCAGCTTTATTTCATTGGGCAGATACCTCAAAGAACACGGAAAGGTAGTTGAAAATGATTAAAACCTCAATTAAAAGTAAAATCATCGCAACCGCACTTTCAGTTCTGGTTCTTATGTCATCAATCATTTGTTATGAACTTACAGCTTTTGCAACAAATCAGGACAAAGTTGATGAATACAAGGATAAAATTTCTCAATATGAAGAAAAAATCGATGCTGCTCAGGATAAAATCGATTCTCTGAAAGGCGATATCAGCAAAGTTAAAGAATACATACAGGAACTTGACAAACAGGTTGCTATGTATCAGGAACAGATTGACGCTTATCAGAATCAGATTGATGCTTATCAGGGCAGAATAGATGAATATGAAGCTCAGAATGAAGAACTGGAAGCACAGATCGATGAGCTTAATGATCAGATTGCCGAATACAACAATCAGATAGAAGAACTCAATGAAGTTATTGAAGGAAAGCATGATGAGCTTAAAGAGCTTATCAGAACCAACTTTATCAATGGCGAAACATCAGCAATTGAAGTTCTTCTCATGTCTGATGATTTTGCGGATTACCTTACAAGAGTTCAGTTTCTGAGCAGTCTTGCAGACTACGAAAAGGGTCTTATCGACGGCATCAATGATGATATCAACACCATAAACTCCACTGTTGATAAAATCAACGATGAAAAAACCAACATCGCAGGTATTCAGGCTGAAATCGATAAAAAAATCGAAGAGATAGATGTTCTTCAGTCATCCGTTGAAGAAAATCAGGCAAAAGTTCAGGCAAATCAGGATGCTATTCAGGCAGTTGTTGATGAAAACAGCAATTACCTTGCACAGCTTAACAATGAAAGCGCTGAATACAAACAGATGATCAAAGAATACGAAGCTGAAATTGCACGTTTTGACAGAGAGATTGAATCATTGCTTCAGTCAAACGGTTCTTCAGGTGACGGTACTCTTGTAAACTCTTCAGGACTCATTTGTCCCGTTCAGTATTCAGGCAGATATATCAGCTCAGGTTTTTACAGAAATTCCGACGGTTCATATCACGGTGCTCTTGACATCTGTGTTTACGGCGGTTCATACGGACTGAAAATCTCTGCAGCTGAAAGCGGAAAAGTCATTACGGCTTCATATCACTGGAGTTACGGCAACTACATTGTAATTGACCACGGAAACGGTCTTTCAACACTTTATGCACACTGCAGTTCTCTTGCAGTAGGAGCAGGTCAGAGCGTATCAAAAGGTCAGACAATCGGTTATATCGGAAGTACAGGAAACTCAACAGGTCCTCACCTCCATTTTGAAGTACGAGTCAACGGTTCCAGAACAAATCCTTTGAATTATATCAGCGTTTAAAAAACGGAGCGTTTTATGCACAAAAAAATTTCCGTAGGACTTACAATTACAATAACTATATTTACAATTATGGTAACGGCACTCATCACGACTGCCGTTACTATGAGCATTTACTCAACTCTTGTGTCTGACCTGCCTGAAAGAGAAGCCATGTATGATTCACTTTCCGAGATAGACACAATCATCCGCAACGAATATTACGGTATTCTTGAAGAAGAAACCGTTAATGATGCTATCACAGACGGATATCTGAGCACGCTCACAATCGGCAGAAACTATATGATGACTGCAGATGAATTTGCAGAGTATCAGAAGAAACAGAACAGTACAGATATAGCATCAGTTGAGTTCAGAAAGCATTCGGGGGTCGGATATATAAAAATAACCGACTTTACAGACTCAACACCCGATGAATTTAAAGCTGCGGTAAATTCCCTGCTGAATGAATCTGTAACAGGTATTGTAATTGATGTCCGCGACACAGACAGTATAAACATAAAAGCAGCAGCTATGATAATTGACAGAATTGTTCCCCTTGCAACAGACGGAACAAAATCAATTGCAACTGCTGTTGACAGAAATAACACAAATATCGTTGTTTTTGCAA
This sequence comes from Clostridia bacterium, assembly GCA_017631795.1. Lineage (GTDB taxonomy): Bacteria > Bacillota > Clostridia > Oscillospirales > Acutalibacteraceae > UBA1081. The sequence continues at coordinate 69,511 of JAGBSO010000035.1, read as the reverse complement.
CGGATACGGAAAGTGTATCCGTACCTGTTTCCGTAATCGTCAATGAAAAGACATCAGGTGCAGGTGAATTGCTTGCATGTGACATCAGAGACTTCGGTAAAGGCACTGTTGTGGGAAAGAAAACCGCAGGCAACGGTTCTTATCAGAAAGTTTTTGAATTGTCTGACGGTTCTGCAATTGTTCTGACTGTTGCAAAACTTCTTCCGTATAAAAGTGATTGCTATGACGGTATCGGGGTTATGCCTGATTATGAAGCAGCACTCAATCAGAAGACAGATGATTTAAGCAAAGACAATCAGTTCATGCAGGCTTATGCCGCAGTAACAGCAATGCAGAAATAAGGTGTTAACTATGGATATCGGAATTATCGGCGGTGCAGACGGCCCTACATCAGTGTTTGTATCAACATCTTCTGATTTATGGATTTATGCAGCAATCGCAGCAGTTGTGGTTATTGTTGCAGTAGTACTGATAATAAAAAAAAGAAGAAAAAAATAACGCAAAGGCAGTTGAGCAAATCAACTGCTTTTTTAATTTTTATTAACAATTTCATTGTTGACTTTACACATAAATTTATGATAATATTAACTATAAAATATACGAGGTGATTAAAATGTCTATTAATTTCAAACGTAAATTTGATTGTCCCGAAAGACAGAGTTTTGAAGATTTTTCAAATCTGCTTTTCGACTTATCATACCGCATTATTGCAGAGCTTGACGGTACAGGCTACTACTCTCTTGAACCGCTGAGTTTTGAAGACCGTTACAAAGGAGACAAATTCAAGGTTAAAATCGAAGGAAAATGGTGTGAAAATGTTTTTGACTGTGCATGGTTCCACATCACAGGCAAAAGACCTGAAGGTTGCGACACAGTTATTGTTGACTGCGGCGGTGAAGGTCTTGTTTACGACAGATTCGGCAACGAAATCCAGGCTATCACCTGCGTTTCATCAGACTGCGACAGAAGCCTTGGCGAACCGATGAAGAGAATCATTCCCGTTACAGATGCACTTCTTGACGGTGACTGTTTTGATTTCTGGATTGACGGTGCTGCAAACGACCTTTTCGGTAACAGTCAGAGAGAATCAAGATTCCATGAACTTTATGCTGCAAAGAGAAATTCAAACATCCGTGACCTCGCATATGACGTACACGTGCTTCTGGGCGTCATTGATTTCGGCAGCGACGAAGAATTCAAAACTGAAATAAAAACAGCTTTGAATGCTATCAAGTGCGATTATCTGACAGATGAAGAAGCTGCAGAAAAGAAAAAGGTTCTCGAACCCATTCTCAGTCAGAAATCAGAAGAAGATTTCACATATTACGCAGTAGGTCATGCTCATCTTGACCTTGCATGGCTGTGGCCCATCAGAGAAAGCTACCGTAAAGGCGGCAGAACTTTCGCAACACAGATCATGAACACAGAAATGTATCCCGGTTATGTTTTCGGTGCATCTCAGGCTCAGCTTTATTCATGGGTAAAGGACAGATATCCCAAGGTTTATGCTAAGGTCAAAGACCTTGTTGCTCAGGGCAAATGGGATGTTCAGGGTGCTACATGGGTTGAACCCGATTCAAACCTTATCGGTCCTGAAAGCCTTGTCCGTCAGTTCTTCTACGGCAAGAAGTTCTACCGTGACGAATTCGGTCTTGATATGAAGATTTTCTGGGTTCCCGACAGTTTCGGTTACTCAGCTTGTGTGCCTCAGGTTATGAAGCTTGCAGATGTTCCCTACTTCCTTACTCAGAAAATGAGCTGGAGCATCTACAACAACTTCCCATATCACTCATTCTACTGGAAAGGCCTTGACGGCTCGACAGTTCTTACTCATATGCTTCCCGAAAACACATACAATTCACCTTGCTATGCAGGTCACATGACTGCAGGTGAAAAGAGATATGTTGAAAGACCTATTTCAAACAAGTCAATGATGCTCTACGGTATCGGTGACGGCGGTGCAGGTCCCGGTTTTGAGCATATTGAAAGAGGAATAAGATTTGAAAGTCTCAGAAGTATGCCCAAGGTAAAATTCGCTAAGGCTATGGACTTCTTTGAAGAGTTTGATGACGGTGTAACACCCTACCCCACACACGAAGGTGAACTTTACCTTGAAAGACATCAGGGTACATACACAACAAGAAGTGACAACAAGAAATTCAACAGAAAATGTGAATTTGCACTCCGTAACTATGAAATAGTTGCAGAAATGGCAAAGGATGCAGGTTTTGATCTGCCCATTTCAAAGGAAGAAATTGACGAAATGTGGAAAGAAGTTCTTCTTTATCAGTTCCACGATATTCTTCCCGGTTCATCAATCAACAGAGTTTATGAGGAATGTGTGCCCCGTTACAAAGAAATGTATAATAAGCTCACACATGCTGTTCAGGATATGCTGGGTACTCTTTACAAGAAGAATTCTGCAGCAAACCTTAACTCTTTTGCTTATGACACAAAGATAAAGCTCGGCAAGACATGGTATGACGTTTCTGTTCCCGCTTTCGGTGCAACTGAAATCAAAGATAAGACAACTGAATTCAAGGCATATTCAGATTACCACACAATCGAAAATGACAAGATCAGAGTTCAGTTCAAAGACGGTTATGTTTCTTCAATTTATGACAAGGAACTCGCTCGTGAATTCATGCCTGCTGATTCAAAGGGCTTCGTATTCTCAATGTACGATGACTACGGCGACTGCTGGGATATGACAGACTGCAGAGCAGACTACATCCACACAAAGAAAGACGCTGTATGTATTGCTTTTGAAACAGACACAGACGGTGCAAAAGCAAGTGCAAAGGCTACATATAAAATCAAGAACACTGAAATCACTCAGTATTACTGGGTTCTTGACGGTGACAACACTCTCTACGGTAAAATGGAAATCGAAATGAATGACACTGTTTCAATGCTTCGTATGGCACTTCCCACAAACGTTGAAACAGACAAGGCATCATTCAACATTCAGTTCGGTCATCTTGAAAGAAAAGTTACAGAAAACGATTCCTGGGAACTTGCTCAGTTTGAAGTTTCTGCTCAGAAGTTCGTTGACCTTTCAGAAGATGATATGGGTCTTTCATTCATCAACGATTCAAAGTACGGTTACCGTTGCAAGTACGGTGTAATCGACCTTGACCTTATCCGTTCACCCAAGGGTGGCCCCGGCAAAATTGTTGACCAGGGACATCACGAAGTCAACTGGGCTGTTATGACTCACGCAGGTAAAGTCGGCAAGGAAACTTACAAGAGAGCATACTTCGTAAACAATCCCCTTGTTATCACAGAAGGTAACGGCGGTAACGGCGAAGGCACATGCTATACTTCCGACAACGACAACATCATCCTTGAAACAATCAAGGCTCCCGAAGACGGAAACGGACTTATCGCACGTTTCTATAACTGCTCCGATGCAGAACAGACTGCAACAGTCGGCATCAAGGGGTACAAGGTTGCTGAAATTGTCAACATCATGGAAGAAAATATTGCTGACAAATCAGATTCAGCACTCACTCTCCACGGCTTCGAGCTTGTGAATGTAAGATTTGTGAAAGCATAAATAAAATTTCTGCAAACAAAAGGGACTGCATCGCAGTCCCTTGATTTTTTATGTTATTACCGCTGAAACAAGGATTCCGAAAAGTTTTACCTCTGAATACTCGGGATAAGTCTCACCGTTTTCATCTGTATAGTGCCGTGTATTCACTGTGTAGCCTAATCCCTGATACAGCACAGAGCCGTCATCGGGTTGCACATCCTTTTCCCATGCAAATACAGGTTTATGAAAATCATTGCTTCTTGTTATGTCTGTTATCAGCATCGCAGACCACAGAACTGCAACAACTGCAAAAATAATAAGAACAATTCTGAGTATTTTCATACTTATCAACTCCTTTATTCAACCAATACAGCATCAAACGAGTTGCAATCGCCTAAAAATGTCTTCTCAACACCGACAGCACAAAGACAGGAAGTTATGACAGATGTACCACCCTGACCTTCCGAATGTTTAGCTATATTCAGACGGAAAATTTCACCGTCAGAATATACACTGTCCACATTATATGATGTATTGCCTGAACCCGTGTAATATGAAATAATTATCACTGCATTTTCGTTGAAGTATTCTTCATTAATGTCTTTCAGTTTTTCTCTGAAATCTTCGGCATCGCTGTAACCTGCGTCAAAGTTTTTATCATAATTATCAAGAAAATCTCTGAAACTTTCATAGGTGTCAAACTTAAAAACAGGGAAATGGTAATTATATTCGCCATTCAGCATCTCTGCATTGTCAGCAGCAATCTTGATTTTCTCTGTGTCAAATGTACTGTGTGACCAAGCGTGTTTTATATCAAACAATGCAGAAGGATATTCATTCTCACTCACAAGAAGATCTTCAGATGAAATCCAGCCCATTTCATAAAGCTGACGGAGAACAGTTTCTGAAATGTCGGAGATATGTCCGTCTGCAAGTTTTACGGAAAGATATACTCCTGTTGAGCCGGGATAAGATTCATTTATACCGTCATGAAAAACAAGAATCTTATCACCGTTTTCATGTTTTTCAAACATATTATCATTGCGTGTTGACATGACTATCGGTGAATTGTCAAGAATTATCATGTCGCTGTTATCTGCGCGCAGATACTGACCGACTGACGGTGAGATATTCTTTCCTGCAAGAATAAACACACCGATTGCAACAACGCAAACGATAACACTTACAATAACAAGAATCTTCTTTTTCATCAGAATTCCTCCTATCAGAATCCGATTTCGTGAACAGGCGTTTCATTGCCGTTTTTATATGAAATAATTCCCGTTCCGTTTACAACATAAACATTGTCATTAATGAACACGCCTCGGGTTTTGCCGTAAGTTGTTCCTGTTTTTGCGTTGTAAATATCATCAATCACGATTCCGCCGTCAGTTACGCTGAAAACAACAAGCTTTCCGTAAGAATGATCATAATACAATGCAACCGCATAGGTATTTTCATCCACAACAACAAATTCCTTATGATTGCCTGTGAAATATGCATAAGAACCTGTCGAATAATTATCAAGTTCTTTAAGATTATAGGGATCAGAAACATCAAACAGTGAGATTTTTGCAGTACCGTCAGTACCTGTCATTGTTCCTCCCTCACCCACTCCGATAAGAAGTCCGTCACCTGCCGGATGAAGATAAGTTGAGAAACCGGGGATTTTCAGTTCTCCCTTTATTTCAGGATTTTCGGGATCTGACAGATCAACAACAAACAACGGGTCTGTCTGCATGAATGTGACGAGATAGAGAACATCCCCCATAAATCTTGCAGATTTCATCTGTTCTTCAGGGGCAATATTGTCAAGGAATCCGACAATTTTCATGTCTTTATCAAGGACATATACCATTGTTTTTCGCTCAGCAACATTGTAATCCCATCCGTTTGTGGCAATTCTGAAATAATCGCCATGTTTATCCATAGAGAACTGATTGATGCACATTCCACCGACTGTTGCAGAGGCAACATACTCAACACCGTCATCAGTTATATTCATCTTATGAACTTTTGTTGATGTTTCGTATTTATTTCCGAGATCATCGGTTGCAATAATCTGTTCACTGTTCGTCCATGTCATATATATTGTTTCTGCAACAAAAATCTCTTCCCTTGTGCAATAAATCTCTTCAGCACCGCCGAGAAATGCATTGACTTTCGGCTCTGCAGACATATCTTCAAGATTGAGAACGGAAGTCACGGTGTAGCATGTGGGATTCTTCTCATCAAAAACTTTTATTCTGTCTGACGGGATTTTCTTCAGTTCACCGTCACCCACAGAATATTCGGGTACACAGACATCTTTTACAACTTCACATGCACCGTCAAAATCATCCGCCAGTACTGAATCATAGGGAATTCTGAACTGTGCCACGGTGATGAGTTTGCCGTCTGTGACTCTCGATGAAATATATTCACCTGTCAGTTTATGGGTGAATGATTCTTGCGGATTTGCTCTGTCTGAAATATCAAAGCATTTTACAACAGTGTCTGTTTTTACAGCATAGCACATGCAATCACAGACAACACCGTTTGAATTGCTGTATGAAACGGGCTGATATTCAGATGTTTCTCTGAGAAGCACAATGAGATTGTCATTATAAAGATACATTTCTGAGGGATAAAAGTCGTAATCGATATAATCTGTCAGCTTGATTTTGCTGACAAGCTTCATCTTTGCGTCTTCATCGCACTCAACGATATTTATTGTGTTGTTTACGATATAGTAAATATATTTTCCGTCTGTTTTAACAATATCAGCTTCGTCAACGCCCTGCACCTGAGTATTTGTTGTGCTGTGCTGTGTGGATGCAGACTCAGTATCAGTTGCAAGTGTACCTGTGGCACTGCTTGATGAAGAATTGCCTGAGGCAATATCTTCCGCAGCAGTGTCTTTTGAACCGAAATTAAAAATGCCGTTAAAAAATCCGTCATCACTGTCAGTCAGAAGATCATAATTCCTGTTATAGATTTCCTTATAATATGACAGTACGGTTTTGTGAATTTCCGAATAATCCGAAGTCTGTGCAACATGGTTTTCGATAATCTGCTGCTGTTCTTCATCGTTAAGCTGATTTGCTTTTTCAACAGGCAGATTTCCGAGTCCGACCACTGCTGCAACACCTATCAGTATAACAAGAGTTGCCGCAACAGAAATCCATTTTGCAACATTTTTCTTTGGGAAAGAAACAATTCTTTTAGGCTCGATTATTGAGCCTTTTTCATTAATAAGTTTTTCAATATTTTCCGCAGACAGTGACTCGGGAAGAGTTATCTCTTCACTGCTCATTTTTTGGCTGAGTTCTTTTTCAAAATCAGTTTTCTTCATCACTCATTACCTCCCGATTTACTGTAATTGTTCCCGCATTTTTTCAAGAGAACGTGAAAGTTTTGACCGTACAGATCCTGATTTCATTTCCATGATCTCTGCGATTTCCGAACTTTTATAGCGTCCTATAACACTGAGAAGCACGATCTGCTTCTCTTCGGGAGAAAGTGAATCCAGAGCTGCCTTAAGCTCTGCAGATACCGTAAAATCATCCGATGATACATCAGATGCTGTTTCATGTATTTCGTCAACAGAAACGGTACAAAGCCTGTCTGCGGGATTGAGAAGCTTTGTCTTGCACACATTTGACAGTATCTTGAACATCCATGATTTGAATGAAGACGGTTTGCGGAGCTTTGCAATGTTTTTAAAGGCAATTAAAACAGCCTCCTGCACACAATCTTCTGCATCGTCGCTCTTACCGGTATACCAGAGCGCAAAGCGATACAGATCGTTTGCATAGAAGCTGTAAACTGTTGCAAACGCTTTACTGTTTCCCGTCTGTGCCTCCCTGATGAGTTTTGTGAGATCGTTTTTCATTGGTGTCACGCTCCCTTCATCTATTAGAGTGCTGAAAATGGCAAAGTGTTGCAAGAAATGTTAAAATTTTTTTCAGTGAGAAGTGAGGAGTTAGGAGTGAGAAGTGTCGGAAGCCCTGACGGGCTTGTTCCGCTACGCTCTAAATTAAGGAATTGAAGTTTTTGTTGTATACCGCCATTTATGCTTCGTCTGCATTATAATGGGGTAAGGGGTGTAACCCCTTCATTCACTTCAAACTGCTAACTTCAAACTCCTAACTATTCGGGATTAACCCCATAAATAATTACTTATATGAATAATATCGCACTTGCAATAACAAACTGTGCAGCATAGTATGCAACATGGTTTGTTACGATATCAACAGGTCTTCTCTTTCCTTCGCCGAAATATGTGCCTGAAAGAATAAGGTCTGAGAGAAGGAAAAGAACGCCGCCCACAAACATGAAGTTGAGTGTCATTTCTTTGAAATTATGCATAAGGGCAAGTGAACCTGAAAGGAATGTCATAAAGCCTAAAACAAAGCCGTAAACGCCTGTGATTGCCTTGAATTTGCCGTATACCATCTTCATGGGCTTTTCAAGAATAACAACACCACCGCCGAGAAGAAGAGCAATTACAGCAGGAATAACAATATATAAAGGCTTTGTGAAGTCTGCATAATGAATGAACAGACCTGCAAGATAGAAGAAATGACCTATCATGAATGAGCCGAAACCTGCGAATGTGTATGTATCGTTTGTTTCAGGATAAACCCATTTGAGATCAAGCCAGATGTCACCCATAAGACCCATTACAAGCCCCATTACAACAAAGAGTGCAATACTGATTCTATAACCTATAACTGTTGACGCAGCAGCAACACCCGTTGCAACAAAGAGAGTGCTTGCAAAAGCTTTGAGCATTGCGGCTTTAACGCCACCTTCTTTGACACGTTTCACAAGGAATGCAATTGTTGCAACAATTCCCAGTGCAAGAGCAATAAAATACAACATAATTTTACCCGCTTTCAATGTTTATTTTAGTTTATTATATCAAACTAAACATAGTGAATCAATAATATTAATAAATTTTTTGGTTTTAACCTTGACAAAAGTCTGTATTTTATAGGATAATGTACAAGGAGGATTTTGATATGCAAAAAAGATTTTCAGCTTTAGCTTTATTATTCATATTGATTTTCTGCTTCGCATCATGTAACGGCAATACCCCCGAAGGAAATGTTGACTTCGGCGATTATGTTCTTCCCACAGAACAGGAAACCGTTTCTCTGAATTATGACCCTGCACAGGTTCTTGATCCTGACACATCATGGCAGAAATCATATGCACTTTCATATTCATATTTTGACAAAAAAACCGGTCAGTCCACAATTACTGAAGGTAAATGCGGAAAATATTATCAGTCAGTAGATTCTGCGACAAATATCATCACCTATCTGACTCAGGAAGACGGATATATGCTTCAGTACATGCTTGACAAGCAGAAGAGAGCAGGTACTGTTACCGTTGTTACAGATACCACCATTGATTCTGTCTATTCGGGATTTGTTATGCTGTCTGTGTGTGACCCTTATTTCCCTGTTTATAAAAATGTAACAAAAGTCGGCTCTGATTTCGTAGGTGAACGCAGTGCCACAAGATACAAACAGGTGGAAACAGAAAACGGCGAAACCACAAGAATCGCCTATATCTGGATAGATGATGCACTTCAGTTTGCATCAAAATGTGAGCTTTACGATGCAAAAACTCAGGAACTGCTTATGCGCTGGGAACTTCTGGACTTCACACAGAATGTGACAGAAGACCGTGTGCAGATAAATACAGATCCATATAACATTGCAACTGAATAAAAAAATCACAGCCGTTGGATTCCCAGCGGCTGTTTTTTATGAGATTTACAATTATTCGTAATCTTCTTCGTTTTCCCAGTTATGCCATACGTTCTGAACGTCGTCATTTTCTTCGAACATTTCGAGCATTTTGCCCATGTTCTTGATATCATCGGGATTATCAAGTCTTGTGTATGTTGAAGGAATGTACTCTGCTTCTGCAGAAATTGCAACATATCCTGCTGCTGCAAGAGCTTCACTTACTGAGCCTACATCGTGAGGCTGTGTTCTTACTTCGAAAACATCTTCTTCGTCTGTCACAAGGTCTTCTGCACCTGCTTCAAGAGCTGTTTCGAGAAGAGCATCTTCATCAACACCGTCTTTTTCAATAACGATATTGCCCTGACGGTTGAACATAAACATAACAGAGCCTGACTGACCCATATTTCCGCCGTACTTGTCGAAATAATGACGCATTTCACCTGCTGTACGGTTTCTGTTATCTGTAAGTGTTTCAACGATAACAGCAATACCGTTGGGACCGTAACCTTCGTATACGCACTCTTCGTAGTTTGCTGAATCGCCGTCACCTGATGCTTTTTTGATAATTCTTTCGATATTATCATTGGGCACGTTTGCAGCCTTTGCCTTTGCAATGATATCCTTGAGCTTTGAGTTACCTGCAGGGTCGGGACCGCCGTCACGGACAGCTACTGCAATCTCTCTGCCGATTTTGGTGAAAACCTTTGCTCTCTGATTATCGGTTTTCTCCTTTTTTCTTTTTATAGTACTCCATTTGGAGTGTCCTGACATATAAATCACCTTTACATAAAAAATTCTAATATATTTTATCACTAAATGTCCTGTTCGTCAACACTGTTTTAAATATTTGTATATTTTCGGGGAAAAATATTCAAAAAAAATACATCAGGGGTGGTTTTCCCGAATGAAATATTTAAAAACTGTTCTGAAAAAAAATATCAGATTGCTCAGAAAATATAAAAAGTCATTCAGTTCCATAAACGAAAAAAATGAAAGCATAATGTGGTTTACGGATAATTTTCATATTATTGAAAAAAACTTCACAGCTGTGTCAAAAGCCTTAAAAAATAAAAATATATGTATTTCCGTGCAGTCTTCGGTTGAATTATGCAACCAACTCTGCGCCAACGGAAATTTACCTCAAACACGGGATATAATTTCTTTTCTTGCAGACAAAAAAGTGTCAATTGTATTTTTTCAGACTCTGCCCACTGCAATTGCTTTCACTCTGATTGACATGATAGCTCAGAATGCTCAAACAAACGAAGATGTTATGATAAATGCGGTCAGGTCACTTTTTCTTTTGCCTGACATTGATTTCGGTGAAATACTTCTTAAAGCAAGTGAAACAGAAAAACTGCTGTGTCAGGATCCGACAGGTGTATACCGCAACATGAGTGAGCAGACAAAAGAAACTTACCGCACGGCAATTCACAAAACTGCCGAAAAAGAGAATTCAGATGAAACAGTTGTTGCAAAACGTATTCTTGAACAGGCAAAAAAAGAAAACAAACATATAGGATTTTTTCTGGATATAAAAAAAGACAGACAAAACATCGGCAAACTGCTTCTTGTAACGGAAGCGGTTATTCCGCTGATTGCAGGCATAGGTTTTTCTGTTATTGCAAAAGAATGGTATTTGTTTTTATTATTATATCTGCCGTTATGGGAAGCCATGAAATTTATAACAGATTTCATTGTTTCAAAAATCCCCGCAAAAGAGCCTGTTTTCAAAATGGATTTTTCAGACGGTATTCCCGACAGCGAAAAAACGGTTATAGCAATTTCCACACTACTGCCGTCTGCAGGCTGCACAAAAGACTTATGCGAAAATGTTAAAAATCTTTATCTTTCAAATTGTCGTGACAACGCCTGCATCTGCATACTTGCTGACCTGAAAAACTCACAAAATCCGACAAACGAAAGCGACAATGCGGATATCAGATCAATCATACGTGCTGTTGACACACTGAACAGGCAATGTGCAGACAGAATAATTCTGGCAATACGCAAACGCACATATTCGCAGTCCGAAAATGAATACACGGGATATGAAAGAAAACGCGGTGCGATAATCTCCCTTGCAAAGCTTATTACAGAAGGCAGAAATGATTTTTCAATTCTTCGCGGTAACAAGGAAAACCTCGCAGGTGCAAAATATATCATGGCACTTGATTCAGACACTTCCATGCCGCTCGGGTCTTTGAGCGAACTCGTAGCAATTGCGGCACATCCTGTAAACAGACCTGTCATTTCAGTCAGTGAACAACGTGTGACACAAGGATACGGGATAATTTCACCGAGAGTTGAAACGGATGTGAAATCTGCATGCAAAACGCATTATTCATCTGTTATGGCAGGCAACGGAGGTCTTCCCGCATACACATCTTCTGTCAGAGAAAAATATATGGAACTTTTTTCCGAAAGTATTTTTTCGGGCAAAGGACTTATTGACATTAAAACTTTCAACACACTTATGCCTGACCGTTTTCCTGAGCAACGAATACTCAGCCATGATATTCTTGAAGGGATCATTTTAAGGACTGCATTTGCAGGTGATATAACGCTGACAGATTCTTTTCCTCCAAATGAAAATGCGTATTTCAGACGTCTTCACAGATGGATAAGAGGTGATATTCAGAATCTCCCTTTCATTTTCAAAAGAAAAAATTCTGTCCCCTACGGAAGCATTTCAGTTCTCGGCAAATATTGGCTTGCAGACAACATCCGCCGTGCTCTGACACCTGTTATCGCTTCATTGTGCCTGATTTCATCTGTTTTTCTGCCTGATACAGCATCTGTCATTCTGTCGGCAACTGCGATTGCATCCATGGCAATGCCGCATCTTTTTTCGTGCTTTATAACTCTTATAAACGGCGGAATTTCAATGTTTTCAAGGCTGTATTTTTCAGATGCAATGCCCTATGCACTTGCGTGTCTTGCAAAAGCTTTCACTTCGGTCGTTATGATGGTGACTGAAGCTGTATGCTGTGCTGATGCTGTTATACGAAGTCTTTTCAGGATGATTGTTTCAAAAAAGCATCTGCTTCAATGGACAACTGCCGCTGACAGTAATTCGGGCACTGCCGTTTCTTTTGCGAAAAAATCAATACCGTCTGTTATAGCGGGAATTTTTCTTGTTTTTTACGGCAATCCTGTCTCGGTATTTGCAGGAATATTGCTGATTCTTGACCTGCCGTTTTCTGTTTTATCTGCCAGAAAAAAAATCTCACACGAAACAAAAATTTCAGAAAACGAAAAAAACAGACTACTCTCCTACTGTGCTTCCATGTGGAGATTTTACGAAACTCACTGCAACAAAAAAAATAATTATCTGATTCCGGACAATGTTCAGGAAATTCCTGTTTACAGAGAAGCTGACAGGACATCGCCCACAAATATCGGCATGATGCTTTGTTCATTTCTTGCCGCAAGAGATTTCGATTTTATAGATTCGGATGAGCTTTATGAAAAACTTTCAAAATCATTTGAGACTATCGGAAAAATGGAGAAATATAAAGGTCATCTTTACAACTGGTACAACACACGCACTCTTGAAATAATGCAGCCGAAATTCATTTCAACCGTTGACAGCGGGAATTTTCTGTGTTGCATCGTAGCTCTTGCAGAAGGACTTGAAAGCTACGCAAATGAAAATCCGAAACTCAGAGAAATAATTGAAATATGCAACAGAATCACCGACGAATGCGACCTTGATTTTTTATATGACAAACGGCGCAGACTTTTCCGTATCGGGTTTGATACGGAAAAAAATGAGCTGACAAGCAGCCTTTTTGACCTGCTGATGAGTGAAGCGAGAATGACAAGTTATTTTGCAACAGCATCGGGAAAAGTGCCTGTCAGCCATTGGCAGACTCTTGCAAGACCGCTTTCTGCAAACGGCAGATACACAGGGCCCGTATCCTGGTCAGGCACGATGTTTGAATATTTCATGCCTGCGATTTTTATTCCGTCCGAAAAAAATACTCTCGGTTATGAAGCACTAAGATTCTGCATCCATTGTCAGAAAAAACGTGTAAAAAGCAGGAATATTCCTTACGGTATTTCAGAAAGCGGTTATTATGCCTTTGACCCTTTACTGAATTATCGTTACAAAGCACACGGTGTCAGCAGCATTGCAATGAAAACAGCAGCAGAAAACGAAACTGTCATTTCACCCTATTCCACATTCCTGACAATTCCTTTTGACCCGCATTCTGCTATAAACAACCTTCAAAGACTTAAAAAAATAGGAATGTACGGAAAATTCGGTTTTTATGAGGCTGTTGATTACACTCCGTCACGCACCGACGGACAGAATTATTCTATCGTCAGAAGTTACATGGCACATCATGTGGGGATGAGTTTTCTTTCCGCTGCAAATGCGGTTTTTGACAATATCATGCAACGGCGTTTTATGAAAAATTCGTTTATGTCAGGCGGAAAAAGTCTGCTTGACGAAAGAATACCCTCAGACATGAAAGTTTATAAAAACACTGATGATGTTTCAGCTCTGAAAAGACCTGAAAGAATGCAGAAAATCAATGATGAATATAAATCAATCTCCCCTTTTTCCTATGAAAGCCACACAATTTCAAACGGAGAATGGAGTGTTTTTACAACAGACTCGGGAAAATCAATTTCCGTATACGGTAACACCTGCATTTTTGCAAAAAGACAGTCGCTATTCTCATTCCCTGACGGAATTTTTGCTGCAATAAAAAATGATAAAAAAATTCTTTCATTTTCAGGTGCGATAATCAGTAATCAGAATCACAGCACTTCTTTTGATTCAACATCTTCTGTTTTCAGAAACAGCAATAACAGTTTTGCAATAAGTGAATCGGTCTGTGTCCATCCATTTTTACCTGCACAGATTCATCGTTACACCATCAAAAACAAAACAAAGGAAAAAAAGCAGATTCAGCTGATGATTTACTGTGAGCCGATTCTGGAAAATATCAACGGGCAGATTGCACATCCTGCTTTTTCAAAACTTTTTATTGATATCAGAAAAAATGATGAAGAAAATCTTTTATCTGTGACACGAAAACAGCACAACAAAGAAAAACAGATTTATGTTTCCGTGGGATTTGCTGACAAGACAGATTTTGAATTCTGCGATGACCGTGAAGCCGTTATACCAAGAAATTCTGACATTGCAGAAATTTTTTCAAAAGAAATTGATTTTTCATCCAAATCTGCAGACAAGTGCATTTTTATAAAAACAAAACTCACTCTTGCACCTAAGGAAACTATAACAAAAGCTCTGATTATCTGCGGTGCTTCTGATTTTCAGGAAAGTGTAAACCGTATTGCATCAATACGCAAAAACTCTCTTCCGTCTTTATCAAAATGCGCATTGTCACTGTTTGACAAAACAAGTATAACGGGAATTTACGCAAAAAAAGTGATTGAACGAAGTTTTTTCGGCAGGAGTCTTTCTGCAGAAACACTGAAAGCTGTGAAAGAAAATGTTTTATCACGGGATGATTTATGGAAAACAGGTGTTTCGGGCGACTACCCTGTTATCCTTGTTTTTGCCGATAAAAATGATGTAACCGCAACTTCAGCATTTATAAAACTTTACAGCAAACTGCGTCTTGCAGGAATAATTACTGAGATAGTTTTTATTACAGACAGCACAGAGGGTTATATTGATTCATTTACGGAAAATATCAGGAAACTTTGCGGTGATACGATGTCTGACATTATCGGAAACAGAGGCGGAATCTTTATTTTAAACACTGATAATCTGACAAAAAATGACCTTTTGCTTCTCACAGCCTGTGCGACTGCTGTTTATCCCGAAAAAAATAACGAAGTGACGTCTTCAGCAAACAGAATGATTCCGATTCATCCCTGTAAAAAAATAAAAATTACGGAAAATTCATTTACTGAAAACGGCTATATAACAGGAAAAACGCCTTATCTTCCGTGGTGTCACATCATTGCAAACAGAAATTTCGGCACACTCGTTTCGGATTCTTCTTCAGGTTTTTCATGGGCGATGAATTCAAGAGAAAACAAACTCACACCATGGAGCAATGACACAAGGGAAAGACTCTCGGGTGAATTGCTTCTGCTTGAAACAGACAAAAAAAGATACGACATCATAAAAGGGGCAACCGCAGTTTTTGAAAACGGGTCAGCACGTTATCTCTCTGCCGCCGATGAGCTGATTTTTCAGACTACAATGTCTGTCAGAGGCGAAAACATGTGCAAAGAGATAAAAATTGAAATTCTAAACAACAGCAATACAGAAAAGCAATTTTCATTATATTTTTATACAGAGCCTGTCATGGTAGATAATAAAAAGAGTTCACGTTTTATAAAAACTGTGATAAAGGATAACAAAATCTTTGCTCACAATCCCTTCAACACGGTTTTCGGTGGATTTCTTTGCATTTCTTCTGACGAAAAATGTGTTTTTCTTACAGATAAAACAGCTTTTCTATGCGGTGAAAAACGGAATGAGCTGAAAAATGACTGTATTGTTGCTGAAAGAAAGATAATTCTTCCGTCAAAAAACCAGACAACTGTGAAATTTTATCTTTCCTATTCACAGAATATAAAAGCGGCAGCAAATATGCCTTATATTCCGCCAAAAAAAGTGAATACGAACAAAATAGAGATAGAAACTCCCGACAAAGAGCTGAATCTGATTTTCAATAATTTTCTTCTTAATCAGATAATTTCGGGCAGAATCAACGGCAGGACGGGCTTTTATCAGTGCAGCGGTGCTTTCGGTTTCCGTGACCAGTTACAGGATGCTATGGCAGTAATTCTGACTCATCCCGAAATTCTGCGCACCCACATCATCCGTTGTGCTGCTGCGCAATTCTGTGAAGGCGATGTGCTTCATTGGTTTCATCAATTGATAATAAACAACAAACGTGTTTTACGGGGTGTCAGGACGCATTACAGCGATGATTTACTGTGGTTGCCGCTTGCAGTGAGTGAATATTGCACCAAGACTGGTGACACGTCGATTCTTGATATTTCAATTCCATTCATTGATGCGCCTGTGCTTGAAAAAGGTGAAAAAGAACGATATGGCGAATACACACTCAGCAATAAAAAAGCGTCGGTTTATAACCATTGTCTGAGAGCGATTTTCCACGCCTGTTCATTCGGAAAACACGGTTTGCCGCTGATAAAAGGCGGTGACTGGAACGATTCATTCAATGCTGTGGGAATTGAACACAAGGGCGAAAGTGTCTGGCTTGCAATGTTTCTAAGCTTTGTGGCGAAAAAATTTACCGTCACTGCTCTTCAGACAAAAGACAGAATTACAGCAGACAGGCTCACAAAACTTTCAGACAGACTTATGCTTTCAGTTGATGAACATGCATGGGCAGATGACAGATATCTTCGCTGTTTTTATGATGACGGTACACCAATGGGAAAATCAGGTGACAGTCAATGCGAAATTGACCTGCTGCCTCAGGTATGGAGTGCAATTGCAGGTATGCCTGACAAAAACAGGTGTTCAATTGCTCTTGCAACCGCAGAAAGACTCCTTTATGACAAAGATAATGATATGGTAAAACTCTTTTATCCGCCATTCACAGCAGACGGTAAAACAGCAGGTTATGTAAACAGATATCCGGCGGGAATCCGTGAAAACGGAGGACAATACACGCATGGTGCAGTCTGGTTTGCAGATGCATATTTCTCGTCGGGAAACGGTGACAAAGGTTATGAGATTCTTAAAACGCTGAATCCTGCCACAAAAGATCATGCGATCTATAAAACTGAGCCCTATTACCTTGCGGGTGATATTTATTCAGGAAAAGACATTACAGGCAGAGGCGGATGGAGTATTTATACAGGCTCTGCAGGATGGTTTTACAGAACAGTTTATGAAAAAATGCTCGGAATCACACAGACAGGAGGTCTTATAATAACAAATCCTTGTCTGCCCGAATGTTTTGAAGGAAGCAAAGTGAAAATCACAATTGACGGAAATACACGAGAGTTTGTAATAAACTAAACAATAAAAATAAAGAAAGCCCCTTATCGGGGCTTTCTGCTTGCCATATAATCTTCAAGAATCATAACAGCTGATACTGCATCAACAACTGCTTTGCGTTTTTTTCCTCTTGTGTTGGTCATATTCAACGCATTGTGTGCAGATACTGTTGTAAGCCGTTCGTCATAAAGTTCTGCAGGAATTCCTGATTTTTCTGAAAGTTTTTCTGAAAACTCTCTGCATGCCTGAGCTCTGAAACCTTCGGAGCCATCCATATTTTTAGGAAGTCCGACAACAAACATCTGAACATTTCGCTCGTTTGCAAGACATATAATTTTTTCAATCAGAACATCTGCATCTTTTTCAGTGATGACAGTTACGGGTGAAGCAAGTATTTCATTTTTATCACACACCGCAACGCCTGTACGCACATCACCGTAATCGACTGACATAATAATCATCGGTTATTCTCCTTCAGGTGTTGCAGGAGTTTCTGCGGGGCTGTCTGCTGGAGCTTCGGGAGTGTCTTCTGCTGCATCTTCACCGCCGCCGTAACATGATGTACATGTTGAGGGAACAGCTTCTGTTTTATACCAGCCTGTGCCGCCTACAGTACAACCTGAACCTGCGATAAGACCTGAGTGTGCACAGTATGATTTTCTTACGATCTCATCACTGAATTCAAAATCTTTAGCAGGAAGATTCTCGTGGATTTTGTTCATTACTGTCTGATAAAGTTCACCACAGTAGTTTGTTGAAAAATCAAGTTCTTCTGCCTGTTTTGCATAGCCCATCCATACAGAACATACATAATAAGGTGTTCCGCCGATGAACCAACGGTCCTTTTCGTTTGAAGTTGTACCTGTTTTTGCAAACATATCAAAGCCTGAAACTCTGTATGCTCTTGCTGTACCGTCACCTGCTGTTGCAACTGTCTGAAGCATCTTATTCATAACATCTGCAGTACTGCGATCCATAATCTGCTCGCCTGAATCATTATGTGTAAGATAAACTTTTGATCCTGTGCTGTTTGTTACTGTATAGTAGCAATAAGGTTCGTAATAGACGCCGCCGTTACCGAAAGTTGTGTAAGCTGCGGCCATTTCTATTCCGTAAACACCGTGCTGCATACCGCCAACTGCAAGTGATGAATAGTTTTTGTCTTCTTCTTCAAGAGATGTCAGTTTGAACTTATCTGTAAGCCAGCTGTAGCATCTGCTGACACCGAGTTTCTGAACAAGCTGTGCAGGAACTGTGTTGTGTGACGGTGCAAGTGCCTGCTGAAGTGTTTCATATCGGTCAGGAGCACCGGGATCACCGCCATAGTTAAGAGGCCATCTTTCACCATCTACCATAATTCCGTAATTCTGAACTTTGGGATATGACCATGTATACATATTGCTGTCAATTGCAGGTGTATAAACACTCAGCGGCTTGATTGAAGAACCGGGCTGACGTCTTGAATCAGTTGCGATATTAAGGCTTCTTGCCTCACGTTTTTCGCCTGCCTGGCCAACAACACCAAGAACTCTGCCTGTATAATCCATGACAACCATACTGGACTGAACCTGTTCGCCATAGGAGTTCACAGCTTTCGGGAAACCTTTTCTGTTATAATAAATATCTTCAATTACACTCTGGATCTCAGGATCAACGGCAACATGAATCTTAAGTCCGCCGTAATATACAAGTCTCCATGCTTCGTTATATGAATAAGCACCTGTTGCAACAAAGTCATCAATGACTTTATCTATAACATAGTCAACATAATAACTCTGAACTTCGTCTTTTTCCTGAGTCTGACCAACGTTTTCTTCATCGACATTGATCATATCGTCATCTGTATTTTCATCTTCCTCATCAGGAACATAGTCTTCGTCTGTTGTAAAAACGAAATCATAAGCCAGAGCTTCTTCGTACTCTTCCTGTGTGATGTATTCTTCATTAAGCATACACTTGAGAGCATAATTACGTCTTATTTCATTCTCTTCAGGATTGACAATAGGACTGTTTCCTCTGGGAGCCTGTGTAATTGCAGCAATACAAGCACATTCTGCAAGTGTCAGTTCATCAACATCTTTACCGAAATAATATTCTGCTGCAGTCTGAACACCGTAGCAACCGGCATCAAGATAAAGAGTATTAAGATATGCTTCAAGAATTGTTTCTTTTGAATAATGCTTTTCAAGATTAAGCGCATTCTGAATTTCACGGAATTTTCTGATGTAAGTTACATCACGTTCACCCGTAAGATTCTTGATAAGCTGCTGTGTTATTGTGGAACCGCCTTCGCCTCGCTTTGAAGGCACAATTGCAACAGCAATTGTTCTTTTCCAGTCGACACCTGAATGTGTGGGGAATTTTGCATCTTCCAGAGCAATGAAGGCATCCTGCAGATCCTGAGGAATTTCATCAAGATCAACCCAGATACGATTTTCCTCACCATGAAGTCTGATAAGTTCAACTTCGTTATTGTTCTCATCAAGTGTATAAAGAATTGTTGTCTGACTCTGATTTGCTTTATACAGATCAAGATCAATAGCAACTTCGCCATTGACAAAATCAGCCATATATTTAAGCACATACAAACCGACAGAAGATACCGAAATGAGACCTACAAGAAAAATCGAACACAGCATTATTCCGAAACGTCTGAGATGCTTATGATCTTTTTTCTGTCTGGGCTTTTTCTTTTTGTCGTCTTTTTTATCTGCATCATCAGACTTGACATCCGACGGAGAGGTATTTTGAGAAACAGTTGTCTGTCTGTTTCTCAGTCCGAGAATATCTGACTCGGGATTGCCTGCAGAAGTTGCAGATTGCTGAGGATTGCTGCTGTTTGAGCCTACCTTCCGACTGTTATTTTTTTCAATTGAACCATTATTGTTTATATCGTCCATCAATATCTCTCCTGTACAACAAAAACGGCCTTGCCGTATTGGTGACCGTTTTGATATATCTGCATCCTGCCGAGAAAAACATTCCGCAGAAATTAAGAAATTTAAAATGTTTATAAGATTGAAAAATCCAGTTATATTATTTCACAAGATACTTCATGGATACCCATCCGCGCTGGCCGTTATATTCAACATAACCCCAGCCGAAATCATCGGGAGTTTCAACACCGCTGTCATCAACAAACATAACCTCAATCTGCGTACCGTTGGGGATTTTTGTAAGAATTGATGATTCGCCGTCAGCTGCAATACGCATGTTGAGATTGGGAGTTGTGCCTGTGTTTATAGTGTACATTCCTGCACCGTTGAGATAAACATCAGCTTCAGGCTCAGCATCTGTTGTGATTTCTGTTATATTTGAAGACACGGGTGCAGTTGTTGTTTCTTCATCATTTTTATTTGCCTTTACACCGCCGATAATAAGTGCAAGCATAACAATAACAAGAACAAGAGCTACACCAGCCATTATGAGAAAACGTCTGTCCATTTTCTTTACTTTTTTTACAACCTCTGCAAGCATTTTTACTGCATTATCCATTATTTCCTGCATTTTATTTGATTTTGCCATGAGATTAACCTCCATGAAAAAATTTCTATTCTTTCTTAGTATAAATTATATCAAAATAAAATATAAATTTCAACCTTTTTGACAATAAAATGTAATATAATTTTATTATATAATAAATAAAAAACCTCGCTCATACGAACGAGGTTTTCCTGGTGACTCAGCGGGGATTCGAACCCCGGACACCCTGCTTAAAAGGCAGGTGCTCTGCCGACTGAGCTACTGAATCACGGTTTATTCATAAAACCTTATTTTGCAAGGAAACCAACAACAAATGTGGTTACCAATGTAAGGATTATAAATACTGTACAAAGAATCTTTGTGATCTTTTCCATCTTTGCTTCCATTGTGCGACCTTTATTCTTACCGAAGAAAGTATCAGCACCGCCGGCAATAGCACCGGAAAGACCCTGCTGTTTGCTCTCCTGAAGGAGAACTAATATTATAAGAACTATTGATATAACTATCAGAACTGCACCGAGTATATACTCCCAAGGTGTCATCGGACAAAACATCCTTTCCGTATAATTGCAACTGAGACAAGCGCCTCGTCACATCGCCTGTATAGATTATCACAAAGTGAAATAAAAATCAAGTCTTTTTTTAAATTTTTTCATATTTTTTTTAGTTTTTTGCTTTTTTGTTGATATTTCACGAAAAAATAGCCTTGACGAAAACACAATATATTGTATAATAATATAGTATGAATATACAAAAATAGATTTTTAATAAAGTGAATATAAATGATGTTTATGTTACAATAAAATCATCTGAAAAACAGAACTATTCTTTTTGTTGCATATGCAACTTCCTACAACTGAAAATGAGGTTATTAACAATGAAAAACAGCGAAGTTTTTGAAAAAACTTGCACAAAAGAAAAAAAATGTAAAGTACCTATCATTATAATTGTAGCTGTTCTGCTAACACTGTGTTTAACAGCAACAGGAATATTTTTTTGTTATAAAGCAGAATCAAATGCAAATAGCTATGCAAACTATGAAGATGCTTTTAATAACATTGAAAATGAGGATACAGAACAGAAAAAAGCAGAAGCATTATATTATGCAATTGTCTCAAATAGCAGCTTAAGAAAAAAAGAAAAAGAAGAATTGTCAAACTATATTCAATACTTTAAAGACAATAAATACATTGATTATAACCATGTTTTTGAAAAATTAAAAACTTTCAAAATCACATGGAATAATCCCTTTTTATTAAAAGAAGGTATATCTGCTACATATAATGCTGACAATTCCATAACTTTTGCGACAAATGAATACAGACAGGAATCATTAACTCATGAAATATTTCATTGTATAGAAAAAGAAAATATGCCTGAAGGATATGGTTGGTTTTCAGAAGGCTTTACCAGTTTGTTGAATTATGAATATTTTGACAAAAAAGGTGATGGTTGGAGTACCAAAGCAAATATTATCCGGTGCTTATGCGAATTGATAGACCCTGATATTCTCTTTAAAGTCAGTGCAACAGGTGAGCCAAACTATCTGATAGATGCATTGAATAAAAAAGGTATTGATGGCAAAAAAATAAAAGAATTATTTGATTTATGCGAAAAATACAAAGTAGTTGAATTTGATGTTGATGCAAATTTACAAGAAATGCTCACAAAAATAGCAAGTTGTTTTGTTGAGATGTATAATACAATACATGATACTCCTGATTATGTAAGAAATTCTTTTTATTACAGCATATTAAGAATCTTAGAAGAAACATATGATTATTATGACTATTATTACTTAAACAAATTAAAAGTAAACGATAGTCCTGAAACAAAATATAACAAAACGCAAGATGAATTATCAACAATGATAGAAAAGTCTTTAATAGCACATTATTAATAAAGAGTTTTTTATAAGAAAACAGATTTCTGGATAACAGGAATTCTTTTAAGGAATCAGAAAGATACGGAGGCATTATGGCTAAGAAAAAAGATTACGGCAATGAAGACATAGTTGTTCTCAAAGGACCGGACAAGGTAAGAAAAAGACCTGCTGTTATTTTCGGCTCAGACGGAATAGACGGTTGTCAACATTCTGCCTTTGAAATCATTTCAAACTCAATAGATGAAGCAAGAGAAGGCTACGGTAACAAAATCGTTGTTACAAGATTTCTTGATAAATCAATAGAAGTTCAGGACTTCGGACGCGGTATGCCCGTCGGCTGGAATCCCAAAGAAGAACGATTCAACTGGGAACTTCTCTTCTGCGAAATGTATGCAGGCGGAAAATATGACACAAATGACGGCGGTAACTACGAATATTCGCTCGGTCTTAACGGACTCGGTCTATGTGCGACTCAGTTTGCATCAGAATACATGGAGGCTGAAATTCACCGTGACGGAATGTGTTATACACTCCGTTTTGAAAAAGGCTGGCCTGTGGGCGGTCTCAACGAAGAGCCTTACGCAAAACGTGACACAGGCACAAGAATAAAATGGCGTCCGGACCTTGATGTTTTCACAGACATCGATATTACTGCGGATTACTTCAAAGAAGTGCTTGAGAGACAGGCTGTTGTAAACAACGGTCTTAAATTCATTTTCAAGAATCAGCTCACCGAAACAAAGTTTGAAACAACTGAAATTCTTTATGAAAACGGCATAAAGGATTATGTTGATAATTTCTGCGGTGAAGAAGCTTTCACAACAACTCAGCTCTGGCAGACAGAAAGAAAGGGCCGTGACCGTGAAGACAAGCCCGAATACAAAGTAAAAATCAATGTGGCTCTTGCATTCTCAAAAACAAAGCAGCTCAAGGATTATTACCATAACTCAAGCTGGCTTGAATACGGCGGTGCTCCCGACAAAGCTGTCAGAAGTGCGTTTGTGGCTCAGATTGACGCATACCTGAAACAGACAGGCAAATATACAAAATCAGACAGCAAGATTACATTCCAGGATGTTGAAGACTGTCTTGTTATAATTGTTTCTTCTTTCTCAACTCTGACTTCATACGAAAATCAGACAAAGAAAGCTATAACAAACAAATTCATTCAGCAGGCTATAACAGAATTTTTAAGACATCAGCTTGAAATCTATTTCCTTGAAAACAAGCTGGATGCAGACAGAATTGCTGACCAGGTGCTTATCAACCTGAGAAGCCGTGTAAAAGCGGAAGCTACAAGACTCAATCTGCAGAAAACTCTTGCAACATCAAACAGCATGGCAGACAGAGTTGAAAAATTCGTTGACTGCAGAAGTAAGGATATTGAAGAAAGAGAAATCTTCATCGTTGAGGGTGACTCTGCTCTGGGTGCCTGTAAACAGGCAAGAGATTCAGCTTTCCAGGCTATCATGCCCGTAAGAGGTAAGATTCTCAACTGTCTGAAAGCTGATTACACTAAAGTTTTCAAATCCGAAATCATCACAGACCTTATAAAAGTGCTCGGTTGCGGTGTTGAAGTCAAGACAAAGGCAAACAAAAACATGTCAACTTTCAACCTTGACAATCTGCGTTGGAGCAAGGTCATCATATGTACCGATGCCGACGTTGACGGTTTCCAGATAAGAACACTTATCCTTACAATGATATATGCTCTCATGCCCACTCTGATTGAAGCGGGAAAAGTTTTCATTGCAGAATCACCGCTTTATGAAATCACATCGGGCAATCACACTTGGTTTGCATATAATGAACAGGAAAAAGCCGAAGCTATTAAAGAAATCGGCAATAAAAAATATACCATCCAGCGTTCAAAAGGTCTTGGTGAAAACGAACCTGACATGATGTGGATGACAACTATGAATCCGAAAACAAGAAGACTCATCAAGGTTGAACCTACAGACGCACAGCTTACTGCAGATGTATTTGACCTTCTTCTCGGCGACAATCTCCAGGGAAGAAAAGAACATATCGCAGAAGTCGGTCATATGTATATTGACCTTGCAGACATCAGTTAAAGGGGGTACGGGATTATTATGGCAAAGAAAAAGAAAAATGATGAAATAAAAACAGAAGAACTCAATCCCAATGCCCACATTTCAGGTGCAGGTATTGTTCAGCCTCAGCATATCACAGATATACTTGAAACAAATTTCATGCCCTATGCAATGAGCGTTATCATGTCTCGTGCAATTCCTGAAATTGACGGTTTCAAACCATCTCACAGAAAGCTCCTTTACACAATGTATCTTATGGGATTACAGAACGGAGCCAGAATAAAGTCAGCTAACATTGTCGGCAGAACAATGCAGCTCAATCCCCACGGTGACGGTGCTATTTACGAAACAATGGTACGTCTTACACGAGGAAACGAAGCTCTGCTTCATCCCTTTATTGATTCAAAGGGTAACTTCGGTAAAGCTTATTCAAAAAATATGGCTTATGCTGCATCACGATACACAGAAGCAAAGCTTGACAAAATCTGTAATGAGTTATTCCGTGATATTGACAAGGATACTGTTGATTTTGTACCCAATTACGATAACTCAATGAAAGAGCCCACACTCTTCCCTGTTACTTTCCCGTCTGTACTTGTAAACAACAATCTCGGTATTGCTGTCGGTATGGCAAGTAACATCTGCTCTTTCAACCTTAACGAAATCTGCGAAACCACAATCGCACTCATAAGAAATCCTGACCACGATGTATCTGAAACATTATTGGCTCCTGATTTCAGCGGCGGCGGTATTCTCCTTTACGACAAAGAGAAAATTGACGAGATTTACAAAACAGGCAGAGGCTCAATACGTGTTCGTGCAAGATATTCTTATGATAAAAAGAACAACTGTATTGATATAACTGAAATTCCGCCGTCAACAACAGTTGAAGCAATCATTGATAAGATAATTGAGCTTTCCAAAGGCGGAAAACTCAAGGAAATCAGCGATGTGCGTGACGAAACAGACAAATCAGGTCTTAAAATCACAATCGATCTCAAACGTGGTGTTGATGCAGACGCACTCATGCTCAAACTTTTCAAGAAAACTCCCCTTGAAGATCCCACAAGCTGTAATTTCAATGTTCTTATTGCAGGAGTGCCCAAGGTTATGGGTGTTGCAGAAATTCTTGATGAATGGCTCGGTTTCAGAACAGAGTGTATCAAGAGAAGAACTGCATACAATCTCGGCAAAGCAAAAGACAAGCTCCATCTGCTCTTAGGTCTTCAGAAAATTCTTCTTGACATCGACAAGGCAATCAAAATTGTCAGAGAAACAGAAGAAGAAGCTGAAGTTGTTCCCAACCTTATGATTGGCTTCGGCATTGATGAAATTCAGGCTGAATACGTGGCTGAAATCAAGCTCCGTCATCTGAACCGTGAATACATCTTAAAACGTCTTGAGGATATTGAAGAACTCAAAAAGACCATTGCTGATATGGAAGATATTCTTTCAAGTAAATCAAGAATAAAGAATATCATCATTTCAGAGCTTAAAGATGTAATGAAAAAATACGGTACCGGCAGAAAGACTGAAATCAACTATGACTTTGCAGAAGATGCAGACGAAAATGAAGATTCAGTACCCGATTACCCCGTTGTACTTTTCTATACACATGACGGTTACTTCAAAAAAATCACTCCCCAGTCACTTCGTATGAGCGGTGCACACAAGCTCAAGGAAAATGACTACATCACAACCGAGCTCGAATCCACAAACGCAGCAGAGTTGCTCTTCTTCTCTGACAGATGTCAGACATACAAGTCAAGGGCAAGCGAGTTTGAAGATTCAAAGACAAGCCTTCTTGGTGACTACATTCCCACAAAGCTTGAATTTGATCAGGGTGAAAACAGCGTTTATATGGCTGTGACAACAGATTACAAGGGATATATGCTGTTCTTCTTTGAAAACGGCAAAGTTGCAAAGGTTGACATGGCAAGTTACGCAACAAAGACAAACCGTAAAAAGCTTATCAATGCTTATTCGGACAAGTCTCCCCTTGTTGCAGCATTCTACATTGCTGATGATTCCGAATTTGTTGTAAAATCAACATCAGGCAGACTGCTTCTTTTCAATTCGGGTGCAATATCTTCAAAAACAACAAAGAACACACAGGGTGTTGCAGTTATGAATCTGAAAAAAGGTCACCGTGTGGCATCCGTTGAAAATTACAATGACGGAATGTTTGTAAAGCCTCAGAGATACAGAACAAAAACTCTCCCCTCTGCAGGTGCTATTCTCTCCGCAGAAGATTCGGGAGAACAGATGACATTCTAAAAAAAAAATCCGGGATTCACAAATTGTGAATCCCGGATTTTTTTGTGTTTTATTTAAAATATCATATTGAATACATACATAAATCCTGTCAGGATTATGAGAAATGCAAAATTGAAAATTGAGAATTTCTTAACATAATATCCTGTTTTGCCCGGATTATGTTTTGTATATTCACTGAATGTGATAAGGCTGGCAAGTGATGATATCAATGTACCTACACCACCGATGTTTACACCGACAAGAAGGTCTCTGTAATTTTCGGTAAACTGTGACAGCAATATTGCCGACGGTACATTACTTATAACCTGACATGACATAACACTGAATAACAATGTGCTTTTTTCAAGAAGCATTGAGAAGAACTCTCTTACTATGTCAATTCGTGCCATATTTCCTGCAAAAATAAAGAAGAAAACGAATGTCAGAAGCAAGGGATAATCAACCATCTTAAGAGCTTTTCTGTCTACTATCAGAAGCACAACAGGAATAACTGCAAGACCTATCTGATAAGGAATAACTCTGAAAACAATTACTATTGAAAGAACAAAAAGAATCAGATAAAGCACTGTTTTCCATGCAGGAAGGCTGATTTTTTCATTTTCAACTTCAAGAGGCTCAGGTTTTACAAATATACAACAACAGATTGTAATAAGAATAACTGAAAGAATAAAGGGCGGTGCCATTATCTGCATAAATTCAAGATTCGGGATATTGAATTTTGAATAGAGATACAGATTCTGCGGATTTCCGAATGGAGTAAGCATACCGCCGAGATTTGCCGCAATATTCTGCATTATAAATGTGAATGCCATATATTTTTCTTTGCCCGTAGTTGTAAGAACAAAGTATCCGAGCGGAAGAAATGTCAGCAACGCCATGTCATTCGCAATCAGCATTGAACCGATAAATGTTATATACACCAATGCAAGAATGCTCATTCTGGCATTTTTGAAAAGCTGAACGACTTTTTTTGCAAGAAGATAGAAAAAGCGGATATTTTTCAGTGCACATACAACTGCAAGTACACAGAACAAACAAGTAAGTGTCTTAAAATCAAAGTATCCCAGATATTCTTTATCAACAGGAACAAAAACGCTTGTAATGACAGCCGCCAGAAGGGCGACCGTCATTACTACGTTCTTTTTAATAAATTGTATCAGAATTTTCGGGAATGATTTTTTCGTATTTTCAACATCCATTAATTATGCTCCTCCTCGGAGATACGCGCTTCACGGATTCCGTTGCGGATACAATAGTCCTGAGCAGCAGAGCCTTCTTCACAATATACAACTACAGAGTTTTCGCATCCGTCGAAAAGTCCCCATCCGAGTTCTCTTACTGACGTGGGAATAACAACTTTTTCAAGTCTTTCACAGCCTCTGAATGCGCAGTCGTCAATTCTTATAACGCTGTCGGGGATTTCAACTTCATCAAGATCACTACAATTACAGAATGCACCTTCACCGATTTCGATAACGCTGTCGGGAATTGTAATTCTTGTGAGCTTTTCACATTCGCAGAATGCCCAGTTACAGATAACTGTTACGCTATCGGGTATATCATACTGGATTTCATGGCTGCTTGCGGGATATGCGATAAGTTCTGACTTGTTTTTGTTGAACAGAACATGATCATTACCGTCTCGCTTTGTGGGTGCTGATTTATAATATTTGTTTTTGGGCTCAACTTTGATTGATCTGAGCTTTTCACAACCTCTGAACAATGCGTCACTGACACTTGTTACGGTTGAGGGAATTGTTATGCTTGTAAGAGATTTACAGTTTTTGAATGCGCCTTTACCGATCTTCTTAAGACCTTCATGAAGATTAATTTCCTTAAGACTTAAACAGCCGTTGAAAACAAGGTCGTCGATTTTTGTAACAGTTTCGGGCACATCAATGCTTTCAAGTCCGTCACAATCAGAGAAAGCACTTTCGCCGAGAATTGTAAGTTTTTCGGGAAGATCGATCTTTTTGAGTTTTTTACAGCTGTTGAATACGCCGCCGTAAATTTCTGTAAGACCTGAAGGCAATTCTACCTGACTGAGCTGTGCACAGTTTTCAAATGCTCGTTCACCGATTTTAATGCAATTGTTCTTTACGACAAGTGATTTAAGGCTTACACAGTCTCTGAATGCACTTTCGCCGATTTTTATTGTCTTTTCGGGAATAACCATTTCACCGATTTTTCCGCAGCCTCTGAAAGCTTCATGCTCAATAGACTCCAGTGTTTCGGGAAGCTTTATTCTGTGAAGTTTACGGCGATCTTTGAAAGCACCTGCACAGATAACTGTAATTCCTTCATCAACCTCAATTTCTTCGCCGTTGTCAACACATTCTCTGAGAAGAGTATCTTCAATGATAAGTCTGTCCATTGCCACAGCAGGAAGATCTCTGATCATTGCCTTCATGAGTTTATCCATATTTTCTGCTGTGCTGTGGTGAGTATTGGAAAGCAACAGTTCAAAAGCAGGAGGAACAGCTACATCATCAATAAAAATAGGATAGATTTTCTTATCATATTCTCTTGCTACAATAATTTCCATACCGCAGAAAGGTGACTGCATTGATGAATCGGAAACAAACAATATTATAGCTTCGGAATTCTTGATTCTCTGACGGAGTTCATCTCTGAAATCCATTCCGTTTTCACAGGACTCATCATACCAGATTCTGTATTTACAATCATAAAGCGCATCAAGAATCGGATAAACTACTGCTGTATCTCTGTGGGAATAGCTCACGAAAAGATACGGTTCAACGCCTGTATATGCTTCAAATTTTGTATGCACCTCATCGTATTCGGGTTGAACTTCTGCAACCGTATTAGTTTTTTTTATGTTTGCCATTTTAATCTTCCTCCTGTTTTATATAAAAACTGTTATAAAATGTAATTATATGTTATTAATTATATACAATCAATCGTATTTTGTCAACAATAAACTTATCGATTATGCTGCTTTGCGGAAAGGATATCTGAACACACCTTCTCTGATTTTATCACGCCATTCATCAAACGAGATAAAGCAAGCATTGCTGAAAGCATCAATATCAATCAGATCTGTCGGTTTGTAATTACGGAATTCATCAACATAATCAAAGTCGGGCAAATCTGCCATGTAGGGGTGAAGTCCCTGTTTTATGATAAGAACTTCGGAAATCTCATAACCTTTTCTGAGATGCTGCATCCGGTAAGGTGAAAGCAGACTGTGCTCGATACCGTTGTAATCCACTTCATTACCGCAGATACGGCTTATCTTATCGAGGAAGTCCATCTCTTTTGAGCTGAAACATACCCAGTTATTACAGTTTGAGATGATTGTTTCCGCATCGTTATCGTATTTATTTTTCAACTGGCCGTATGACTGCAGGAACAGGAAATAGCGTATATTCTTTGATCTTGCTTCACTGATACGGTTGCTGAAATTCTCGATTTTTGTAAGGTTTGAGAATTCGTCAATGATAAAGTTTACTCTTACGGGAAGCTTATCACCGCTGCATCTGTGAGCATAACTTACGAGAGTTTCATAACACTGTGTGAAGAACAGATTAACAAGAAAGTTCAATGAATTCTTTTCATCAGGATATACGATATAGACAAGTGTAGGCTTTTTGCCGATATCTTCAATATCAAATGAACTGTCACTGAGCATTTTGAGCAGGTTTCTGTTTTTCATAAACGGGCTCAGAGTTGCAAGCAAAGTACTGTAGATACATGACTTTGTCTTTTCTGCCTGAAGATCAAGAACAGTATGCAATCCGAATGCCGCGATTGAAGTATCATCCATATCAGAAAGCAATCTCTTCAATTTTGAATGATTTTCTTCATAACACAGAGGTATAAGATTAGTAAGATTGAAATATTCGGCTGATGTTGACTCCATCAGCACCAACGCAAGTGAGCAAAGAAATGACTCTGATGTGTCGCCCCAGTATCTGTCGTTTGTTTTTGCAATAGAGGGCGCAACAACTGTGTGTGCAAAGTCATGGATACACTGCAATGCTTCATCTTCAAGTCCTGCTTTATTGAATGCAAGAGCCTGACGTAAAGGATTCCAGAAATGTGATTTACTGGGATTTCTGAAGTTGAGCAGAAAAACATTCATGCCTTTTTCTTTTGCACGGGCAGCAGTTTTTCTGAATATTTCACCCTTGGGGTCATTTATAATTGCACTTTCACCGGATTCGATGACAGATGCAACTGTTGAAAAAACTGTGATTCGTGATTTTTTGCAACCTGTAGGGCCGATAACCATTGTATGGCCGTCACTATTGTCAACATAAAGATTTTTATCTTTATAATAAAGAGGAACACCTGCTGAAAACACATTTTCAGCGTTCTTCAAAGGAAGAAGAGTTTCACAGATCTCTTCAGGCTCTGCAAATCTTGCAGAACTTTTTGTTACATACTTCTGAAATTTTGCTTCATACATAACTGTTTTCCTCCTGTGTATAAACAAATCCGATTACGTTTTTCTTCTTATTGTTTGCTGACTTACGACGATCAACATCAACAACTCTGATATTAAAGAATTCTTCAAGCCTTTCAGTGATTTCTTTGTTGCAATAATTGTGAGAGATGATAATAAACTGCATCTGTTCCATATTACTTTTAATGAAATACATAAAAGCATCAAAGTATTCATTAGGATATTTTCTGCTCCATTCAGTTATATCGATAACCGCAGGTCCGATATATCTGTTTCGGAAACGTGTGCACTGATTTTTGGATTCCCACAAGAATCTTTTTATCTCACGGAAATCTTCATTTGCGGAAACGTAAGAAAAACAAAATTCAAAATAATCACTTTTCAACTCCTTCTGACACTGTCTGATTGCTTTTTCATAATTACCCTGAATGAGTTTCATTTTTCAATCCTCCTTGTGCAAAGATCTTAACTTCTCTTTGCATACATAATATACACCCTCCTGATTACTCCCATGTAAAAATTTTTTTTATCTTAAATCGAAAAAAAACTAAACATCTTCAATAAAGCTGTTGACGAATATCACAAAATATTGTAAAATACAGACAAGAATTCATAATCAGGTGATAATATGACAATTATTGAACTGATCGATGCAGCTCCGATTCACAATATTATGGGAGCAATGGCTTTCAATGCCGAAAAAATCATTTATGTGGGCTCTGTAAAAGAAGAAAAATTCAGAAAATCTATTCTCCCCGATTTTGAACGTTTTTACAACCGGAAGGAATACGAAAACATATCCTTTGAATATGTGCAGATAATAAAAAATGATTTTGACGACATATGCACAAAACTCAACCGGATTATTTCAGAAAACAAATCATGTTATTTTGATATTTCAGGCGGTGAAGATATCATACTGACAGCGCTGGGATTTGTTTTTGCTGAAAATCCTGATATCCATCTGTATCAGATAAATCCTGCCACAGGCAGAATACACATTTATGAAAGCCAACAGGATTCCGACGGAAACCGTAAAACAGAAAAAATATCAAAATCAGCCGAGATGCAGAATACTGTTGAAGAAAACATTATCGCACACGGCGGCACTGTTGTATATGATACAGAAAAAACCGGTTGCACACATATCTGGCAATTCTCTATTGACTTCTGCCATGATATAAGAAAAATGTGGGATATATGCTGCAACGGTCCTTCACGGAGTCCTGACAGAAACGATAATCATTCATATCCGAGATTCTGGAATTCCGTCACAACAGCTCTCGGTCTGCTGGAAGAAATAAACAACTCAGATAATCCTGATGAATTGCTGGTAAGTATTGAAAAAGCAAAAAGTTTTGTCAAAAAACAAGGCGGTCACTTCCCTGATAATTATTATCTTTATGCACTGATGAAAGCAGGACTTATTTCATACGGAAAAAATAATTCTGAAAATGTTTTACATATAATATACAAAAACAAACAGGTAAAACTATGTCTGACAAAAGCAGGTGTTATTCTTGAATTGAAGACATACATCATCTGCGAGCAACTCATCAATGATGACAAATTCACAGACTGCATGACAGGAGTCACCATTGACTGGGACAGTGTTGTTCATGATGAAGCGGCTGATGCAAACGAATATTACAGAATGAATGTAATGGAAAGACTCGGAAATATTGAAGATACTGTAAATGAAGTTGATGTTATTCTCATGCGTGGTATCATTCCTTATTTCATTTCATGCAAAAACGGAAAATTCACTGCTGAAGAGCTTTACAAACTCAACACCATAAAAAACAAATTCGGAACAATATACGGAAAAATGTTTATTATAACAACCGACTTTGATAATTCATCTGATGAATATGCTCTTGAATATCTGCAGCAACGAGCAGACGATATGGGTATAACAATCATAAAGAATGTGCATCTCATGTCAGATGAAGAGTTTGAGAAAAAGTTGCTGAAAAAACTTATGGCGTAAAAACACAGCAAAAATTTATGATTCAGAAAAATATACATATGATAATCAATGAACTGCTTTTCATGACTGATATTCATTGTTATCATTAAAAAGGAGAAAAAATTTATGGCTAAAAACAACACATCTGTCAGACCATTCGGGATGAGAGATAAACTCGGTTACGCAATGGGCGATATGGGTTGCGGATTCTCATTCCAGCTTCTGTCAACATACATGCAGCTCTTTTATTGCCAGACAATCGGTATCAAACCCGAGCATTATGCAGCGATAATCCTGATTTCAAAATTCTGGGATGCTATCAACGATGTGCTTATCGGCAACATGGTTGATACAAAACGAATCAGCAAAAAAAGCAAATTCATGCCCTGGATTCTGCTTGGCGGTGTATTGCTTGTAGGTCTTACAATCATGGTTTTTGCGCCTGTCAATTCATTTTTATCCTCATATTCCGCAAAAGTCGCATGGTGTCTTATTTCCTATTGTTTATGGTCTGTTGCATACACAATGGTAAATGTTCCTTACGGATCACTTCTCTCTGTTATAACAAACGATATGTCACAGAGAACATCACTTTCAACATTCCGTTCAATCGGTGCAGCACTTCCCGCAGTTGTCATCATGATGATTCTCCCCAAAATTGTTTATCATAAAGAAGAACTTCCAAACGGAGATATTCAGGAAACTCTTATCGGTCAGAATCTGTTTATTGTTTCGATTGTATTGTCACTTGCGGCACTGATTGTTTTGTGGGGTACAACAAAACTTGTCACAGAGCGTGTCAAGACTGTTGATTCAGGCAATACAACGGGTGCAAAGGCATTTTTCGGTGCATTCAAGTCTTTCTTCACAAACAGACCTATGGTCGGTGCAACAATTGCAACTGTTGCTTCCGTTGCATTGTTCAACTCAACAATGTCTCTGAACAACATGGTTTTCCAGTATTTCTTCAAAGATACTGACCACATGGCAATTGCCATGATCGGCAGCTATCTGCCCATGATTGTTGTTATGGCGACAATCGGTAAGATAACAAAGAAATTCGGCAAGAAAAAAGCCGTTGCATATTCAATGCTTATCAGTGCAATTGCAGGTCTTGCAATGCTGTTCATTCCCCTTCAGCCCACAAGCACAGGCATGATCATTTATGTTGTTGAACTGATGTTCCTCAACGTCGGTAACAGTGTTTTCCAGATCGGTGTATGGGCAATTGTTGCAGACTGTATCGAAATCAGCTTCAGAAAAACAGGCAAGAGCGAAGAAGGCACACTCTATGCGCTTTATTCATTCTTCAGAAAGCTTTCACAGGGTATCGGTCAGGCAGCATCTTCACTCGGTCTTGCTGCAATAGGATTCGTTGAAGGCGAAGGAGCAATTCAGCCCGAAAACTTCGGCAGCGATGTTAAAACACTTTATTTCATCCTTCTCTTTGTAGGTTCACTTATCGCATTCCTGAGCATGACATTTGTTTACAACATCACTCATGAACAGGAAATTGAATTCGGCAATACAAAGCCTGAATTCGCTTCAGATGAAGATATCATACAAGAATAACAACGCATAAAAAAACAGGTACTACCGTAACAAGTAGTACCTGTAATTTTTTTGCATCAGATTTCTGCTTTTTTGATTTTATAGAAGTGGATAATGTTCATATCTTCTTCCATATCAAGACCGTGTGAACCGCATCCGCCGTCGATTTCATGGCATCCGTGGTCAGGCATAAAACCGTAAAGAACATTATGCTGTGTCCACTTTTTATTTATATTTTCCGCAAGAACGGAATAGAAATTAATATTGTGTTCAAGTGCCGCCATTGATTCCGCTGATTCTGGACCGAATTTATGCATTGTACCGTCATAATTACCGTTATAGACAACAATCAGGTCGTAAACATCTTCATCAATCAGCTCAAGTGCCTTTTTATTTACGTCTTCAATATCGTCATAAATAAAATAATCCATTTCACGTTCAAGGAAAATCATTGAAATGCTGTCACCTGATGTTGAAACGATTGCACACTTTTTTCCTGCTTTAATAAAATAATCAAAGAGAGTGTCTGTTTTAAGCACAGGTTTTTCATATTTTTTTATACCGTGAACATCGGGCAGTACACCTGTATACATTGAAGCAAAACACACGGGTGTGACACTGGGCATAACAGACAGCATGGGAATTGCAAGGTCTGAAACTGCCGCTGCCTTTGAAAACTTTTCTGTGTATTTCTGATAAAGATACAGAGCCACAGCATCGGGATTATAAAGAACTGCCCTGTCGATTTTCTTTTCACCAAGAACTGCATCTGCTTTTTCTGTTATCAGCTTATTCGGTTTTTCAACTGCATCTGAAGAATCAATTCCGAAAAGTTCACACACTGTTGATGTTACCGATGTCAGACATATTGTATTGAAAAATTCTGCCATTTTGCATACCTCTTTTTTCTGAAAGTATTTATATTGTAACAGTTCATGTACAATTTTGCAATAAATTATACATATTATATAAAAATTCAAATTTTTTTTGTGTGTATGTCTCGTTGATTTTTTATTTTCAATGTGTTAAAATTATAACAATAATTTTTTATATAATGTATTATTATATTTGTTTGGAGGTCATTATTATGGCAAGAGTATTTAATTTTTCAGCAGGTCCCTCAATGCTTCCCGAGGAAGTACTTAAAAAAGCAGCAGAAGAAATGCTTGACTATCAGGGCAGCGGTCAGTCCGTAATGGAAATGAGCCACCGCTCAAAAGTTTTTGATGCAATCATCAAAGACACAGAAAAGCTTTTCAGAGAACTTTACAACATCCCTGAAAATTACAAAGTTCTTTTCCTTCAGGGCGGTGCTTCAACTCAGTTTGCAGCTATCCCCCTCAACTTCATGAACGGTTCAGGCAAGGCTGACTACATCATCACAGGTCAGTGGGCAAAGAAAGCTTATCAGGAAGCTGCAAAGTACGGCGAAGCAAGAGCAGTTGCTTCTTCAGCAGATAAGACATTCTCATACATTCCCAAGACAACAAACGCAGACTTCGACCCCGAAGCTGACTATGTTTACATCTGCATGAACAACACAATCTACGGAACAATCTTCCATGAACTTCCCGATACAGGTGACATTCCCCTTATCGCAGACGTTTCATCATGCATCCTTTCAGAGCCTCTTGATATCAGCAAGTTTGCTGTTGTTTACGGCGGTGCTCAGAAGAACGTTGCTCCCGCAGGTGTTACAATCTGCATCATCCGTGAAGATATGCTCGGCAAGGCAAGAGACATCACTCCCACAATGCTTAACTATCAGGTTATGGCAGACAATGATTCTCTTTACAACACACCTCCCTGCTGGAACATCTATATCACAAAGCTTGTTCTTGAATGGATCAGAGATCTCGGTGGTCTTGAAGCGATGAAGGCAAGAAACGAAAAGAAGGCTAAGATTCTTTACGACTTCCTTGACAACTCAAAGATGTTCAAGGGCACAGTTGTTCCCGAAGACCGTTCACTTATGAACGTTCCCTTCGTTACAGACAGTGAAGATCTCAATGCAAAGTTCATCAAGGAAGCTACAGAAAAAGGCTTCGTAAACCTCAAGGGTCATCGTTCAGTCGGCGGTATGAGAGCTTCTATCTACAATGCAATGCCCGTTGAAGGTGTTGAAAAACTTGTAGAATTCATGGCTGAATTCGAAAAAGCAAACTCATAATAAGGTGGAATTATAATGTTTAACATTCTTACTCTCAATAAAATCTCAGCATCAGGACTTTCAAATTTTGATGCAGCTAAATATGCTTGCGCTGATGATTTCACAGCTCCCGACGCTGTAATCGTACGCAGTGCTTCAATGCACGAAATGGAAATCCCCGCTTCTGTTCTTGCTATCGCAAGAGCAGGTGCAGGTTACAACAACATCCCCGTTGATGTTTGCACAGAAAAAGGCATCTGTGTTTTCAACACACCCGGTGCAAACGCAAACGCAGTTAAAGAGCTTGTTATCTGCGGTCTTCTCCTTGCTTCAAGAAGAGTTGTTCCTTCAATTGACTGGTGCAGAACTCTCAAGGGTGAAGATGAAATCAGCAAGAAGATCGAAAAAGGCAAGTCAAACTTTGCAGGTCCCGAAATCATGGGCAAGACACTCGGTGTTATCGGTCTTGGTGCTATCGGCATTAAAGTCTGCAACGCAGCTGTTGCTCTCGGCATGAATGTTATCGGTTATGACCCCTACCTTTCAGACAAGGGCGCTGCAATGCTTGACACAGCAGTTACAGTTACTGCAAACCTCGATGATATCTTCGCAAACAGCGATTACATCTCTGTTCATGCTCCCCTTACAGATTCAACAAAGAACATTGTCGGCAAGGAAACTCTTGCTAAGGCAAAAGACGGCGTAAGAGTGCTCAACTTCGCTCGTGGCGGTCTTGTTGACAACGAAGCAATCGTAGAAGCAATCAAGAGCGGCAAGTGTGCAGCTTATGCAACAGACTTCCCCACAGACGAGCAGCTTTGCCTTGACGGTGTTATCGCTATGCCTCACCTCGGTGCTTCAACTCCCGAATCAGAAGAAAACTGTGCAGTTATGGCAGTTAATCAGATTGCAGAATACCTTGAAAAGGGTAACGTTGTAAACTCTGTAAATCTCCCCTGTATTTCAAAGGATATGACAGGCGGCAAGAGAATCACAGTTATCACTAAGGGTGACGTAAGCGCAGCTGTTATCGCAGCAGCAGGCAGTGACGATGCTGTTTCAGCAGTCAGAAAAGATGTCGGCTACGTTATCATTGACGGTGCAAACGACGATGCTGTTGAAGCTGTTAAGGCTGTTGACGGCGTAGTTGCTGTAAGAGCTATCGGCTGATAAATAGTTTTTATTTAAGGAAGACCGGATATTTTCGGTCTTCTTCTGTTAAGGTGTAACAATGGATAAAAAACGGGTATATTCAATTGTGACAATTGCTGTGATAGTAAGTTTTTTTGCAGGGTATTTTGTAATTGATTATTTTGCTGCCGGTTCAAGAGAAAAGGCCGCATACAGTTCAGCCTATGCTGAAATAAAAAGTGAAGCATTGGATCTGATAATTGAAGAGTGCATTGATGAAATAGAGTCAGTCGCTCAGAATGAAGCTGAAAGCAGAGCTGCAAAAAAGACCTATTATGAAGCATTTTCATCCGGTTTTGAAGACGGTGTGAACGATAAAATACTAGATGTTTTCAATTCCGGTTATGAAGAAGGTTACAGCATCGGAAAGGCCGAATCCAATAAAAAGATATATGACCGTGGCTATAACAGCGGTTATGATGCCGGATTCAAAAAAGGAGAATCAGCCGATTATAAATCAGGCTATAAAGAAGGCTACGATGAAGGTTATGAAGATGGATATGACGAAGGGTTTTATGATGGTGCAGAAGAAGGATATTGGTAAGGTGGTTATTGTATGAATTTAAATTCCTATATGCCGGTGCGGATTATCAGCGGAAAAGATTGTCTGAAAGAAAATTATAAAATACTTGCAGATATGGGCAAAAAATGTCTGATTGTAACAGGCGGAAACTCTGCAAAAAAATGCGGTGCATTGAATGATGCAATCGAAGCGCTTGAAAAATGTTCGGTAAGCTACTGTATTTTTGACGGAATAACAGAAAATCCGCAGACCGCAGACTGCCACGCAGCAGGTTGCACGGCAAGAGAAAACAATGCTGATTTTATTCTGGGAATCGGCGGAGGATCACCTCTTGATGCTTCCAAAGCAATTGCAATTTATGCAGCAAATCCCGAATTGACTCCCGCTGACATATATCTGAGAAAATACGACAACAAACCGCTTCCCGTGGTGCTTGTGGGCACAACTTCAGGCACAGGCAGTGAAGTTACAGGTGTTGCTGTGCTCACAGACAGCAGCGTCGGTCTCAAAAAGAGCATTTCAGGTCACGATTGTTATTCTGTTGTTTCTTTCTGTGACTACTGCTATACAAAGACAATGCCCTATTCAGTTACAGTTTCAACAGCTCTCGATGCCTTTGCTCATGCTGTCGAAGCATACTTTTCATCAACGGCAAATGACATCAGCGATGTGTATGCAGAAAAAGCTTTCAGCATGCTCAGGACAGGACTTCTTCACTTTTACAACAACAAATCATTACCTGACGAAGCACTTCGTGAAGAGCTTTATAACGCATCTATCTTTGCGGGACTCTGCCTTAACATAACAGGTACATGTTTCCCCCACACAATGGGATATATTCTGACAGAAGATTTCGGCATTGCTCACGGCAGAGCATGTGCTGCATTCATCCCCGAATTCATCCGAATTTCTGCAGAAAATATGACATGCAAGGCGCAGAAACTTTTTGATATCATGAGCATGGATTGTGATGCACTCTGCAATCTGATTGAGACACTTTCCGACATCAATATAAAGATAACACCTGAGCAGATGGCAAAATATGAAAACAGATGGACTGACCCCGTAAAAAATTTCAGCCGTACCCCGGGCAATTTCACCTCGGATACAGCTGTGAATCTTCTGAAAAAATTATATTTTTAAACCTGTTTTTGCATTGAGTATATTTCTGAAAACAGCAACCTGATTGCCTGAAATATATTTATCGGTGTGCATACTGCCGAAATACCATTTCTTGTACTTGCACTGAACGGCAAGTTCATCGAAAAAGGCATTGAGAGCAGAAACAGAAAACTGTTCATTCTTCTGCATGAGCAGAAATTCTCTTGTTTTTGAGGGTGGCTCATGGGTGATGATCAGATCAAGATCATAATTGACCTGCTCAAGGCGATTTACCGCTGAGAGCAGTTCTTCTTTTGTGGGGATTTCAAGACGCTCGGATTCATCATCAAGAAAACGCAGTTCAGCTTCGGGAGATTCACCACCGCCCATAGTGAAAACTTTCATTCCCTCGATTGTGTAAATCTGACCTCTCATAAGATGATAAAGATTTCCGCAGATGTTACGGGCTTTGCCTCCGTTCCAGTCCTCGGCAGGGAATTTATTGAGAATTTTGAAATTTTCATGTGTTCCGTCAACAAAGCAGATGTTATATTTGCGTTTGCCCAGATTTCTTAAAATTTTATCTTCATTTTTGGAATCATCCCAGATAAAACCGAAATCACCGCAGATTATGAGTGTATCATGGATTTTCATAAACTTCAGCTTGTCTGCTGAAAGACGGGATAAATCGCCGTGTATGTCACCGGTTATATATACCATGATTTTCCCTCCGTAAAATTTATATTTTCATATTTACATTTTATTTTTTTAATTGTATAATTATTATACACTAATATGGTGGGTGTGTCTATGAAAAAATCAATAATTTTTATATTAATTTTAATAATGGCTCTGCTTCCGGCTTTTTCACTGTCGGTTTCTGCCGAATACTACAACATGAATCTGGAAGATATGCGTTCAGAAGCTTATCTTCTCGTCAATATTGACACGGGTGCAACTGTTTTTTCTCAGAATGCAGACAAGCAGATGAAATGTGCATCACTTGTAAAAACAGCAACTGCGCTTGTTGTTGTTGAAAACTGCGATGACCTTGATGCAATGGTAACAGTCAGCGAATCTGCGATAGCTCCTCTTGAAGGACTGTACAGTTCTTCGGTTGACCTTAAAACAGGTGAACAGATGAGTGTAAGAAACCTTCTTTACTGCATGATGATGAAAAATGCAAACGATGCGGCAAATGTTCTTGCAGAATATATCGGCGGTTCAATTGAAAATTTTGTGAAGATGATGAACGACACCGCAAAAGAACTCGGATGCAACAACACAAATTTCACAAACGCACACGGTCTTGACGAAGAAGGCGAATATACAACAGCGTACGATATGTATCTGCTTACAAAAAGAGCAATTGAACATTCCGTTCTTGCAGACATGGCGGTTGTTGTGGATTACACAGTGCCCGCAACAAATATGTCTGAACCCAGAGAGCTGAACAACTGGTTTGACATGATTGAAAACGGTTCAAGATATTATTACCAATACGCGAAAGGTTTCAAATGCGGAATGACTGATGAAGCAAAACGATGTGCAAGTGTGGTAGGCACAAAAGATGCTTATTCATACATCGGAATTATTCTCGGCTGCCCCAGCGAATGTATTGACGGCTGCGGTTATCCTGACAACACTGCACTTTACGAAGCAAGACGTATGCTCAGATGGGCATTTTCAAACCTTAAGATGACAACAGTTGCTGAACCGACTGATGTCATGACAACAATTCCCGTTGCTTTGTCAGCAGATGCTGACCATGTCCGTCTTGTGCCTGAAAAACAGATTCAGGCGCTTCTTCTGAGCTCCGTTGATGAATCAAGTCTTGAATTCATTTATGAAACCGAGCAGGATGTTATGGCACCCGTTGAAAAAGGTCAGGTGCTCGGAAACGTCAAGATCAAATATGCAGACAGCGTTATTGCCGACGTAAACCTCGTTGCAGGTGACAGTGTCAGCAGAAGCGGTATCATGTTTGCAGGGCATATTGTAAAGACCGTTTTCCTCTCCCCTGTATTTTTAATTATTGCAACTGTTGTGATAATCGGTGTGCTGGTATACATGTTCATGATCTACAACAACTACAAGAAAAAACAGAAAGAAACCAGAAAACGACTCAGGGATATAAAAGAAAAGAATTATGCATCATCTGCTGATCTTTCTGAAATAAACAAATAAAACAAAAACAGCGGACTGCAGACAATCTGCAATCCGCTTTATTATTTATGCTATTTCTTTTGGTCTTCACTTAGTGAGACAGCTTCTTTTTCAGCCTACACTGTCAAAACAGATATTAAGATCAACATATCCGTCAATACCGTCAACTTTGCCCGAATCAGAGTATTGCCAGATGCTGTACTGATAATAGAATTTCGGTGCAACACCTTCATGCTGAGCATACCAGAAAACATAATCACTTATTTCATCAAGATCATATCTGACATATGCGTCCGTAAGATTGAAATATACACAAGGAATATAGCCTGCGTCTTTTATTTTTTCACAGAATGCAACTGCACAGTCAGTCAGTACATTTCCCGGCAGATTATCCGTCCTCATTCCCACACCGGGTTCATTTTCCCAGTCAAAAACAACAGGTGCATCGATCTGATAATCTTTTATTATGTCAAGCACAAACTCAGCTTCTTCAATTGCCTCTTCAACAGTGATTGCCTGAGAATAGAAATACACACCGACCCGAAGACCTGCATCAGCAGCTTCTGCAAGATTTTTACGCACATTATCATCTTCATGGATACTGCCTTTTGCACCGTAACCCCTGAGCCCTGCACGGATGATGGCAAAATCAATGCCGTCTGCTGCAACTGCATCCCAGTCAATATCACCCTGAAAAGCAGAAACATCAATTCCTGTGGAATAACTCACCGTGTCATCCAGATATCTTATTCTTCCGTCTTCCATAACAAAATTCTCATGAAGATATGCAGATGCGGGGATATCGGGATAATACGGTACATCTCCGTTCACAAAACGGGTTGTTTCCTCAGGTTCGGTAACAATAATGACTTCAGGTGGTTTTTCCGAACGGTCTGAAGCAAAATCTATAATCACGACAACAAAAACTGCACTCAGTATAATAACTGACGCCAATATATAATAAGGAATATATTTCTTGTCTCTTAAATTCATTTTTTGCTCCTTTCTGTCGGTTATATTATAATCATAACATATCAACACTCACAAAACAATAGTAAAATATATGACAGGACTGTAACGGCAAGTACACCATATTCTCTTTTTCTCTTGTTGACAGTGTTAAAAAAAAGTTATATAATATTTTTATATTTGCATGGAGGTGCATTATCTTGGATAATAAAAAGAAACTTACGATTATAATTGCTGTTCTGGCTGTTGTATGCGTTTTTGCTGTTCTCGTTTTCAGCGGAATACTCAGCGGTGACAAATTCTTCGGTGAAGAAGAAACCACAGGCGATGAGTCAATCGCAACATCCGAAGACTATATGCAGTATGTAAAAGCAAACGGAAAGAATGACCTTCCCTATCTGAGTACTGATATTGAAAACATTTACTTTACAATTTCAACTGACGGTGAGGTTAATTTCTACTCTTTTGCAGACAATAATTTCACACCCGTTGAAGCAACAGGTACATATGATGTGTCTGTTACAATGAGTGAACAGGATGTGAGCACAACTGTTACCTATTACGAAAAAGACGGTGTGATTTCAGGTTACGGTCTGTACACAGGCAAAACAGACAGTTTTGATCTTTATCCTTACGCATTTTTCCGCCTTACAAATTACGGCGAAAATTATGACAAAGCATATTCCACAAGCTGTCTGCTTCTTGTTGATATTACAGAAGATGATTTTTACAGCAACGAAAAGGTTTATGAAGAACCTTATGTTTTCAAATTCAGCGATTCTTCATGCACAAGAATGCTTTCTGAAGCTAACAGAACAGTCGGCATGGACGGAACAAAGAGAAGCGACTACTCTCTTCTCAACGATGCTGTAATCGACGGTTCAACAGATCATCAGTTGTTCTTCTCAGGCAGACAGTACGCTGAAGCAGACGAAAAAGTTGACCTTTTCAGAAGCGGAGGCAGCGGTAACAATGTTGATAACATCCGTATTGCACTTGATGTTCTCGGAAACTGGGCAAAATATGTTGATGACTCAATCATGTACATCACAGTTGATGAAAATGAAAATGTTATCGTTGCAAAGTACGATACAGACAGCGAAAAGACAGAAACTGTAAAAACATTTGACGGTGTGAAGAGAGACGGAATTCTTGTTTCAGGTGATTATCTTTACATCATAAGCAAAAACATTGTTTATTCACTTCTTGAAGACAAGGAAATCAGCCTTTCATATGACAAGGCAAATGCTTTGAGAGTTGATATGTTCATCTGCAATGGTGAAACATTTGTTGTAAGAGGTTATGTTGACGGTCGTTATCCCTGCATGATTTCTGCAGATGTTGCAACAGGCGCTGTAAAAACAGCTTACACAAATGATTTCTTCAGATATATCGTGAATCCCATTTCTGCAGGTGAGAATATTCTCGTATCTGTTCAGGCAAACGAAAACTTCAGTTATTATATTTTCTGAGGAGAATGAAACATGAGAACTATAAAATTAGGAACTTCTGACCTTCAGGTACCTGTTGTTGCAGTCGGTTTCTGGCGTCTTAACAGAAATACCGATGTTAAAACAGCAGAAGATTTTATAAAAACAGCAATCGAAAACGGTGCAAATTTCTTTGACCATGCCGATATTTACGGTGGCGGTGAAGCTGAAAAAATCTTCTCCGAAGCAATCGGAATGAATGACAGCATCCGTGAAAAAATAATGATTCAGTCAAAATGCGGAATTGTACCCGGAACAAGTTTTGACTTTTCAAAAAAACACATTCTTGAATCCGTTGACGGCAGCCTTAAACGACTGAACACAGATTATCTTGACGTGCTTCTTCTTCACCGTCCCGACACATTTATGGAGCCTGAAGAAGTCTGCGAAGCTTTTGATATTCTGAAGGCAAACGGTAAAGTAAGAAACTTTGGTGTTTCAAACGAAAACATCTGGCAGATGGAATATCTC
Source organism: Clostridia bacterium (assembly GCA_017631795.1). Classification (GTDB taxonomy): domain Bacteria; phylum Bacillota; class Clostridia; order Oscillospirales; family Acutalibacteraceae; genus UBA1081. Next base: position 24,546 of record JAGBSO010000035.1, on the reverse strand, counting down.
AGACAGAATCTCAATGTACCTCTTGTTGCAAATCAGATGCAGCTGAGTATAGCTCACTGCCCTATGATTCAGTCAGGTCTGAATGTAAATATGTTTAACGATTCTGCAATTGAAAGAGGAAGCGGAATCATTGAATATTGCAGACTCAACAAGATAACAATTCAGGCATGGTCACCTTTCCAGTACGGTTTTGCAAAAGGTACTTTCATTGACAATCCCGACTTCCCTGAGCTTAATGCAAAGCTGAGCGAGATGGCAGAGAAATACGGTGTTTCAAAAACAACGATCGTTATGTCATGGATTCTTTCACATCCTGCAAAAATTCAGCCTATCACAGGCACTCTCAAAAAGGAAAGAATGCTTGAATGTCTGAAAGCTGCTGATATAACTCTCAGCCGTGAAGAATGGTATGCAATTTATATGAGCGCAGGTAATATACTGCCGTAATCAAAAAATTAACTCCGAGCAGAAACATCTGCCCGGAGTTTTTCCACATTTTTAATAAAAATGCTGATTTTCTATTGCAAACTCTAACCCTATCTGTTATAATAAATTTATAACAGATAATTCCGGAGGTTTTTTATGAACAGAATTATTGAACATATCGAAAACTCCTGCAAAAATCTTGCCGATAATCAGGAAACTTTCCGTTACAAGAAAATGATTCTCGACAAAATGACTGAAAGAGCGGATCAGATTGCAGGTGCAGGACTGAAAGATGAAAAAGTAATTTCTGATATGCTTGCAGATGAATTCCGTGACCTTGAAGCAGGTTATGAAAAACATAAAAAACTCAGGCGCAGAAAAAAGCTCCTGAAAGTCGGTTTACCCGTAGGCAGCCTTGTTTTTCTGATACTTCTTCTCGTTGCATTTTTTGCAGTCAGTTCAGCAACAGGTGCATGGAATAAATCATGGCTGATTATAGTCGGAGGAGTTTTTGCGCTGGTTATCATGTGGCTGAGCATTGCAATTGCTAAGCTTTGCACTATGCGCAGAGTTTTCCACCCGATTGCAAGAGTGCTTATAGCAGGCTGTGCATTGATGTTTGCAGTATTCATGTTCCTTTGCTTCCTTATGTTGATGCCTGAGCTCCTTGTGTGGCCCATTCTTCCCGCAGGTGTTATAATTGCACTTCTTGCAGACCTTGCATTTGCATTTGTAACAAAACAGAAACTGCGCACAATTTCACTGTTTGTATATATGCCGATTGTTTCAACAATGCTGTATATAATCTTTTCTGCATACAACATTGTCACCTGGTCAGCAGGCTGGCCGATTATTTTCATCGGGCTTGCAATAGATGTTGCTTATATCATATACATAATAATGAGCAACATGAAATATTTCACATATAAGCAGGAGGTGGAGGAATAATGAAACGCAGACTTGAAGCTGAACTCTGGGATAAAATGCATTATCTGTTCCGTGATTTCAACGACAGAATGGTTCATGTTGAGCTGAATTATGATTTTGTTCCTGACATCGAAGCTCTTAAAACAGTTATCATCTGTGCTTTTGAAAAAGTGCCTGTGCTTCATTCCAGATTTGTTGACAACAAGCTCTGGACTCACTGGGAAATCATGCCCTACACAATTGATGATGTTTTCACTGTTTCTTATCCTGATGATGTAAAAACAGCTGTGGATGAATTCCTGACTCAATATATCGCTCCCACCGAAAGCATTCAGATGAAGATTGCACTTTTCATCAAAGACGGAAAAAGCACACTTTGTATGATTGAAAATCACATGTGTATGGACGGCGGTGACCTGAAATACTTCCTGCAGGAATTCTGCGAAAATTACAGCAAGTATGTTTCAGACGGTATAAGCCCCGTAAATTTCAGAACAGGCTCACGTTCATATGACGATGTTTATTCAGGTTTTTCAAAGACTGAAGCAGGTGTTGCTCGTCGTCTTTTCAAAAACATCAATGCAAGAGATGACCACAGATTCCCTCTGACTGCAGACAATATCCGTGACAGATCTTTTATTGCAAGAAAACAATTCAGCGCAGAAACTCTTGACAAGCTGAAAACAAAGGGCAAAGAGCTTGGTGCAACAATCAATGAGCTTCTTCTTGCCAGCTATTTTTACAGCGTTTATGAGCTTGCAGGATACCCCGAAAGCGATACCGTCATGATTTCAAACGCAATCGACCTGCGCCGTCATATGGAAAGTGTTGATAACAAGGGTTTTACCAACCATACATCATGGATGCAGTGTGCAATCCCTGAACGCGGTAAAGATATTTTTGAAACTGTGAAATATGTTATAGCAAGCTCCAACAAGTTCAAAAAAGACAAGTTCATGGGACTTTACGGTCTGCCGCTTCTGAATTTCGGCTATAATTTCCTGCCCCACGGTGTTTCGGAAGAAATTATAAAAATCGGCTACTCAAATCCCCTTATGGCTATGAGTAACATCGGTATTCTGAACGGTCAGCATTTTGCACTTTGCGGTAATGAACCTGCAGACGCATTTATGTCAGGTGCAGTAAAATACAAGCCTTTTGTTCTTCTGACTGCAACAACATACAAGAAAGTCATCACTCTTTCAATGTGCGTAAGAGGCAACGACGAAGACAGACAGGTTGTAAGCAAGTTCTTTGACCTGATGGAGAAGAACATAAACACGATCATTAAATAAAAACTCAATAACACGCAAAAGCAGAACCCACCGGTCAAACCGATGGGTTCTTAATTTTCAGATTTTACTTTTCAAGGCCTGCTGAGATACGAAGGATTTTTCTTGCATCGGATGCGGTGATTTTGCCGTCACCTGTTACATCTGCTGCATCAGAATAAACACCGTCAAAACTCTCAAGCTGTGCAGAAGTTCTCAGCGCAAGTCTTGCATCTGCTGCGGTTGTCTTACCGTTACCGTCGATATCAGTGGGAACAACAATTGTGTACTCATTAAGCACACTGCCGTCATCCGCAAGGATCTGAATCTTTGAACCTGTGCCGACAAAAGCATTATCTGCAATAGCATTTCCGTTCTTGTCAACGATTGCAAAATTCTTGTTTTCAATCATTTCTGAAAGAGTTTCAACAGTCTGCTCTTTTGCAATCTGAGAAATCTTGTTTTCAAAATCAGTTGTGATTCCGCCTTCGCCCTTGACTTCAAGCTGACCGTTATCTGAAGGATTTTCCACGGGAGGTACGGGAATATCAGGTTCATCGGGGATATCAGGCTCATCAGGGATATCAGGTTCATCAGGAATTTCAGGTGTACCTGATTCGGGAGGTACAAGTGTTGTTTTTACAATCTGTCCGTTTGTGAGCATAATTGTAATTTCACAAGGAGTTGTTACACCGTTGAACCAGAATGATGCATTTGGGCTATAAAAAGCAATACTGATGGCAGGATTATCACATTTAACAGAATGAATAGAAACTGACCAGGGCATATCAAGATAAAGATACGCGCATGAATTATCGGGTTCATAGCCCAGCCACTTAACATCAACATCAACAGGTGTTGTGTCTGTTATAACAAAAAGTGTTGTTTCTGCAGTTGAGCCGTCTGAAAATGTTACAGTAATTTCATTCGCAATTTCGTAAGCACTCAGGTCAAATATATATTTGTTACCTGACTGTGAACAACTGAAACAATTGAGCACATACATACTCTTTACACTTGTTCCTGCGGGGGGATTTATTGTAAGAACAGCCGTTGCATCGGTATCTTTATAATACAGATCCTTATCCCATGAAAGGATTTCCTGAGAATCGGGAGTTTCAGGGTCATCAGGAATTTCGGGATAATCGGGTTCTTCGGGTTCATCGGGAATTTCAGGTTCATCGGGGATTTCGGGAATTTCAGGCTCTTCGGGGAGATTTTTCACATCAGCAAAGTTTATGCCCGTTTCTTCGGCATACTTCTGAGCATACGAACCGGGTACACCGTAAATGGTGATATCTTCTCCGTTTATGAGAATATCTATATAATCGGGAGGACCTGAAAATTCAAAGCATCCGATTGCAGAGTCACCGATATGTGTAACACTTTCGGGGATTACTATTGTATCAAGCGAACTGCAATTTTTAAAGGCGATTCTGCCTATATCCTTAACACCTTCAGAAATAACAACTCTCTGAAGCTTTTCACAACCTTCAAATGAACCATTATCGATATATTCAATATTGCCGGGAATTGTTATGTTTGTAAGAGAATCACATCCGCAGAATGCATAAAACGGAATGTTTGTAAGAGATGAAGGAATAGTAACTTTTTCAAGACTTTCACACTCCCAGAAACATGATTCGCCTATCTCTTCAAGAGTATCGGGCAAAGAAATCTTTCTGAGATTTCTGCACTCGCGAAATACCTGGTCGTACAGTTTTTTTGTACTATCGGGAATTTTTATTTCGGTAAGGTTTACACAGTTTGCGAAAGCACCGTTATAGATTTCAATCAATGTTGAAGGAAGCTCAATACCGGTAAGTGAAGTGCAATCGTTAAATGCCCATCCACCGATATATTCAACACCTTCTCCGACTGTTACCGTCTCAAGTGAGTCACAGTACTGAAAGGCTTTTGTGCCGACTGTTTTAAGGCTTCCGGGGATATCGATACTGCGGATTCTGTTACATTCGGAAAAAACGTTGTCGCCAATTTCCGCAAGTGTATCAGGAAGAGTTATATTTTCAAGAAATACTGACTGACAAAAAGCCATTGTGTCGATTTTTTCAACACCGTAAGGAACTTTATACGAAACAGCCTCGTTTCGTGTGGGATATTTCATAAGCTGAGTCTTATTTTTATCAAAAAGCACACCGTTTTCATCTGAAGAAAAATATTCATTATCTTCACTGACTGAAATAAATTTAAGTCCCGTGCAATATTCAAACGCATTGGCACTGATTGATGTAACACCGCTGCCGATTGTAACCCGAGTCATTCTGTCCATCATTGAAAAGGCACCCAGTTCGATTGTTTTAACAGAATCGGGAATTGTAACACCACCTATAAGATCACAGTATGAAAAAGCATTGGTTCCTATTACAGTTACGGGATAACCTTCAATTGTATCAGGAATTTCTACATGACCGCTTAAATTTGAATCGCAGTCAGTAATTGTCACTTCACCGTCAATAATATCGTAATAAATTTTCGCTTTTGCAGAAGATGTAACAGTCATCCCTGCAAGCAATGATATTATCATTACAAGTGAAATGATAAGAGATAAGATTCTTTTTTTTGTTTTCATAAAATTCCCTCCTGTGGAAACAGTATAGTAAAATAATATCATATTTAATACACAAATGCAACAAAAAAGCTCCCCCGGAATATTCCGAGGGAGTTGAATTTTAACCTAAAATTTTAAGTGCGCCTGTGGGACAAAGGTCTGCACACATATGGCAGTCTTTGCATACTGCAACTGTATCGGGATTGTCAAATTCGGGCTTGATGACAGTCCTGAAGCCTCTGCCTACAAGACCTAAGATGCCCTTGCCTGCATTCTTTTTACATGTACGCACACAAAGGTTACAGAGAATACATTTGCCCTGGTCTCTTTCGATTGAAACAAGTCTCTGCTCCTTATAGCACTCATGCTTTGCACCGCTGAGTCTTTCAGGTGAAATCGGCATTTCGTTTGCATAACGGATAAGCTTACAGTCCTTGAAATCGTGACATCCGCATTCAAGACAACGCTTTGCTTCTTCCCTTGCCTGCTCTTCTGAGAAACCGTTTATAACAGACTCAAAGTTATTCTTTCTGTATTCGGGAGCCTTGACAGGCATAACTGCTCTTGCCTTTTTCTCACGGTCTGCAAGCATTTCTGCTGTAACTTTTCTCTGTGAGTAGTAAGGCTCGGGGAAATCCATGGGCATACCAAGAAGATATGCGTTGATAGCCTTTGCAGCTGTGTTAGCTTCTGCAATGGCATCAATAGCAATTGATGCACCCTTGTTTGTGGCATCACCTGCTGCAAAAACACCGTCAAGATTTGTCATGCAGGTTGTTGCATCTGCAAGGATTGTACCCCTGTTTGTAAGCTCAATTGCTTCAAGACCTGCGGGAGCACACTTCTGACCGATTGCAGAAATAACTGTATCAACACTGAGTGTCCTGAACTCACCTTCAACGGGTACAGGCTTTCTTCTGCCTGAAGCATCAGGTTCGCCAAGCTCCATAATCTGCAGTCTGACTTCTTTTACCTTGCCGTTTTCACCGACAATTTCATCGGGATTTGTAAGGAAAAGGAACTGTACGCCTTCTTCGATTGCTTCTTCGATTTCAATATCTTCTGCAGGAGCCTCTGCACGGGTTCTTCTGTAAATAACATATACATTCTCTGCTCCGCATCTTACAGCCGTTCTGCAGGCATCCATGGCTGTATTACCGCCGCCTACAACAGCAACATTCTTGCCGATATCGGGGATATTACCCATATTTACTTCTCTGAGGAAATCAATACCGCTGAGAACTCCGTCAAGGTCTTCACCTTTACAACCTACACTGCTGCCTTTCCATGCACCGACTGTAACAAGCACGGCATCAGCACTGTTTCTGATTTCATCAAAGGAAATATCCTTGCCGATTTTTGTGTTATTTACCATTTTCACACCAAGGTCAGCGATTGCTTTGATTTCCTTACGGAGAACATCCTTGGGGAGTCTGTATTCGGGGATACCGTAACGAAGCATACCGCCCATTTCAGGCATTGCATCGTAAATTGTAACATCGTGACCTGAAAGGCACAGATAATATGCAGCATTAAGACCTGCAGGGCCACCACCGATAACTGCGACTTTCTTGCCTGTTGCTGCTTCGCATACAGCTTTGAAAGGAGCATCTGATTCAAGGTCTCTGTCTGCTGCAAAAGCTTTCAGAAATGCTATTGAAAGAGGCTCTTCAACAAGTCTTCTGCGACAGTTTGACTCACAGGGGTGAGGACAGACTCTGCCGATTGAAGCAGGGATTGAGATTTTTTCTTTTATAATACGGACAGCTTCGCTGTCATTACCGAGAGCAATCTGTTTGAGATAACCCTGAATATCGGTATGTGCAGGACAGTTGAGTGAGCAGGGAGCAACGCAGTCACCCTCGTGGTCACTCATAATGAGTTCAAGGGCAATTTTTCTTGCCTTTTTAACTCTCTCAGTTTCTGTGCTGAGCACCATTCCGTCATTTGCAACGGCTGAACAAGCTCTCATAAGTTTGGGCATACCCTCTGCTTCAATAAGACAAAGACCGCATGCGCCATACAGCCTGAGATTGGGGCTGTAACAGAGATTGGGAATCTCTACACCGTTTTTTGCGGCAATATTAAGAATTGTATCGCCTTTGTTACCTGTCATTTCAATTCCGTTGACAGTAATTTTAATCTGTTCCATCTTGCCGCCTCCTTATTCTGTAATTATCGCACCGAAACGGCATGTGTTGATACACATACTGCAACGGATACATTTATCTGTATCAATAATATGAGCATTTTTAACTTCGCCGCTGATTGCCTTTGCAGGACACTTCTTTGCACAGAGTGTACAGCCTTTACATTTATCAGCAACAATTGAATATGTGAGCAGGTCAGCACATTCCTTTGCGGGACATTTTTTATCCTTTATATGAGCTTCGTACTCATCACGGAAGTAACGGATTGTTGTAAGTACGGGGTTAGGAGCTGTCTGACCGAGACCGCAGAGTGCACCGTCCTTGACTGCATCGCAAAGCTCTTCAAGAAGCTCGATGTCGCCCTCTTTACCTTCGCCTTTTACGATTCTTGTAAGGATTTCCTGCATTCTCCTTGTACCGATACGGCAATGTACGCATTTACCGCATGATTCAAGAGCTGTGAAGTCAAGGAAGAATTTAGCCATACCGACCATACATGTGCTTTCATCCATTACAACCATACCGCCTGAACCCATGATTGCACCTGTTGCACCGAGAGCTTTATAATCAATAACTGTATCAAGCAGCTCCTTAGGAATACAACCGCCTGAAGGACCGCCCATCTGTACAGCCTTGAATTCCTTATCGTCACGGATTCCGCCGCCGATGCCGTAAATAACATCACGCAGAGTCTTACCCATGGGGATTTCAACAAGACCGCCCTTACGGATTTTACCTGTGAGTGCAAAAACTTTTGTGCCCTTGCTGTTTTCTGTACCCATTGCAGCAAAAGCAGCACCGCCGTTATTCATTATCCATGCAACGTTTGCGAATGTTTCAACGTTATTTATATTTGAAGGCTCGTCCATATAACCTTTCTGTGCAGGGAAAGGAGGTTTGAGACGAGGCATACCTCTCTTGCCTTCAAGTGATTCAATCAAAGCTGTTTCTTCACCGCAGACAAACGCGCCTGCACCTGCCTTGATTCTCATATTACATGAGAAAGATGTGCCAAGGATGTTTTCACCGAGAAGTTTTGCTTTTTTAGCCTGTTCAATTGCAATTTCAAGATGTGTGATTGCAAGAGGATATTCAGCTCTTACGTAAACAATCATTTCCTTTGCGCCGATTGCATACGCACCGATGAGCATACCTTCAATAAGAGTATGAGGGTCAGACTCAATAACAGCTCTGTCCATGAATGCACCGGGGTCACCCTCGTCTGCATTACAGATGAGATATTTTGTGTCGCTGACGCTCTGTCTTGCTGCGTTCCATTTGAACCATGTGGGGAAACCTGCACCGCCACGACCTGCAAGACCTGAAACTTTTATTTCTTCAATAACTTCTTCGGGAGTCATTGTTTTAAGCACTTTTTCAAGAGCTTCATAACCGTCTGCTGCTCTGTAATCTTCAAGAGAAACAGGGTCAATAAGTCCGCAATGACGAAGTGCGATTCTTGTCTGACGAGTAAGGAATTCTTCATCATCTGCAGAGATTGTGATGCTGTCAACAAGTGATAAATCGCCTGTTCTTGCGGCATTTACTATATTTTCAGCATCAGAAGCCCTGACTTTTACAAGTCTTCTGACAAGTGTTTTTCCGTCATAAAGATCAACAATAGGCTCAAGGAAACACATTCCTATACAGCCAGTGCTGCCGAGAGTAAATACTTCGTTTTCTGTCATAAGGCTTTCAATTGCATTATGCACTTTACCTGCACCTGCAGCAATACCGCATGAACCTGCACCGATAACTATTCGCATTATTTACCCTCCTCTTTCTGAATATTTTTAATTACTTCAACAGCAGAATCGGGTGTGAGATTTCCGTATGCTTCACCGTTTATCATAATAACGGGAGCAAGTGAACAACAACCGAGACATGCAACTTCTTCAAGTGTAAAGAGACCGTCTTTTGTTGTTTCTCCGTTTCCGATTCCGAGATAATCCGAAATTGCATTCAGAACTCTTTCGCTGCCGTTTACATGACAAGCAGTACCCTGACATGACATAATAAGATACTTACCTATGGGTGTGAGTCTGAACTGAGAATAGAAAGTTGCAACACCCATAACTTCTGCAGGTGTTACACCAACATTTTCAGCAATATGATACATAACATCCTTTGGCAGATAACCGTAAATGATCTGAGCTTTCTGGAGTATTGTTATAAGATTGCTTGCAGCACCGCCGTATTCTTCAAGAACGGATTCAAGCAATGAAAGGTCGCTTTTCGGACCGTTACAGTTGCACTGACACATAAAAATGCCTCCTGTATACAAAAAAATTCATAAAAGTGATTATAACACAATAAATATCATTTTTCAATAGTTTATTGCATTGTAAGTTGTGGTTAATATGCAAAAAAACAGCTCCGAAGTTGCTTCTTCGGAGCATGATATTAATTAATCAAGTTTTGCAGATTTTCTGAGAATAAGTCTTGCATCGGCAGCGGTGATTTTTCCGTTTTTGTCAACATCTGCCGCTGTGAAACGGTTTCCTTCAAGCACTTCAAGTTTTGCTGATGCTCTGAGCGCAAGTCTTGCATCACTCGCACTTATATTACCGTCACCGTTGACATCAAACAACACAACACCATCATAATTAAAATGAATCTGAGCATTTTCCAACGGGAAATTCTCAGCATCAGATACTGTTATCTTATTCCAGTCTTCCTGACTGCCTGTGTAGTAAACATCTTTAAGATTGTCACACATTGAAAAAGCAAAATCATCAATTTTTGTTATGTTTACAGGAATAACAACACTTTCAAGCTTAGTGCATTTATCAAACAAACGAGTTTCGATTGTATTTATGCCTGTCGGAAGAACAGCAGATTTTATTCCGCTGTTAGAAAAAGTGTTTCCTGCAAGTTTTGTCACACTGTCAGGAATAACAATGCTTTCCAGATTCCATGTGGCAAGAAAAGCTGCAGCTTCAATAGTTGTGACTGTTGCAGGAATCTTGATTGATTTCAGCTTTTTTGCACGGGCAAATGCTGATTCGCAGATAACAGAAACACCATTGGGGATAGAATATTTTTGAGCTGAACTGCCTTCAGGATATCTTATCAGTTCACTCTTGTCTTTATTGAAAAGCACACCGTGTGCATCACTTGAATAATACTGATTATTTTCATCTACTATGAATTTTTCAAGTTCTGAACAAGTTGAAAAAGTAGAAAGATCAATATCTGTAACAGTTGCAGGAATAGTTATTGAAGTAACATTGCTGAATCCGAAAAACTCTTCCTTGCCGATTGCGATAACGGGCAACCCGTCAATTTCAGACGGAATAACAATATTACCTGTTGTTTTTTCATCATTGCTTGTGACAACAACCCCGTTTTCTGTAACTTTATATGTAAATCCTGCATGTTCAGTTGTATTATCGGTATCACCAACATAAAATGTAAAAGTTATATTTTCAGGCTGATTTTTGCCCTGCCATGAATTCACATTGATATTTATAGTGTATTCACCATCAGAATCTGCTTTGAATTTGGCAAAAATTATTTCAGAATCTCCTGTAAAATTACCATCAGCACAAGTAATATCAAACTGTGCGTGACCGACATCCCAATAGTTATAATTACACATACCGGGAGCATACGCACTTTCTGCAAAATCAATAAACTCCAGATGTTCACCACTGTATCTGATATCACAGTCCATTGAATGCAGGTCTGTTGCATTTTTCACAGATATGCAGATAAAAAATGGTTCATTCGCATGAACAATATCTTCTGCAAGTGAAGCTTCAATTGATGTTTTTGTGTCTTCCGCAAAAGTTGTCACTGTGAATAATGAAAAAATCATAATCACACTGAGAAAAACTGAAAAGAATTTTTTAACATTTTTATTCATAAAAATACCTCCTTGATTTTATTCTAACACGGAAATATGAACATTTCAATATATAAACAGAAAAGCAGTGCCGTTTTTACACCTGACACTGCTTTCTGCTTATATAAATACTCCTTCAGAAAGCTAAAACCGGCAATCTGTTTTCTGATTATGATATTAACACATCATTTGTAGAATGTCAAGCATAATTTTATGTATTTTATTCTCTGTCAAGACAAACAATAATCATATATGATTTTTATGGTGATAAAAATGAAGATTGAACAAAAAGAAAAATACAGACTCCTTGGGCTTAACATCGCATATTACAGAAAACTGCACGGCTTCACTCAGGAGCAATTTGCAGAAGCTCTTGATATTGACAGAACAACCGTCAGCAAAGTTGAGCTTGCGACATCGGGAATTTCGCTCGATCTGCTGTTTGATATGGCAGACCTGCTGGATGTGCCTGTTAATAAATTTTTTGAATTCAGAAAGTAAAAAAAGAAACTGCACCAAATTAAATTGGTGCAGTAATTTTTTTATCAGTTATTGTTATTTCTGGGTTTTCTGTTACCCTTGAAATCTCTTCTGGGTTTTCTGTCCTGTGCGGGATCATTTTCGGGTACAAGACCTTCAACTTCAATAAGAGCTTCTCTTCTTGAAAGGTTAAGTCTGCCCTGATCGTCAACGGGAAGAACCTTAACGATGATTTCGTCACCAACATTGACAACGTCTTCAACCTTTTCTGTTCTCTTGACGTCAAGCTGGCTGATGTGAACCATACCTTCTTTACCGGGAGCGATTTCTACGAATGCGCCGAATGACATAAGTCTTGTAACAACACCCTTGTAGATTGCGCCTTCTTCGGGATCCTTAGCGATTGTTTCGATGATATCAAGAGCACGTCTTGCATCTTCGATATCCTGTGCTGTAACAAAGATTGAACCGTCTTCTTCAACGTCAACCTTACAGTTGCATTCTGCACAGATCTTCTGAATAACCTTACCCTGCTTACCGATAACATCACCGATCTTATCAACATCGATCTTTGTTGAAAGAAGCTTGGGAGCATACTTTGAAAGTTCTGTTCTGGGTTCTGCAATACAAGGAAGCATTACGTTGTCGATGATGTGATTTCTTGCATCGTGTGTCTTCCGGAGAGCTTCCTTGATGATTTCGGGAGTAAGACCGTGAACCTTGAGGTCCATCTGGATTGCTGTGATACCGTTCTTTGTACCTGCAACCTTGAAGTCCATATCGCCGAAGAAGTCTTCAAGACCCTGGATATCAACCATTGTCATGAAACGGTCGCCTTCTGTGATAAGACCGCATGAAATACCTGCAACGGGAGCCTTGATGGGTACACCTGCTGCCATAAGAGCAAGAGTTGAACCACATACTGAAGCCTGTGATGTTGAACCGTTTGATGAAAGAACTTCTGAAACAAGTCTGATTGTGTAGGGGAATTCTTCCATTGAAGGAATAACGGGAACAAGAGCTCTTTCTGCAAGTGCACCGTGGCCGATTTCTCTTCTGCCGGGGCCTCTTGAGGGCTTTGTTTCACCAACTGAATATGAGGGGAAGTTATAGTGATGGATGTATCTCTTTGATTCTTCTTCATCGATACCGTCGAGAAGCTGAGCATCTCTTGCTGAACCGAGAGTTGCAACAGTAAGAACCTGAGTCTGACCTCTTGTGAACATACCTGAACCGTGTACTCTTGAAAGAAGGTCAACCTGTGCATCGAGAGGACGCATATCGTTGATGCCTCTGCCGTCTACACGCTTGTTTTCGTCAAGGAGCCAACGACGAACGATGAACTTCTGAAGCTTGTACATACAATCGTCAATCTTGTCTGCTTCTTCAGGATACTTTTCATCAAATTCTGCGTGAACTTTTTCGTAGATGGGAAGAAGTCTTTCGTCACGGATTCTCTTATCGTCTGTGTCAAGAGCGAACTTGACATCGTCAATTGCGAATGCCTTGATTGCTTCGAAGAGTTCTTCTGAAGGATCGTTTGAGGGGAAGTCAACCTTGGGCTTACCAACTTCTGCCTGAATGCCCTTGATGAATTCAACAACCTGCTGGTTAACTGAATGAGCATACATGATACCGTCAAACATAACTTCGTCTGAAATTTCGTTTGCACCTGCTTCGATCATAGCAACGAGGTCTGCTGTTGAAGCAACAGTAACTGTCATCTGAGTCTTTTCTCTCTGTTCAACTGTGGGGTTGATAACGAATTCGCCGTCAACAAGACCGAGAGAAACGCTTGATACGGGGCCGTCCCAGGGGATCTGTGAAATTGAAAGAGCGATTGAAACACCGATCATAGCTGTGATTTCGGGTGAGCAATCGGGGTCAACTGACATAACAGTTGCAACGATACCTACATCGTTTCTCATATCCTTGGGGAAAAGAGGACGGATGGGTCTGTCGATAACACGAGATGCAAGAGTAGCCTTTTCTCTTGCCTTGCCTTCTCTTCTCTGGAATGAACCGGGAATCTTACCTACTGAGTAGAGCTTTTCTTCGAAGTCGACTGACATGGGGAAGAAATCTACGCCTTCACGGGGCTTGTCTGCCATTGTTACTGAGCAGAGAACTTCTGTTTCGCCGTAACGGACAAGACATGAACCTGCTGCGAGCTGAGCCATCTTGCCGACTTCAACCTTAAGAGGTCTGCCTGCAAGTTCAGTTTCAAATACTCTGAAATCTGTAAACATTTTAAAATCTCCTTTTTGATTTTTTATGTCCGGTCAGCTCTCCCGCTGTTAATGTACAATTCAATACATACGAAATTCATACAAATTGAATTGTACATTATACATTAAAATACGATGAAGCTTAACCGCACAACATTGTACATTATTGAAAAATGGACGGCAAACAAAATAAATGTCTGCCGCCCTGTTTTCCGAAATTACTTACGAAGACCGAGTCTTGCAACGATTGAACGATATCTTTCAATATCTGTCTTCTGAAGGTATGCAAGAAGGTTTCTTCTGTGACCAACCATCTTGAGAAGACCACGTCTTGAATGATGGTCTTTCTTGTGCTCCTTAAGATGCTCTGTAAGGTCGTTGATTCTCTTTGTGAGAACTGCGATCTGTACTTCGGGAGAACCTGTGTCGCCTTCGTGTGTAGCGTACTCAGCGATGATTGCTGTCTTTTCTGCCTGTGTCATTGTTTTTTCACCTCATTATATATTTACCGATATCTCAGAGTAAGGCAGGTGATCACTCTTTGAGTTTACTCCATACTCCGTGAATTCGGCAGCTTCAACATTATATCATATGTATTTTATTTTGTCAAATATTTTTTGCTATATTTATGATCAATATTTACAATTATTATTAATTATTTTTGTAACATCTTACTATTATCTTTTTTCTTTTTGAAATAAGGAACGATATCAAATCTGCCCATTGCGATAAGCACCGAAACAAGACTTATCGTATCAGCTGCAAGTGCTTCCCATGCACTGCATGTTATGTTGTAAACAATCCACATTGAAAGAGTGGGAATATTGATAATTCTGATATTTCTGGGGTTATTCATACTGTATGCAACGGTTGAGCAGAGTTTTCCGATAAGAGGAAGAAGTGATTCGGGACCTTCCCATGTGATGATTGCTGCAACAACATAAATTCCGCAGAAAATCCACATCGTAGCCTTGGTTGATTTCTCTTTTTCAACAAGCTTATAGAAAATGAAGTTTCTGACAACTCCCACAAGATTCATTATTGAGCCTGTGGGGGCATCAAGCAGATAGTACTGAATTGTGAATGCAGCCTCTGAGCCCATTTTCGCCATTACAATGCCTTTGTGCTTGTTACTCTGGAATGCGGCAACACCGAGAATGAGTCCGATGATACCCATTATTCTTATAAAAATCTCTGAATGTAAAAATTCCATTGTTTTATCTCCGATAAAAATGAGAAATGATGAATGAGTAATGAATAATGTCGGAAGTGCTACGCACTTATTCCGCTGACGCTCTATTCGTTATAATGGGGTAAGGGGTGTAACCCTTTCCGCAATTAATCATTAATCATTACTAATTACTAATTTAAACTAAAAAAATGGGATTGATTTCTCAATCCCTTAAAATATTACCATTTATTGTTGTTTCCGCTGCGTCTTGCACCGCCGCCGCTTCTGCGTGACTCTGCAGGTTTTTTGATGCCCGCCTGACGTTCATCGCTTGTCTGCTTGAACTTTGCCATCATGTCTTCAAAAGACTGGGGCTTTTCTTCCTGACGGTTTCCCTGCCATACGGGAGGACTGTTTCTTCTGGGCTTTGCAGGTCTTTTTTCAAAGTTCTTTTCGCCCTTGAATTCTCTTTTTTCTCTTGTTTCAACAGGCTTAGGCTCTGCCTGCTTGATGGACAAACTGATTTTCCCGGCTTCGTTGATTGCAAGAACCTTGACCTTTACATCCTGTCCTTCTTTAAGGTGCTCTTTGATATCCTTGACATAGGATGATGCAACTTCGGAGATATGTACCATACCGATTTCTCCGCTTGCAAGTTTCACGAATGCACCGAACGCTGTAAGTCCGGTTACTTTGCCTTCAACAATGTCACCAACATTTAACATTTAAAAATTTTCCTCCGGATTTTTTTTAATTCCCGTTTATATAAACACGTTCATCAGGATAAACATAACCTGATTTACGTGCATATTCCTCCATGAGCGCTGTTTCGTTTTCTTCATCAACAAGAGCATCAAGAGCTGCATT
Organism: Clostridia bacterium; assembly: GCA_017631795.1. Classification (GTDB taxonomy): domain Bacteria; phylum Bacillota; class Clostridia; order Oscillospirales; family Acutalibacteraceae; genus UBA1081. The sequence goes on along the minus strand of JAGBSO010000035.1, from coordinate 8,610 downwards.
TTCTTCCTGCCATGCTGCAAGTTCATCTTCTTTTTCACCAAGTTCTTTATTGAGCTTGATGTTATCGCTGATAAGAGTACCGATCCATGCAGTCATAATAACTGCAAAAACAGCAATAACTGAGATTATAGCAATTCTCACTTTTTTGTTTGACTGTTTTTTCATCAGTACGGCATCCTTTCACAAAATCATAAGCGCATAGAAATTCACTTTAACTTAATTATTGTTATTATACAACATTATATCCGCATCTTTCAAGGGTTTTTTGAATTTATTTTTCATTTTTTTCAAAATTTCGTAAATTTTTCTGTATGTTTTTTTAGCTGTTATAAAAATTTTCCTTATCAGAAATTTAAAGGGACCAAAAATCACATTGCACGTCTGTTTTATAACATAAGCAATTTTCCGATAAACAGTAATTATGATTATTCCTGCAGTGCAGAAATACACAGCCGCCCCTGTTATTTCTGCAACAACAAGATACATGCGGATATTGCCGTTGTTTACACCAAGAAACAGCAAGAATGATGAAAAGGTGCAGAAAACAACAAACAGCATATCCGATACAAACAAAAAGATTTTTCCTGCAGGAAACAGAATTCTCATAAAATGTACACAATCATAAACAAAGCCCAGCAGAAATCCCAGTCCCAGAGCAGGCATCAGATTTTCTATCTGGACAGACAGGTCAATACCGTACATATCTATTTAAAAAGACGGGAGAAAAATCCGCCTGACTGCTGAACTTCGCTGTATTGCAACGAAATTATATGTCCTTCTACGGCAAGTTCACCAAGGTCAACACTCATCCTGATAATATGAAGACCTTCACCTTTTACGGTTAGCTCCCCTCTTTCTGTCTGTGCAACTATCGTCTGTTCGTCATATCCGCCGATATCGGTAACACCGGAAACCACAAGTTTTTTTCTGTCCTCAAGCGTCAGATTGTGCGGAAATGATATCACTTTCTCTTCTGTCATAATATCCCTCTCAAAAAAATAACTGTCATCATATAAATATGACAACAGTTGTTTTTTTATTACATCTGATTACATTCTTCTATTTCGTACTGCTCACCCACAAGACCTTTCTTCATTCTTTTTTTCATTTTTCCGAAAAAGTCGAGACAGACATCAAAAATGCCGACAGCAACTGCAACAATCACACCGAGAATTACAAGATGCAGAACATTTTTCAGTTCAAAATCAGGGAAATTGAATTCCGAAATAAATGCAGATTCCATGCCATAAAACGAGCAGAGCAATTCATTTATAAATGTTGCAGACAATACGGTTGTTGACACGGCAATATATCAAAAACATGTGTTTTATTTTTCTTCATGAGTGTCGCCTTCATAACATTTTTATTATACAGATTCGATATTATACAACTTTGTGACACAAAAATCAATCTGCTATTGATAAAATATTTTTTTTATATTATACTCAGAAAAAGGAGTGAAATAACATGGAATACAATAATCCTTTCATCATACAAAGAGCTGACCCGTACATCACAAAGGGACTTGACGGATACTATTATTTTACAGCATCTTACCCTGCATTCGGTGATGCTCTGCACGGTTACGACAGAATAATCCTGCGCAGAAGCAAAACAGTTTCGGGACTGGCTCAAGCAGAAGAAAAAACCATATGGAAAGCTCACGACAGCGGTATCATGGCAAGACATATCTGGGCGCCTGAAATTCACTTTATCGGCGGAAAATGGTATGTATTCTTTGCTGCGGCAAACAGTGATGATGTGTGGCACATCAGACCTTATCTTCTCATGTGTGACGGAAATGATCCTTATAATGACACATGGTCAGAAATGGGCAGAATGCAGGCATGTGACGAAGATGAAGTTTCTTTCAACAGCTTTTCACTTGATATGACTTATTTTGAGCATAACGGAAAACATTATCTTATCTGGGCAGAAATCATCGGCGATTCTTCTCTTTTCATGGCAGAAATAAATCCCGACATGCCGCAGAAGCTCATTTCAAAGCCTATTCTTCTGACTAAACCCGAATATGACTGGGAAAAGGTTGTTTACAGAGTCAATGAAGGTGCAAGCGTGCTGAAAACTGAGGATAAAGTTTATATTTTCTTTTCAGCATCAGGCACAGGCGCAGAATACTGTATAGGCAGACTTGAAGCAGATACCGACGCAGACCTTATGAATCCCGCAAGCTGGAAAAAGCTCGACTCACCTGTTTTGCAGACATCTGACCTTGTGGGTGAATCAGGTCCCGGCCACAACAGTTTTGTCACAGACGAAAACGGTGACATTCTGCTGATTTATCACGCAAGACCTGAAAGCCATATGCACGGTGAGTGCGGCACTTTCTGCGAAGAATCACTTTATGACCCTTGCAGACACGCAAGAATCAGAAAAGTCAGATTTGACGAAAACGGAACACCTGTGCTTAAATAAAAGAAACGGAAAACAAAAAAGCAGAAGAGTCGATCTCTTCTGCCTTTTTTATGGATTTAAACCTGAATTATTTTGCAACTGCGTCTTTAAGAGCTTTACCTGCCTTGAAAGCGGGAACCTTTGTTGCAGCAACAGTCATTGTTTCGCCTGTTCTGGGGTTACGGCACTGCTTTTCTGAACGAGCACGTACATCAAATGTACCGAAGCCTACGAGCTGAACACTGTCACCGTTTGCAAGAGCTTCTGTAACTGCTTCAACAACAGCGTTAACAGCAGCCTCTGCATCCTTCTTTGAAAGTTCTGCCTTTGCTGCAACTGCAGCGATGAGATCTGTCTTCTTCATTATCTTTTTCCTCCTTTTTTTTCATATATTCCAAATCTATATTTATACAATATTTGGCAAATTAATTATAGAACACTGCTGAAGCTTTCTCTTCATCTGTGCCTTTTTCGTAATCTCCGAAATCTGCAAGGAATCCGTCGGAAATTTTTGTGAGTGCATCTTCGGGGTCAATACCGTTTTTTCTTGCTGCTGCAACAACTGCAAAAAGAAGTTCACCGATATTTTTTTCATCAATGCCTGATGAAAGAGCTGATGCTTTCTGTGTGATATATGCCGAAGCATCTTCTTTCAGGTCAACACCTGCTTTTGCTGCTTTTGACTGCAATTTTTCAGCTCTCATAAGAGCAGGAAATTCTCTTGGCACGGAATCCATTGCCTGAGTAGTTGTCTTCTGCTTTTTTGAGTTGCGTTTTATCGCATCCCAGTTTGAAAGAACTTCATCTGTGTTAGAAACAGATATATCACCGAAAACATGGGGGTGACGTTCAATCAGCTTTTTGCAGACACCGTCCGCAACATCGCCAAGATCAAACACACCTTTTTCTTCTTCCATAACTGCATGGAAAACGACCTGAAGCATCACATCGCCCAGCTCTTCTTTCAGAAGCTCTGTGTCTTTTTTATTGATAGCTTCAACAACTTCGTATGTTTCCTCAATAAAGTTTTTCTTTATTGATTCGTGATCCTGCTCTGCATCCCAGGGACAACCGCCGGGTGCTCTGAGAATCCTCATAATATCAAGCAGATCTTCTATATTATACTTGTCTTTGAATTTATAGTCAACAGCCATTTTAAATTTCCGCCTTATTTTTCGCATTTTTCTGCATTTTACCTATACATATTACCCTATCAGGTCATATTTTTCAAGTATTTTGCAGATTTTTTCTCCCTTGGGAAGCATTTTTACATCTTCTCTGACAATTGTTTTTGTAAAAAGAAGCGCAAGAACATACACAAGCACTGCCGCAACGATGCCGATTATTGCAGAAAGTGTGTTGTTCGAAACTCTTGAACCGTACTCAAATGCAGGTATGAAATGCTTGCACAGACCCGTTGTTGCCCATGCCGCAAGACCGCACATCAGCGCACAGAAAAGAGGCTTGAAGAATACTGATTTATAATTGAGTCTTACACCTGTCTCTTTGATAAGTGCATTGATATTCACGCTGACAGTTATCAGATAGAAACAGAATGTACCGATAATTGCGCCCATGATGTTTATTCCGGGAATACCGATGAGAATAAAGTTCACCACAACTTTTACAACCGCTGCGATTGAAACGGATTTCATGGGAATGTCTGCTCTGCCGATTGCCTGAAGCATATTGATAAGAGGCTGAGCTGCAGCCATGATAAATGTGAAGCAACCGTAAAGTGCCATGACTGTTGCGGAAATGCTGATACTGTCAGACATGCCGTACATGATGTTGAGCAGGTCTCTTGAAAGTATCGCCATACCGATACCTGCAGGCAGAGAAATGAGCATTGCAATACGCATGACAGATTCGATTGACGAACGTATCATCAGCTTATTTTTGAGTGTCCATGCTTCTGCAAGGACGGGAATTGCACTCATACCAAGTGTTGTTGTTATTGTGGGCACAAGATTTCTGAAGTCAAGCGCAATTTCATAAGCTCCGTAGAGATATGATTTGAGCTGTACATTATCCATTTTTGCAGCAATTGACAGCGCTTCCCTGTACATATTTGAAATGACTGAAAGATCAGAGTCGATAGCATACTGAAGTCTGTACTGAATTGCCCATGAGTCAATGAGATTTGTTATATTCATAACAAGGGTGCTGACAACAACAGGCACAGCAATGGCAAACATGAGCTTTGCGATGTTTTTTCCTGTATCAGCCTTGGGAGAAGATGCAAGTTCTTCGGGAGTGATTTTATCGCCGACAATTTTATGTCTGATAACAAGGAAAAGGAGTGAACACACAGCACCCATTGTAACACCGAAAATTGATGCTGCTGCAGCATAAGGAGTCAGAGCCATGACTGCTTCGGCTTCTGTTGCACATTCAACACCGTAAACGGGAAGTCCCTGTTCAAAACAGCTCATACCGTAACGCTGAACAACATATGCAAGTCCGAGACCGAATGCAAGTTTGCCCACAACCTCAAACATCTGCGATATTGCAGAAGGATTCTGATTGCGCAGACCCGAATAGTAACCTCTGTATGTAGCCATGACACAGCATACAAAAACAGCGGGAGCAATCATGAAGATTGAAGGCAGTGATTCTGTCGCCTGCATTGATTTTGCATAAGGATATGCAAGAATAAGCAGAACAACGGTGCCGATTGCACCTGCTCCGAAAAACAGCCAGAATGCAATTCTGAATATTTTCTTTACATTATTGAAATGACCTTCGGCAACACTCTGTGCAACAAGTTTTGAAATTGCAACGGGAAGTCCTGCCATTGCTATGTTATACACGGGAATATAGATATTGAATGCAGTACCCGTATAACCTCTGCCCATGGTGCCTATAAGCTCCGTGAGAGGGATTTTATATAAAACGCCGATGATTTCGACAAATGCAGTTGCAAGAACAAGCACAAGAGCACCGTTGAGCAACGATTGTTTTTTTCGTCCTGCCATTACCGATTATCCGTCCTTTCAGATTTCAGTTTCACAGTACATTATCTGTTTTCTGTTATATGTATATGCGATATGGAGTCTGTTATTATAATATGTTATTGACGGATAAGAAAATTCCCCGTCTTTTTCATTTTCAAGCTCACATACATCTCTGAATGTTTTGCCGTTGTCACAGGACACAGCAAGATTCAGAGGTGAACGGTCACCCCAGTTTTCTTCAACATTATTATATAAGAGAAAAATTCTGCCGTCCGGCACTCTTACGCAGTCAATTCCGCTGTTGTTATTGGGAATTTCCGTTCTTTCAGCCTTTGACCATCTGAGTCCGCCGTCCGTGGACACACTCTTATAAATTCTGCCCTTATCAGTACGCATGAGTGCATGGATATTTCCGTCATCATCTTCCCAGAGTGTGGGCTGAATCATGCTTACAAGACCGAAATTCTTTCTGGGTCTTACAATATAGTCACACTTTATCCATGTGTCACCGTCATCAAAGGAAGCATCTATAAAGCAACGCCACAACTGTCTTGTGATTTCTGAGGATGCAGGTGCAAGAAGCAGACCTTCTGATGTGCGGATACATTTATTTTTAACGGGACCTCTGCCACCTGAAACATCACCGGGCACAAGCTCTTTCGGCTCAGACCATGTTTTTCCCGCATCAGCAGTATCTGTAAACCATGTCACCCAGCGTGAAATTTTTTTGCCCTTTTTGTAGTAAAGACGGATTGTGCCGTCATTTCTCAGATCAAGCACGGGATTCCAATGAGGCAGATTTTCTGCAGAATAAATTTTCTCAGGCTCTGACCATACTCCGTTTTCTTTTACGGAATACCAAATTCTGACGTTATCGTTGCTTTCATGCTCTCCTGCAAACCATGCTGCCATAACTCTGCCGTCAGGAAGAGGCAAAACAGTTGAAGCATGGCATGAGGGTACGTTTTCTATTTTATCATAAATAAATTCTTTTTTTATTTCCACTTTTTATCATCCCGTAAAAATCAAAGATATTTTTTTTGCGCTCTGACTGCTCATCAAAACGGCTTATATATTCATAAGGATATTTAAAATTAAAAACCCGGTCTATTCTGCTGTCAAAGGGAGATTTCAGCTTTGTGACTGCACCGCCGCCTGCAGCAAGCACGGTATGAATCTCCTCCATCATATAGATATTGTAAAGACATTCCCTGCCGTCTTTGCTCCAGCCCACATTTTCATTATTGCCGACTGTTTTGCTCTGACGGTACATATAGTAAGGAAAATAACCGCTGTCGTAAAGAGCCTGATTTGAATAATCAAGCATTTTTGCAGTTTCGTTATAGACTGAATCGGTTTCGCCCTGTGTAACGATATTTGCAGCACGTTTGAGTGCAAGGGTATGAATCGTTATGTTTTCGGGAGAAAGGTCAACAGCTCTGTCTATACTGGCTCTGAAGCTTTCGTATGTATCACCGGGAAGCCCTGCGATAAAGTCCATATTTATGTTATCAAAACCTGCATTTCTCGCCATTCCGAACGCTTCAACAGTCATTTCGGGTGAATGTTTTCTGCCGATATTTTCAAGCACCTGAGCATTGAATGTCTGCGGATTTATGCTGATTCTCGAAACACCTGCGTTTTTCATTATGGCAAGTTTTTCTTTATTCAATGTGTCGGGTCTGCCCGCTTCGATAGTGTATTCACGGATATTTTTCACATTAAAATTTGCGCTGACTGCATCTGTTACCGCTTTCAGGTCTTCTTCTCCGAGAGAAGTGGGTGTGCCGCCGCCGAAATAGATTGTTTCAAGCTTCAGGTCAAGCTCCTTTGCGATTTTTGAGATATCTCCTATTTCTCTGCAAAGGAGTTTCACATAATCGGGAATGAGTTTTTTTGCCTGTGCCACGGAATGTGAAACAAAGGAGCAATATGAACATCTTGTGGGGCAAAACGGAATTGAAACATAAAGTGAATATGATTTTTCACCCGACAAGGCAATTATTCTGTCCTCTGCCTTTGCAACAGAAAGTGCAAGGTCTGTTTTTTTGTCGGTTACATAGAGCTGATTTCTGAAATAATCAAGTGCTTCCGCTTCACCGTTTTCCGCAATGAGATTTCTTAAAAGTTTTGAGGGTCTTACACCCGTAAGAATACCCCACGGCGGTGTCAGCCCCGTCATGGAGGTAAATATATCGTATAAAAGCTGTGCAAGAATCAGCTCAGCTTCTTTATCTGTTTTGTCAATTACAGATTGCTCTCTTTTTTCCTTTTTTCCTGAAAGAAAAACTTCACAACCGATTATGTTGTTTTCAAGGTATGTGAACACATGATTTTCCTGTGTTTCAATCATTTCTTCGGTTACCGTAATTTTTTCAAGAGGAAAAAATATTCTTATTACATTTTCAGTTTCATATCTGAAATTGTGACCTGTGACGGAAAGAATCATCTGTTTTTCCACCTTACAAATCTGTTATGTTGTCTTTCAAAATCAAGGGATGTTGTTCTGTCATGCCCCGGATAAACGGTATACTCCCCTTCAAGCTCAAAAAGACGCATTACGGAGTCATTCAGCACATCGTAACTGCCGCCGGGGAAATCTGTTCTGCCGATGGAAAGATAAAACAGTGTATCACCCGTAAAAAGACAACTGCCGATTTTATATGTGACACCGCCTTTTGTGTGACCGGGTGTGTGAATCACAGTGATTTCATCATTTCCGAAAGGAAGTGAATCACCGTCATGCAGAATGATATCCGCATTCACTTTTTTGCTGAATAATCTGCCGAATCCCCTTGCAAGGGACAGTGAATCATCACCGAGGCAAGGTGCATCAGCTTCATGTATTGCGATTTTTGCATCGGGGAAATGCTTTTTTATATCAGGCACACCGTCTATATGGTCAAAATGACCGTGTGTGAGAAGTATATATTCAATTTTTCTGATTCTGTTATCGCTGAGTGCTTCAAGAAGCTTTTTATTGCAGTCACCTGCATCAACAATCGCAGCGCTGCCGCTTTCTTCGTCAATGAGAATATAAGTATTCGCTTCAATCGCACCGAGAGGGAGAGTTTTTATTATCATAGAGTTCACCGGGAAACAATAATTTATCGCTTCGCTCAAATGGAAAGTTGAGAATGGAAAATGGAAAGTTTCGGAAGTGCTTCGCACTTGATTCCGCTTCGCTCTATTCATTTTCAACTTTCAATTTTCAATTTTCCACTACAATAATTCAGCT
>JAGBSO010000006.1 GCA_017631795.1 Clostridia bacterium | reverse complement strand
CGTCAGAGTGCTTGAGTATTATATCACATCGTGACACGTTTGTCAAGCCTTTTTTTATTTTTTTTCTGAATCTTTTTCAGCGGAAGTGTACTCATTCAAGGTGCTGTCCGCTTCGTCATTCAGCTTGCATATAATATCACACAGTTCCGCAAATGTCAACACCATTTTAGCTTTTTTTGCCACTTCTTACAAACGGCTCCGTGTGTTTGCTGCTTCTTTTTCATTAAAAATGGCTATTTTGCGTGGTTTTTAGCATTTTTCTCTTCACCATTATTTGATAATACCGTTCAATTATCCCCGAAAACACACTTTTTTACGCCTTTTTTATCGCAGATATTATATGAATCATTAAAATCCGCATTATCCAGAACCAGTGTTTCAAGTATATCTTTCAGCGGCACAAGAACGAAAGCTCTTTCGTGCATTCTCGGATGAGGCAGGATAAGTTCAGGTTCATTCTTAACCACACCTTCATACAGAAGAAGATCCACATCCAGTATTCTCGGTGCATTTTTAAACGGACGTTCTCTTCCGAAGGCAGCTTCAATCCCGAGACATGCTCCCAGCAACGCATTGGGTGAGAGTTCAGTTTCAATTTCTGCACATATATTAAAGAAGTTATCCTGATCGGCATATCCCCAGGGTTCTGTTTCATATACATCTGAAACTTTCAGCACCTGAGTTCCCGGTAAATGCGACAATGCTTCCGTTGCCGTTTTTATATTATGTAATCTGTCACCGATATTGGTGCCGATTCCGATATATGCTTTTTTCATATCATCTTTCCCTTTTTATTTCAACTGCAACATATCCGAAATCTGCCTTTACGGGTGCTTCGGGTTTCATGAGTTTTACTTTTACTTTTCTGATCATATCAAATTCGTCAAGTATTGCATCCGCAACAACCTGAGCAGCTTTTTCAAGCAGATCATATTTTTCAGCAGTGAAAACTTTTCTGACAAGTTTGATAATATGAGCATAGCTGACTGTGTCATTCACATCATCACTCTGACACGGTTTTGACAAATCTGCTTTACACTCGATATCAAAAACGAAATTCTGCCCTTCAATTTTTTCTTCGGGATTCACTCCGTGATACGCATGCAATTTGAGGTCTTTTATAATTATCTTATCCATATATTGTGGTTCCTTTATTATTATATATACTATTATATATAGCAATTGATTGTTTGGTTTCTTTCACATCATGAACACGCAGCATGTCCGTGCCTTTCATGAGAGCGATTATATCTGCAGTCAATGTACCTGCAAGACGCTCACCTGCTTCGGCAGTTTCTGTGATTTCACCGATAAAACGCTTTCTTGACAATGCAGTCAGAAAAGCAACATCGGGTCTGACAAGTTTTTCAAGATTTTGCAGAAGCTCAATATTATCATCGGTTGTTTTTGCAAAACCGAATCCGGGATCAATACATATATAATCCTTACTGATTCCGAACTTTTCACAATCAGAAATAAAGCTTTCAAAAAAATCTTTAACCGCAACCGTAACTCCGTCAGGATATTCAACAACACTACCCGATGCAACTGCACCTGTGTGAGTCATTATCCATCCCGCATTATGTTTCTTCACAACAGATGCCATGGCAGGATTAAAATATCCGCTTACATCATTTATTATATGCACACCTGCAGCCAGAGCATAGTCTGCTGTTTCGGGATTTATCGTATCAACAGAAATGATGATGTTTTCAATGGCACACAATTCTTTCAGCACAGGCTCAAGCCTTCTGATTTCTTCACTGTATGAAACAGGCTCACTACCGGGTCGTGTTGACATTGCACCGATATCTATTATATCTGCTCCGTCACTGAGCATTTTCTTCGCATGATTTACGGCAGCATCCGCACCGAAAAATTCTCCGCCGTCAGAAAAGGAATCGGGAGTGACATTCAGAATACCCATGATAAGTCCTTTTCCGCTGAAAATAAACTCATTGTTTTTGAATCTGAATTTTTTCATACTACCCTACCGTAATCCTGTCTCTGTTTTTCTCAAAAGTTTTTTCACCAATGCCGTTTACATTTGTAAGCTCTTCAACAGAATTAAATCTGCCGTTTTCATATCTGTAATCAATTATCGCCTGAGCTTTTTTCTCACCAACACCGTCAAGTCCCATCAACTCATCCAGAGATGCAGTATTGATATTGATTTTTCCGTTACTGTCTGCTGCCGCTGCAGTTGTTGTCTCAGCAGGTAAAGTCTGTGTTGTATCTGTCTGAACCACCTGAGTTGTATTACTTATATTATTCTGAGGAACATTATTCACCGAACCGATATTGGCAACATTATTATTCTGCAATGTTTCCGACTGATTTGCCGTAACTGTTCCGTCAGGAAGATCAACGATGTAATTATTATCCGCATACCCGATTCCGCTGTCCGAAATAATTATCTGCTGTTTATCTGCCTGCTCACTGACAATCATATATGTTCTGACAACAAATGCAAGAATCGCACCGCACACAATCAGAATCAGCACCAGACAGACTGACCTGAAAACTTCGTGAAAGTTTCTTTTGTCGAATTCAGTTTTGTTTTCTTTTATTTCAGACTCATCATTATCCGGAATATCAAAAATCTCAAAGCCGTCACCCATATCCACAACCTCACTTATAATATGTTATATATACTATATATAATATAATAATCATTATAATATCAAAGAGATTATACTATGATTTGTTACACATTTCAACAATGATTTACTCAATCTGAAAGGTCAAAAAACACCAGAATAAAAAAAATTAAAAAAATTTGAAAAATTTTAAAAAAAGGGGTTGACTTTTCTGAAATCTGTGATATAATAAGCCATGTTGTTAGGGAGTAACAACTCTGACAAATGAATATCCGGTGTCTTTGGCGCAGAGGTCCCACCTGTTCCCATCCCGAACACAGTAGTTAAGCTCTGCAGTGCCGACAATACTTGGCTGGAAGCGGCCCGGGAAAATAGGGCGATGCCGGAACAAAAACAACCATCCAATAGGGTGGTTGTTTTTTATTAAAAAATTACAATACATTAAAAACAGGTGCAATTGCACCTGTTTTTTTATTCTTCAATTCCGAGGAATTCAAGCTCTTCTTTTCTGTCCTGTTTTGATCGGGCAACAACTTCTGCCCTGAGCTGTTTTCTGTTTTTACCGCCGATGATTCCGTTTCTGTAAAAAGCAACGGCAAACATACCGAGCACTGAGCCTACAACACAGCAGATTGTGTCTTCCATTGTATCTCTCAGACCGATTTCAGTAATAACATCTGATGTTTGGAGAGTATAACCGTAAACACGGTCCATTGTGAATTCATAAAGTTCCCATGCAACTGCAATGAACATTGAGAAACACAGAGAAAAGAACGATGCAAGAGCAGGACTCAGATGTCTTTTCTTTCCCTGAAAAACAACCGCAAAATCATAAGCAAACCATGTTGCGATAAATCCTGACGATGCATGTGATATTATATCAAAGAAATGGATATTTGTTCTTGTGTTAAGAAGATAAACTCCAAGACTGTATGCAATAAACAGATTCAGGAATGTCTGCGAGAAAAAGTCAACTCGTGTTATGAATGATTTTCCGCCGAAAAGCTGAAACATATCCCACAGGTGTGAAAATGCTGTTGAGAAAAGTCCCATCAGAAACATTGTGACGGAGTTATTGAGAATTCCGTATATTGAAAACAGCACAAAAATTACACGGCATGCCCACCAGAGTATTTCGTGCGATTTCGGAATAGGTTTTATTTTGTTTAATTTTTTCATTTAGTTACATCACCCATGCTATATTATCATATCGCAAAGTATATTTCAATACTCAATATCACCGATTATTCTGCAAGTTTTCTGAGTGTTTCGCCTGTGACACGATAAGTCGTCCAGTCAGTCAGACCTTCAGCACCAAGAGACAGATAAAAATCAATACTCGGCTGATTCCAGTCAAGACAACACCATTCAAGTCTGCCGCAATCTCTTTCAACTGCAATTGATGCAAGTTTTTTCAGCACCTGTTTTCCGTAGCCTTTATTACGGTATTCGGGCAGAATATACAAATCTTCAAGATAAATTCCTGCTTTGCCGAGAAATGTTGAAAAGTTGTGAAAGAATAACGCAAAACCGATTTCCTTTCCGTCAACCACAGGAAAAATAACTTCTGCCTTTTTCTTTTCAAAAATCCATTCTCTGAGAAGCTCGGGTGTTGCCGAAACATCATCACTCATTTTTTCATATTCGGCAAGACTCTTTATAAAAAACAGAATAAGCTCACAATCTTTTTCTTCTGCATATCTGAAAGCAAGACCGGTCATTACATATCACCTCTGAATATTTATTTTAACACAAAATTCAGCTTCTATTTTTCTAAAATGTAAAAATAACACACTGTCACTTAATATATAATGATAAAAAAGGCTCAGGGAGATAATAAAATGAAAACACTTGTGGTTTATTATTCAAGAAAAGGCAATACGGAAAAAATTGCGCTTGAAAAAGCAAAAGAGCTTGAAGCTGATTTTCTTGCAATCGACACTACCGAAAATGTTGCAGGCTACAACGGCTTTACAAACTGCCTGAAAACTTTATTCTCAAAAGATGATATGGCACTTTTCCCTTATGACACAGATGTCGCTTCTTATGACAAAGTTATTATCTGCGCTCCTGTCTGGTTTTCAAAACTCTGCGCACCTATGCAGACTTTCATAAAAAAGGAAAAGCACAATATCAGAGATGCCGAGTACATTTTTGTTCACGCGCTCAAAACAGATGTAAAAGCAATTGCCGCAGAAACCGACAGAATTCTCAGACTCAAAAACTCAAAATACACAAGTATTCAGTGTATATACGGAAAAATAAAAACGGAAGAGGAATTCGGCAATGTTTGATTTATTCGGAAAGCCTGAAAAATTCTTTCCCGCAAAAGAAGTCAAGGCTGCTGACTTTTCAACATTTGTAGCTTTCGACATTGAAACAACAGGACTTCCCAGAGACTCAGAAATTATTGAAATCGGTGCTGTGAAAGTTGTAAACGGTGAAATCTGCGATTCTTTTCAGGAATTTGTAAATCCGGGCAGACCGATTCCGTCTGAAATCACTCAGATTACGGGAATCACCGATGAAATGGTTGCAGATGCGGATAGAATCGACATTGTACTCCCCCGATTCAGAGCTTTTGCGGGCAACAATATTCTTGTGGGTCACAATGCACTGAATTTTGACTGCAAAATCATGGGTCACTGGGCTGACAAATACGAGATTTTTATCGACAATGATGTTTTTGACACACTCCGTTTTGTCAGATACAGATGTGAAGACTTCCCCGGTCTTTCATGCAACAAACTTTCTGTTCTGTGCGACTATTTCGGAATAAAGTCAGAAATATATCACCGTGCAGATGCCGATGCGGAAGTCACCGCAAAACTCTATCTTGCACTTCAGAAAAACGGAAAATTGAAGAGAAAGCAATAATTTATCAGATTACCGACGTGGGATTTCGATAAATTATTATTTACCAAAAAAAATCACCTGTTCACACAGGTGATTTTTATTATGCTTTTACTTCTTCTGATAGATTTTTACATAATCAACGATAAATTCTGTCTTGAAGCCGTCTTTTTCAAAACCTGCAAGTTCTTCGATTCCGGGAATTTCAAGTGAAACGATAACTTCTTCTTCTACCTGAGAAACACCGTTACCGAATGTTGAGCGGACTGTTTCAACACCGTTGATATAGAAAATGTATTCATCTTCTGTCCATTCAAGACCGTATGTGTTGTATTCTTCATGAATATTATTGCCGTAGAAAGCACCGAGATTTGCTGACTGGAATCCTTCCTGCACACCGTCTACACCTGCACAGTGGATTGTATGTGTGACTGAGTTGTGATGAAGTCCGTCGCCGTATCCCATTGACTCAAAGATGTCAAGTTCAGCACCGCCTACACCGCCCTGAGAAATTGAAGCTGTGTAAGGACCGTTTGCCTGAATCCAGAATGCACTCCAGAAACCGGGTGAATCGTTACAGATACATCTGATTTCAAAATATCCCTGCTTGTACCACTCTTTAAGTGAAACAGCACCTGTGTACCAGCCTTCGCCGTACATACCGTCTTCGAGATATTCAGATGTGATTACAAGATTACCGTCACGAACTTCAGCCTGACTTGATGCGTTGAATCCGCCTCTTCTGGGACCTACACCACGATGTTTCCACACTGTTTCGTCAAGAGTGTCACCGTCGAACTCATCATAGAAAACAATGCTGTAATCGGAAAGGTCAAGTTCAGGTCCTCTGGGAGTTGTGGGCAGACCGAAAATGAGCATTGCAAGCATTTCTGCAGCAGCAGTGAGTGCAGCAACCATACCTTTTATTGAGTCTGCGGAAAACATTTTACCCAGATACTCAAAGAATTTGGTGAGTGCCCATTCTTCTCTGACAACAAGACCTAAGAGATCAGCGATTTTTGCTACCATTAAAAACACCTCATCTTAAATTTTTATTTTATCCTCTTCTGAAAAGAGAATTGATTTTTATGAAATAATTCTTATCAATATTATTGATAGTTTCTTTTGTTGTTCTGAAACGCCAGTTCTTTTCAGGCACACCGGGAATATTCATTCTTGCATCAGAACCGAATCCGCACATATCCTGGAATGCAATGATTGCTGTATCGGAAGCACTTCTCCATACGGTTTCGATTATCTTGCGACAACTCTTTGAATAATATCCGCCGTCACCCCAGTTATCGCCTTCAAAGCCGACATAATCAAGCGCGAATCTGCGTTCTTCTTCACTTGCTTCCCAGAGCCAGCCGAGAAGAGTGTTGTTATCATGTGTGCCGACATAGTTTACGCTGTTTTTCTGTGCATTATGAGGCATATGTGAAGAATCGCTGCCGGGATCGAATCCGAACTGAACAACCTTCATGCCGGGGAAATTTGTATCTTCAAGGAGTTTCACAACATCTTCACCGAAAACACCAAGGTCTTCTGCAATAATGGGAGCATCGGGGAATTTGCGGAACACTTTTTTGAAGAGTTTCATTCCGGGACCGTCTTTCCACTCGCCTGTCTTTGCGGTTTCTGAATCCGCAGGAATTTCCCAATAACTTGCAAATGCTCTGAAATGGTCGATTCTCACGACATCATAAGTATTCAGCGCATTGCCGATTCTTTCAAGCCACCATTTATAACCGTCTTTCTCCATAGCTTCCCAGTTATAAATCGGGTTACCCCAGAGCTGACCGTCTTCGCTGAAATAATCGGGCGGTACACCTGCAACCTTTTCGGGTGCGAGTTTCTTATCATCAATAAGGAACATGGGAAGGTTTGACCACACATCAACGCTGTCCATCGCAACATAAATGGGCATGTCTCCGATGATTTTTATACCCTTTGAGTTTGCATAGTCCTTGACTTTCTGCCACTGCATGAAGAAAACATACTGACTGAATTTCCAGAAAGCCGATCTCTCTGCATAGTCATGTCTGTGGCGTCTTTTGAACAGATCGAAACGGGCAAAATCCTCGTCCCATTCCCACCATGCTTTGAAGTCATTGGCTTCTTTTATCGCCATGAAATATGAAAATTGTGTAAGCCACTTATTTTCACTTTCAAAATCCTTTACCTTCTGAGCAAATTCAGCATCAATTCTTGAAAATGCTTTTTTCAGAAGTGAAAGTCTTGCTTTTTTTGCAAAGTCAAAATCTGCAGTATAGGGTGAACCGTCATAGACATTTGATTTTATTTCATCTTCGGTGCAAAGTCCCATTTCCACAAGACCTTTAGGGTCTATAAAAAGAATGTTACCTGCAAATGCAGATGCTGAACAATAGGGAGAATTTGCATCATCTATAGGATTGAACGGCAGAACCTGCCAGTAAGAAAACTTCATTTCTGCAAGTTTGTCAACAAAGTCAAAACACTCTTTGCCAAACACACCCACACCGTATTCAGAGGGCAGAGAACTGATGTGCATCAGCACACCTGCACCGCGCTGTTTAAACATTTTAACCACCTTCAAAAAATTATTCCACGATCAGTTCATGAATTTCATTATCCTGAACGGAAAGTTCGATTTCAAGAGTACCCTTGAATCTTTCGTTATATGCAACTTCCTTACCGTCAAGAGTTACTTTATATTTTCTGTTTTCATCGTCATTCATTGTTGCAATGACGGTGATTTTTTCATTCTTGCCGAAGTATGTGATTTTTGCATCAAGCTTTGTATTGTCCGCATTGAAATTCACTTCGTCAACCCATGTATCAAAACCTGTATTGAGAGTTCCTGCTTTATAATAAGCATTTGCCCACATTGTGATGGGAGTTGAAAGACCGCCGAAGTTATGGAACCATCCGCCTCTGCCTGTTACAACATTGACCATTTCAAATGTGTAATAAGAATAGTCAACTTCTCTCTTCCAGACATCAAGAGCAAGTTTTGCAATTGTGTATGCAAAGTCTGTTTCGCCCAGATCAAGCATTGATTTCCAGATAAACCACTGATGGGGGAACCATACGTTACCGTTCCAGTAGCCGTTTACCATAAAGTAACCTGCTGTCATATCAACTGCGCTGATACCGTAGGGTGAAAGCATTTCTTTTTCATTTTTAAGATGAGCAAGAATTGCGTTCTTCTGTTCTTCATCGCAGACACCTGCAATAATGGGATAAATACCGTCAAGCCCCTTGTTCTGATTTTCACCGTCTTCTGTCAGCATGAATCCTGTGGGATTGTAGTCTTTATCATGAAGAACATAGCTGTAATAACCGCTGTCCTTATCCCATGAGTACTTATTGAGCGCATCAGTTATTCTTGTGATGTCTTCTTCATAAGTTTTCACATCTTCAGAAATGCCGAGTTTACTTGCAGTCATTCTGAGAATCTTTGCACAGCGGACAAGCTGTGAAGATGAAAGCACGGGAGCAGTTGTGTCTCTGATATTTCTGTCCATCATTGCAACCTGTGCGGGATAATCGTCCATACCGCTGGTTGAATAGAAATAATCATATGTTGTGGTAAGTCCGCTTTTAAGCTTTGCAGTTGTTGAACCTCTGACTTTACCTGCAAGGAAATCATAATACAGTTTGAGTCTGGGATAAAGCTCTTTCATTCCTGCTTTATCATTTCTGCGTTTCATGATTTCAAGGAACTGATACATCTGAACAGGTACGGGTGAACCGTGATGCAGGAACGCATAATCGGGATTACTTTCATCGCTCAGATAAAGATCAAGGCTGTAATCTGCAAAATGCGGAGCATAGTCATTCATACCAAGACCGATAAAGCCTGAATCCCATGTATAAAGGCAGTCCCAACGTTTACCGGGTGTGTGATGAATGATATATTCACCGTGTTTATATATAGGATAAACTGCATTCACCATTACCGTTGATTTAAGGATATTGCAGCTGAGTTCGTACTTCTTGCCGTCTTTGTTAAGGCTGATTTCTCCGACTTCGCAAAGTCTTTCAAGATATATTTTTTCATATTCTTCTGCAGTCAGGTATTCTGTTTCGCCCTTTGAAAGCACTGCATATTCAATATGTTTTGTATTCGGTGCAACAAAAAGTGTGTGAACGATTGCGTTGTGGAAAAATCCGTCGTCGCTGTGTTTTCTTGAAAATGCGCCTGTGAAACTTTCGGTTACATCATCAAATGTAACATCGGAGTTTGAAAGTCTTGCTGTCATGCAATCTTCAAGAGCACCTGTTTCAATTTCTCTGTAACGTGTGTTGTCATTGAATGTACGCAGTGTGAATTCACCGTCAACATCATTGAATTTGCATACAGAAATATAACCGCTTTCGCACTTCTGAGTTTTTATTTCGGGAGTGAAATCGTAAGACACCATTTCGGTGATGATTTTTTCTGCATCTTCCTTTTCTGTTATGCAGAAAAAGTCAAATTCTGCTGCACCTGTACCTGTTGCAACAAGTGAGAATTTAAACTCGCCCTTTGAAAGTTTTCCGAGAGGAATATATTTCATTGCAAGGTCATCGGAAGGTGCAAAATCAACCTTGACATCATTGATCATGAAAGTTGCGGTATTCTTGCTGTTTACAAGATTTACACCGACCATTTTGCCCTGAACATAATGAATGTCACTTGTTCTGTAACGCACTGCAAGTACAGCGTCGTTGTAATCATTTGCGCATTCAATTGTGAAAGATGCGTTATCACCCTTGACTGCACCGAAAGGAGGCTGATAGCGATGAGGCATATGCCACTTTCCTGCTCTGTCACCAAGACCGAATCCGCCGACGAATGTATTGTCTGCAAATTCACCTTTTTTGAAGCTGTCTGCATTCTGCTCATCCCATGGACGCTTTTCCGCATAGTCATAAGTGTCATAATCAAGTGCTTTTTTGTAATCACACTTTTCGGGAAGAGTAAGTCTGCAGTATTTCGGATAAGGATATTCAACAGAGCTGAAGAAATTGACAAGGCAATTCTGTGTAAGCTCTGAATTATTCACAAACTCTGTTCTGACAAGAGTGCTTTCGTCGCTGAGGCTGACATATGAAACTTCCGCATAAACCTTATCTTTCCATTCAAGGTCATGACGGTATGTAAAAACAGAATAATCAGGTGAACAACGCCAGGGATGACAACCCGAAGGCAATGTTACATTCGGCACTTTTATATCTCCGCCGAAAATTGCGGGCACTGTGGTAAAATCAAAACGCACACCGTCTGCAAAAGCATGGTCTGCAATACGTGATATACCCATATATTTTTTTCCGTAAGGTCCCCATACGGGAAACGCAGAAGAAATTTTCATTATACAACCTCTTTCGGTTTTTTCTTTATTTTACCATAAGAAAAAAAACGATTCAATACGTGTTGCAAAGAATCGGCAATTGTCATAAATATTGAACTGTATTTTTTACACAAAAAAGAGAATAATAGTCATGAGGTGTCTTTATGGAATCAATATGGCAACAGTATTCTGAAAAATATTCATTTCCCAAACTTAAAGAAAACATAAAAACAGACGTGTTGATAATCGGCGGAGGAATTGCAGGAATACTGACTGCATATTTTTTGCACAAAAAAAATATTCCGTATGTATTGGTTGAAAAGAACACAATTTTCTCAGGAAACACACAGAATACAACAGCAAAAATCACAAGTCAGCACGGTCTGATTTATCACAAAATCCTGCAGAGTGAAGGCACTGAAAAAGCTCAGATGTATCTGAAAGCAAATGAAGAAGCAATCAGAAAATACAAGGAACTTTGCAGCTCGATTGACTGTGATTTTGAGGAAAAGGATAATTTTGTTTACTCTGAAAACAACATAAATATTCTTGAAGATGAACTTTCTGCGATCAGAAAAATCGGATATAAGGCAGAATTTCAGAAAAATCTGCCTTTACCCTTTGAGACGGCAGGTGCTGTGCGTTTCAAAAATCAGGCTCAGTTCAATCCGTTGAAATTTTTAAGAACAATCGCAAAAGATCTGAATATTTATGAAAACACATTTATTGAAGAAATGGTCGGCTGTACGGCAAAAACGGCTGATTGCACAATTGAAGCAAATAAAGTTGTAGTCGCAACGCATTTTCCGTTTATCAACAAGCATGGAAGTTATCCTTTAAAATTATATCAGGACCGTTCATATGTTATTGCATTGAAAAATGCTCAGAATGTCAGCGGCATGTATGTTGACGGAAAAAAGACAGGACTTTCGTTCAGAAATTACGGAAATTTTCTTTTACTCGGCGGCGGAAGTCACAGGACAGGTAAACAGGGCGGTAACTGGGCAGAACTGCGTGAATTTGCAAAAAACAATTATCCCGACGCAAAAGAAGTCACATCCTGGGCAGCACAGGATTGCATGAGTCTTGATGAAATTCCCTACATCGGAAATTATTCCAAAAACACACCTGATCTCTATGTCGCAACAGGCTTCAATAAATGGGGAATGACGAGTTCTATGGTTTCTGCAATGATTCTCAGCGATATGATTCAAGGTAAAAAGAATGACTATGCAGAAGTTTTTAATCCGTCAAGAAGCATCCTAAAACCTCAGCTTTTTATAAACGGTTTTGAGTCTGCAATCAATCTTTTAACACCTACAACAAAACGCTGTCCTCATCTCGGCTGTGCATTAAAATGGAACAAAGCCGAACATTCATGGGATTGTCCGTGTCACGGTTCAAGATTCACGGAAGACGGTAAAGTTCTTGATAACCCGACGAATAAACAATAATTTAGCGGTATAATTGCAGGAATTAAAATCAAGCCTGTAGGGGCGTTGATCCAACGCCCGATTGTGAGCAAAGCGAACAATAACGGCTCTGCCGTTTAATTTTCCTTCGGAAAATGCACATTCGTGCCGGGCGTTGAGGACAACGCCCCTACAAGATACCATTTAATTTGTTTGATAAATTATTGTTTATAAATAAATCCTGTAAAACGGCAAACACTATACCGAGGTGATTTTTATGGCAAAACAGGGTATGAAACGTCCCGAAGTTACACATACAAAGCCAAGAAACGAACAGGCAGCAGTACCTGAAATTCAAGGCAAAGCCAAGCATACAAAAGAAAAAGCAAATCCCATTATTGCAGACACAAAGGCTCCGAATCTTAAGGTATTTCACGAAAAACCGATTTCCGATGATTATGTTCTGACCGACACGGACCTCGGCAGAGATAATTCCGAAAACGATTTATCTGAAGCCGACAAGCAGAACTTATAAAAAAAATCAAGGCACCCGTGAAGGTGCCTTTTATTATATAAAATTTAATTATCAGAAAATACCCTGTGACATCATAGCATCTGCAACCTTTGCAAAACCTGCAATGTTTGCACCTGCAACAAGATTATAGCCAAGTCCGTATTCTTCTGCAGCAGCTGCTGAAGAATCGTGAATTGTCTTCATGATGTGCTTGAGTTTTTCGTCAACTTCTTCACTTGTCCATGAGTATCTTGATGAGTTCTGGCTCATTTCAAGAGCTGAAACTGCAACACCACCTGCGTTAACTGCCTTTGAAGGAGCAACAACTTTGCAGTTTTCCATAAGATATGAAAGTGCTTCGTTTGTTGTGGGCATGTTTGCAACTTCGATGTAATACTTAACACCGTTTTCAACAAGCTGCTGAGCTTCTTTCATGCCGATTTCGTTCTGAGTAGCGCAAGGCATAGCAACGTCAACCTTAACACCCCAGGGTTTCTGACCTGCGAAGAATTCAACACCGAATTTGTCAGCATAGTCCTGAACCTTGTCTCTGCCTGATGCACGCATTTCAAGAAGATAGTTGATCTTTTCTTCTGTAACAACACCGTCGGGATCGTATACAAATCCGTCGGGACCTGAAATTGTAACAACTTTACCGCCGAGTTCAGCAACCTTCTTTGCTGTACCCCATGCAACGTTACCGAAACCTGAAACAGCAAATGTCTTGCCCTTTACATCTTCACCGAAGTGCTTGAGAACTTCTGCTGCGTAATAAACAGCACCGAAACCTGTTGCTTCGGGTCTGATAAGTGAACCGCCGTATGAAAGGCCTTTACCTGTAAGAACACCGTTTTCAAATGAACCCTTGATTCTTCTGAACTGACCGAAAAGGTAACCGATTTCTCTGCCGCCAACACCGATGTCACCTGCGGGAACGTCAAGGTTGGGACCGATGTGTCTGTAAAGCTCTGTCATGAATGCCTGACAGAAACGAAGAATTTCTCCGTCACTTCTGCCTCTGGGATCGAAGTCAGAACCACCCTTTGCACCACCGATGGGAAGACCTGTAAGGCTGTTCTTGAATGTCTGTTCAAATGCAAGGAACTTCATGATGCCTGCATATACAGAAGGATGGAAACGAAGACCGCCCTTGAAAGGACCGATTGCACCGTTGAACTGAACACGGTAACCTGTATTAACCTGAACTTTGCCTTCATCATCAACCCATGTAACTCTGAAAGAAATCTGTCTTTCAGGCTCAACCATTCTTTCAAGAAGGCCTGCCTTTTCGTATTCGGGATGCTGTTCAATAACAGGTGAAAGAGAAGCAAGAACTTCTGTTACAGTCTGCACGAACTCAGGCTCATTAGCGTGCTTTTTTGCAACGCTGTCAATAACTCTCTGAACATAACTCATTTTAAATTGCACTCCTTTTGCAAATTGTCACCAATTCACAAGCATAATTATTACTAAAAAATATACTATATTTTATATCTGTATGCAAAAAAATGCAATAAAAATGAATAAATCTCTGCATTTTTATCAATAAATACAGAAATTTACAAGCATTTTAATATTTTTTAGCAAAATCGCAAACGAAAATTCAACAAATAATTTTCACATGTGTATTTTTGCGACACATGTATAATAATTATCTATTAAAAGTATTGAGCAGACCTGCGCAACCGTCATAAATATCCTTGTACGCAACATCAAATCTGTCTGAATACCACGGGTCGGCGACATCGCCTTTTCTGTCAGTAAAATCCATCATTTTGTGAACTTTCATATCGGGATCACTGCCGAATATCCTGCCGATGTTACGGATATTATTGCTGTCCATGGCAATAAACATATCGTATTTTGCATAGTCACTCTTTTTGAGCTGAACTGCTCTCTTTCCGTCACATGAAATTCCGTGCTTCAGAAGTTCAGCCTTTGCAGGAGGATAAACGGGATTTCCGATATCACCCCGGATCTCTTCCGTGCTTGTGGCTGATGAAGCAACAAAAAATTCATTTTCCATTCCCTGTTTTTTAATCATGTCTTTGAATATAAATTCCGCCATGGGAGACCTGCAGATATTTCCGTGACAGACGAACATTATCTTTTTCATAAAACACCATCTCTTTCATATGGAACAGTATAGCACAGTTTGTGATGAATTGCAAAAAAACAGCAAGGATTTCTCCCTGCTGTCTGATTTTTATTTCATAAGATCGTGCTCTTTGATGAACTTGATTGTTTCATCAACAGTTGTGAATGCAAGAGCAACAACAGTATCAGCACCGCCGTAGTAAATTGCGATCTTTCCGCTTTCTGCATCTGTAAGTGCAGCACAGGGGAATACAACATTGGGAACGTCGCCCACAAGCTCATAATTTTCATGAGGAGCAAGAAGGAAACAGTCTGCTCTGTGCTTAACCTTCCAAGGTTCGTCAATATCAAGAATTGCAGCACCCATTGCATATGTGAAACCGTTACAGCTTGTGAGAACACCGTGATAGAATACAAGCCAGCCTTCGTCAGTTTCGATAGGTGTGGGGCCTGCGCCTACCTTTGTCATTTCCCAGTTCTTAACGGGTGACATAACAAATCTGTGTTTGCCCCAGTATGTAAGATCTTTACTGTGGCTGAGGAAGATATCTCCGTAAGGAGTATGACCTCTGTCACAGGGACGGATAAGAAGCAAATATTCGTCATTTACTTTTCTGGGGAACAGAACGCCGTTTCTTGCTACGGGATAGCAAGCATCTTCAAGCTGAGTCCATTCTTTGAAATCTTCTGTGTATGCGATACCGATTGTTGTACCGTGAGGAGTAAGGTTTACCCATGAAAGGTAATATTTGCCGTCAATTTCGCAAAGTCTGGGGTCATAACCTCTGAAAATAACTTTTTCTTCAAGCTCCCAGTTGATAGCATCTTTACTGTAACCGACAACGATTGTGTGGTCTCTGCTGATGTCGTCAACTCTGAAAACACCTGCAAAACCGTCTTTATAAGGAACAACAGCAGAATTGAAAATGCTGTTTGCACCGAAAAGATTATCTCTTGTAATTACGGGATTTCCGTCATATCTCCATACAGGATATTTGTATCCTTCGGGTTTATCCTGCCAGGGGATATTGGGAATATTTCCACCGATAATTTTAGCCATAATTAACCTCCGATAGTTTCTTTATTTTCTTCTGCTGTTTCATCTGCATTTTTGCCTTTGAGTCCAGCAGCCAATTTTTTTGCGTATTCACGGATTTCGATAACCATATCACTCTTGGGTTCGAAATAACAGCCTCTCTTTGAAAGGAATCTGTATTCGCCTTCTCTCAGAGCCATAACAACAAGACCGCCGATGAAAGCACTGATAAGGATTATGAAGAAAAGGGGCAGACGGCATGTAAGGAAATCACCTGAACGAAGAGGAAGAGTGAAACTCATGTAGATTTCGCCTCTTTCAAAAAGTTCGGCATAAGTATAATCAACAGCACCGTATGTGAAGTTGCCTGTGCCGTATCTGGGGAATGAACCGTCTGTATAAGCTGTATTGACAATACCGAAAAGTGCAGTTGCAACACCGCCGACTGCTGAACCGACCATAAATCCGGGAATCATAGTCAGGGGGCTTCTCATTGCAAGAGGCATTGAGGGAGCAACAGTAAGTTTGATATTTTCAAAGAATGCGTTGATGGGGCCTGTTGTTGCAAGGTTGAAATCGTCTGTATCAGGTTTTCCGCCTTTTTTGAAAATCTTGCTGCACAGAATACCGAAGAATGCTGTCCAGCCGACTGTGATAAAGCAGACGGAATAGATTGTAATAAGCTGAGCATTACCTGTTGCGAGATAAGCTGTTGTTGCAACTGAGAATGCAGCAAGAGAAACAGGTCCGATAAGGTCAAAACCGACCATAAGTCCCATAACAAGTGCAGCAATAACAACATTACTGTTTGCAAGGTCTGTAAGAGCAACTCTTAAACTCTCTGACAATGCAGCAAAGGGAACTTCAATACCGTATTTTATAAGGATAAAAGTCAGTGCGCAGCATGCAACAGGGATAATAAGGATATATACGATAAGGTCAACACCGTCGATTATATCTATTCCCTTGAGTGTATCAGGGATAAGCTTGATTTTCTTGCTGAGTTTTGCAAGAAGATTATCCAAGCCTTTTCCTATAGCGTTTTTAGCTTCTGCCCAGCCTGCATAAAGCAGTTTGATAAGCAGAGCCAGCATAACTGCCATTATGAGATAACCCATATAGCCGATTGATGTTGACTGAGCATAGTTTGCGGGAGTTGCAAAGAAGCAATTGTACATCATTTCCGCACTTTCTGAAGAAGCTGTGAAATGGCAGAAATAAACAGACAATGCCAGCGACGGTGCAATACCGGGTATTCCCGCTATCAGATAAGAAACAACAACTGCCAACGCAACAAAGAAGAAATCTGTTGCCCAGAAAAGAATGAACCAGAGTGTGGGCTCATTTGCAGCACCTGTTGCACCAAGCATATGATAGGACTGAAAGATGTTCTGAATAACAAAGAAAAAACCTGCGCCGAGTGCTCCGAAAAGCTGAACGATAAACATTATCGAAGTGGCACGGTATATTTTTTCTTTTGTGTCAAGATAGAGTTTTTTCATAAATAAATTTCCTTTCTTGCCAAAAGCTTTACATATACTTTGATTATAAACAAAATACACCAAAAAATCAACATCAAATATACAAACAATTAAATATAAAATAAAAAAATAAGCTCCGCTGAAAGCAGAGCCTGTAATTTATCCTTCTGTATTTTTCAGTTCATCGAACATTGCTTTGACAGTCGGTGCGTTTTTTGTAAGCTTTTTGATAGTCAGCTCATCTGCTTTGTTATTTGCAAGGCGCAGATTGTTTTCTGATGAAAGAAGTGCAGCCTTGGTTTTCTGCAGATGATCGATTGTTTTATCAATCTCATCAATTGCAGTTGCAAACTTTTCACTTGCAAGACGATAATTACGGGCGAATCCCTCTTTGAAGGCATTCATATTTTCTTCAAAATGAAGAATGTCAACCTGCTGACTGCGGACTATCTGCAATTCCTGACGATATTGCAATGAATTAAGCGCAGCATTACGAAGCAGTGTGATTATCGGAATAAAGAACTGCGGACGGATGACATACATTTTGGGATATCTGTATGACACATCAACAATACCGTTGTTGTAAAACTCATTATCGCTCTCAAGCATAGAAACAAGAATAGCATATTCACAGTTCTTTTCTTTACGGTCTTTATCCAGCTCTTTGAAGAAGTCTTCATTTTTATGCTTTGTTGCAGTTGTGTCCGCTTCGTTTTTCATTTCAAACATAACTGATATAAACTCTGTGCCGTCTTCTCCGAATTCACGATATATGAAATCGCCCTTACTGCCTGTTCTTGCATCATTATCCTTTTCAAAATAGGCATTGGGGAACGCTGTCATACGGATTGAATTGAACTGCGCAAGACAATGCTGTTCAAGACTTTCGCCTATCATCTTTGTGGACTGACGTGCCTTGAAATCCTTATAATATTCAATCTGTTCATCCTTGGCTTTCAGACTGTTTTCATACTGTTCTTTGAGTGACTGTTCATGCAATCTGCTTTCGGTTTCCTTGTTTTTGAGTTCGCCCCTGAGATCTGCAATTTCAGTAGACTTTTTCGACAGTTCTTCATTCTTTTTTTCAACAGCTTCTGCAACAGCAAGCTGTTTTTCTGTCTCACCTGCTTCAAGTTTTGCCTGAAGTTCTGCAATTTTACGGTCACGCTCTGAAATTTCTGCATCCTTTTTTGCTATTTTTTCAGAATTAGCCCTTACTTCCTGTGAAAGCTCCTGATTTTTCTTTTCAACAGCTTCTGAAACAGCAAGGTTTTTTGCGGTTTCCGATGCATCCAGTTTTATTTTCAATTCTGCAATCATCTGCTCTTTTGCAGAAATTTCCGCATCTTTCTTTGAGATACCTGCGTTATATTCCTTTTCTTCCTGCATACGGATAATCTCAAGCTCTTTTTCCTGTCTTGCTTCTAATTCTTTTTCTCTTCGTTCAAGCTCCTTTGAAAATTCCTTATCACGGACTTGTCTTGCAATCTGGTCATAGCCTGTTTCATCAACCTGAAACACTTCTCCACAGTTGGGACATCTTATTTCCTGCATATAATTTATGCTCCTTCCGTACACTTTTAATAAGTTAATTAATATTATAACAATCATCATGCGATATTGCAATAAAAAAAGACCGTTAAAACCACATTTCATCAGAATATCTTCATTTTTTTCAAATAAAAAAATCAGGAATTTTACTTAAAAAATTCCTGATTTTAAGATATTGTAGTCAATAGTTAGCCAACAAGGGTCTGTTATTCCAAGAAACCCTTATATATAGCCATTTCTTAGGGTGGGGTATTATTCCCACTCGATTGTGCCTGTGGGCTTGGGAGTGAGGTCCATAAGGACGCGGTTGATGCCTTCAACTTCGTTTGTGATTCTTGCAGTGATCTTATGAAGAACTGCATAGGGGATTTCTTCGATAGTTGCTGTCATAGCATCTGTTGTATTGACTGCTCTGATGATTGCGGGCCAGCCTTCATAACGGCTTTCGTTTCTGACACCTACGCTCTTCATATCGGGAACAGCGATGAAATACTGCCATACTTTGCCTGCAAGACCTGCGATTTCAAATTCTTCACGAAGAATTGCATCTGCTTCACGGAGTGCATGAAGTCTGTCTCTTGTGATTGCACCGAGGCAACGTACACCAAGTCCGGGGCCGGGGAACGGCTGACGGTAAACCATGTTATGAGGAAGACCGAGTGCATCACCGACAATTCTTACTTCATCCTTGAAGAGAAGCTTGATGGGTTCAACAAGCTCCATAGCCATTTCTTCGGGAAGTCCGCCAACGTTATGATGTGACTTGACTGCCTGTTTGCCTTCTGCCTGCTTGATGCTTTCGAGAATATCGGGGTAGATTGTGCCCTGTGCAAGGAAAGAAATACCGTCAAGCTTTGCAGCTTCTTCATCAAACACCTTGATAAACTCAGCACCGATGATCTTTCTCTTCTTTTCGGGATCGCTTACACCAGCAAGAAGATCAAGGAATCTGTCAGTTGCATCAACATAAACAAGGTTTGCATCAAGTGCTTTGCCGAAAACGTCGATAACCTGTTCGCTTTCGCCCTTACGCATAAGACCGTGGTTAACATGAACACATACGAGCTGTTTGCCGATAGCCTTGATAAGAAGAGCAGCAACAACTGATGAGTCAACACCGCCTGAGAGAGCAAGAAGAACTTTCTTGTCACCAACCTGTGCACGAACTGCAGCAACCTGTTCTTCAATAAACTTCTCTGCAAGCTCCATTGTGTTTATACGAGCCATTGAGTCAGGTCTTTTGTTTGAATCCATAGTATTTTCCTCCTGTATATATAAGATATTATTAACAATAAATTATGTTTTATAGTATAATCCTTTTTTTTTAGCATTTCAAGAATTTTTTATTATAAACATAAAAAAATTTCGGATCAATTTTTTAAATTTAATGTATATTTTATCTATATTTAAAAGAATGAAGCTGCAGCAATGCCACAGCTTCGTTTTGTTTATTTTCAGAAATTGAAAAGATTCAGGAGCCAATCAAGAATTGACTGGAAGAATGCAACGATTTTTTCAAAGAAAGAAAGTTCTTTTTCCTCTTCATCATAATCTGTGGGTACGGAATAGTTATTTCCGTTCCACTGTGCTGTTGTTTCTGACAACCAATTGATTCTTTCTGTAATATAATCATTAAGGAAATTGTTTGCGTTTTCAAATGTCACTTTCTGGCCTTTATGAACATATACAAATCTGCTGTCGAAAACATTCCAGAGTTTTTCATTCATCAGCTGTGAACTTTTTACGGTTTCAGCCATTGTATAAACAGTACCGTTATTGCCGATCATTTTCTGCACTGCAAGATAGAATTCACCGTTCTGCTTATTAAGAGTCTTTTTGACTGCGTTTCTGAAGCTTTCGATTTTGATAAGACCGTCTGCAAGATAGTTATTTACCGCATAGAAATTTTCGGGGTTTGCAGTAGCAACCTGAATATTATCATGGAAACCACCGGGACCGTAGCAAGGATCATAATCCCAGACAGGACCTGCATAAAGAATATCTTCATCTGCAGGCATATAGAAATATGTGGATGACATGAATCCGTCAACATTTTTGCTCAGTTCGTTGATAAGGTACAGCTTTACAAGAGAATCAAGGTCGCAGTATTCATAATAATACTTGCCTGTTTTTGTGTTGTAACCGTTTGTGCTGTAAACAGCATCTTCAAATTCCTGCCAGAATGTTGAAATATATGCGCCTGTATCCTTGGTAAGAACTTCGGGATTCTTTGTAAGAACGCCCTGATGTCTGTTTGTGATGAATCCTGTGGGTTCATCGGGATATCTGTGTGCAAATTCAAGTTCAAGAAGATATGCATGATGTGATGCACCGTCGGGAAGTTCAGGTTCCATCAGACCGTCTACATATTTATATGAACCTTTGCTGTTTGCAGATGCTTTCGCACTACCCTTACTTGCGATAGTTTTTGTGACAATTACCTGATTTTCGAATGCATCTGTATCTTCATTAAGCTCCTCGATTGCCTTATCGGTGTCATCTATATCAATTCTTGAAGAACCGACTTCTGTTTTTTCACAAAGAAGATATGCACCTCTGTATTCACCGTCAAAATACAGGTCGACCGCTTCATAATTGGGGGTATAAGGCATATCAAGATCCATTGCAAGCTGGAATGTGATTGAATTATGGATCAATGTTGCATCAAACATATTGGCAAGAAGAATCCATTTTTTATTAGCTTCATTTTTATTATTGTTGATAAGGTCAACTTTCTTATCAAGCTTGAACTGATAAGCTTTTTTGTCTGATCTTGTGAATGTTGAATTTCCGCGAGCTTTGATTTCTGTGATTTTATCGGAATATTCAACCGTACCGTCTGTTCCGACAAAAGACATATTGCCTTCTGCTTCATTTCCCTTTACTGCATCAACCCAGGGTCTGCCTTTGTTTTCAGGATCGTCACTCACATAGAAAAGTGAGCGCACATTTGCAGATTTCATAATGATGAGAGTTGATCCGTCTGCAAAAGTTACTGTGTATTCACCGTTTTTCGGTGTGCAGATTGCAGTCAGGTCAAAAGCTTCACCTTTTGCGATTGCAACTGTGCCCTTATCCGCAGAAATTTCAAGTGTTTGAGCATTGAAATCAATAGCAAGGGCTGTAAGGTCTGCAGAAGAAGGCAGGAAAAGATATGTTTTGCCGTTTCTACCTGTCTGCGATGTGACAACAGTGTTGTTATCATCAACATTTGCTTTGAATGATACATCATTATTTGCAGCAAATGTTGTTATTGCAAGACAAAGAACGAGAACAACAGCTGAAAAAACAGTAAGTAAAAGTTTTTTAGTTAATTTTTTCAATTTTGAGTCCTCCGATACTGATTTATTAATAAAATATTACCATAAAAAAAATTATTTTGCAATAGCCTATATATAAATATTCCCCTCAGAGCCAAGTCTGAGGGGAATATTATCAATCATCAAGTTTTGCAGATTTTCTCAAAATTTTTCTTGCATCTGCGGCTGTAAGTTTATTATCACCTGTCATATCACCGATTTCAAGAATTTCATCAGTCACTTTTTCAAGAGATGCTGAAATTCTCAGGGCAAGCCTTGCATCTGCCGCAGTGACTTTGCCGTCCATATTCACATCGCCTTTTTCATACTTCGGCTTGGGCTGAACTGTGATAAGCATTACTTTTTTACAATGTTTGCATTTATATACAACACATGTTTCGGAATTTCTGCTGTCTGAAGGATCAACAGAATACTCATGATTGAGTGCTTCACCTTCTGTCAGACCGCAGCCGCTACATTTTTTCGGACTGCTGCATGTTGCCTCTTTCCATGAATGACCCTTTGCAGCAATTAATTTATACTGTTTGAAAACTGTTCCGCAGTCGGTACAGACAAGACCTTCTGTATTTCCTGCTGCTGTACAGGTTGCATTTTTCGCGGGAGTTCTTTCAATGTGAACATGATATCTGTATGTCAGCGGAAATTCATCATCAACGGGCACGGAATATTTATCACCGTTCCATGCAGATGTAACATCAGAAAGCCATTCAATTCTGTTTGAAACAAAATAATCAAGAAAACTGATTGCGTTTTCATAAGTTACGTCATCTGTGCAGAAAAGTGTTGTTATGACTTTTTCATTCATATTCCAGAGTTTGTAGTTCAATTTCTGTGAACCGTAAACTGTATCTGAATATGTCTTTATATAGCCGTCTTCACCAAGCATATTCTGAACGGCTTTATAAAAATCGCCGTCTGCTTTATCAAGTTTTGCTTTGACTGCATCACGGAAACTTTCGATTTTTACAAGTGTGCCGAGCATATATTTTGTTGTTGCAAAGAAATTCTCGGGATTTGCCGAAATCTCTCTGTTACCGTTATAACCTGTACCGTAACAGATATCATAATCCCACACGGGTCCTGCATACATTATATCTTCATCTTCGGGAAGATAAAAATATGCTGAAGAACGGAAACTGTCGTAATTCTTTGTAAATTCATTGATAAGATAAATATTTACAAGAGAATCCAGGTCACAGTATTCATAATAATACTTTCCTGTTGTCTTGTTGTATCCGTCAGGGCTAAAAACCGCATCTTCAAATTCCTGGAAATACCGGCTGATGAATGCGCCTGTATCTTTTGTGAGATATTCGGGATTTTTTGTAACAACAGCCTGACCACGATTTGTTACAAAACCTGACTGTTCGTTGGGATATCTGTAAATAAAATCAAGTTCAAGCAGATATGCGTGATGATTTGTGCCGTCTTCAAGTTCAGGTTCAATAAGACCTTTGACATATTTATATGAACCGGCACTGTCTTTTTTCGCATCTGTTTCACCTTTACTTGCTGTTGTTTTTGTAACAACCACGGGGTTTTCATATGCATCTGTACCTTCGTTTACATCCTCAATAAGACCGTCAAGATCCTGCATATCAACTCTTGTTTCGTCAACTTCAACCTTTTCGGCAAGAAGATACGTTCCTCTGTATTCACCGTCATAATAAAGATCAACCGGTTCGCTGTCTACCGTATAGGGAAGCCCGAGCTCTTTTGCAAGAGTAAATGTAAGCTGATTATGAATCAATGTGATATCAGCTGCATTTGCAAGAAGAACCCATTTTTTATTTGCATTGTCTTCGTCACCGATAAGAGCTGCTTTATTCTTTATCTTGATCTGATATGCTTTTTTCACAAAGTCAGTAAATGTGGAATTGCCTCGCGCTTTAAGTTCTGTGAGCTTGTCCGCATAAAAAACAGATCCGTCTGCATTCAGAAATACCATTTCGCCCTTTGCCTTATTATCTTTTGAAGTATCCACCCATTCTCTGCCCTTTTTAACAGGGTCTTCGCTGGCAAGATACAATGTTTTTACAGATTCAGACTTCATGATAGTTACTTTTTTCTGAAGCACCGTTCCGCTTTCAGGAACAGCTGTTATTAAAACGGTATATTCACCGTTCTGAGCTTTGTAATCATCAAAAAGTGAAAGAATATCAATTTTTTCACCGAATGTTATTTTCACAGATTTATCTGCAGCAACAATTACATATGAATAATTTTTTGATGAATGAAGAATCAGTTCTGAAAGATCTGCTGATGAAGGCAGAAAAATATACTCTTTACCATCGGCTGTTTTCTGTGGGTAAACCACTGTATTTGCATTATCTTCATTGGCAATATAATAAAAACTGTCGTTTGTTGTTTTTTCTGCAACCTTTGCTGACGCAGAAAATGTCACAACCGTTACAAGCGCAAGAATTGCAATCAACACCGATAAGATTTTTGAAACTTTCATTATGAACCTCCTTGTTTTCAGGGATAAATAACAGAAAAAAAAAGATATCCCCTTCTCCTACATTATATAGAAGAAGGGGATAAAAGTCAATTGTTTAAATTTACTGCAGATTCTCAGAAGCTTTCGTCAAGCTTTGCTGCAACTCTGAGGATCTTTCTTGCGTCTGCTGATGTGATAACACCGTCAACATTTACGTCAGCAACAATAAACATTTTTGAATCAGTTACAGGCTCAAGTTTTGCTGCAATTCTGAGAGCAAGTCTTGCATCAGCTGCTGTAATCTCATCGTCACCGTTAAGATTACCGAGTCTGTAAGAAGGATTTACAGGAGGTTCGGGATCTGTAGGCTTATCAGGATCTTTGAGAGCAGGAACTTCTTTCTGGGCAACTGTGATCTTATCGCAAGTTTCACAGTGTTCACCTGCAGTAAGACCTGTTACACCGATCTGCGGTTCAACAGCTTCGTCAACAACCTTGACATAAGGATGGTCTTCAATGTGATTCTGCATAATCTTGCCGTTTACATCGAAATAGTAGAACAATCCCTTAAGAGCAAAGTTTTCATCCTTAAGCTGAAGCTTACCGTCTGCTGAGAATGTATATTCTGTATCATCGATTGTCTGCTTGCCTGTTACAGCATAGAAGTCATCACCGAAGAAGTAAATATTGCCTGAAGCATACTGCCATCCGGTAAGTCTTTCATTGTTACCCCAGTAGTAAACAAGACCGTTTGCAGTTTCTGTAAGAGCACCTTCTACAAGTCTGCCCTGATTATCAAATGCAAAGAGAAGAAGTGAATCTGTGCTTTCGATCGGATATTTTCCGTCCTTGACTTTATCGATTGAGATCTTACCGTCATTTTCGAGTGTTGCCATGCCGTAACCGGTCTGTCTGTCGAAGTAGTACCAATAACCGTCAATCATGTGCCAGCCACGCTGTTTTTCACCTGCGATGTAGTAATAAGTGTAGTAGCCTTCTTTTGCAAGAGCACCCTTTACAAAATTACCTTCATCATCGAAAGTATATGTGTACTTATCGATTTTAACTTCACCTGTTGAGGGAAGACCATCTTTGCCGAGATAGTACTGCTGACCGATCCATCTGTTTGTTGCAAGAGTGCCGTCTTCAAGAACGAATGCGTACTTTTCAAGTTTACCGTCTTCAGCAAACGGATATTCATAATCGCCGATCTTCTGATCGCCTGCTACAGCAATACCGTCAGCACCGAGATAATAAACCGAACCGTCAATTTCAATCCACTTGTTTGCAACAAGCTTACCGTCAACGATATTTACATAACGACCTGTTTCTGCATCTGTTGCGATTCCTGTATAACCTGTAACATAGTCTGTGTAACCACATACTGTACATTCAAGGTAACCGTAAGCATGAGCAAACTGATGACCGGCTTCTGAACATTCTGTTTTTATAGTCTTTGTGTAGCTATCAAAGAGAATCTTGTTATCTGCACTTGTAACATCATAAACGTTGACTGTTGCAGTTGTATCTGTTGTTGAAACAGAGATGTAAATACCTGAGTATTCATTTGTAGCCATTGCGAAATTGTAATCGGGGTTAACTGTAACACCGTATGACTTTTCACCTGAGCTACCGCTGATGAAGTAAACAACACCGTTTTCATCAACATTGCCGCCTACCATAGGATTAGTTCTTGCATAAGAATGGTCATGACCTGAGAATACGAAGTCAATACCTGCTTCTTCTGCAACGGGAGGAAGCATTGCCTGCCAGTTTGCCTGTTCGTCAAGAATGTTTGTACCATAGGGAGGTGTGTGGAGTGCTACGAACTTCCATGTAGCATCTGAAGATGCTGCATCAGACTTAAGCCAGTTGCAAACTTCTTCGATATATGCTGAGTTGTTAAGATCATAGTTGATTACTGCAACATAAACATTGCCGTATTCAACTGAATAATACTTTTTGTTTGCTGTGTTGAAGATACCGCTTGCTGCATCAGCTTCGGGATCACCCATGTATTCATGGTTACCGAGAACATGAAGCATATCTGTATCAACAATATTTTCGTCTGCAAATACATTGAGGATATCTGCCCAGTCAGGATACATGCTGCCTACTTCAACAGCGTCACCGGTCTGGATACCGAAAGCATAGTCCTTACCGTCTGTTGCAACTGCACCGAGAAGGTTTGAAACCTTTGTGGTATCCTGAGCCTGGATATCACCGAAGATAAAGAAGTTTGTATCAGCCTTTGCAAGAACTGTGCTGAATGACTTGACTTCTGACCATACTTTACCGTCACCTACACGGTAAACATATTCTGTATCTGCAGCAAGACCTGAAAGATTTGCTGTATTGATATTTGCAATATAGTTCTGTGTGATATCAGTACTTCCGAGGAATGTCTGAAGAGTTACAACGCCTTCCTTATTTGTGAAAGCTGCTGTGCCTTTTGCTTCGTAATCAGCCTTTGTTGCGTACTGAACAAAATCACTATCCTTTGCAAAGAGAGGATTGGAGAGCCATGAAATGTTCTTTTCTGTGCTGCCGTCTGCAGAAGCATTGATATGAACATATTCGGGCTTGCCTTCATTATTACATGCGGGTGTGAGTGACTGTGATGAGTACTTGAATGAGTACTTGCCGTCTTTCATTGCATAAACAGTAAAGCTCTGAACTGAGTTACTGAAACCTGCATATCTGAAGATGCCGTTCTTGTTTGTTGTGCCGATAACTGCATCGTTTGCAGCATTGTAAACAGTAACACCTTCAGCGGGATTGCCTTCTGCATCTGTAACATGGAAAATGCCGTAATTATCAACGATAACGGGTTCTGCATATACCTTGTATGCACCGACAACGGGAATTTCTACTGTGGATGCTGCAAATGTATCTGTTACGCAGTCTGCATCGTTGAATGTGATTACACCCTGAAGAACTCTGAATGAGAAATTCTTTCCTTCAGCAACATTGTGAGGAATTGCAGCTTTGATTGTTGCAATAGAAACAAATTCTTCTGCTGATTCTGAAACCTCAGCGATTTCCTTTGTCAATGTAAGCTTAAGAAGACCGTTACTGTATTCACTTGTTGCAGTGAAACCTGCTGCGGGTTCGATTGTAAGAGCAGATGCATCTTTCACTATATCAGCGTCAAGCTGAATTTCTGTTGTAACAGATGTGATCTTATCAGCTGCATTTGAAAGAACATTCAGACTGATACTGTCGTTAAGAACACATGTGTCTGATGCTGATTCAACCTTTACTGTGGGAAGATTCTGCGTACCGTCAACTGTGAAATAACGTGTTTCTGATGTTTCATTGTTGAACTTATCACGTACAACGAGTTTTACGGAGTGGATACCGTTTGCAAGCTTGCTGATGTAGTTGAATTCACCGTCAACAAGCTGTGTTGAAGCAGTAACATCCTTACCGTCGATGTAAAGACGGCATGCATCGTAGTTGATACCTGTTGCATACTTGTCTTCGTAGTCTGCAAATGCTGCCTGGATAAGCATATCG
This sequence comes from Clostridia bacterium, assembly GCA_017631795.1. Lineage (GTDB taxonomy): Bacteria > Bacillota > Clostridia > Oscillospirales > Acutalibacteraceae > UBA1081. Next base: position 31,271 of record JAGBSO010000006.1, on the reverse strand, counting down.
TTGTTTGTTACAACTGTGTTTGCACCGATGTTGACCATATCTGAACGGTCAGCATTACCTACTTTAATTGAGTTTATAACAGGATTATGTGTATCATCTGTGTTTGCACCGTAAACGAACTGAACGTTATCGATGTAAACAACACCTTTTCTGTCTGCCTGGGGAAGATATTTGTATGTGCTCAGAGGAGTTCCGTTTGAATGTGTTCCTTCTGCAGGACCTGTGTATGTGTAATGACCTGAACTGTTGTTAAGGATCATAAGACGGATTGTTTCACCTGCAAAGAAGCTGAAAGGTGCAACAAAGTTTGAAAGGTCTGCTTCAAGATACATCCAACCTGTCCAGTTGATACCGCCGATACCTGTGATGGTACCGTCAGAATTTTCTGAAACTTTTTCAAGGTTGGGAGTAAAGTTGACAGTCTGAACTGAACCGTTGCCGTCTCTGAATCTCATACGTACCCAGAGATTGGGAGTTCCTTCGGGAGCATAGAGCCACATACCGACAGCTGTGGGAGTACCTTCTGTTGATTCTGTTGCAGAAACACCACCGATACAAGCACCTTCAGTAACAGCGCCTACATTTGTAAGGTCATATTCAAATTTAAGAGCATAAGAGTCAAAACGTACTTCGCCTTCATCTGCATTGACAACTGTTGCAACAGATGTTGCGCCTCTGCCGTATGAACCCTTGATCATTGTAGTTGTTCCGGGAACATAGTCAGATTCATATGATGTGATAGTACCGCCGCTGGCTTCATAAACACCTGTACCGAAAACATAATCTTCGGGATTTTCAAAGTCCCAGATGATTGAAGGAAGTTTACCGATAACTGCAGTAATTTCGCCCTTTACGTTTTCATCAAATGCAGAAGCAGCAGTAACAATACCTGTAACTGATGCTGAATCTGATGATGTGAATGTATTGCCTTCAAATGAACCCATTGCGGGATCACTCATTGACCATACGATATCGCCGACTTTATAGTTAATCTTCTTGTCGTTATATTTTACCTGAAGACCGAAGTCTGTCTGTGCATCAAAGCCAAGGCTGACTTCTGTATTTGTAAATCCGATATAATCGGGAGCCTGAATTTCAAATGTTGTTGAGCCTTTTGCAAAACCGTCCACAACATAATCAACAGTAACAGAACCTGTTTTGCCTGTTGATGTAAATACATTGCCTTCGATAGTACCGAATGCTTCATCTCTGAGAACAAATTCACCGTTTGCGGGAAGATCTGCTGCTGCACCGGCATTATCAACACCCTTTGCAGCAAGTTCTACTGTTGAATTGGGTGTGTATATTTCGTTGTTGGGAGTAAGAACTGCATGATTAAATGCACCGTCGGGAGCTACATTTGAATAGATAAGAATAGCTGTTGAAACTGTTCTTTCAGTACCGTCAGAGGGACTGTTGACGCAAGCAAGAGCCTCTTCACCTTCGTGCTGTGAAACCATTGTTGCTGATCCGCCGCCGTCAAGTGAAAGAGCATCAACACAGCCCAGAGCCTTCATTTCTTCTGCGAGTTCCTGGAATGTCTGACCGCATGAATCAGGAGCCTGACGACCGTCTGCAACAACGAATACAACGGAACCGTCAGCCTTGATACCGACTGCTGTTCTGGGAAGCTGATCAACACCGTAGCCGCTTGATGCATCAATAACACCGTTTTTAAGGATAATAGCGGGACCGCCGACAACTTCTTTTGCATTTGAGGGAACTGCACCGCTGCCGATAACAGCTGAGCCGTCATCAAGAATTGCAAAATAGTTCCAGCTGTCATTGGTGTTGTATGTTATGCCGTTCATAACAAGAGTACCTGTAGGAGCACCTGTTGACATATTGAAGAAGTCACCGTTTACACCGGCAACAACCTCAAAGTTAGGCTGATTCTTTGTATTCTTATAATACTTTTCTGCAGCCACAGCCTGATCACGGACAGTCTCCATACCCCATGTGGGTGTAGCTGAAAGGTTGTCCATGTAGTTTTTGTAACTTGCAAGAACACCTACATTGGGATTTGACAGATCAACTTCAAGAGCGAAGCTCTTAATCTGGTTTGAACCGTCTTTGTTGTGTGTGATAATGTGTGATTCTGTGATACCCGGAGCTATATTATAGTCCGTTTTTGAGGTAAGCTTTGTGTTTGAACCGAGCATTCCGAGATCAACACTCAAACCTGCCGCAAAAGCTGTCATGGGAGACATGACAGAAAACAGCATTACTACAGTAAGAAGTAATGCAAGACTTGATTTAAGTCTCATTTTCGTTTTCATAATTATGTATCCTTTCCTTTATTATTATATCTGAATAAAGATATACAAAAGCATTATAGAATAACTTTTGCAAAAAGTCAACAATAAATAACTATCTGAATTGTAAACTTTTATACATTTTAGCATTAAATTAAAAAGGATGGGGTTCCCCATCCTTTTTTACTATGAATTTTCTGCAAGAATTTTTATTTCCTTTACGGAGTCACGCACTGCCTTGTTTGCAAGTATTTTACCGTTGAAAGTATCTTCTATGCAGGCAGTATAAAGAACCATTTTCGCATTATTACTTCCCTGAACCTTTGAAAGCATGTCTGTGAGCATTTCTTTTCTGGGCGGGTTTTTCTTTGCACTTATATTTTTCAGAACAATCTGAAGTTCATCTGCAGCGGCAATTTCTGCAGAAATCTGAATCAATCCGTCTTTTTTTGTCTGTTCACAAGCAACATTTTTATTATTTACTGTTACCTGTACAGTTTCACAGTCTGCAATATCCCTGAATGAGAATGTATATCTGCGTTTTGCGGGAATTACAGACAAGTCACCTTCTGCAGACTTAACAGCAAATGTGACATCTGCGTTTTTCTCAGTCACTTCAAATTCTGTTTGAGCAAAAGCGCCGTTCTGATAATTCATTGTCTCGCCGTCATCTTCATAGAGTCTGAATTTTCCGTTGCCTCTGAAGATGAGAATTTCCATATCTTCGGGGTTTGAGCAGTCATTCGTTCTGTCATCAGTTGCAAGAGGAATGATCGAGCCTTCTTTTGCAAGAACAGGAATTGAAGACAGATCGCGGAACATTTTTATTGTTCTGCCGCCGTTATAGATTCTGCCTGTGAAGATATCTGTGTATCTTCCTTCGGGAAGCCAGACATCTGTTGAGGAAGTGAGTGTCTTTTTATCTGTTTTTGCTGTGATAGGTGCAACAATAAGCTCCGTGCCGAACCAATATTCATTAGGAACATTATATGCTTCATCGTTTTCGGGATTCTCGTAATACATAGGCTCCATCAGAGGTCTGCCGTCACGGTGAGTGAGCATATTCATTGTATATATATAAGGTATGAGTCTGTGACGGAGTCTGAGATATTCAACAGCATTTTTCTCTGTATCCTTGCTGAATTTCCACGGTTCTTTGCCGAGGAATTCATTGCTTGTTGAGTGCAGACGGTTGATGGGACTGAATGTACCGAACTGAAGCCAACGGATATAAAGCTCATCGTCACGTTTACCCATGTGATGACCGCCTATATCATGACTCCACCATGAATAACCTGCGTTTGAAGCATTTGCGGTGAAGTAAGGCTGGAATTCAAGTGCAGGCCAGACAACAAGTGTATCACCGGAAAATCCGAGGGGATATCTGTGACTGCCGGGACCTGCATAACGGGAAAGAATAAGCGGTCTGTTGCCGTTTCTTGCGCTGTCTATACTATGATAATGATTCAGCCACCAAAGCGGGTCAAGGCCTTTGACACTTGAATTTTTGCCCTGCTGCCAGTCTATCCACCAGAAATCCACACCGTCTTCTTCATAACCGTGATGAAGATATCTGAAATAACCTTCTGTGAACTTTTTGTCTGAAATATCAAACTGAATTGTCTGTTTTGTTGCAGGATCAATGCCCATGAATTCGGCAAAATCCTTATACATATCTTCAAAGAATCTTACACCGTCTGAGGGATGAAGATTTACGGTAACTTTGAAATTACTGTCCTTGAGAGTTTTAAGAAAACCTTTGTAATCGGGGAAAAGTTCTGTATTCCAGCTGTAACCTGTCCAGCCTGATGCCTGGAATGCAGCCATAACTTTGTTTTTTGCACCGTCAATTTCCCTGTCGGGTGTTGCGTCCTTACCGAAACGCTCTTTGACATCTACCCAATGCCAGTCCATATCAATAGTCGCAACTGTAACGGGGATTTCGGAATCGATAAAACGTTTCATCAGTGTAAGATATTCTTCCTGAGTGTATGCCTTGTATCGGCTCCACCAGTTGCCGAATGCAAAACGGGGAATAAGCGGTGTTTTTCCTGTAAGACGGTAAAAATCACGGAGTGCGCCCTTGTAATCGTGTCCGTATGCAAAAATATATTTATCTGTGCCGCCGTCTTTTCTGCCGATATATTCATTTCTCGGACACACAGTACCGTCTTCTGTAAGCACAAGTGTCTGTGAATCGTCCATGACTGCTGCACCGTTGCGTGAAAGAATGCCGTCTTCAAGGCTGACTTTACCGGCAGTCATATCAAGAGTCCGTCTTGTGCCCTTGAGATTGCCTTTTTTGCAGTTGTCTGTCATATTCTTCATTTCGGCACACACAAGTTTTCCGTCTGCCGAAAAAATAAATGTCACATCATCAGTTCTGATTTCAGTACGTGAGCCGTTTTCCGAAACTCTGAATGACGGTGCATCAAAATTTCTGTTAAGCACAGTCTGTGTGGGCATATCGCAGAATTTTCCGTCAGGCTGAGTTTCAACTCTGATAAGTCTTGATGTGAGCACACTTATTCTCAGATTGTTTTTCACAACAACCTGACTGTCAGGTGTTTTTCCGCTGATTTCGTCACGGAATGCCTTTGCAAATCTTTCCATATAAATTAACTCCTGTATAGTAAAAAAATAAAACCGATCGTCCGTTCTGAATGCATCTGACGGAAAACCGGCTCACAACACCTTTACCGACAGGCAAAGGTGTCAGTTAAATTATGTATTTATTATGATTATTCAAAATCAATTCCGCTGAGAAGTTCCTTAAGAGCTTTTGCATCGTTTGCAGTAAGAGTTATGCCCTTGCCCATTTTTTCATGATCAGGACCCCAGTCACGGATATCATACTTGGGTTCTTTTCCGTTCCAGCTGATAAGGTTGAGCTCTTTTGCCCAGCCGCCTGCTCCTTCTGAGATAACTCCGAATGTTTTTACGATTTCATAAGTGAATTCCGGCATGATAATTCCTCCAGAAAATATTAGATATATTTATTATATTATAAATAAATAAAAAATCAATAGTATTTTATTATTTTTTTATAAATATTTGTGCAGAATTTTTAATTTCACACTTATTTGTGAACATTTTGTAAACAAATCAGGCTTTTTGCGATTTTGCCCCGTAAAAAGCGGGTCAAAACACGGAGTTGGAACTATTTATGGAAGGCAAACTAATCAAAGAGGTGATGTGATGAAAAAACTTACCGGTCGTGAAGAGCTTTTCTGCCGCCTTTATGTTTCATGCAGAAACTCCAGAGAAGCAGCTTTCAGAGCCGGATATAAAGTCTGTCCCGAAATAACATCGAGAAAGCTTCTTGCAAAACCTGCTGTGAAAGAGACTGTTGAAAAACTGAAAAAAGAAACAGTTGTTACTTCAGAAGAAGTCAGGGCCGGTCTTCACAGGATTGCTTTTGCATCTTCGGCAGATGCGGTGAAACTTCTGCTTTGCGAAGATTACAGCACGCTTGAAATCGAAGAGCTTGATCTTTTCAATGTGGCAGAAATCAAAAAACCGAAAGGCGGCGGTCTTGAAATCAAATTCTTTGACCGTATCAAAGCACTTGAAAAACTCGGTGAGATTTCCGAAACATCTCAGGGCAACAGTGCAATACCTTTTTATGAAGCACTTGAAAAAAGTGCGGCATCACTCAGCGGTGGTGCAAAGTGAAATTTGAAACATTTTCACCAAAACAGCTGAAAGTTCTTACCTGGTGGTGCAAAAACAGCGAAACCGTGAATTCTGACGGCATAATCTGTGACGGCGCTGTAAGAAGCGGAAAAACAATGTGCATGTCCATATCTTTCATCGCATGGGCAATGGGCAACTTTGATGACACATCATTTGCTCTCTGCGGTAAAACCGTAACATCATTAAGACGCAATGTTATAACTCCGCTTCTGCCTGTTCTTACCGATCTTGGCTTCACGTGCCGTGAAAAAATCTCAAAAGGGCTTGTTGAAATTGAATTCGGAAACACAAAAAACAGATTCTATCTTTTCGGCGGAAGAGATGAATCTTCGGCTTCTCTGATACAGGGACTCACTCTCGGCGGTGTTCTGCTTGATGAAGTGGCGCTCATGCCCCGTTCATTTGTGGAACAAGCTGTGGCAAGATGCTCCGTAACAGGGTCAAAACTCTGGTTCAACTGCAATCCCGAAAATCCGCTTCATTGGTTCAACAAGGAGTGGATTGAAAAAGCAAAGGAAAAAAACTGCGTCTATCTTCATTTTGTAATGGAAGATAACCCGTCATTATCAGAATCAATCATTGAGCGATACCGTTCGCTTTATTCAGGTGCGTTTTTTGAACGCTTTGTTGAAGGCAGATGGGTCGCAGCCGAAGGACTTGTCTATCCGTTTTTCAACGGCAAAGACAATGTTTATCAGGGCATTCCCGAATGCGAAAAGTTCTATATTTCCTGCGACTACGGAACAGTCAATCCGTTTTCACTGGGACTGTGGGGACTTTGCGACGGCACATGGTACAGAATTGATGAGTGCTACTGGTCGTCAAAGCGTGAGGGGAATCAGAAAACAGACGAAGAGTATTATGAAATGCTTGAAGAACTTGCAAAGGACCGTACAATCGAAGCAGTTATTGCAGACCCGTCTGCAGTAAGTTTCATGGAGTGTGTCAGACGACACGGCAGATTCAAGGTCATACCTGCAAAAAACGATGTGAACGACGGAATCAGAAGAGTTTCGGAAGCACTCAAAGGCAACAGAATAAAAATCTGTGCTCATTGCAGTGATATAATCCGTGAATTCGGTCTGTACCGTTGGGAAAGCAGCTCTTCAAAAGATACTCCGAGAAAAGAACATGACCATGCCATGGATGATATGAGATATTTTGTCTCAACGGTGCTTTACGGCAGAGCAGACGACGGATTCATGGTCATTGTTACAGAAAGGACATAAAAATGAAACTTTTTGAAAGAAAACAGAAAAATGAAAACTCTGAGGTTGCCGTAACAGGTGTTCCTCAGCTTTACAACAACCGTTTTTCATCATCCGGTGCAGATTCCGTGAGTTTTTCCGCCGAAAAACAGCTTTACGGAAATTTAAGAAAAAGTGTGCCTGTGATAGACGGTGCTATCGGAAAAATTGTGCGTCTGACAGGCGGTTTTTCCGTTAAATGTTCAGACAGAAAAGCTCAGAAACAGCTTGATGATTTTCTTAAAAGCGTGAATGTGGGCGGAAATATCTGCGGACTTGATGCTTTTGTTGATACGTTTCTTGATCAGCTTCTGACTTACGGCACTGCTGTCGGCGAAATGATACTGAATCAGGATAACCGTACATTTTCACTTTTCAACGGTGAAATCGACAACATCATTCTTCAGCGAAACAAAAAAAATCCTTTACATATTGATATATGCACATATGAAAACGGCAGAAATGTTCCCGTAAAAAATCCTCAGCGTGTTGTGATGTCGGTGCTTGATCCCGATGCGGGAAATCTGCACGGCAACTCTGTGCTCAGAGGTCTGCCTTTTGTAAGCTCCGTGCTTCTGCAGATTTTTGAAACCATCGGCACAAACTGGGAACGTGTGGGTAATCTCCGCTATGCGGTCACTTACAAACCTCAGAATGATGCCATGGACAAGGCATATGCAAAAGAACGTGCGATGCAGATTGCACATGGCTGGAGCGATGCGATGAAATCAGGAAATGAAGTAAAGGATTTTATTGCCGTGGGTGATGTTGACATAAAAGTTATCGGTGCGGACAATCAGATTCTTGACAGCGAAATCCCCGTAAGACAGCTTATGGAGCAGATTGTTGCAAAAACTGGACTTCCGCCTTTTATGCTCGGTCTTAACTGGTCAACAAGCGAAAGAATGGCTCAGCAGCAGACCGACCTTCTCACAAGTGAGCTCTGGCATTACAGACGGATTCTGACTCCCGTTATTGAAAAAATCTGCAATATGTTTCTGCGCATGAACGGTTTTTCTGCAGGCTGCGATGTTGAATGGGATGACATATCACTTCTCGACGAAACAGAGCAGGCAAAAGCTCTTTATTATAATGCTCAGGCAGAAAAATATCTGGCAGAAGCATCTGCTTTAAAGGAGAAATAAATGAACGAAATGAAAATCATCAAAAATGCATCGGAAGTCAGTCCCGTAACAGGCACTCCCGACGAAGAAGCTCTTGAGCTTATTTCACGCTTTGCGAGAAAAACTCCCGATGCCGATAAAATCTATACATTTTCTGTTATCCTCTGCGATAACGAAATTGACCGTGACAACGAAAGATTCTCTGTTGAATCTCTTGAAACACTCAAAAATATGTTTGTGGGTGTTACGGGAATCTTTGACCACAGCATGAAAAGTTCCGACCAGACTGCAAGAATCTACAAGACAGAGCTTGTGCGTGACGGTTCAAAAACCACTCTTGCAGGCGAAGCATACACATGTCTCAAAGCATGGTGCTATATGCTGCGTACCGAGAAGAATCAGGAACTTATCAGCGAAATTGACGGCGGAATCAAAAAGGAAGTGAGCATCAGCTGCTCTGTTGATTCCAAAATCTGTTCAGTCTGCGGTAACGACATAAGAAGCCGTGACTGTAACCATACAATCCGTGATAAATCATGTCACATTATTCTCACAAATCCCACTGATGCCTATGAATGGTCTTTTGTGGCTGTTCCTGCACAGCGTAATGCAGGTGTTGCAAAGTCGATGAAAAAGAAAGGTGCTGATACAATTGTATGCACATCGGAAATCCCCGAAGAGATTATGAAATCGGCTCTTGATGCAAAAGGAAACGTCACTCTCACACCCGTTCAGATAAAGGCTTTCAATGACTACATAGAAAACATGAAGTCCGATGCCGAACTTGGCAAAGCAGGCAGAAATGAAGCTGAAAAAGAAATCATTGCTCTTTCTGCATTCACTCTTCCCGACGCAGACACAGAAATGATGTGTAATATTATAAAAAAACTTTCGGGCGAAGAGGTTGTAATGCTTCGTAAGGCTCTCGGTGACAGAGCAGAAAAGCTGGCTGTGTACACCGGTACTTTCAGTACGGACAAAACTAAAAGCTTTAACGATAATTCACAGTTCAGAATTTAAAATTTGAAAGGATGACAAAAATGAACATTTCAATGAAAGGCTACGGCGAAAACACATCAACATTCAGAACAAACGGAGTTGTATGTGCTTCTCATACCGTAAAAATGGATAACAATCTTACTGTTGCACCCTGTAATTCAGGCGATGCATTTATCGGCACTGTAATCAATGTAAAAAATGACTATGCATGTATTCAGCTTGACGGCTTCGTGACACTCTCTTATACAGGCACTGCACCTTCTGTGGGTTACTGCAGACTTGTTGCTGACGGCAACGGCGGTGTCAAAGTTTCTGAATCAGGCAGAGAGTATCTCGTAACAGAAGTTTACACATCATACAAAACAGTAGGAATCATTCTCTGATAAAAGAAAGGACGATAAAAATGGCTGATTTTAATAACATTAAACTTGAAAAGGGCATGTACACTTCTTCAAAAGGCTTTACAGCATGTCTTGAAGAGCTTGACCCTTCAGAAAATTACAGAGGCACTTCTCTTGAAAATCTTGACGCATTCCAGCGTCAGCTCAAGAGATTCGACATCAAAGTAAGTGGCAGAGGTTCAGACACTGTTGAAAAATTCTTCCAGACAACCGATTCTGCAGCACTTTTCCCCGAATATGTTTCAAGAGCAGTAAGACAGGGTATGGAAGAAGCTGATGTTCTTTCAGACATCATTGCTTCAAAAACAGTAATCAACGGACTTGACTACCGTTCAATCACTTCCGTTCCTTCAAGAGATGACAAGGAGCTTAAAATTGTTGCGGAAGGTGCAGCAATTCCTCAGACAACAATCAAAACTCAGGAAAATCTTGTTACTCTTCACAAGAGAGGCAGAATGCTTGTTTCTTCTTATGAAGCAATCAGATTCCAGCATCTTGATCTTTTTACGGTAACACTCCGTCAGATCGGTCTTTATATTGCAAGATGTCAGCTCGGTGATGCTATCAATGTAATCATCAACGGTGACGGCAATAACAATGAGGCTGAATACCACAGCACAGCAACTGCAAACACTCTTGAATATGCTGACCTTGTTTCTTTCTGGAATAAATTCTCACCCTATGAGCTTACAACAATGATTGCTTCAACTGATATGACTCAGAGACTTCTCAATCTTCCCGAATTCAGAGATGCTGCGGCAGGTCTTAATTTCCATGCAACAGGCAACATGATCACACCGCTCGGTTCATCTCTTATCAGATCTTCTAACGCTCCTGATGACACAATCATCGGTCTTGACAAGACATGTGCTCTCGAAATGGTTGAATCAGGTTCAATCATGACAGAATACGACAAACTCATCGACAGACAGCTTGAACGCGCGGCAATCACCTGCACAGCAGGTTTCTCTAAGATTTTCAAAGACGCATCAATGGTTCTCTCTGTCTGATGTTAGACGGTAAGACGGTTTTTGAAAAGGTATGTGAAATCATCGGTGAATCCGACGATTCCCTTATGCCTTTCTGCGAAAATGCCGCTGCCGTAATCAACGGAAAAATGCGGTCGGATGTCAATGCGTCGGACATCCGACTGCTGACAGCGGCGGCATCTGTAGCATACTGCGATTATCTGATGGTTCAGAATGTTATTGACGGTGATATCGGCTCTGTCAGAGCAGGTGACATCACTGTTTCAAGAAACGGCAGCTCTGCATATGCTTTTGCTGAAAATTTCAGAAAAAAGGCTCTCGCTGATGCGGCAGAGCTTCTTCTTGACAATGAGTTCTCTTTCAGGGCGGTGTAACATGAACATTGAACGAATCATGAACCGCTACGGCAGGTCAATAAGTGCATTTGACTCTGACGGAAAGCTCATTGAAAAGAAAAAATGCTTCATTCAGGCTCTCAGATACAAAAACAAGATGTATCTTGAAGGTACACCAACCGAAATAGGTATGGATGATGCCGGATATTATCTCTTTCTCGGACCTGCATCCATGCAGACAGACAAGATGGGGGACAGAGGATATCTTTCAGACGGCAAAAAGAAATACCATATTGACCGATGTGAAAAAATCTGGTACGGAGAAGATGTTTTCTATCTCTGGGCTGTCCTGAAAGAGCATACCGACGGCAGTTATCCCGTTTACAATCACTTTCCCGAAAGGAGATAAACATGTCACTGATTTCAACTCTTCCCGATACGCTCTGCGAGTGGTTTTCGGACCGGAATGAATTTTCGGACTGCTCATTCTGTACGCAGTTTCCCGTAAATTCAAAAACAACTCCCCTTGAAAAACCTGTTATAGTTTTCGGTTCAAAGGGAACAAAAGTGCTTGACAACACAACAGATGAAACAGGCACGATTATTACTGACAGCCGTATAGCTGAATCGGATTTTTCAATCGGAATCCATGTACCCAGAAACCTCGGCGGTACAGGATGTTTCAGTCTGTTTGATTCGATTGTTGATATGCTTCTTTTCAACACATCGCTTTCAATCAGCGGAATCGTTTCTGATGAAATTGAATACATCAGAAACACCGAATCACTTTATCTCAGAGTTGTATTTACTATAAATGAAACATTACAGAGCAGCGAAAATTATACTTCACCTTTAAAACTGTAATCAGAAGCAAAAAAAAGCCGCAACGGAAAACCGTTGCGGTGATTTTTTTAGTTATCAGTGAATTCAGTTTCTGCCATTTTTGCAATTTCTTCGGGTGTTGCATTCTGCATGAATTCAGCTTTTTTGCTTCTGCGTTCTGCAAGGTCTCTATACATCTGTTCTCTTGTCTTTGCAGAAAGAGGATAGAAGAACTTGGGAACAATACCAAGGCTTGATGAAATGATGGGAATACCTGTACCGAGAGCGAATATCCACCACTTTGTTCTGTCGGTCTGTGTGCCGACTTCCTTACCCTGCACATAACCGATTTTTTCCATTACAAGGTTATTGACGATACTCATAACTGCCTGCTGGATTTTACTGATAGTTGACATTGTAACACCAGTCATAGCCTCTGAACGGTAACCGTTTTTCCATTCACAGTAGTCCATGGCTTCGTTATTGATTTCGGCAGGAATAACTCGTCTGAGACCGTATACGCACATTTCAAAGATTTCTTCAAGACCCATAAGAGGAAGAATAACACCTTTACGCATGAAGTTCTTATTGATTGAGCCTATACCGAAAACAATCATCCAGAGCATATCTGTCCATGCATCTTCAAAAATCCACAGGGCTTTTGTTGAGAATCTCTTTCTGAGGGGTTCAACAAAGCTGTAACTGATGAACTTTACAGGGAATGCGGGAATACCTACGATTGTTTTCCATGTGATTGAACCGATAACGTCAACATAGAAGTTTGTACGGCTCTTGCTGATTGAGAATCCTGCAAGGAACTGAGAAATCAGGCTGATGAGCATCGGTTTGTTATTTATAACAGATTTGAGCGACTGTTTTACAGTGGGTTTGCTGATTGTCTGTCTGACACGTTCTTTACTGTGCATATAGTAGTAGAGAACGAATGTTACGGAAAGAACAGAACAACCTATGCCGAATGTAGCAAAAAGCTTAGGCAGTTCGATTTTGAGCACTTTGTTGATAACAAGGTCATAAAAGATACCGAAAGCCTGCTTCGGCAAGTCTTCACAGATATGGCTTGCAAGGTTTGCCAGAGCTATCAGTCGCGATCGCTCAATAGGCTCAGGAGTTATGGTTGAAAGGAATCCTGTCTTTGCAATTGCAGTAAATGTTGTTGCAGTTTCCGTGATGAGTGACATTGCAAAGAAAAAGATAAATTTGGGAAGATAGTCACCGGGAGTATTCGGGAAAATAAAGGGAATGAGCCAATACCACATACCCAGTACCGTCAGAGGAATTTCACCGAGAAGGATATAAGGCTTGAATTTGCCCCATCTTGTTCTTGTTTTTTCAACAATAACACCGATGAATGTATCATTGATAGCATCCCATACAGTTGAAATTGATGATTGAAGAGCAAGAAGACTGAAGTCAATTTTTACAACGTCGTATATGTAACGCTCTTTGAAATCATCGATATTCATCGATGCCGCAGCATCATTGAGAACATATGCAAACGTCTCTTTTTTGCCGACAAAACGTCTGTTTTTCAATGCAAGGTTAGTGTCTTTTGATGATACGTCCAAGTTAACACCGCCTTTTTCAATATATTATTTATAGTAATTATAGTCTATACGGATTCTTTTTTCAAGCTCTTTTTTCATTTTTTATGATGTTTTATATTGGAATATATACAATTTTTGTGTTGACTAATCTGTTTTTCATTGCTATAATGTACAAAGATACAGATAATATAACTGTATATGAACTCAGAAAGGAAAGATGTCTGATGTCAGATTCCAGAACAAAAACTCCGGAAACAAAGCTCAACTATAAGAAAACAATTCTTACAGGTTTCGGTTTCCTGGCAACATCAATCGCATGGGCAATTTATGACCCGTATATCACAAAAATTCTCAACAAACTCCTTACTTCAAATGCAACAGTTACTGCATGGAGTGATTATCTTGTTGAAAAGCTCCCGATTCTTGCAAAACTTGCAGAAGCTCAGGGTGAAGAAGTTGCTCTTGCAGGCGGCGGATTCACACTTGTACCGTTATTCATCGGTATCATAATGACTTTCGACAACATATTCGGCGTTATTTTCCAGCCTGCATTCGGCAAACTGTCAGATAACTGCCATTCAAAACTCGGCAAACGCCGTCCCTTTATCGTAGGATGTGCTCCCATTTCAGCACTTCTGTTTTTCCTTATCCCCTTTATTGCAAACGGAACAAACTCACTTCCCCTTACAATGCTCTGCATCATTCTCTTTGTTTTCAGCATGTCACTCTGGCGTGCTCCCGTTGTAGCTCTGATGCCTGACCTTACACCTCCTTCTCTCAGAAGTGAAGGTAACGCAGTCATAAACCTTATGGGTGGTCTCGGTGGTGCAGTCGGTATGGTTGCAGGTACTCTTGCAATCATGCTCTGCTCTCTTTTCACAGGTGCAACAAAAGCTCAGATCAATGCAAATGAATCCATTTCATTCCCCTATGTTTTCGCCATCGGTTCAATCATCATGATTATAGGTATGCTTGTTCTTCTTTTCTTCGTAAAAGAACAGGACACAAGCATAAAACTCAAAGGCGAAGCAAATGCTTATGCTGATGCAGCAGCAAGAAAAAAGGCTGAAAAAGAAGCCAAGAAAGCTGAAAAAGCAGCTAAGAAGGCAATGACACTTTCAAAGAGCGAAAGAAAGAGTCTTGCATTCATGCTTGTCTGTCTTTTCTTCCTTTTCTGCGGCACAAATGCAATCACAACATTCTTCTCACTGTTTGCTCAGGAAATCCTTCACAAGGTAACAGCAGATGCAACAAAGCTGATGCTTATCTTCCTTGTATTCTCTGCTCTTGCAGCAATCCCCGCAGGTAAAGTCGGTAAAAAAATCGGCAGAAAAAAGACTATCATAGCAGGTCTTGCAGTTTTCCTTGTTGCATTCATGATTTTCTTCAGCATCTTTGTCGGTATGCTCGGAGCAAAAGACCTTTCAATCAACGAATATGTTTCTGTAAACAACGCATATATTGCAGTTAACGATCAGCTCAATGAATACAATGCTGTTCTCGCAGATGAAGCAAAAGAAAACGGTGTTGACCTTACAGATGATGATGTTCTCACAATGGATGGTTACATTTCATATAACAACGCTCTTGAAAACGGTGGCGTTGCAGAATCAGAACTTGCAAAGTATGCAAAGTTTGATATGTTCATCACAGAAAACACAGGCGCAGATGTTTCCGTACTTCAGGACGGTGTTGTAAAGGTTGTTGAAGTTGTTCTCGGAACACAGCCCTCATCATTCTCAGAAGCAATGCAGTCAGTTTCTGACACAGTCAAGGATATCACAAAGGTTCTCGGAATTCTTATATTCCCCGTTCTTGTTCTCGGCGGTGCAGCAAACATGTTCATCACAGTAAATACTCTTCCCCTTGTTCTTGACATCGGCGGTATTGAAAAGGTTGGTACATTCACAGGTTATTACTACACAGCAACATTCTCAGCACAGATTGCATCACCCATTCTCTACGGTTTCATAAGAATGTTTGCGGGAACATATATGTCGCTGTTCTATTACAGCCCGGTCGCATTCGTCATTGCACTTCTTATGATTATCTTTGTAAAGCACGGTGAAGCTGTGCCCGATGAAATCGTAAAAGCAGCAGCACAGGATGACTGATAACCACTGAAAACATTACAGGCAGAGAGTAAAATCTCTGCCTTAGTTTTATACAACACAAGAGAGGAGAAGTCTGTATGAAACAAAAAACCATTACCCCTGAAAAACAAGCAAAACTTCTGCAGAAAAGACAAAAAGAAATAAAAAAATGGGAACGTGAAAAAGCACGTCCCAAACGCAATCTCTATTTTGCATATCTTGTTCTGCTCATATCCCTGATTTATGCAACAGACGAAATTGCATCGCAGATCGGAACACTCATGAAAACAGAAATCGCAAACGATCTTTTCCAGAGTTATGGTGACCGTTCTGTCGGTTTTCTTGATATTCTTTCCATTCTCGTTGTTCCGTTCCAGGCAATAGGTCTTCTTTACAGACCGCTTGCAGACCGTTGGGGCAGAAAAAAATTCCTTATCATAAACACATTCGGCATGAGCTTCGCAATGCTCATAATTTTCCTTTCAAACAACATTTTCCTTTACTTTATCGGCGCATGTATGGTGCAGTTCTTCATTCCGCACGATATGCATGTTGTCTACATAATGGAATCTTCGCCGACAAAAAGCAGAGCCAGAGTTTATTCGTCGATCAAATTCTTTGCAAACATGGGTGTTATGCTCGTTCCCCTGTTAAGAAGAATGCTCATGGAGAATGCTTCCGAATGGCGTAATGTTTATATGATTCCCGCTATTGTGGGTGTTGTATCAAGCCTTATTGCCCTTCTCTTTGCAAGAGAAACAGATCCGTTCATCGATTCAAGACTGCGTTACCTGAGAATGACTGACGCAGAAAGAGAAGAGGAAAAACAGAAAAAGAATGCAGAAAATGCTCAGGGCGGACTTGTGAATGCGCTCAAATTCGCAATGAAGCACAAACAGCTCAAATGGCTTTATATAACAGCTGCAATCGCAAATATCGGTTTTATCGGCTCTGTTGATTATCAGGTTATTCTTTCATACGGTTATGCTCAGAATTATGTTGCAAACGGAATGTTTGCAGAGCTTGGAGAAGCAGTGCTTGATGCGGTAAGCACAGGCCCCGTTACGGCAGCACTCTTCCTTTTCCCTGTGGGATGTGCGATAGCCCAGGTTATACTCGGTTTTATATCCGACGCAAAATGGGGCGGAAGAAAAACTGCAGCCATTATGATTGCGGCAGACTGTATTATCACATTCATTCTGTTCTCACTCGGTGCAAGACTGGGCTGGAATCCGTACTTTGTAGGTTTCTTCTGCGGTATGTTTGTGGGCAGCTACTATGCCACAAATGACGTAATCATTATGATGATCGGCGAATCATCACCCACAAATCTGCGTTCATCAACAATGTCTGCACAGTTCATTGTAACAGCAGTCGGTTTTGCAATTTCATACATCGTTTCATTCATCGTGAAGATGATTTTCGGCAACGCAATAATAGGTGTTCTTGCATTCGGTCTGCTTGTACCCGGTTTTGTGGCTGCACTCATTGTTCTTATCAGAAAGACACATGAGACAAAAGGTATTGATATGGATACAGTCACAGGCTGTGAATGGGATTGATAAAAACCATATAAAAAAGAGACTTCTGCTGAAGTCTCTTCTTTTTTTCTGTATTTTACTGCTTGAAAAATTCTGAGAATGCTCTGTATGCCATATATACGTCGAGCTTGGAAACAGTTTCAAAGGGAGCGTGCATTGAAAGCACGGGAACACCGATATCAACAACATCGATATCAAGATTTGCAACATACTTTGCAACAGTTCCGCCGCCGCCTGCATCAACTTTTCCGAGTTCACCGACCTGCCATACAATATTTGCATTGTCAAGCATTGTACGGACTTTGCCCATATATTCTGCAGATGCGTCTGATGTACCGCCCTTACCGCCTGAACCTGTGTACTTCATGACTGCAACGCCCTTATTGATGTATGCAGCGTTTCTTCTTTCAAGAACATCTGAGAATGTGGGATCGAATGCTGCTGTAACGTCTGCTGAAAGGCACTCTGACTTGCGGATAACTTCGTAACCGTCATAGCCTTCCATAGCTGCAAGATAATTGATGAAATATGCCATATATGAAGAATGAAGACCTGTGTTGCCGTCGCTTCCTGTTTCTTCTTTATCTGTGAGAACAGACATGATTGTGTATTCGGGATTTTCTGCATCAAGAGCAGCCATGACTGCGGGATATGCACAGACTCTGTCGTCGTGACCGTATGCACCGATCATGCTTCTGTCAAAACCGATGTCACAAGCCCTGAATGCGGGAACAACTTCAAATTCTGCAGAAAGGAAATCTGTTTCCGTAAAACCGTACTTCTCATAAAGAATGCTGAGAATGTTGAGTTTAACAGCTTCTGAACATTCATCGTTCATGAAAGGTCTGCTGCCCACAAGAACATTGAGTTCTTCGCCTCTGATACCGTCTTTGAGTGTTCTCTTGTACTGTTCACCGCCAAGATGAGGAAGAAGGTCTGTTATAACAAACCTGGGGTCTTCTTCATCTTCGCCCACACAGACATTCACAACACTGCCGTCTTTGAGTGCAACTGCACCGTGAAGTGAAAGGGGAATTGCTGTCCACTGATATTTTTTGATACCGCCGTAATAATGAGTTTTAAGAAGTGCGATATCTGTATCTTCATAAAGCGGATTGGGTTTAAGGTCAAGTCTGGGAGAATCAATGTGTGCTGCGGCAATCTTTACACCGTCGATGATGCTTCTCTTACCGATAACGCAAAGAATAACTGACTTACCTCTGTTGTTATAATAAACCTTTTCGCCTGCTGAATATTTTTCACCGGGAATAAATTCAACATAACCGTTTGCCTTTGCAAGAGCAATGATTTCTGATGCAGCTTCACGCTCTGTCTTTGCTTTGTCAAGGAATGCCTTGTAGCCTTCGCAGAAACCGTCTGCAATTTCTGTTTCACCTTCATTTATCACACATGAAGCATGTTTCGGATTGTAAAACAGTTTTTCTTTCATTTCTTCAATTTTTGTTTTTTCCATTATTTATTCCTCCGCATAAATTTTATAATAGTTATCCATTGCCGACATGACTTTGTTCACATAATGTGCAGTGTCGGAAATGGGTATGTTTTTAAGATGCATTCCGTCATCGGAATATTCGGGGTTTTCAAGCCAGGACAACACGTTGCCTCTGCCTGCATGATACGCAGCAACAACAGTTTCCGTTATTGCAAATTCTTCCTGAAGCAGAGAAAGAAAATACGCACCGTATTTTATTGAAATTTCAGGGGTGAACAGGTCATCAAAAGTATAGTCTTCACCTGATTTCATAATAAGCCAGTCAAAGGTATCTTCCGTTATCTGGGTCAGACCTATTGCATCCGCTACCGACACCGAATCAGGGTCAAATCCGCTTTCCGTACGGATAACGGAATAAAGAAGTGTTTCGCTGATACCGTATTCCGCCGCATATTTTTCCACATATTCGCTGTACTTTTTAGGATAGAGAAATTCCATTGTGGCATCATAAGCTATTCTTGCACCGAAAAACATAATCACACACACAAGCAGAAAAATTATGAATGACGAGCCTCTTTTTTTCTTCTTAGCCATCACATCACCTGTCCGAGATATTTCTCAACAAAACCTTTCAGCTCTTCTTCCGCATCGTACGGCTCGAAAGACCGCACCGTGAATTCCGATTTCATGGTATAGAATTCATCTTCGTGCTGGACAGACATACGGCCGAGAGCCTGCTCACGGGTTATTCCGTCACGCTTCATTATCCTTTCAATACGGATTTCTTTCGGTGCAATAACTGCGATGATTGTATCGCAGTATTTATCTGCTCCTGCTTCAAAAAGAAGCGGTGCATCTATTATTGCCGCGGCAGCACCCTTTTCAATGGCGTCGTTACATCTTTCAACAGAAATTCTGATAATTTCGGGATGCATGAGTGAATTCAGAAGAATTTGACTCTCTTTTGTTTTAAAGGCTCTTTCCGCAAGGAGTTTTCTTTTAAGCTCTCCGTTTTCATCAATAATATCCTGCCCGAAATGCTCTGCTAAAATTCCGAGAAACGGAGAATCCTTCATTGTGATTTCTCTTGCTATTGCATCCGTGTCAGAAACATAACAGCCAAGCTTTTTAAGGTATTCAGAAATGAAGCCTTTGCCTGCACCTGTGGGACCTGTGAGTCCGACAATCGTTTTTTTTGCGTTTACAAATCTGAATGCCGCTGCTCTGTAAAGACGGTTGCAGACTGCAAGACCAACACCGTTTTCGCTCGGTGCACGGGAGAAAACATTCTTTGAGCCTTTTTCATCAAGCTCACGAAGTGCATCAAACAAACGCTGAGCCTGAGAAAGGGAATCATCTTCCCTACCGAATGTGACACAGATTTTTTCGGGAAAATGTTCTTCTTCTCCTTCAAAACACAGCACACCGTCGCAGTCCGATGAATTCACAAAGTCTGCAAATTCTTTCAGATTGCCGCGGACAATCTGAATCTGCGCATCGGGAGAATAATGTTTGTATTTCATGCCGGGTGATTCGGCTTTTTCATCTTTTTTCATGGGATTGAGAACAGCATCAGCCACTCTGACTTCACCTAAAATGCTTTCAAGCTGCTCAAGTGTGACACCGCCGGGTCTGAGAAGCACGGGAATTTCCGTTGCAAGAGTTATAACGGTTGATTCAACCCCCACATCGCAGTCACCGCCGTTGCATATCGCATCTGCTCTGCCCGTCATATCGGCTTCAACATGATCAAAGCTCGTGGGACTGGGAAAACCTGAAATGTTTGCAGATGGTGCCGCCAGAGGACATGAACGTGCTATTATTTCCCTTGCAACATCATGTGACGGCATTCTTACAGCAACTGTATCGAGTCCGCCGCTTGTTTCTGACGGAATTTCTTCCCTTTTCGGAAGAATAATCGTGAGAGGACCGGGCCAGAAAGCATCTGCAAGCGCTTTTGCTTTTTCGGGCACTTCCCTTGCGATTGAATAAATCTGTTCAAAATCAGAAATATGAACTATCAGCGGATTATCCTGCGGTCTGCCCTTTGCTTCAAAAATTTTCTTTACGGCTTCACTGTCAAATGCATCTGCGGCAAGTCCGTAAACCGTTTCGGTAGGGATTGCAACAATTCCGCCGTTTCTGAGAATTTCTGCGGCAGTTTCGATATCCTTTATATCATTATTTATATCAAAAGTTCTGAGTTTTAATGTGTTTTTCAAATTTATCACCAAAATTATGCATTGTGCATTGTGAATTATGAATTGTTTTTCATCTTCTCTGCTGTATCTGCAGTGATAAGAGCGTCGATGACTTCTTCAAGGTCACCGTTGAGTATAGCTTCAAGTCTGTACAATGTAAGTCCGATTCTGTGGTCTGTTACTCTGCTCTGAGGGAAATTATAGGTTCTTATTTTTTCGCTTCTGTCGCCTGTTCCTACCTGTGAACGTCTTGCACCGTCGATTGATTCCTGCTGTTTTCTGCATTCTTCGTTGTAAAGCTTTGAACGCAGAAGCTCCGTAGCTCTGTCTTTGTTCTGATACTGGCTTCGTTCAACCTGACATTCAACAACGGTACCTGTGGGAACATGAATAACACGCACGGCAGATGATGTCTTGTTGACTTTCTGACCGCCTGCACCGCTTGCACGGTATGTTTCATAGATAAGGTCAGCTTCGTTGAGTTCAAATTCAACTGCTTCTGCTTCGGGAAGAACAGCTACGGTTACTGTGGAAGTATGGATTCTGCCGCCTGATTCCGTTTCGGGAACACGCTGCACACGGTGAACGCCGCTTTCAAATTTAAAACGCGAATAAGCTCCGTCACCGTTTATCATAAAGCTGATTTCTTTTATACCTCCGAGTTCAGTTTCATTCAGATTGAGCACTTCAATTTTAAAGCCCTTTGTTTCGGCATACATCGAGTACATTCTGTAAAGGTCATATGCAAACAGTGCACTTTCTTCACCGCCTGCACCGCCACGGATTTCAACGATAACATTTCTGTCGTCATTGGGGTCTTTTGGAAGAAGCAGAATCTTAAGCTCTTCGATAAACACTTCCATGTCTTCTTTTGCCTGTTTGTACTCTTCTTCAACCATTTCCTTGAAATCTTTGTCAAGACCGCCTGCAGACAGCATTTCCTTTGCTTCATTGAAAGCTGCTTCGGCATTTTTATATTCCCTGTATTTTTCAACAATGGGTGTAAGCTGTTTGAGTTCTTTCATCAGAGAGGTGTATTTTTCCATATCAGAAGCCACATCGCTTGTGCAAAGCAACGCATTCACTTCTTCAAATCTCTTTTCAACAGTAACAAGTTTATTAAGCATATATTTTCACCATTATATAATATTATCCTAATATATAAGAATACAACAATGACGGGTAAATGTCAAATAAATATTATCTTTTTTCACAAATCTGCATATCTGTCCGAAAGTCAGGTAAAACTAACTTTGCCGGCAGAAACTCAGGAGCGTGATAAAAAATGGAAGTCAGAAGAGGCGACATATATTATGCAGATTTAAGTCCCGTTGTGGGCTCGGAACAAGGTGGAGTCAGACCCGTACTTATAGTTCAGAATGATGTGGGCAACAAATACAGTCCCACCGTGATTGCAGCCGCAATAACAAGCAAAAAATTCAAAACTCAGTTACCCACCCACATAAGCGTTCATGCTGATGAATGTGGTCTTGCAAAGGATTCAATCGTTCTTCTTGAACAGGTCAGGACTCTCGACAAACAAAGACTCAGAGAAAGGATGGGAAGCCTTGACGAAAATGAGATGTCAAAAATCAATCAGGCTTTGTCTGTCAGTTTTGGGCTTATGATCAATTAAAACGGTGATAAGCAAAAGAACTTCCGTCTGTTTTCTCGGTGAAGGTCAGACGGATCGCAGAAAATTTTTCGCATTACTTGACAGATTACTGCATGACGGATACGGTGTTTTTCTTTTTTCTGCGGACAGCATGTTTTGTCTTGAATGTGCAGAGCAGGTTATTCTGCGGAAGAAAAAGCAACGGGGAAATATCCCCGACAGAATAATGCTCATCAGTGTGATTCCCTATGAAGACCACATAAACAGGCGCAATGAAAATTTCAGAGACAAATATTTTGAAGTGCTTGAAAACTGCGACGATGTCATTATTTTTGACAAGGAAGAAAGTTTTATAAAATCGGATTTTTCGGAGTTCATTTTAAACAGCAGCAGTATTCTTATCTGCCCCGAAAAAAGTTCGGAATATGAAAAACTCTATGCAAAGGCAACGGGTATAAAAATAATCGGAGTGTGATCACCCCGATTTTTTTGTTATTTTTCAGTAAAGACAAATTCCCCGTCTTCCACATCGCAGATATAGTTTTTTCCTGCTGTTACCGTGCCTTCAAGAAGAAGTTCAGACAATTTATCCTCCACATTCGACCTGACTGCACGTCTGAGCGGTCTTGCACCGTAAATTTCGTCAAATCCCGCATCTGCAATTCTGTCTGCGACTGCATCGGTAAACTCAATTTCAATATCCATTTCAGCAGTGCGTCTGCCGACTTCACCGAGAAGTTTAACAGCAATTTCCCTGATATTCTCTTTTGAAAGCCTCGAGAAAACGATGATATCATCAACACGGTTGATAAATTCGGGTCTGAAAGTTTTTTTCAGCTCACCCATAACAGCCTCACGGATTTTTTCAAAGGACATGGAGCTTCCGCCTGTTGTGAAACCGAGTGATGACTGCTTTTCGGTGATAAGTTTTGCGCCAACGTTTGAAGTCATGATGATGACTGCATTTTTGAAGCTGACTTTTCTGCCCTGAGAATCTGTAAGCACACCGTCATCGAGTATCTGAAGCATGGTATTGAATATATCGGGATGTGCTTTTTCAATTTCATCAAACAACACAACGGAATACGGTTTTCTGCGGATTTTTTCCGTAAGCTGACCGCCTTCTTCAAAGCCTACATAACCCGGCGGTGAACCGATAAGCCTTGAAACATTGTGTTTTTCCATGTATTCTGACATATCAAGTCTGATGATTGCGTTTTCATCACCGAACATTGCTTCTGCCAGAGCCTTACAGAGTTCGGTTTTACCCACACCTGTGGGACCTGAAAAAATAAACGAGCCGATTGGTCTTTTCGGGTCTTTGAGACCCACTCTCGAACGTCTGATTGCCTTTGCGACTGCAGTTACAGCTTCATTCTGACCGATAATACGGTTGTGAAGCTCCTTTTCGAGATTGAGAAGACGCTGACTTTCTTCCATCGTGAGCTGATTTACGGGAATACCTGTCCATAATGCAACGATTTGAGCAATGTCATTTGTGCCGATTTCTCCCGAAGCATGGCTCTGACTCTCTTCCCATTCTGCCTTTTCTTCGCAGAGTTTTTTCTGCAGTTCTTTTTCTTTGTCACGAAGTGAAGCAGCACGTTCAAATTCCTGCGAATTCACTGCTGATGTTTTTTCTTTTGATATTTCGGAAATTTCATCTTCAAGCTGTTTTATCTCTTCAGGCGGAGTGAATGCTCTGAGTCTGACCTTTGAAGATGCTTCGTCGACAAGGTCAATCGCCTTGTCAGGCAGGAATCTGTCTCCGATATATCTCGCTGAAAGTCTGACCGCCGCTGAAATTGCTTCGTCTGTGATTTTCACCTTGTGATGAGCTTCGTATTTATCACGCAGCCCCTTGAGAATTTCCACAGCTTCTTCCTCTGTGGGTTCACCTACGTTTACAGGCTGAAAACGTCTTTCAAGTGCCGCATCTTTTGCTATATTTTTACGGTATTCTTCAATCGTTGTTGCACCGATAACCTGCAGGTCACCACGTGCAAGTGACGGTTT
Organism: Clostridia bacterium; assembly: GCA_017631795.1. Classification (GTDB taxonomy): domain Bacteria; phylum Bacillota; class Clostridia; order Oscillospirales; family Acutalibacteraceae; genus UBA1081. Next base: position 6,919 of record JAGBSO010000006.1, on the reverse strand, counting down.
GAGAATATTTGCCGCATCGGTTGCACCCTCTGCCGAACCTGCTCCCACAAGTGTATGGATTTCGTCAATAAAAAGAATGACATTCCCCGACTTTGTGACTTCTTCGATGCAGTTTCTGATTCTGTCTTCAAAATCGCCCCTGTATTTTGTACCTGCAACCATACTTGTCAGGTCAAGAGATATGATTCTTTTGTTTTTAAGAAGTTCGGGGACTTCGTTCTGAGCAATTTTCAGCGCAAGTCCCTCTGCGATTGCAGTTTTACCCACACCCGGTTCACCGATAAGGCACGGATTGTTTTTTGTTCTGCGGGAAAGAATCTGCGTTACTCTTTCGATTTCCTGCTGTCTGCCGATAACGGGATCGATTTTGCCCTCTTTTGCAAGAGAAGTCAGATCCCTGCCGTATTTATCAAGAGTATCGGTTTTTCCGCCCGTGCTGTTTCTTGAAGCTGTGCCGTTGTTTCTGCCGTGTTCTCCTGCCGATGCTCTTGAAATGTCATTCATGATATCAGACAATGAACCGCCAAGTTTGCTGATCACTTTTGCTGCAAAGCTCTGTGATTCCCTGATAGTTGCAAGAAGAAGATGTTCCGTGCCAACAAGAGGCTGACCTGAAGTTCTTGCAATAACCATCGACGTTTCGATTATATTCTTGCTTCTGGGAGTGAAATCATCGGGAGCAAGTTCTGTGGGCATTCCGACTCCCACAGAAACCTTTACCGCATCTTCAACTTTCTGATATGAGATACCCTTTGAATTCAGCACCGCTGAAGCGGTGGAAGTTGTGTCTTTAAGAATACCCAGAAGCAGATGTTCGCTTCCTATATATGTGTGACCGAGGTCTTCTGCAGCATTGACAGCATTGTTCAATGCCACATTTGCTTTTTCATTGAAACCTGTGAATTTGTACATGGTCTGTCAATCCTTTCAAACAATAATTTATGTGGCTTTACGCAACTAAATTATTGTTTCAATTCGTAATTCTTAATTCGTAATGCGTAATTAAGGAAAAGGCTCCGTTTTGAACCATTATAAAGAATCCCAATTACGAATTACGCATTATGCATTACGCATTAAATAGTGTTTCCCTTACAGTTTTTGCACGGATTTCATCGCGTTCATTATCAGTAAGGTTTTCACCGTATGTGCAGGCAAGAGTTGCTGCCTGCATTTTTTCGGTAAGCTCATTTATTTTGCCGATATCTGCTTCATTTATTCCGTAAACAGAACCGAGTCTTACCCATGAGAAAAGGTCAAGCATTTCTTCTGTGCTCAGAAGTCTTGCAGAAGAAAGTATGCCGTATGCCCTTGTGATTCTGTCAAGAACATTCACATTTTTGATAAACTCCTCACCTGCTGAACGTTCCTGAGTTGCAATCTGCATTGTGATGGCTTTCAGGTTATCAAGGGCACTTTTTTCTGATATCCCCATTGTCACCTGATTACTAAGCTGGAAAATATCGCCTTTGACATTTGTACCTTCACCGTATGAGCCTCTGATTGTAAGACCGAGTTTGCTTACGGTTGAAGCGAGTTTTGACATCTGATTGCATTCTGAAAGTGCAGGCAGGTGCATCATGACAGATGCTCTCATACCCGTGCCGAGATTTGTGGGACACTGTGTAAGATAGCCGATTCTTTCGTCAAATGCGTATTTGAGTTTTGAATCAAGCAGGTCATCAATCTTGTTTGCAAGGTCAAATGCACCGTCAAGGTCAAGTCCGCCTTTTATGACCTGAATACGGATATGGTCTTCTTCGCAAAGCATGATGCTTACTGATTCATCTTCTGAAAGAAGCAATGCCCTGCCTTTCTGCGGTGATGCAAATTCGGGACTGATAAGATGTCTTTCAGCAAGAGCTACTGCCTGCTTGTGAGTGAGATTTTCCATTTCGATGTAATGAAGTTTTATGCCTGAAACATCGCTCAGAGCATCACGGACTGTCTGACATACTTTTTCTCTTCCCTCCGCATCAAGCCTGCAAGGAAACGGAAAGTCTTCAAGATTTCGTGCAAATCTGACTCTTGTGCTGAGTATAACATCGTTGTGTTCACTTTTAGTATTGTACCACTTGTTCATTTTTAACCCTCCATTGCTCTGATTTCATCTCTGAGCTGTGCCGCTCTTTCAAAATTCTGTTCATCAATGGCTCTGTTGAGCTCAGCTTTCAGCGCTGCAAGTCTGTGAGCATATTTTACTTCTTCGCCTGCACCCATCGGGAATTTCCCCTGATGCTCTGTTTTTCCGTGAATTCTGTGAAGGGATGGCTGAAGTTTATCAAAAAATGTTTTGTAACAATCTGCACAGCCTACTTTGCCTGTTTTTGCAATATCATCAAATGAACAACCGCATTTTTCGCAGCGGAGCACACTGTTGCTGAGTTTACTGATGGGAATGTCACCGAAAAATCCGCTGAAAAGGTCACCGAGATTCAATCCGAATCCCGAAAACATTGAGCCGTAACCCAATGCGGATGCACAGTGTGAACAAAGATGATTTTCGGCTGTTTCGCCGTTGATTATTCTTTTAAGATGTGTTGTTGCTTCATTTTTTCCGCAATTCTGACATAACATAATATCTATCTCCTTTTCTTGAATCAAACAATAATTTAGCGGTATATTCGCAGTATTTATAATTAAACTCGTAGGGGCGTTGTCCCCAACGCCCGCTGCGAAGCAGAACGGCTTTGCCGTTAAATTTTCCTGTGGAAAATGCACATTCGTGCCGGGCGATGAATCATCGCCCCTACAATATATCATTCAATTCCTGCTCCGCTAAATTATTGTTTATCTGCTTGCCAGCAGCATCTGTTTGAATACTGCCGCTCTGATTCTTCCTCTGTATTCAACCGGCACTGATTTATAACAATTGTCATTGAGTGCCGCAATGATAAGTTTTGCCTTTTCTGCCGAAAGAATTTCACTGTGATTGAGATTTATCACAATTGCTCTTGCAGACTGCTCACCTATCGAATCGCCTATCGAATTAATTATATGCATAAGCATCTGCTCTTTTGCAGAATAATTTATTCTTGTGATTTTTATATATCCGCCACCGCCTCTGCGGCTTTCGACTGTGTATCCGTTTTCGGGTGTGAATCTTGATGATATGACATAGTTTATCTGACTGGGCACACAGCCAAGCTGCTCGGCAAGTTCATTTCGCTGAATCTCAGCTCTGCCTGTTTCGTCAAGCATTGCAATAAGCATTCTTGCGATTTCGTTACTGATGCTCATTTTATTATCTCCTTTTTGACTTTGACTTTCTTTGACCTTACAACTCAATTATATACAATTCTGCATTTTTGTCAAAGGTCAAATAAGGTCAAAAATGCTTATTGATTTTAATTTAGCTCTCGCTTTCTTCGTTTTTCTTCTGTTTACTATATAAAACAATCGTTTTTCTCATACATCACAAACACCATTGCATAATAATTATTTTTATATTGTAATTATTATATTTTTCTGCTAATATAAAAACATAAATCAATCAGGAGGTAAATTCATGATTACTTTTGATTCTGTACAGAAAATATTCAAGCTCGACACACCGAATTCAAGCTATGTTATCGGTGTCAACAGCGAAAATTATCTTTTAAATCTTTATTACGGTGCATTCATTCCCGATTCAAATCTCTGGGCAAATGCAAAACGTATCAAAAGCGCATCATTCAGCCCTGCAAATCCCCACATTCCGAATGAAGAATTTTCAACAGACGTTGCACCCATGGAATACTCATGCAACGGCAGCGGTGACTTCAGAATTTCTGCCCTTGCAGTAAAGAATGTTTACGGCAACACAACAACAGACATCCGTTATGTGAGCCATAAACTCTACAAAGGCAAGCCTTCACTTGCACCTCTTCCCCATGTTTATCTTAACAATGATGACGAAGCAGACACACTTGAAATCCTTGCGGAAGACTGCGTTACAGGTGTCAAAGTCACTCTCATCTACACAGCTTTCAACACAGTTGATGCAATCACAAAGAGCGTAAAAATCGAAAACGGCGGTGCTGATGCTGTTGACGTTGAAAGAGTTTTCTCAACATGCCTTGACCTGCCCACAATGGATTTTGACCTTATCACTCTTTACGGCAGACACGCAAAGGAAAGATGCAGAGAGCAGAGAAGACTTGCGCACGGCATTCAGGGTATCGCAAGTAAGAGAGGCTCATCAAGCCACAATCAGAATCCCTTTGCTGCACTTCTTCGTCACGGTGCAACCGAAGACAATGGCGACGCATACGGTTTCAATCTTGTTTACAGCGGCAACTTTGAATTCAGCGCAGAATGCGACTATTCAGGCACAACAAGAGTTATCATGGGTATCAATCCCACAGATTTCTCATGGCATCTTGAATCAGGCGAAAGTTTCCAATCTCCCGAAGCTGTGCTTGTTTACACAGACAAGGGTCTTGGTGAAATGAGCCGTATCTATCACAGACTTTACATGAACAACCTTGTAAGAGGCAGATATAAAACAGAAAAGAGACCTCTTCTCATCAACAGCTGGGAAGCTGCATACTTTGATTTCGACACAGACAAGCTCGTTGAGTTTGCAAAGAATGCAAAAGAGCTCGGCATGGATATGCTCGTTATGGATGACGGTTGGTTCGGTAAGAGAAATGACGACACAAACTCTCTCGGCGACTGGTTTGTAAACGAAAACAAGCTCAAGGGCGGTCTTGGTGTGCTTATCGAAAGAGTAAACGCACTCGGCATGAAATTCGGTATCTGGTATGAGCCCGAAATGATTTCTCCCGACTCAGAACTTTTCAGAGCACATCCCGACTGGTATGTTCACGTGCCCGTAAGAGAATCATCAATCGGCAGAAATCAGTATGTTCTTGACGTTTCAAGAGAAGATGTAAGAGAAAATATCTGGAATCAGATGTATTCCGTTCTTTCAAAGAATAAGATTGACTATCTCAAATGGGACTTCAACCGTAACCTTTCAGAAGCAGGCAGTGCAATTCTTCCTCCCGAACAGTCAAAGGAATTCTTCCACCGTTTTGTTCTTGGCACATACGACCTTATGAACAGACTCACAACTGCATTCCCCGACATGCTTCTTGAAAACTGTTCAGGCGGCGGCGGAAGATTTGACCCCGGTATGATTTACTTCTCACCCCAGATCTGGGCAAGTGACCACACAGACCCCATCGAAAGACTTACAATTCAGTTCGGTACATCAATGTGCTATCCCGCATCTGCAATGGGTGCTCACGTTTCCGCATCTGACAGAACAGGTTACAAGACAAAGGGTAATGTTGCACTCTGGGGTACATTCGGCTACGAACTTGACCCCACAAAGCTGACTGAATCTGACAGAGAAATCGTAAAGGAACAGGTCAAGGATTACCACAAACATTACGATCTTATTCATTACGGTGATCTTTACAGACTCATCGATCCCTATTTCGATCACTTCAAGTGCGCATGGAGTTTCGTTTCACCCGACAAGAACGAAGTTCTCGCAACAGCAGTCATCATGAGAGAAAACATGGATCATCTGTTCATTCTCAAGCTCAAGGGTCTTGATAAGAACAAGATGTACAAGTGTCAGAAAACAGGCGAAGTTTTCTCAGGCGCACTTCTTATGAATTCAGGTATCAATCTTTCAAATCTCAGATACACAGGCGACAGCATCGCAATGCACTTTGTTGCAATTTAATGTATAAATCAAGCAGGCACTGCCACGCAGGCGGTGTCTGCTATCTTAAAAATTTCAATTCTCACATGACGGTGATGCAATGTCATTTTTTGATATTTTTCTTTTCGCATTCAATGCTATAACTCCAATTGTTCTGCTGATTCTTACAGGCTTTATACTGAAAAGAATCGGCTTTCTGAATGATAACTTTCTGCAGACTGCAAACAAGTTTGTTTTCAATGTATCACTGCCCGTGCTGTTGTTTTTCAATGTCTACAACATCGGCAATCTCGGTGAAATCCAATGGAACACTGTTATTTTTGCATTGATTATAATTCTGCTTCTTTTTATATCGGGTTTTGTTTATTCAAAGCTGTTTATTAAGGATAACAGGCAGAAAGGTGTTGTGTGGCAGAGTTTTTACCGTTCGAATTTTGCAATAATCGGACTTCCGTTGTCGCAGGCACTCGGCGGTGATGAAGGTATCGCAATTGCAAGTATTCTGTCGGCATTTTCAATTCCCGTTTTCAATGCACTGGCTGTTGTGTCGCTTTCGGTTTACACATCTTCAGACGGAAAAAACAAAATCAGAATAAAAGATATACTCATAAAAATTGCAAAAAATCCGCTTATCATAGGTGTTGCTCTCGGTCTTGTGATGCTCGGGATAAGGCAGTTTATTCCCACAGGCACAGACGGAGATTACGTTTTCACAATCAGAAACAATCTGCCGTTCCTTTATGATGCAATCGGAATGATGTCCAAAATCGCATCTCCCCTTGCACTTGTTGTGCTTGGCGGAAAATTCCGTTTTGATGCGATAAAAGGACTGAAAAAACAGATTATTGCAGGCTCATTTGCAAGAATTATTTTTGCACCCGCACTGGGTATTGCGGCGGCAATGATTCTGTCAGGCATCAGTTCATTTTTCAGTTTCAACGCTGCACATTATGCCGCATTCATTGCACTTTTCGGGTCACCCGTGGCAGTATCAAGTGCAATCATGGCTTCACAGATGGACAACGACGACCAGCTCGCAAACCAGATTCTTGTCTGGACAAGTATTGCTTCCGTGGTGACTGTTTTTGTGACAGTGGTGATTTTGAAAAGTGTTGGAATGATATAAACAATAATTTAGCGGTGCTAAATTATTGTAGTGGAAAATTGAAAATTGAAAGTTGAAAATGAATAGAGCGAAGCGGAATCAAGTGCGAAGCACTTCCGAAACTTTCCATTTTCCATTCTCAACTTTCCATTTGAGCG
>JAGBSO010000034.1 GCA_017631795.1 Clostridia bacterium | reverse complement strand
GCTCACCGTCGTGGGGATTGAAGGACACTCTTGCAGACCACAGACCGCTGCCCTTGTTTGTGTAATTGCGGTATCCGTCTTCAAAGGTAAGCTCAGGCTTTTCTGTCAGAATCTCTTTGCCGTCTGAATGGAAAACAACCCTTCCGCTTGTACCTATCATACATTTGAGTTTTCCGCAGGTCATAGTTGCCCATGTTTCATGAGCTTCAATAATGCACTCTGTTTTCTGCGGCATAAGGTTGTAATCTTCGTCAATCACCTTGCAGTCGGGAAAACCCTGAAAACGGATTGCATTTTCACCGCAGGCGCTGATTCTTACAAGCTCGCCCTTGCGTGAACATAAAATTGAGTTATCTGTTACTGTAATGTTATTCATAATTTCACATCCGTAGATTTATTTTAAATCTATTTTAGCAGAAAATTATAAAAAGTTCAACAATCAGTTTGCTCTTACAAGAGCGGTTATTTATAATAATATTATCCCCGCTGTCCCGTGAGGGAAAGTGGGGATAACAGCTATATTCCTACAGTTACGTTATATGTAACAGTCTGCTGATGTCCCTGGGTATTGCGGTTTTTCCGTATAAAGTCAAAACGGATTCCGGGACATATGATATTGACCATCTGACCGCCGACAGAACCTGCCTGCTTTGATGTGAGGTCACCGTTGTAACCCTGCTTGAGGTTAACACCTACTTCTGAAGCTGCTTCCATCTTGAACTTGTTGAGAGCTTCTCTTGCTTCGGGTACAAGGCTTGACTTGTTATTGCTTGCCATGAGTTTTCGCACTCCTTTCGGATTAAGTTTGCGTTTGCCTTAGTATTTTTAGCTGAGTTGTGAAAAATATTATTGTGAAATTTTGCTTATTCTTTTATAAAAAAGTAAGTTGAAAAAAGAACTCTTTACAAATATGATCTTGCAAAGATGGATCATGATTTCTCTGTTGTAGGTTCAAATAAGGATGCGACCTGCACTGAACCCGGATATATCGGAATGACCTGTTCATGATGCAGGCTTTTTTTGTTTTTGATATTGAATTGTATAATGCAGGAATGATATAATCAGATCGGAATAAAAAATTTCCGGTGGTGGGATTTATGAAAAAAATATTAAAAAAAGAACCTGTTGAATATATCATAACAACGGTGCTTATGGGGCTTCTTGTTTATTCAGCTTATTCACTCTGGTACATATTCTACGGAAAAGACAGCGGAATTGACGTGCATCTTTACACAGGTCTTTCGGGAATTGCATTGGGTTGGTTTCTTTTTGTTTTTGTAAAGAATGTATTTACAGAATCGGGTATTGCAAGCAGACTTTCAGCATTCCTTGCAGGCAATGTTTTTGTTCACGCATTCATCTGGGGTGTAAATGCTGCCATTAATACAACAGGAACGGAAAGCAGTCATGTTGTTATAAAAACATTTTCAGCAGTTTTCGGTATTTCTGCCGTTGCACTTTTTGTTTCTTTTATCGTAAAAGCACGTGATAAAAATAAGGTTCTGAATATAATTTTCGCAGTTATATATTTTGCTGTTTGCTGTGGCGGTTTCTGTACATTCAATGCGGAAAATATCAGAGCGCTTGAATACAAAAAGGAAATCAGATTTGACACCGTTTCTGCTGATGAAATCAGTCTTACGGCAGAAGAAAAGAATCTTTGCAGACAGTGGTTTGAGGAGAATCTTCTTTCATCAGACGGAAATTACCCGTTCTCTTTCAAAATTGACGGGGAAGAATTCAATCCTGCCGGGTGGCAGAAAAGTTCTGCTCCGTCACCGGAATACGGTGCTGTTTATCAGGGCGGACAGACAGAATATCTTGTTTTTACAAATAATGAAAAAAGTCTTGAAGTGACCGTTGAAGCGACATCTTTCTCTGAAAATGCAACATGTCAGTGGACTGTTTACATTAAGAATACAGGCAAGGGCAATTCGGGAGTTATCAGTGATTTCCGCGCTCTTGATTACTCATTTGAAACAGGCAATGCCGAAGTTTATTATTCAATGGGCAGCAATACTGCAGCCGGCGATTTTTCGCTTATAAAAAAGAATCTGACTTCCGGCGGAAGAGTATTTTCAGGTGTTGACGGTAAACCCACGGAGAAATATCTGCCCTATTTCAATATCAGTGGTGAGAATTACGGTATGCTGTTGGGAATCGGCTGGACAGGTCAGTGGATTGCTGAAATTTCAGAAAGCAAGGGCATGACAGATATCACCGCAAAGCAGGAATATCTTGAAGCTTATCTGCTTCCCGGTGAAGAAATCCGTTCACCGCTTGTTTCTGTCGGTTTTTATAAAAATGACAATCCGCTCAAAGGATTCAATCTTTTCAGAAACTGGATTATGGATTGCGTCTATCCCGAAAATGTCACAAAGAATCACTATACCGTTATGGAAGTTGCAGGTCCGATGTCAACAAGAACTTCAGATGAAATAATCGGAATTCTTGACAGTTTTGATGACTCTGTTTTTAATCAGACCGATGCATTCTGGATGGATGCGGGATGGTATTCCTACAATGAAGGCTGGTATGACGGTGTAGGTAACTGGACTGTTGACACATCAAGATATGATAACGGTATAATTGAGCTTTCTTCTTATGCAAAAGAAAAGGGACTCGGTCATGTGCTGTGGTATGAGCCTGAAAGAGTTTTCCGCGGTACAAATTTCTATAACAAAGGTTCGGTAAATGAACAATGGCTGATTGATATCGGTGATGATAATTTTATGTGGAATCTTGCCGATGAAGACGCATTCAGCTACTACTGTGAATATCTTCTTGCATCAATGAAGGAAAACGGTGTCACAGTTTACCGTCAGGATTTCAATTTCCCTGCTCTTGATTACTGGAAAACAGCTGATGAACAGTATTATGACGGCAGAACAGGTGTCTGTGAAAATCATTATGTAACAAATCTTTACAGATTCCTTGATTTTCTTGAGGAAAATATTGAAGGCCTGATCATTGACAATTGTGCTTCGGGCGGTAAACGTCTTGACCTTGAAATGACATACAGAAGTATTCCTTTCTGGAGAAGTGACTATAATTGCTCCGTGCATGCTGACCTTTTCGATGCAACTCAGGCACATACATACGGACTGTCATTCTGGCTTCCGATTTCGGGTACAGCTCTTAACATGACAAGTGAATATTCTTCAAGATCTACAATATTACCGCTTATGCTTATGGATTTCTATGCACATCAGGTGCCGACATTCGGTTTTTACCACGAGCAGAGAGATCTTATGACGGGAAATTATTATCCCATTGATTTCGGCAGTTTTGATGCAGATGAAATGCACGCAATGCAGTATTCATCGGAAGACGGACTTTCAGGCACAGCACTTGTTTACAAACGTGCAAAGGTGCGACTTTCAGAATATGATGTTGTTTTCAACGGTCTTGTCAGGGATGCAACATATGAAGTCTATGACTTTGATAATCCTGAAAAGGTATATACACTGACAGGTGAAGAGCTTATGTCAGACGGTCTTGCAATCTCTCTTCCTGACGGTGAAAAGGCAATAATCCTGATGTACAGTGCAAAAAAATAAATCTGATAAGCCGGTAGTTACTGAAAACAATAAGAGACAGCACCCTTTCGGGTGCTGCTTTTTTTATGCTTTTGTGATATGTATTGTCATATCTGTTGCTGCAGGTTTGCTGCCGATGTAATATGTGCCGAATGAAGAAGCGTAGAATGTATATTCTTCTGAGAATTCACCGTTTATCGGGTCAAACCATCTGTATGTGTATTTTGCACCGGGTGTGAGACCGCCGACTGTGCCTGTTTTTTGACCGCCATTCTTTGAGTTGGGTGTCTGTCCAACTGACTTATTACTGAATGAATAGAAGTAAATGACTATTTCGCTGTTGTCTTTATTGCTTGCGTATGTGTAATAAACATTCAGACAGGGTGCGAAATATGCCTTATTATTGAAGCGGGGTATAAGCTCATGCCATGAAGTATTGCTGAAAAATTCCTTCATGTATCCCACCTGATATGAGCTTTCATATTCAAGTGCATCAATCCATGTTGCGTTTGTTTTTTCTTCGCTTGTGATGATATCAACACCGTCGGAGCTGTCACTTTCTTCATCATAGGGACTCAGATAACACCATGTGTCCTGACCGCCCCAGCCGTAGCCGTACATACCGTTAAGATATGCTGTCCAGCCCTGCATTCTTGAGCCGAAATTCTTTGTCCAGAGATAGCAGTACTGTCCTTCATAATTAATGACGGGTTTTCCGTTTGAATTGAACCAGAAATCCTTTTCGATGCTGAAGTCGCTCTGCTTTGTTTTCTTTGTGTGCCACTGTGCAGCGTAAAAATCGTGCGCTTCCACATCACGGAATGCGGATGTTTTTGCATCTTTATTATAAACTTTGCACTTGTCTGTTGCATCTTTGCCGTCACCGTATGCGTTTGTGTCGCCTGCATTTTCCTGATGTGCAGTTATGGGATGGTCGTATGCATCGTATTTGTCAAGATATTCCGCAACGAGCTTGTAAGGATTGTTTATGTGATTCCATTCGGGATGTGTTTCGTCATCTCCGTAGAAATCATTATCAACTTCCTGACCGAGTGTCCACACAACGGGATATGCACCGTATCTTGCAACCCAGTAACGGGAAATCTTTTCGAGTGCAGTTTTTGCTTCATCGGAAAGGTCGTGCATGCCGTCTGAAATTACTTTACCTGAATAACCGCCATGGTTTTCAATGAATACCTGCATGAAATAAGGGAAGAAAAACTGAGCATTTGCATGAACAAGACCGTACTGTGCAATTATCTCGAATTTTTTATCAAATTCAGCAAAGCCTGACATATCTTCCTGAGAAATGCCGTTGGTGAAGTCAAAAGTTACATCAAGGGGTTCGCTCTGAATCACTGTGAATCCCTGAGAAACTCTTTTTTCGCAGATTGTTGTCACCATTTCTGCAGATTCACCGCCAAGACTCCAGTGGGTGTCGCCGAGCCAGAAGAAAGGTGTTCCGTCTGCGTATGTGAGATATTTTTTGCCTGAATCGGCACTAATAAAGCCGTGTTTGTAGATTTCAAGATCTCCGCTGTATTCTGAACAGATGACTTTTCCTGTTCTGCCGTCGAGAGATGTGTCTGCAGCATCTGAGCAGACAGTTTTATAGAGCCATTCACCGGCTTCGGGGCATACAAAACGCACTTTCCATTCGTTACCACCGTTCCAGAAACCGGGAACAGTGTAAAGCTTTCCGTTGCCGTAAAGAAGAAGGTCAAGCTGAACGTCATTGAAAGGATCTGCATAAGCTTTGTTGCTTCTGAAAGTCAGCTCTGTTGCAATCCATGTTTCGGTTTCGAGAGTCTGTTCGGGATTTTTTGCAAAATTATCATCGGAGTATGCTTTCCATGAAGGTGCTTTTATTTTTGCAGACGGGATATCTGCTTCATCCTTTGTTGTCAGACTGCCGAAAAACTTTGTGAAAAGAATTGTGAGATTGCCGAAGAATTTCTCGAACTCATCTGCGATTGAGAGACTTGCCGTGCCCTTTGCATCTGCTGCCGAAACGGGCAGTGAAAGTGCTGAGAAAATCAAGGCCAGACACAAAATTGATGCTGTTAATTTTTTCATATTTATCACCCTGTTTAATCTTAGCATAAATTTTCCGTTTTGTAAACATAAACATGATGCATTTGACTTTTATATTATAATGTAATATAATTTCTGCGAGGTGGTATTATGCCGAAAAAGAATACCCGTAACACAAAAAGTAAGATTGTTTCTGCTGCGTGGAAACTTTTTTACGACAACGGTTACGAAAACACCACAATTGAAGACATAATTTTTGAGTCAGGCACATCAAAAGGGTCATTTTATCATTATTTTGAGAGTAAAGATGCACTTCTGGGTTCTCTTGCATATCTTTTTGATGAAAAATATGAAGAGCTTGAAAGTGAAATTGATTTTGAAACCGACAGTATCGGGATACTGCTTTTTCTCAATCGGAAACTTTTTGAAATGGTTGAAAATACCGTTGACCTTGAACTGATGAAACGGCTTTACTCAACTCAGCTTATTACCAGAAACGAAAAGCAGCTTCTTGACCACAACAGAGTTTATTACAGACTGCTCAGAAAAATTGTTGTTGCAGGGCAGGAGAGAAACGAAATCACAAAGCAGATGTCTGTCAATGAGATCGTAAAATATTACGCATTCTGCGAAAGAGCTATGATTTATGACTGGTGTCTTTGCAACGGTGACTATTCTTTGAGTGATTCTGCATTAAAAATGATGCCGTTTTTTATGCAAAGAGTCAAAAATTAAGGTATATTTATTGTATTGTTTTTAGTATAGAACGCGTTCTTGTTTAAAAACGGCTTAAATGCTGTGTTTATATCGTTTTAAAACAACAGAGTATAGATTTTGGTCTATACTCTGTTCTGTATTGCATTCTGTTTTTGTTTGTGTTATACTTGCATCAATGTTCGTTAAAAATCATCTATTTCGTGAAAGGAGTTGTTTTTTTATGGAAAATAATCAGATTATGATTCTTATCGCAATGGTAATATACATGGCAATTGTTATCGGTATCGGTCTGGTTTATGCAAAAAAAGCAAACAAGAGTTCAGAAAACTATTATCTCGGCGGACGTTCACTCGGTCCCTGGGTTACAGCAATGAGTGCGGAAGCATCAGACATGAGCGGATGGCTTCTTATGGGTCTTCCCGGTGTTGCATATTGGTGCGGTCTTGCAGATGCTGCATGGACAGCAATCGGTCTTGCAATCGGTACATATCTTAACTGGCTTATTGTCTCAAAGCGACTTCGCCGTTACAGTATCAGAGCAAACAATTCAATCACACTTCCCGAATTTTTCTCAAATCGTTTCCGTGAAAACAAGAAAGTCATTATGACATTGTCTGCACTTTTCATTCTTATCTTCTTTACTGTTTATGCAGCAAGCTGTTTTGTTACATGCGGTAAGCTTTTTGCAACACTCTTCGGTCTTGATTATAAGCTTATGATGATCCTCGGTGCAGTGTTCGTTATTGCTTACACTATTCTCGGCGGTTTCCTTGCAGAAAGTGCATCAGACTTCATGCAGGCAATCGTTATGGTTTCAGCTCTTGCAATTATCGTTGTTATGGCAACTGTAAAGGCAGGCGGTATTTCAGCTGTTCTTGAAAATGCAAAAGCAATCCCCGGATTCTTTGAATTCTTCGGTCTTGCAAGTCCTGCAATCGATGAAGCAACAGGTCAGCAGATTGTTGAAGCAGGTAAGCCCTTATTCGGTGCAGCTTCAGATTATGGTTTCCTTACTGTTATTTCAACAATGGCATGGGGTCTCGGTTATTTCGGTATGCCTCAGGTTCTTCTCAGATTCATGGCTATCCGTAAGGAAAGCGAACTCAAGACATCAAGAAGAATCGCTATGGTATGGGTTGTTATTTCTCTTGCGGTTGCAGTTTTCATCGGTATTATCGGCAGACAGCTTTTCTCCACCGAACATCTCACATCAGCAAGTGCTGAAAACATCTTCATCACTCTCACAACAAACTTCTTCTCATCAGGTATCGGACCTATCTTTGCAGGCTTTATCATGGCAGGTATCCTTGCAGCAACAATCAGTTCATCTGACTCATATCTTCTTATTGCTGCTTCTGCTTTTGCAAAGAATATTTTCCAGGGTGTTGCAAAGAAGAATGCAACAGACAAGCAGGTTATGACTGTTACAAGAATTACTCTTCTTGTAATCGCAATCATCGGTGTTATCATTGCTCTTGATGAAAACAGTGTTATTTTCACAATCGTTTCATTCGCATGGGCAGGTTTCGGTGCAACATTCGGACCTATCATGATTCTCTCTCTCTTCTGGAAGAGAACAACAAGAGCCGGTGCAATCGCAGGTATGGTCGGCGGTGCAGGAATGGTATTCTTCTGGAAGCTCGTCATCAGACCTCTTGGCGGTGCATGGAATATCTACGAACTTCTTCCCGCATTCATCTTCTCTGCAATCCTTATTGTTGTTGTTTCACTTCTTACAAAGAAACCCTCAAAGGAAATTGAAGAAGACTTTGAAGCAGTTAAAACAGGAAAAATTGAAGAAACTGTTGCTGCTGAATAATTTGTTTTTATGCATACCTGTCGGAGTTGTCCGGCAGGTTTTTTTGTGTCTGAAAATTTTAAAAAGAAAAAAAGGCCTGAATTATCAGACCCTTTGAATTATTCTTTTATATTATATCAATCAGACCGCTGGCACCGTTTGTTATCATTTCTGATGCAAGGAGTGCAAGTTCATCCATTGTTATATTTGTGTCGCCTTTGAGCCATCTGATGTACATTGCGATTGTTCCTGATGCAACAAATTCTGCGGTAAGTTTGAATCTTTCACTTGCGGCAGTGTTTTCTTTGCCGTAAAGTTTTATGAGTTCGCCGCAGAGAATGTCTTTTATATTCAGCATGAAATCGGAAAAGTCATTGTTTATCGCAATTTTTTTGAACAGATCTATTTTTTCGCTTATTATGTCATTTACATTTGCGAAAAGGGAATAGGGTGATCTGTTGTTTGCTGAGTAATCAATGATTTCGTCCTTTATCAGGGTTACGATCATATTTCCGAGATCATTGTAAAGGTCTGCAATGCTTCCGTAATGCAGATAGAAAGTCTTTCTGTCTATATTTGCGATTTTTGCCAGTTCTGTAATGGTGATCTTTGAAATATTTTTTTCCTGCAACAATGCAAAAAAGGCTCCTATGATTGCTTTTTTTGTTTTTATCTGACGTCTGTCGTAATTGTTGCTGTAATATAATGCGGTTTCTATTTTATCCATAAGAATCATCCTTAATAATATTTAACATCTTTATTATAACCTGGAAATGTCATTTAGTCAACACTTTGGGAAATAATCATTATTATGTGTTAAAAAATAAGGCAAAGTTTCCTTTGTTTTGTTGAATATGGTTGACAAAAGAAAAAAATGGATTATAATTGAAAACGGAAAAAAACTCAGGAGGTTGTTAACTATGAAAAAAATTATTGCGGTTTTTCTTTCTGTTGTTATGTTTTGTTGTGCAGGTATAACTATGGTTTCAGCACTTACACCTGCTGAAGAAGCAAAACTTCAGTTCAACGAAGACGGCACATTCAAAATTATGAACCTTGCAGATATTCAGGATGATGCTCTTATGCTCAGCATCACTGCAGAGTACATTGATGCTGCAGTTGCTGCAGAAATGCCTGATCTTATCATTCTCACAGGTGATAATATTGCAGGTCATCTTACTGCATCTGCTGAAAAAAGTGCAACAGCTATCAGAAAAGTTATGAATATCCTTGAACCTTACGGCATTCCCGTTGCGATTGTTTTCGGTAACCATGACGATGACGGCGGCAGAATGAGCAAGGAAGACCAGATGAAGGTATATGAAGAATACAGCTGCTTCATCGGTTTTGATGAAGGTGAAGAGATTGACGGTGTAGGTACATACAACGTGCCCATTTTCTCATCAACAGATGCTGATGATATCGTTTTCAACTGCTGGCTTTTCGACTCAGGCAGTTATGATGAAAACGGCGGATACGATCATGTTAAGCAGAGTCAGCTTGACTGGTACAAGGCTAAGTCAGCAGAACTCAAAGCTGTAAACGGCGGTGAAGTTGTTCCTTCACTTGCATTCCAGCACATTATCGTTCCCGAAATCTTTGAAGCACTTGAAGAAGTATCTGCAGGTACTCCGGGTGCAATCAACAAGTACGGCAAATACTATGTGCTTCCCGAAACAGCAGGCGAAGGCAGCTTTATGGGCGAACCTCCCTGTCCTTCAGCAACAAACGGCGGTCAGTTCGATGCTCTTGTTGAAGGCGGCGATGTTCTCGGTATCGTAACAGGTCACGACCATTCAAACTCATTTGTTGTTCCTTACAAGGGTATTGACCTTATCAATTCACCCACATGCGGCTTCCAGTCATACGGTATGACAGATGTCAGAGGTATCAGAATTTTCACTCTCGATGAGTCAGCTCCCGATGAATACGAAACATATCTTGTTTCATACGAAGATCTTTTTGCAGATAATGCATTTGCAATGCTCAAGCATGCTTTCTTCGCATTCTTCAGCAATTTCATTGCAGAATTCAGCGCATTTTTCGGCAGCCTCGGCGGTGCTCTCGGCTTCTGATAAATCAATTATGATACAGTTGTTTTTATAAAATAGTAAGAACCGTGTTTTGCAATTGCAAAGCACGGTTATTTTTGTTGCAAAAAATATTGCAGAGTGTTATAATCAAATAAAAGGGGGCATGAATATGAAAAAGGCAAAGGCATTGTTTGCTGCCGGAATTATTGTGATTGTTGCGGGAATGTCTGCAGCGTTGTGGTATCTCAATGACAGCGGAAAACTGCATAATGATGATATTACTGAAAAATATGTTGATGAATATGCGGATGCGGATAATGGCGTTGCGGATGCGGATGATTCTGCAGACAAAACAGATAAAAAAGATGAAGTTCAGAGTGAAGATCCTCAGACAACTGCTGTTTCCTCAGGAAAAATCGGTGAAACTGAAATAAATGATTTTCTTTCTGCTTTTGCGAGCGTGTATTTTTCTGAAAACGGAAAAGGTTTTGATATAAAAAAGTGCAGCGATTATGAGCTGATACAGTTTGCATATCTTCATATACGTAATACAGATAAAGATTTTGTGATTCTTGAACAGCGTAATGACAGCATAGGCTATTATCATTGTGTGCCTTATGACAGCGTTGAAAAAGTTGTAAAAAAATACTTTGGCGTGCAGATACCGAAGGAAAGTGCGTATACCGAAAAAGACTATGCATTTTTCAGCTACAGCAATGATTATTTCTATACGCCTGCTGCTGACGGATTGGGCTACGGAAATACGGCAGTCGCAGATTCTGTTGAATACAGGGGAGACAGTGCTGTTGTGCGTTTTTCTGTTTATTCGGGAGCTGAGAAGCATGCTGAAGGAGAAGCGGAAATCAGAATTGATGCTGATAATATGAATCTTGTAAGTTATCGGATATATGATTGATGCTTGTTATATCAATTTATTGAATACAAAAGAAAAATAGCCAATTTTTGCATTTTTTTGTGAATATTAACGGATAAAAAAACTCAAATAGCTCTTGATTTATCGTATGCAATATGATATTATATTACCGTTCTTGTATTTTTATTTCACAAAGCAAGAAGAAAATGCATAGGATTCTTAGAATCCGGAATATTTCAAGGAGGAATTTATCATGACTAAAAATCTGAAATCACTCATCTGTTGTATACTTGCTCTTCTTTTCGTTTCAGGTACTGTTATCGCAGTTTTTGCTGACAGCAACAACGCTGTAAAGACTGCTGAAGTTGCATCAGTTTCAGTTACAGAAGAAGATTCATCAGCTGACGAAGAAGTAACATACAGACTTGGTGACGTAAACTTTGACGGCAAAATCACAGCTGCAGACGCTCGTCTTGCACTTCGTTTCGCTGCAAAACTTGACAAGCCCACTGCTGAACAGTTCATCGTTGCTAACGTTATCGTTAACGAAAAGATCGAAGCTAACGATGCAAGACTCATCCTCAGAGTTTCAGCAAAGCTTGCTAAAGAAGCAGATTTCGGCGTAGCAGCATAATTTAAAAAATAGTTTTTTTGACAGAGCAGTTTATCTGCTCTGTTTTTTTTGTTTTGATTATATATTTAATGAAAAATTGACAAAAAATATTTCAACTTAAATGAAAATATTGTTGCAATTTATTTATCTTTGTGTTAGAATAGCAGTGTTATAATTATAAATATAAGTATGCACAAGGGGGTTGAAGTTTTGGCGGACTCCAATAATAAAAATCAGACTCCTGCCACAGAGGAGCTGAATACCGAGTATGTCTATGAAAACAGACGATACGTCGGCACAAAAGAAACTGTCGGTTTCGTTCTTTGGGACGCAGCTCAAAGCTTTAATATCAATAAGTACTCAGACCGTTTCATAACGAATATCGTTCAGGTTGACCTTTCTCTCCAGATGATTGAACAGGCAATCAACGGTGTGTGGGATATTGTTAATGATATCTTCATGGGTGCTATTGTTGATAAAACACGTACACGTTGGGGTAAGTTCAGACCTTATCTGCTTGCTCTTGCAGTGCCCGGTCTCATCGGCACATGTCTCTATTGGCTTATGCCTCTTATGTTCGCAGGCAGAACATCAATGGACCTTACAAAGTTCGTTTTCTATGTTCTTCTTGCTTTCCTTCGTGAAGGTATCGGTACATTCCAGAATATCGCGCGTAACGGTCTTTTGTCAACCATAACGCCACATCCTGTTGACCGAACCCGATTGATAACCATCGCCAACTTTGCGTCAGGTACGTTTGGTGAAAAACTGCCTGAACAGATAATGACTGTTATTCTTGACCTTATTGATAACAGCGTGTTCAAGGGTGGCAGCAAAAAGAGTATGTATCTTGCATCATTCGTCGGAATGGGTCTTTTTACAAACTTTGTTGCCAGCGGTATGTCATTCTGGTTCTTCACAAACTCAAAAGAACGAATCATGCAGTCTGTTGAATCTCCGAGTATTACTCAGGGTATGAAATCAATCATCAACAACAAACCGATGTTGTTGCTCACACTCAGCGGCTTCCTTTCAAGTTTCGGTATCGGCGGCAGTAAGAGTGACTATTACATAGACGTTCTTCATCTTGCATCAATGACCATGATCACAGGTATTGCTGCAGCACCTGTCAGCCCTGTTTCATATGCATATGTTCCCTGGCTGCGCAGACACTTCTCAAGTAAATTCCTTTATATTTCCACAAACTATATCACAAACTTCCTGAATGTTTTCGTATTCGGTATCGGTTGTGTAGGCATGAACTGGAAGTCAAAGAAGGGCGGTATCTACCAGAGCACAATCGGTATGCTTATCGTTATGAGTATTTACGAACTCGTATGGACTCTCTTCTACGGCGCACGTTCAGTTATCGGTACAGAAATGTTCAACGAAGCAATGGACTACTGTGAATGGAAGAACGGTTATCGAACAGAGGCTATGACTTCTGTTGCAAAGGATATTGTAACCAAGGTTTCTGCTAAGTTCTCGTCACTTATCAGTACAGGTCTTAAAAAGCTTGTCAATTATGACCAGACTGCTTATGTTTCAGGCAGGGAGCAGACAGACAGCGTTAAGTTCTATATGTTTGCAATGTTCACAATCGTTCCTGCAATCACAGGCTCTCTCGGTATTATTCCCATGCTCTTCTATGACCTTGAAGGTAAAAAGAAAGAAATTATGTATGCCGAGCTTCTTGCAAGAAGAGCTGCACTTCAGAAAGCTGCAGACTCCGGCGACACAGAAGCACTTGCAAAGGCTGCAAAAGAACAGCTTGATAAAATTTAAGTTTATGTATAATTCTGAGACACAATCTATTGTGGATTGTGTCTCTTTTTTTTACAGTTTGTTTATATTCTGTTTACAAAAATGAAAATTATTGTATTTTTCTATTGACTTGTGGATTAATTTTTGATAACTTATACATAGTAATATTCAGAAGGATGGTTATTTGAAAATGAAGAAGATATTCAGAAAATCTCTGGCAGTGATACTTGTTGTAACATTGCTTTCTGGTACAGTTTCAATGTTTGCATCTGCCGGAAAAGAACATTTTGTTTATAAAAAATATGTTCTTCTCGGTGACAGTGTTGCAAGCGGTCATGACGATATTCTTTATGCACCCACAGAATTCATCAGAGTTGAGGGCTCATATTCCGATCTTGTTGCGGATGCTCTCGGAGCTGAGCTGATTCCCATGGCTTGTCCCGGATTCAGAACAATTGAAATGCGTTATATGCTTGAAGATGATTATGATTATAATGATGATTTCATGTTTCATGACACTGCAGATGTTGATGTCATGAAGGCAAGGATTCCCGAATACCGTAAGAATATCGCAGAAGCAGACCTTATCACTCTCGGTGTCGGCGGTAATGACTTCGGCACAATGCTCACATGGCTTGTTGCAGATATCATGGAAGAAAAAGGTCTCGATCCCGCACTTGTTGCTGCAATCAGAGAAATCAGCAGCAATGTTGACGGTCTTGCAGAAACAGTCGATCAACTTGTTGAAATTGCAAACACTGCAAAGGCTATCCCTGCACTTCTTGAAGCTGTGCCTGCTGCACTTGCAAACGGTCTTGTAACATTTTTTACCAACTGGAATATCATGATTGAAGATATTCTTGCTCTTAATCCCGATGCAACTTTCCTTGTAATCGGTATGTTTGACAATGCAATCAAGTCAGAAGAAGACCTTGTTGTTGATGAAGCAGAAGCTGCAAAAATCAATATCGGTCAGATGATTGTTGACATGGCTAATATACCAATGAAAGAGGGTGCAAAGAAATACGGATATACTTTCGTTGATACAACAGGTACAATCTGTGTTACATATCACCCTACAGCAGAAGGCCATCAGCACATTGCAGACAGAATTCTTGAAGCTCTTCCCGATGCAACTTTCCCCTATACTGATGTAAGACAGGGCACAACTGTTTACAACGCAGTTGCACATTTCCATAAGAACAACATTCTCAGAGGTGTTTCCGAAACTGAATTCGGTGTGGATAATGCATTCACAAAGGCAGACCTTGCAAAGTCACTTTACGCTCTTGCAGGTTCACCCGAAGTAACAAGTGAAAATCCTTTTACAGATGTCAATGATGACGCATATACATGGGCTTCTGCAAACGGTTTTGTATCAGGTAACGGTACAACATTTGCGCCTGATGAGGAAATCTCGGTATTTTCATTTGCACTTACACTTTTCAGTGCATCATCAGTTATCTGCCCCGGCATGTTTGGCATAATAAAAGGTCTTGTTGCGGCAGTGAGCACAATTGTTGAATACGGATTCATCGGCGGTGCAGTCACAAGAGGTAATGCTGTTGTGAAACTTTACGAGATGTCAGCACTCTGATAAAAGATATTAATTAAAGCCGGTTTTTTGCCGGCTTTTTTATATTTGTGCTGTCGTAAAAAATATGGTTTTCTGAATTTAAATAATTTATTGACATATATTAAAAAAAAGCTATAATTATATAGTATTTAAAAATTGATTAGGAGTGTATTTTTATATGAGCGAATGTACACATGATTGCGGTTCATGTTCAGCGAACTGTTCAAGCCGTGAGGGCGGTATCCCTAAAGAAAAACTCAATGATGCAAGTTCTGTAAAGAAAGTTATAGGTGTTGTCAGCGGTAAAGGCGGTGTCGGCAAGTCACTTGTCACATCAATGATGGCTGTCTCAATGCAGAGAAGAGGATTCAAGTCTGCAATTCTTGATGCAGATATCACAGGTCCGTCAATTCCTCAGTCTTTCGGAGTTCACGAAAGAGTAACTGGCACAGAAACAGAGCTTTTCCCCGCAACAACAAAAACAGGCATTGACATTATGTCAATCAATCTTCTTATGGAAAATGAAACAGACCCCGTTGTATGGAGAGGTCCCGTTATTGCAGGTGTTGTAAAACAGTTCTGGTCAGACGTTATCTGGAAAGATATTGATTTCATGTTTGTTGATATGCCTCCCGGAACAGGCGATGTACCCCTTACAGTATTCCAGAGTCTTCCCGTTGACGGTATTATCATTGTAACTTCACCTCAGGACCTTGTTTCAATGATCGTCACAAAGGCTGTTAATATGGCAAAGATGATGAAGATTCCCGTTCTCGGCATTGTTGAGAATATGTCATATTTTGAATGTAATGAGTGTGGTAAAAAGCACTTTATCTTCGGCGAAAGCAACCTTGAAAGAATTGCTGCTGCACACGGCATTCCTCAGATTGCAAGAATTCCCATTGATCCCGATTTTGCAAATCAGGTTGACAAGGGACTTATCGAGCTTTTTGAAGGCGATTGGCTTGAAAATGTTGCTGATGCGGTGGAGAATGGTTAAATGAATAAAAAAGAAATTGCAATTGCACTTTTTGAAGAAGGATTCAACTGTGCACAGGCTGTTTCTGCAGCTTTCTGTGAAGAAACAGGTGTGTCAAAAGAAGCTATGGTGAAAATGGCATCAGGTTTCGGCGGCGGTATCGGCAGACTGCGTGAAGTCTGCGGAGCTGTCAGCGGAATGGTGCTTGTTGCAAACATGCTTTACGGTTATGAATCACCCACTGATACCGACACAAAAATGGAATGGTATAAGGAAATTCAGTCAATTGTTCTTGAATTCAAGGCAAGAAACGGCTCTTATGTGTGTCATGAACTTCTGAATCTGCCCGAAAACGATGACAAGAGTCCCGTGCCCGAAAAAAGAACTGCTGAATATTACAGAAAACGTCCTTGCAAAGAAATTGTGGGCGAAGCTGCCGAAATTCTTGAAAAATTTATTGCGGAGCATAAATAATGGATAATATTATTCTTGTGGGTATGCCCGGTGCGGGAAAAAGCACTCTTGGTGTGCTTCTTGCAAAGGCAACAGGTAAACTTTTTGTTGATACGGACATTATCATTCAGCAGAAAACAAAAAGACTTCTGCAGGATATAATTGACAATGACGGTACGGATGCTTTTCTGAATCTTGAAGAGGAAATACTTCTGTCTGTGAATGAAGAAAACACCGTTATCGCAACAGGAGGAAGTGCTGTTTATTCCGAGAAAGCAATGGAGCACTTCAGAAAAAGCGGAAAAATCGTTTATCTGCATGTTGACTTTGCAGAAATCGAAAAAAGAGTTACAAATATCACAACAAGGGGCATTGTTCTTAAAAACGGAAAAAGCCTTGCAGATGCTTTTGTTGAAAGAAAACCTTTATATGATAAGTACGCTGATGTTGTTGTCGATTGCACCGGTAATTCGGTGGAAGAGTCTGTTTGCCGTGTAAAGAAATGTATTGACAGCTTATAAAAAATTTAGTAAAATAAAAATCAGGAGGTGCGTTTTATGATATGCCAGAAATGTAACGGTGAATATATTGATTCAGCAAAGTTCTGCCCGAATTGCGGTGAACCCAATGCTTATGTCGCACCGGAAATGACTTATGCTGCACCCGAGATGACTTATGCAACGCAGAATGCATATGGTACTGATGCCACTATGTATCAGCAGCCTCAGCAGGTACAGTATCCTGTGAATACATATGTGCAGCCCGTTCCTGCAGCACCCGGTAATGCCGTTCAGGCTAATCCGTACGATGAATCATCAATATTACTTAATATTATCAGCTTTTTCAAGCCTTTTATCGGACTTATTCTTTACCTCTCATGGAGCAAGGAATATCCTAAGAGAGCAAAGGGTGTAGGTGTAGCTGCGCTTGTTGGCGTAGCATTGAAATTCTTTGGTTTCCTGACTGCAGGTATTCTTGCAGCAACAGTATTTTCTCCGTTTATTGTTGATCTTATTGAAGAAATCATGTGGTATTTCTGATTGTCTGATTAAACGACAGAGTCAGGCTCTGTCGTTTTTTTTGCGTTATATAGCTCACGATTCTGTTATGAGGTATTTGTGATATGAAAAAAATTTCAGTCTGTCTTATATTGTTGCTGTTGTCTGTGATTATGATGCCGACAACGGCTTTTGCCGCATCTGATTATTCTGTTGATAAAGTTGATTTTACTGCAGAGCTCAGAAAAGACGGCAGTGCACTGATAACTGAAGAGTGGACGGTTACTTTCAATAAAGAATCAGACGGTTTTGTCCGTGAAATTATGATTCCTCAGGATAATTTTGAGATTTTCAATGATATCCGTGATGTTTCTGTTTCTGTTGACGGCAACGGATGCAGTCAGGTTACTGATTCTTCAGTTATAAACGGTACATATTCACTTGAAAAAACAGAGGACAGATACACAGTCAGATGGTTTGTTCTTTCAGAAAATGAAACAAGGACTTTTTCTGTCCGCTATATTCAGACAGGTGCAGTAAAACTTTATAATGACAGCGCATATTTTTATTGCACCGTTGCAAATAAAGAAAGCAATCTGCTTTGCCGTAATGTTACCGTTACCGTAAAGACACCGTCGGAATGTTATGCTGAAGATTTCAGTATTGTTGAATCAGGGTCTCTTGCAGGGAACAAGTCTGATAATCAGGTTGTTTTCTTTGCGAAAAATGCTGCAGGACTTATAAAAACAGGACTTTCAATGCCGTCATCACTTTTTGATACAGGTGCACTTACGGTAATTCTTGATGATAACAGAGCAGAGATTGCCGCTGTGGTCATTATCTGCGTTTGTTGTGCTGCATTGGCTGCTTCCGGTGTTTTTTATACCCTTAATTACAGAAAGCTTTTCAGAAAGCACATGGAAAAACAGCGCAGAAAAAAAGCTCATTCTGAATCTTCATATGAGGATCAGTACGCAATAACAGAAAAAATCAGTCCTGCAAGAATCATCAATATCGTATCAGGGCAGACAGTCTGCGGTGCGGATATGTTTATTCTGACATTCCTTGATCTGCTGGAGAGAGGATATATAAAGGCAAAAGCGGACGGTTTTGATGTTTCGGAAGAATCCGACAGTGATACTCTTAAAAGACCTCTTGATAAAAACGAAAAGATGGTGCTTGACTTTTTCAGCACTGATAAATGGCAGAAAACTGTGGCAAGGCCGAAGAAGTTTTATGTTATCACTGAACGTTTCAACAGAAAAATACCTTTTGTGTCTCCGGTTTATATGTTTACTGCGGAAGGTAAAAATATCATACGCAGATGCTTTGAACTGAAACTTTCTGCAAAAAGACATGAATTTGTGCTGCCCGAAGAAATATCGGACGATATCTTCAAAGGCGGAAAATATACAGCGCTCGACCTTGTTATTTCGCTGTTGAAAGAAAAGGAACTTTCTGCGTCAGACGATTTTGAAAGACCTGATGCCGAAAGATTCAAGCGTAATATGTTTGTTCTTCGTGATACTTATGAAGAAGGCAGGAAGATTGCCGAAAAAGAAGAGTTTGAAAAAATGCAGCAGAAAAAACAAAAAACGGTGATTGATGATGATATCGATTCTCAGTAAATTATTTATAAAAAATAAAGACGGTGTAGATGAGAACAAAATCAGAAGCGCATACGGCACACTGTGCTGTATTGTGGGTATTTTTCTTAATCTTGTGCTGTTCGGAATAAAATATTTCGCAGGTGTTATAAGCCACTCGATTGCAATAACAGCCGATGCGTTCAATAATCTTTCAGATGCCGGATCAACGGTGATAACTCTTGCAGGTCTCCGTCTTGCAGAAAAGAAACCGGACAAGGACCATCCTTTCGGACACGGCAGACTGGAATATCTTTCGGGACTTGCCGTTTCTGTGATTATTATTCTTGTGGGTATTGAACTTCTCGGTTCATCTGTTGACAAGATAATGAATCCGTCAGAAGTTGATACAAGTATCGCTGCGATTGTGATTCTTGTAGCGTCAGTGCTTATAAAAGGTTATATGTTTATCTATAACAACAGAATCGGCAAAAAAATAAATTCCGCAGGTATGAAAGCTACTGCGCTTGACTGTATCGGTGATACAGTCGCAACATCTGTTGTTCTTGTTTCTACCGTTATTTCATATTTCACAGGACTGAAAATAGACGGTTGGTGCGGTATTCTTGTGTCACTCTTTATTGTTTACGCAGGTATCCGTTCTGTCAAGGAAACAGTCAATCCGCTTCTCGGAATGCCTCCTGAAAAGGAATTTATTGATGAGGTGGAAAAAATCGTTCTGTCCTATGAAAAAATTGTCGGCATACATGATCTTGTTGTTCATGATTACGGACCGGGCAGAGTAGTTGTATCACTTCATGCGGAAGTCAACGGGAATGATGACATCTATGCACTTCATGATGTTGTTGATAATGCAGAGTTCAGGCTCGCAGAAGAACTGGGCTGTATGGCAGTTATACATATGGATCCCATTGAAACAGACAATGCAGTAACAACAAAAGTCAGAAATGATGTTGCTGAGGCAGTTAAAATCCTTGGCGAAAATGTGACTATCCATGACTTCAGAATGGTGCCGGGGGACAGTCACACAAATCTTATTTTTGATGTGGTTGTGCCTCATGAAATAAAAGCATCAGACAGTGAAATAAAAGAGCAGGTCCGCAGTATTATATCGGAAAAGTTCAGATATTGTAATGCTGTGGTGAATGTTGACAGACCTTTTGTATAATTTCACAGTTGACTTTTTTATAATAATATTGTAATTTATTAATATGTTTTGACATCGGAGGAATATAGAGTGAAAAAAACAGTAGTATCTTTACTTGTGGCATTTGCCATGCTTTTTGCCGTATCTGTAACAGCTTTTGCAGAAGCTCCCGAAATCGGTATTGAATCAGCATATGATGCACAGTCAGATCTTGTTACAGTTAAAGTATATGTAAATAATGCATTGGGTCTTCAGGCTGCAGACTTCAATCTCGGATTTTCTGAAGATATGTATACATTTGAAGAATACACAGCTGCTGAAACAACAGGATTTATGGTTGTAGGCGGTAAAGCAGAAGGTATTGAAGGTCTTTGCACTGTTTCTGTTATTTTTACTGAAAAGTGCGTTGAAACAGACCTTGACAGCGACGGAAAACTCAATATCGCCACATTTACATTCAAGCCTGTCAACGATGCATATGATATCAATGAGTTTTGTATGTGGGCATCATCATATGAAGCAAATGATGTTGATATTACAAAAACTGTAAAGGCTGTGGGTAACACAGTATTGCAGGAAGACAAGACTGATGCCGTAACATTGAAGCAGACTCAGGCTCAGGATGATAATGCTCAGGAAAAGACAACAAAACCGAGCGGCACTGCAAACACAAATGCAGACCTTAATTCAAAGTGGTATGTTTATCTTATCGCAGGTGTGCTTGCTGTAGGTGCAATTGCAGGTATCGCATTTGTTGCAATAAAGAGCAACCATAACAATGAAGAGTCAGAAGAAGAAAAGACTTCCGACAGCGATAAAAACGAAGAATAATTAAAGGCGGGATACGGTGTGTTTTATCGTAATCCCGCATTTGTGCTGATTAAAACATTGTTTTTGTGCATAAAAAATGCAGAATTGGCGGAAAATAACAGAAAAAACAAATTCATTATTCTTTTTTGGAATTAAGAAATTGAAAGTATATTGTATAATATAATTTGCAGGATTTTAATTAATTTTTTTGAATTTTATTTGGAAGAGTGAGAAAGTAATGAAAAGGATAACAGCTGTAATATTGGCGTTGCTGCTTTGTATGTTGTTTTCGGTTGTTTCCTTTGCCGATAATATTTACATAGTCGATGATGAGGAAGAGGAATTTATTCCTGACACGCAGACAACAACCACAACAACTGCTCCTGCAGAAACAACAACTCAGGGCTCAATTTTCGGCGACCTGGGTGATTTAGGTAATCTGGGTTCGCTCGGTGAATATTTCAACGGATTTTCAGGTATGTTTGATGGCGGCATGGATTCTCTGCTTGAAGGGTTTGACCAGTTGCTGCCGGGACAGAATACTGAAACAACAACACAGTCTGCACTTCCTGTTATTGATGGTGGTGAAAGACCTACTCAGTCACAGATGTCTGAAAACCTGACTCTGCCGGATGAAGAATCATATACCGGTCAGCAGCAGGATGATGTTCAGACAACAAAGGAAGAAGAATTACCTTCTGTTCTTATTGTTAACGGTACAAATGAAAATGATTCGGGAATTTCAGGCAGTACACTTACACTTCTCGTGTTTATCGCAGCAATAGTTATTCTTATTCTTGTGGGCGCAATTGTTCTTGTGCTTATGACAAGAAGAACTGAGTATAATTCAGCCGTGATGGATAAATCAACAATTCCCGGTGTGGACAAGCCCAGAGCGATGTCGCAGTTTTCAAATGATAATATCGGCGATGACGGAAATGATTACGGAAATATAACATACTGGAACGATTAAAATATTTTTTTCTTTTTGTGCGGAAACGGAATTCCGCAACGGAGGAGAATCTCTATGAAAAGAATCTTAAAAAGAATTCTTATAATGACAATGGCAGTTGTATTCGCTTGCAGTGTACAGCTGTCTGTCAGTGCGGCTCCGAGTATCGGTGAAGGCCTGGGAGGCTTGTTCGGGGATCTTATAAATGATATGATGAACAATCTCAATCCCAACAACACAACAGCCCCGCAGGATACAACAGCGACAACTGAAACTCCGAACGACACTACTACGGATCCCAATGCAACAACCAATCCTATAAATAATTCCGGCACGGGAACGGTTCCGTCTGCTACTCAACCGACACAGAGCAATCAGAATACATATCAGCCTGACACAACTCTGCCCACTCAGCTTACAACTGCTGAGCCTGCAGGTGATGAGGAAGATTCATCTTTTTCATATGAAAGCTCACTTTCAGATCTGCTTGAAGAAGATTCGGCGGCAATCATTGTGCAGACCCCCACAGAAAACTATACAATAGGCGGTCTTGTGGTAAACAACGGTGAGAGAAAAGACGGCATAGAGTGGCAGCAGATTGTTCTTATTGCTGCGGCTGTATTGTTTGTGATTCTTGCTGCTCTTATCATTGCGCTTCTTGTGCAGCGCGGTAAGAAATCAGATGACGATAAATATGACGGCATCAGCACAGATTCAGATCGTGATTCCGATGCACCGTCAGGTCCCGTTCCTGTTGAAGTTGTAACTCCTGAGAGAATTGCAGAGCTTCTCGGCGCAGCTTCCGGTGAGAAAAAATCTTCAGGTATTAATCTTGATGGTCTTTCAAGTGATGATTCTGCAGCAGCGATCAAAACTGCAGCTCTTATGGGGCAGCTTGGTTCATATTCCGATCCGCTTATCAGAAAATATACAGAAGAACCCGTAAGATTTTCTCCCATTGCTCAGATGAGTGTTGACGGAGTTTCTGCAGCAGATATTCTTGAGGCAACAGATTCTCTGCTCGATGACATAACAGGAAACGAAAAGTATGCAGCAGACACAAGAGGCCTTGATGTTTTTGACGGTGATCTGGATGCGATGCTCAGTGACACAAAAACAAAAACTTGCCCTGAGTGTAGTGCTCCCGTATCATCAGGCGATGTATTCTGCCATTCATGCGGCGCATATGTAGGCTAAAAATATTATTAAAGATGCTGATGTAGAAAATCGGCATCTTTTTTTTGTGATTTTGCACAAACGGAGCATTGAAAGTCTGTTGGAGTTGTAACATTGGACAAAAATGAAAAAATGGCTGAAAATCGCCATTTTTTTTCAAAAAACTATTGCAATTTAAGGATATATATTGTATAATATCCGAGCATGCGGAAAAGGATAGAGCATAATTATGCCCTTTTTTCGCAATGTACCATGCGATGATGTGGGATGTGGCTGCACTTTGATGCAGGAAACTCTCACGGAGTATGTCCGATTTCAAACCGGGCGAGATCTTCCCGTATCGGGGCGTTTTTGTGCCTTAACCACGAAAAAAGCTACCATCGGGATGAGGTATTTTCTCAAGAGCCCCGGAAATACTGCGTGTTTCCGGTTTTTAAAACGGAGAGGCGCGAAACACACGGGTGCGTTGATGAAAAATATCAAGCAAAGCCCGCCAAATTCATCAGGAGGCGTAAAAATGGCAGTTAAGGGAAAAATCAGAATTAGACTTAAGGGCTACGATCACAATCTTGTTGACAAAGCAGCAGAAAGAATCGTAGAAACCGCAAAGCGTACAGGCGCTCAGGTATCAGGTCCCGTACCTCTTCCCACAGAAAAGGAAGTAGTTACAATCCTTCGTGCTGTTCACAAGTACAAGGATAGCCGTGAACAGTTTGAGCAGCGTACACACAAGAGACTCATCGATATCCTCAGACCTTCAAACAAAACTGTTGAAGCTCTCACCGGTCTCGAACTTCCCGCAGGTGTAGATATCGAAATCAAGCTGTAATTTACAGCAGACAAAATCCGGATATATATACAATTATATATACCGCAGGTCAAGTTGACTTGTGTCAACCAATAATCTGACAGGAGGAAAAAATCATGGTAAAAGGTATTATCGGTAAGAAAATCGGTATGACTCAGGTTTTCGACGCTAACGGTAAAGTAGTTCCCGTTACAGTTGTTGAAGCTGGTCCTTGCCCGGTAGTCCAGAAGAAGACCGTTGAAGTAGACGGTTATGCCGCAGTTCAGCTCGGCTACGCTGTTCAGAAGCAGCAGCGTGTTACAAAGCCCCTCAAGGGTCACTTTGCAAAAGCTGACGTAGCACCCCAGAAAGTTCTTAAGGAGTTCAGATTCGCTGACACTTCTGCTTTCGAAGTAGGCTCAGTAGTTAAGGCTGATGTCTTCGCAGCAGGTGACAAAGTTGATGTCACAGGCACAAGCAAAGGTAAGGGAACAGCAGGTGCTATCAAGAGATGGAATTTCTCAAGACTTAAGGAAACTCACGGTACAGGTCCTGTTGCAAGACACGCAGGTTCACTCGGTGCTTGTTCAGACCCCTCAAGAGTTTACAAGGGAAAGAAACTCGCAGGTCACCTCGGTGCTGAAAGAGTTACAGTTCAGAATCTTGACATTGTCAAGGTAGATGCAGAAAACAACCTCATCGCTATCAAGGGTGCTATCCCCGGTCCTAAGGGCGGTTACGTTGTTATCGCAGATGCAAAGAAAGCGTAAGGAGGAAATAAAAGATGGCTAATATTAAAGTTGTTAATAAGGCCGGCGAGCAGGTTTCAGAGCTTACTCTCAGCGATGCAATCTTCTCAATCGAGCCCAACACCTCCGTAATGCATATCGCTGTTGTAAATTATCTTGCAAATCAGCGTCAGGGCACACAGTCAACACTTACTCGTTCAGAAGTAAGCGGCGGCGGCAAGAAGCCCTGGAGACAGAAGGGTACAGGCAGAGCTCGTCAGGGTTCAACAAGAGCACCCCAGTGGTATCACGGCGGTATCGCTCTCGGCCCCAAGCCCAGAAGCTACAGCTTCTCAATCAACAAGAAGGTAAGAAGACTTGCTATGAAGTCAGCATTTTCTGCAAAGTTTGCAGCTGAAGAGATTATCGTTCTCGATACATTCGCTCTTGAAGCTGTTAAGACAAAGGAAGTTGCAAAGACTCTCTCAGCTATCAACGCTGGCAAGAAGACACTTATCGTTCTTCCCGAAAAAGACGACGTCGTTTATAAGAGTGCAAGAAACATCGCTGGCGTTAAGGTTGCTCTCGTAAGCACACTCAATGTTTACGACATGCTTAACTGCTCAAAGATCGTTCTCCTCAAGGACGCAGTTGCTAAGATCGAGGAGGTATATGCATAATGAAAATCGCACAGGATATCATCATCCGCCCTGTTATCACAGAAGAAAGCATGGCAGAAGTTGCTGAAAAGAAGTATACCTTTGAAGTAGCTAAGAGTGCTACAAAAATTGATGTTGCAAGAGCAGTTGAAACACTTTTCGAAGTTAAGGTTGCTAAGGTCAACACAATGAACGTTAAAGGTCACAAGAGAACATACGGCCGTTTCACAGGCTACAAGGCTGACTGGAAAAAGGCTATCGTTACTCTTACAGAAGATTCAAAGACAATTGAATTCTTCGACGGCATGTTCTAATCATTAAAAAATCACACATTCAGACGGTGATGTATGGGTGCCGACCGCTAAGCTGTCTGAAACATAAAATCCGTCCGGTTTTCGGACAAGAAAGGCGAGTGAAAAATAATGGCTATTAAAGTCTACAAACCGACTACAAACGGCAGAAGAAACATGTCGGTTACAGATTATTCCGGACTTTCAAAGTGCGGCCCCGAAAAGAGCCTTCTTGAACCTCTTAAGAAGCACTCAGGCCGTAACAGCTACGGAAGAATCACCGTTCGTCATCACGGCGGCGGAAATCGCCAGAAATACCGTATCATTGATTTCAAGAGAAACAAGTTCGGTGTTAAGGCAGAAGTTAAAACACTTGAATACGATCCCAATCGTTCAGCAAACATTGCTCTTATCGAGTATGAAGACGGTGTTAAGTCTTACATCCTTGCTCCCGCAGGTCTTAAAGTAGGCGACACTGTTGTTGCAGGTCCTGATGCAGATATCAAGGTTGGTAACGCACTTCCCCTTGTTAACATCCCCACAGGTACTTTCGTTCATA
Source organism: Clostridia bacterium (assembly GCA_017631795.1). GTDB lineage: Bacteria > Bacillota > Clostridia > Oscillospirales > Acutalibacteraceae > UBA1081. The sequence goes on along the minus strand of JAGBSO010000034.1, from coordinate 36,813 downwards.
ACGTAGAGCTTTATCCCGGCAGAGGCGGTCAGCTTGCAAGAGCAGCTGGTAATGCAGCTCAGCTCATGGCTAAGGAAGGCATCTATGCTCTTCTCAGACTTCCCTCAGGCGAACTCCGTAACGTTCCCGCAATCTGTATGGCAACTGTTGGTACAGTTGGTAACGCAGACCACGAAAACGTTAAGATCGGTAAAGCTGGTCGTACACGTCACATGGGTATCCGTCCCACAGTCCGCGGTTCAGTTATGAACCCCTGCGACCATCCTCACGGTGGTGGTGAAGGTAAGTCACCCATCGGTCGTCCCGGTCCTGTAACTCCTTGGGGTAAACCCGCTCTTGGTTACAAGACTCGTAAGAAATTCAAGCGTTCCGATAAGCTTATCGTGAAGCGCCGTAACGACAAATAATCGGGAAAGGAGCTATTAATAATGGGTAGAAGTATTAAAAAAGGACCTTACGTGCAGCCCAAGCTGCTCGCAAGAGTTGAAAAGATGAACGAAGCCGGAGAAAAAATAGTTCTTAAGACATGGAGCAGAAGCTCTACAATTTTCCCGGATTTTGTAGGTCATACATTTGCTGTTCATGACGGCAGAAAGCATGTTCCCGTATATGTTACCGAAGATATGGTAGGTCACAAGCTCGGTGAATTTGCTCCTACAAGAACATTCAGAGGCCATGCAGGTTCAAAGACCTCAAACAATGGTAAAAAGTAAGTCAAAGGAGTGGAAATAATGGAAGCAAGAGCAAAAGCGACTTTCGTGCGTATCGCACCTCGTAAGGTTCAGATAGTTCTCGACCTTATCAGAAACAAGCCCGCTGATGAAGCTATGGCAATCCTTAAGTACACACCCAAGGCTGCGTGTGAACCCCTTGCAAAGCTTCTCAAATCAGCTATGGCTAATGCTGAAAACAACTATGATATGGACGTTTCAAGACTTTATGTTGCAGAATGCAGCGTATGTCAGGGTCCTACACTTAAGAGAATCAGACCCAGATCAAAGGGCCGTGCGTACAGAATCAACAAGAAGACATCGCACATCAACCTTGTTCTGAGAGAAACTGAAGAATAATCGGGGAGGAGGACAAATTAAATGGGACAGAAAATTAATCCTACCGGTTTAAGAATCGGCGTAATCAAAGATTGGGAATCCCGTTGGTTCGCTGACAAGAAGGACTTCGGTTCAAACCTTGTTGACGACTACAATCTCCGTGAGTATCTCCTCAAGGCACTTGCACCCGCAGGTGTACCCAAAGTTGAGATCGAAAGAGATCCCAAGAGAGTTCGTGTAAACATCCACTGTGCTAAGCCCGGCATGGTTATCGGCAGAGGCGGCGCAGAAATCGAAAAGCTCAAGGCAAAGTGCAAAGAGCTTCTCGGTGGTGACAAGGAAGTTTTCATCAACATCATCGAAATCAAGCAGCCCGATGCAAATGCTCAGCTTGTTGCTGAAAACATCGCAGCTCAGCTTGAAAGACGTGTATCTTTCCGTCGTGCACTCAAACAGGCTATCGGCAGAACAATGAAACTTGGTGCTAAGGGTATCAAGACTCAGGTTAGCGGTAGACTTGGCGGCGCAGAAATCGCACGTAGCGAAACATACCATGAAGGCACAATTCCTCTTCAGACAATTCGTGCTGACATCGACTACGGTTTCGCAGAAGCACACACAACTTACGGCCGTATAGGCGTTAAAGTATGGCTCTACCGCGGTGAAGTTCTTCGTGACACACGCAGAGTAGGCTCAAGAAGAGATAAGAAAGAGAGGGCTTAATAATGTTACTTCCTAAGCGCGTTAAATACCGCAGAGTACAGAGAGGCCGCCTTACAGGTAAGGCAATGCGTGGTAACAAAGTTAACTACGGTGACTTCGGTCTTGTAGCACTTGAGCCCGCTTGGATCACATCAAACCAGATTGAAGCTGCCCGTATCGCTATGACAAGATACACAAAAAGAGGCGGTAAGGTTTGGATCAAAATATTCCCCGATAAGCCGATCACAGAGAAGCCTGCTGAAACTCGAATGGGTTCAGGTAAAGGTTCTCCGGAATATTGGGTAGCAGTTGTTAAACCCGGCAGAGTTATGTTTGAAGTTGCCGGTGTAAGCGAAGAAGTAGCTCGTGAAGCTATGCGTCTCGCTGCAAACAAACTTCCCATCAAGTGTAAGTTTGTAACTAAGGAAGAACAGGGTGGTGAGCAGTAATGAAAGCCAGTGAAATCAGAAAAATGTCCGCCCAGGAGTTGGATGCTAAGCTTCTTGAGCTGAAGGACGAGCTTTTCAAGCTGCGCTTCCAGCAGGCCATCAACCAGCTCGAAAACCCCACACGTATCAGTGCCGTTAAAAAGGATATCGCAAGAATCCTTACTGTTCAGCGTGATGTTGAACTCCACGGCAAAGATGCTTGATAAGGAGGATATCGGTAATGGACAGAAATTTAAGAAAAACTCGTGTCGGCATGGTAACAAGCGACAAGATGGACAAAACTGTTGTCGTTTCAGTTAAAGACCGTGTAAGACACCCGCTTTATAAGAAGATCGTTAACCGCACTATCAAGCTTAAGGCTCATGATGAACTTAACGAGTGTGGTATCGGTGACCGTGTTAAGGTGATGGAAACACGTCCTCTTTCAAAAGACAAGAGATGGCGCGTTGTTGAAATCATCGAGAAAGCTAAATAAGGAGGACTACCCATGGTACAGCAGCAGACACTTCTCAAGGTTGCTGACAACACAGGTGCTAAGGAAATCATGTGCATCCGTGTTCTCGGTGGTACCGGCAGAAGATACGCCAATATCGGCGATGTTATTGTAGCTTCTGTTAAGAAAGCTACGCCCGGCGGCGTTGTAAAAAAAGGCGATGTAGTTAAGGCCGTAGTTGTCCGTTCAGCTAAGGGCGTTCGCCGTGAAGACGGCACATACATTCGTTTCGACGAAAATGCAGCCGTAATCATTAAAGAAGATAAGAACCCGAAGGGTACACGAATCTTTGGACCTGTAGCAAGAGAGCTCAGAGATCATGATTATTCAAAGATCCTCAGCCTTGCTCCTGAGGTTCTGTAATCGGGAGGTAAGATAATGAGTAAAGTACATGTAAAGACCGGCGATAAGGTTGTAGTTATCAACGGTAAAGACCGCGGCAAGCAGGGCAAAGTACTTCAGGTAAGCCCTTCAGAAGGCAAGGTCATCGTTGAAGGCGTAAACATCGTTTCAAAGCATGTTAAGCCTCGTAAGATGGGCGAAGCAGGCGGCATCATCAAGGCTGAAAGCGCTCTTTATGCTGACAAGGTTCAGCTCGTTTGCCCCAAGTGCGGCAGACCCACAAGAGTTGGCCACATGATCGATGACAAGGGCAAGAAAGTCCGTGTTTGTAAGAAAGCCGATTGCGGCGCTAAGTTTGAATAATAAGGAGGAGCAAAACAATGGCAAGACTTAGAGAAATGTATAAAGCAGAATTTGCTCCCGCACTTATGAAGAAATTCAGTTACAAGTGCGTTATGCAGATTCCTAAGATTGATAAGGTTATTATCAACGTAGGATGCGGTGAAGCAAGAGAAAATCCTAAGGCTATCGACGCAGTTATCCGTGACCTTGGTCTTATCACAGGTCAGAAAGCTGTAGTTTGTAACGCTAAGAAGTCAGTTGCTAACTTCAAGCTTCGTGAAGGTATGCCTAACGGTGTTAAAGTTACACTCAGAGGCGAGAAGATGTATGAATTCCTTGACAGATTCTTCAATCTCGCACTTCCCAGAGTTCGTGACTTCAGAGGTATCAATCCCAACTCATTCGACGGAAGAGGTAACTATTCAATGGGTATCAGAGAACAGCTTATCTTCCCCGAAATCGAGTACGATAAAATTGACAAAGTGCGTGGTATGGATATCTGTATCGTTACTACAGCACCCACAGACGAAGAAGCTCGTGAGCTTTTAAGCTTAATGGGCGCACCGTTCGCAAAGTAAGGAGGGGTTTAAATGGCAAAGACATCACAGAAAGTAAGAGCAGCAGCTCCTGCTAAGTATTCAACAAGACAGCACAACAGATGTAAAATTTGCGGCAGACCCCACGCTTATCTCCGTAAGTACGGTGTATGTCGTATATGCTTCAGAGAACTGGCTCATGCAGGTCAGATCCCCGGAGTAAAGAAAGCAAGCTGGTAAGGAGGAAGAAGCAATGCAGATTACCGATTCAGTTGCTGATATGCTCACCAGAATCAGAAACGCTGTTTCTGCTAAGCATGACACAGTAACAGTTCCTGCATCAAACGTTAAGAAGGCTATTGCTCAGATTCTCGTTGATGAAGGTTATGTAAAGAGTTTCAAGGTAATTGAGGACAACAAGCAGGGCATGATTGAGATCGCTCTCAAGTATGGCCCCAACAAAGCTCCCTCAATTATGGGTATACGCAGAGTTTCAAAGCCCGGCCTGCGTATCTACACAGACGTTGAGAATATGCCCAGAGTTATCAATGGTCTCGGCATCGCAATCATCTCAACAAACAAGGGTATTATGACTGACAAGAACGCTCGTAAAGCTAACGTTGGCGGCGAAGTTCTTGCATACATCTGGTAAGGAGGTACAACGGGATGTCACGTATAGGCAGAAAGCCCATTACAGTTCCGGCTGGTGTTGAAGTTACTATCGACGGTAGCGCAGTAACAGTCAAAGGTCCCAAGGGTACTCTTTCCGGAACATTTAACAGCAATATGACAATCGCTAAGGACGGCGACGTTATCAACGTTACTCGTCCCAACGATGAAAAAGAAAACAGATCACTTCACGGTCTCACACGTACACTCATCGCTAACATGGTTGAGGGTGTAAGCAACGGTTACTCAAAGACACTTGATATCGTTGGTATCGGTTACCGTGCAAGCATGCAGGGTAAGGATGTAGTTCTTTCAGTTGGTTATTCACACACAGTTACAATAGCTGCTCCCGAAGGAATCACAATCACATGTCCCTCACCTAACCAGATAGTAGTTTCCGGCGCTGACAAACAGATGGTTGGTCAGATTGCAGCTGAAATCAGAGGCGTTCGTCCTCCCGAACCTTACAAGGGCAAGGGTATCAGATACTCTGATGAGCATGTAAGACGCAAGGAAGGTAAAGCTGGTAAGGGTAAATAATAAAGGAGTGAATATAACATGGTAAAGAGACCTGATACAAAACAGGCACGAATTCAGCGTCATAAAAGAGTTCGCGGCAAGGTTTACGGCACAGCAGAGTGTCCTCGCCTCAATGTATTCCGCTCCCTTAAGCACATTTACGCTCAGCTTATTGATGACGATAAGGGTGTAACTCTTGCAGCAGCTTCTTCTGTTGAAAAGGATTTCACAGAATACGGCGGCAACATTGACGCTGCTAAGGCAGTAGGTAAGAAAATCGCAGAACGTGCGGCTGAAAAAGGCATCAAAGAATGCGTTTTTGACCGTGGCGGATACATTTATCACGGCCGTGTAGCAAACTTGGCCGAAGGCGCTCGTGAGGGCGGACTTGATTTCTAACGAAAGGGAGGAAATACTTTTGGCTAAGTTTGAAACACAGGAAAGAGAAGAGCTTCAGGAAAGAGTCGTAGCTATTAACCGTGTATCAAAGACTGTTAAGGGTGGTCGTATTATGAAGTTCTCCGCTCTCGTAGTAGTCGGAGATCAGAACGGCACAATCGGCTTCGGTCTCGGTAAGTCCGGTGAAGTACCCGATGCAATCCGTAAGGGTATCGAGGACGCAAAGAAGAATCTTATTACAGTACCCCTCAGAGGTACAACAATTTCTCACGAGGTTATGGGTAAGTTCGGCGCAGGCGTTGTACTTCTCAAGCCCGCAGCACCCGGTACCGGCGTTATCGCAGGTGGTCCCGTCCGTGCAGTTGTTGAAATGGTTGGTATCAAGGATATCCGTACAAAGGCTCTTCGTTCAAATAACCCCTGCAACGTAGTAAGAGCTACAATCAACGGTCTTTCACAGCTTCGTGCTGTTGAAACTGTTGCAGCAACAAGGGGCAAAACAGTTAAAGAAGTTATAGGTTAAGGAGTGGACGGTATGGCAGACGTAAAAGTTAAACTTGTTAAAAGCCTTATAGGCAGCAAGAAAGATCAGATTGCTACCGTTTATGCACTCGGTCTTCGTAAAATCGGTGATGAGGTTGTTCAGCCTAACAATCCTCAGACTCTCGGTAAGATCAAGAAGGTTTCTCATCTTATCGAAGTAACCGAAGCTTAAAGAAAGGATGGGTCAAACTAATGAGATTACATGAGTTAGCACCTGCTGCAGGTTCAAACAGACCTTCAAAGCGTGTAGGCCGTGGTCCTGCTTCAGGCCAGGGTAAAACAGCCGGTAAAGGTCACAAGGGTCAGAAAGCTCGTGCCGGTTCAGGTCCCCGTCCGGGATTTGAAGGCGGTCAGATGCCCCTTCAGAGACGTATACCCAAGAGAGGCTTCAACAACATCTTCGCAAAAGAAATTGCTATCGTAAATGTATCAGCAATCGATGAGAAGTTCGAAGAAGGCGCAATCGTTGATATCGAAGCTCTCAAGAGTGCAGGTCTTATCAAAGACGAACTTGATGGTGTTAAAGTTCTGGGTAACGGCGAAATCACAAAGAAACTCACAATTAAAGCTAACGCTTTCTCCGCAGGCGCAAAGGCAAAGATCGAAGCAGCCGGCGGTACAGCAGAAGTTCTTTAATTACACCACATGATCTGATTCGGTTAATCCGAAAAAGTTAGGAGAGTGTGTTAAATGATTCAGACGATTAAAAACGCCTGGAGAATACCTGAGCTGAGAAAGAAAATTCTCTTCACAGCATTAATCATTTTGATTTGCAGACTTGGTGCAGCAATCCCCGTACCTTTCCTTAACATAGGTGAAGGCGGTATCCTCGGATCAAACACAACAACAACTGCAACATTCCTTGATTACATCAACATGATGTCAGGTGATGCTTTCAACTTCGGTACGATCTTCGCATTGTCGATCACACCGTACATTAACTCATCGATCATTATTCAGCTTCTTACAGTTGCTATCCCCGCTCTTGAAAGACTTTCAAAAGAGGGTGAAGAGGGCAGAAAGAAGATTGCAAAGATTACAAGATATACAACAGTAGCTCTTGGTATTCTCCAGGGTACTGCATATTATGTATTCCTTCGCAGCAGAGATGCTCTTACAGCAACAAGCAGCACTTTCGGTGAAGTTTTCCAGGCAATTGCAATTATCCTTATTCTGACAGCCGGTACTGCAGTAACAATGTGGCTCGGTGAACAGATTAACGACAAGGGTATCGGCAACGGTATTTCAATTATCCTTTTTGCCGGTATCGTTTCAAGAATTCCTCAGTACGCAACACAGATTTACGGCTACATGACATTCGGTGGTATTTATTACGCACTTGTTCCCATTGCAGTTGTAAGCCTTCTCCTTCTCGTTGTTTTCATCGTATGGATGGACAACGCAGAACGCAGAATTCCTGTGCAGTATTCAAAGCGTGTTGTAGGCAGAAAGATGTACGGCGGACAGAGCTCAAATATTCCCATCAAGGTTAATATGTCAGGTGTTCTCCCCGTTATCTTCGCAAGCTCAATCCTCTCTCTTCCTTCAACAATACAGATGTTTGTAAATGTTGATGCAGAGTCAGGCTGGAATACTTTCTTCAAGGTATTCACAACAGAACATTGGGCTTACTCAATAATTTACTTTGTTCTTATCATCTTCTTCGCATATTTCTACTCTTCAATCCAGTATAATCCCATTGAAATGGCAAACAACCTTGCAAAGAACAGCGGTACAATCCCCGGCGTTCGTACAGGTCGTCCCACTTCAGATTATATCGCAAGAGTAATTTCGAAGATAGTTCTTCTCGGCGCACTTCTTCTCAGCGTTGTTGCTCTCTTCCCGATTCTCTATTCACAGATCACAAGCCTGATCTGTACATGGGCAAATCAGGTTGGCACAGACGGAACAACAGGTGTTTCAATCTCACTCGGTGGTACATCAATCATCATCCTTGTAGGTGTTGCACTTGAAACAGTTCGTCAGCTCGAGAGCCAGATGATGATGCGTCATTACAAGGGATTCCTTGACTAAGGAGGAAAATAACATGAATATTATTTTTCTCGGTGCTCCCGGAGCCGGTAAAGGAACTCAGGCAGAGAAGGTAAGCGAAAAACTCGGAATCCCCACAATTTCAACGGGTAATATCATCCGTGAAGCTCTCAAGAACGGCACTGAGATGGGTCTCAAAGCAAAAGAGTTCATCGAAGCAGGTAAGCTTGTTCCTGATGAGGTTGTTATCGGTATTATAAAAGAAAGACTTTCAGCCGATGACTGTAACAACGGATTTATCCTTGACGGATTCCCCCGCACAATTCCTCAGGCAGAAGCTCTTGACACAATGGGCATCGTAATCGACAAGGTTATTGATATCGAAGTCGCTGACGAAGCTATTGCAAACAGAATGGGCGGCAGAAGAGTTTGTGCAGCATGCGGTGCATCTTATCATCTTGAATACAAGAAACCCGAAGTTGAAGGCGTTTGTAACCTTTGCAAGGGCGAACTTGTTCAGAGAAAAGACGATGCTCCCGAAACAGTTCTTGAAAGACTCAAGATTTATCACAACGAAACCGAACCGCTGAAGGATTACTACAGCAAGACAGGTAAGCTTGTGATCGTTGAAGGTCAGGAAGAAGTTGCAGATACAACTGCTCTTACCTTCAAGGCATTGGAGGATTAAGCATGGTAGTGCTGAAGACACGCAGGGAAATCGAACTGATGCGTGAGGCGGGAAGAATTGCCGCAACAGCACTTAAGGTAGCAGGTGAAGCGGTCAGACCCGGAGTTTCCACTCTTGAGATTGACACAATAGCCCGTAAGTATATTGAAAGTCAGGGTGCAAGACCCAACTTTCTCGGGCTATACGGCTTTCCTGCCACTGCATGTATTTCCATAAACAACGAAGTAATACATGGCATTCCGAGCAAAGACCGTATTCTTAAAGAAGGCGACATCGTCAGCATTGACCTTGGAGCTGAGAAAAACGGTTATCACGGCGATAATGCTGCCACATTTGCAGTCGGAGAAATTTCTGATGAAGCAAAGCGGCTGATCGACACGACCCGTGAATCCCTTTATGTGGGACTTAAACAGGCTGTCGCTGGCAACAGAATCGGTGATATCTCAAATGCAGTGCAGATGTATTGCGAGGAGCGAGGCTACGGCGTTGTCCGTGATTTTGTCGGACACGGTATAGGCAAAGAGCTCCATGAAGACCCTTCGGTTCCGAATTTCGGAACTCCCGGCAGAGGAGTACGTTTATTGCCGGGCATGACTATTGCTGTAGAGCCGATGATCAATCAGGGAACATGGGAAGTAAACCAGTTGTCTGATGGCTGGACTATCGTTACAAAAGACGGTAAGCTTGCAGCACATTTCGAGCATACAATCGCTATCACGAAAGACGGTGAATGTATGATTCTCACTCTTCCTGATTAAGAGGTGCCGCATGGAACTTATAAAGGGAAGCGTAGTAATATCAAAGGCAGGCAGGGACAAGGGTTACTTCCTTGCGGTGAAAGATATCACCGATGAAGGAGTATTCGTTTGCGACGGTAAGGAGAGACCGGTTGAAAGACCGAAGAAGAAAAATCCTTTACACCTTGCAAAAACCCGATATGTTCTTACCGAAGAAGAAACAGCAACAAATCGTTCTTTGAAAAAAGCATTGAAAAACATTTCATGCTCAGAAGAAAGTGAGGTCAAATAGTATGTCCAAGCAGGATATGATCGAAGTCGAAGGTACAGTGGTCGAGGCTCTCCCTAATGCAACATTCAAGGTTGAGCTTGAAAACGGCCGTCAGATAGTTGCTACTATCTCCGGCAAGCTGAGAATGAACTATATAAGAATTCTCCCCGGTGATAAAGTAACTGTTGATATGTCGCCCTACGACCTTACAAGAGGCCGTATCACATGGCGATCCAAATAGGTAATTTTTAAGGAGGTAATACAATGAAAGTCAGACCTTCTGTAAAGAAAATTTGCGAGAAGTGCAAAATCATTAAACGCAAGGGAAAAGTAATGGTTATCTGTGAAAATCCCAAGCACAAGCAGCGTCAGGGCTAATGCTCTGATAATACCGTAATGGAGGTGCAACTGACAAATGGCGCGTATATCCGGTGTTGATCTTCCCAGAGAGAAGAGAATTGAAATCGGCCTTACTTATATTTATGGTATCGGCCGCAAAACCGCAGGCGACATTATTAAGGCAACAGGTATAAATCCCGACACAAGAGTTAAGGATTTGACCGAAGATGACGTTTCAAAGCTTCGTGAGTACATCGAACGCTACGTAACTGTAGAAGGTGACCTCAGAAGAGAAACAGCATTTGATATCAAGAGACTTGTTGAAATAGGATGCTACCGTGGTGTTCGTCACAGAAAGAACCTGCCCGTAAGAGGTCAGCGTTCAAAGACAAACGCACGTACAAGAAAAGGTCCTAAGAAGACAATCGCTAACAAGAAGAAATAATAAGGAGGGAATAGTAGTATGGCAAAAGCAACCGCTAAAAAAGGCGTTACTCGTAAACGTCGTGAGCGTAAGAATATTGAACGCGGTGCAGCTCATATCCAGTCTACATTTAACAACACCATCGTAACTATTACCGATACACAGGGTAATGCAGTTTCATGGGCAAGTGCAGGCGAAATGGGCTTCAGAGGTTCAAGAAAATCTACACCCTTCGCAGCACAGACTGCAGCAGAAACTGCAGCAAAGGCAGCAATCGAGCACGGCATGAAGACTGTTGAAGTTTTCGTAAAGGGCCCCGGTCAGGGAAGAGAAGCAGCTATCAGAGCTCTTCAGACAGCAGGTCTTGAAGTAAGCATGATCAAGGACGTTACTCCCATCCCCCACAATGGCTGCCGTCCGCCTAAAAGAAGACGTGTATAACCGATTAACTGGAGGTGTTTTAACACATGGCAAGATATACCGGTGCGGTATGTAAGTTATGCCGCAGAGAGGGCAAGAAGCTCTTTTTAAAGGGTGAAAGATGTACCAGCTCAAAGTGTTCACTTGAACGCCGCAGCTATGCTCCCGGCCAGCACGGTCAGGGCCGCAAGAAGCTCACAGAGTATGGTCTTCAGCTTCGTGCTAAGCAGACAGCAAGAAGATATTACGGTCTCAGCGAAAGCCAGTTCCGTAAGTATTTCATGATGGCAGTTCGTCACGAAGGTGTTACTGGTGACAACTTACTTCGTATTTGTGAAAGCCGTCTTGACAATATTGTATATTCACTCGGTTGGGCAACTTCCCGTGCAGAAGCAAGACAGCTCGTTACTCATGGCCATTTCCTTGTAAACGGTAAGAGAGTTGACATTCCCTCATACCTTTGCAAAGCAGGCGATGTTGTAGCAATCAAAAAGGCAAGCCTTGATTCCGAGAAGTTCAAAGCTATCCTCGAGAAGACAGGAACAATTCCTGCATGGCTTGAAGCAGGCGATGACAACACAGCAAAAATTGTTGCTCTTCCCACACGTGAACAGATTGAAGTTCCCGTTGAAGAACATCTCATCGTCGAGTTCTATTCAAGATAATCGATTAACGGTTAAACTGCATAGTTTAGCAGCATGACTGCAAAATCTAAGGAGGGTTTTGAATGATAGGTATTGAGAAGCCCAGAATTGACGCTGTTGATTTAACACAGGACGGTACCTACGGCAAGTTTATTGTTGAACCTCTTGAAAGAGGTTATGGTACTACTCTTGGCAACAGCCTTCGTCGCATTCTTTTGTCTTCACTTCCCGGATATGCTATCACATCAGTGAACATTGACGGTGTTCTTCATGAGTTTTCAACAATTGAAGGCGTTAAGGAAGATGTGACAGAAATCGTTCTGAACTTAAAGAATGTTATTCTGAAAATTCATGGCTCAGGACCCAAGACAATGTATATTGACTGCAATGGTGAATGTGAAATCACTGCAGGCGATATTCAGGCTGATTCAGAGGTTGAAATCCTCAATCCCGATCAGCATATAGCTACTCTCAATTCTGATGCTCATGTTCGTATGGAACTTACAGCAGACATTGGCAGAGGCTATGTTTCAGCAGAGCGTAACAAGAAGATGCTTGATCCCGTTATCGGTGTTATAGCAATCGACTCAATTTACACTCCTGTTGTAAAAGTAAACTACAAAGTAGAAAATGCTCGTGTCGGTGACGTTACCGACTTTGATAAGCTTTCACTTGAGGTTTGGACCAATGGCACAATCGCAGCAAAAGATGCGGTTTCCTTGGCAGCCAAGATTCTCAACGAGCATCTCAACCTCTTTATTGACCTGTCTGATGAAGCAGGCAGCACAGAGGTAATGATAGAAACAGGCGAAGATACTAAGACTCAGATCTTAGAGATGACTGTTGAGGAACTTGACCTTTCAGTTCGTTCATTCAACTGCTTGAAGAGAGCGAACATTCATAAGGTAGAGGATTTGATCTCAAAGTCAGAAGAAGAGATGATGAGAGTAAGAAACCTTGGACGCAAGTCTCTTGATGAGGTTATCGCTAAACTCAATTCTCTTGGACTTTCTCTTCGTCGAGATGACGAATAAATCAGATTTTATACCAAACTAACGGTAAAGGAGAGATATTAATGCCCGGAACCAGAAAACTCGGCAGAGCTACTGATTCAAGAAAAGCAATGCTCAGAGCAATGGTAACTTACCTTTTGGAAAATGGCAAAATCGAGACCACCGTTACAAGAGCTAAAGACGTTCGTTCAATGACAGAAAAAATGATCACTCTTGCAAAAGTGAACAATCTTCATAACTACAGACAGGCTATGGCTTATGTCACAAAGGAAGATGTAGTTAAGAAGCTGTTTGACGAAATAGCTCCCAAGTACAATGAGGTCAAAGGCGGTTATTGCCGTATAATCAAAACAGGCCCCCGTCGTGGCGATGCAGCAGAAATGTGCATCATCGAGCTTGTTTGATAACAACTAATAAATCAGGTGTCCGGAAACGGGCACCTTTTTTAGTTTTATAAACAATAATTTATCAAACAAATTAAATGGTATCTTGTAGGGGCGTTGAGGACAACGCCCCTACAAGTTTAATTATAAACACTGCAAATATACCGATAAATTATTGTTTATCAATTCAACAAAAAACCGATTGATGTTGATTATTGGTGATTTTATTATATAAAATAAAGATAAATATTGAAAATATATAAAAATTGCTTGAAAAATATGGTTCATTATGGTATAGTTATTGCGTATTAAAACCACTAATGGAGGTATACGTAATGAAGAAATTCAAAAAAGTTATCAGCATTTTACTTGCTGTGCTTATGACATTCAGCGCTGTAGGCGTTGTTGCATTCGCAGAAGAAGATGCTACAGTTGATTACACAAATCAGCTCATCACAGCTGCAACAGGCAGTGATGAAAAAGTTGCTACAATCATTCTCCCCGGTATCGGCCAGTCAGATTCAACTTATGTTAAAGAAGACGGCTCAACAGTAAGTGGTGGTCTTGTTCTTCTTGACACAGATGCAATTGCAGGTCCCGTTATCACAAAGCTTGCATGGCCTCTCCTTAAGTCAATCGGCACACAGACAGCTGACCCCGGTCTTCAGGATGCTGTTCATGATGTAATTTCAGATCTTTTCTACATCCAGGCATCAAACAAAGACGGTACAGCTAAGGAAGATCTTATCCTTACAAGATATCCTTATGCTCTTTCACAGTATGATGAAGATGATCACGGCTGGTTCTACAGAATGTTCCCCATGGAACCTGTTGTAGAAGCTATGGATGCTAAGTACGGCGCAGCAGATCCTTCATACAATGCTGAAGATTACATCTATCTTTCAACATTCCAGCTCATCGCTAATCCCCACGATTCAGCAAGAGAACTTAAAGATTTCATCGCTATGGTTAAAGAACAGACAGGTTGCGAAAAGGTTAACCTTGTTCCCATCAGCCTTGGCGGTACAATCATGACATCTTACCTTCAGCTCGTTCAGGAAGAATACAACGGTGATTTCTCAGATATCAACAAGATCATCAACATCGTTGCATGTCTTAACGGTACAGATCTCTTCTCAGACTTCTTTGCAAGAGAATGGAACCTTGCAGACGAATTCCTTTACGATGAATACATTGATCTCATCGTTGAAGCAAACGGTATGGAACCCTACATGGGCGGCCTTATCAAGATTCTCCTCAAGATAATTCCCAAGCCCGCTCTTTATGCAATCCTTTCAGGTGCTATTGAAGGTCTCCTTGATACAATGTTCGTTAACTGTCCTCAGTTCTGGGCAATGGTTACTAAGGAAAGATACGAAGGTCTTGCAGACAGATACCTTGTAGGCGAGGAATATGCAGCTCTCCGTAAGGAAACAGACTGGTTCCAGAATGCAAGAATGAACCTTATCGACAACCTTAACTATGTTAAGGACAACTATGGTGTTGTTACATATTCAGTTGCAGCATACGGTCTCCAGTTCACAGATGGTGAATACAACTTCTTCGGTATTGCAGGTTCATCTGCAACAACTAACTCAGACGGTATCATCAATATCAGCTCAGCATCTCTCGGTGCAAGCTACGTTGTTCCCGGTGCTAAGTATGAAAACGCAGTTATGCCTTCACCCGACGGCGAACTTGACATCTCAACTTGTGCATTCCCCGAAACAACATGGTTCTTTGATAATCAGCATCACGAAGTTGGCAGAAACGACGTTATCCTTAAACTCCTTGGTCAGATCCTTGTCGGCAACATCACAGATGTTGATTCATCTGCAGCATTCCCCCAGTTCAACTATGGTCGTGTAACAAGAAACCTTACAAGAGAAGGCTGGCTCATGGATCAGGCTGAATCAGTTATCGCTAACGAAGAAGGACTTTACACACAGGATCAGATTGATACTGTTAAGCCCGTTTACGAAAAGGCAGCAGCAATGCTCAACGAAACTCTTCTTAACGAAAATTCAGCAGATGAAGCAGCAGCTATCACAAAAGAACTCAATGATGCTCTTGCTTGCACAGGTCTCACTTCAAAGGAAGCTGAACCCGATTTCTTCACACAGCTTCTCAATAAGATTCTCGCTCCCGAAGCATAATCTTTCATATCAGATAATTATGCCACCCGAAAGGGTGGCATTTTTTAAAGGAAGTTTCAAGTATTTTTTTATATAATGTATACAGGCAAAATATTGACAAAATAAGTAAAAATACTTGTAACATATATAGTTTTGTGGTACAATACTATATTATGGATAAGTATAATACTTAAACGGAAGGTGCTATCTGATGGATGAAAATAATGTAAATTCAAAGCCTCTTGATTCTGAAGATGAGGTTGCTGAAAACACAGAAATTCAGGAAAATGAAGCTGAAGCAGTTGTAGAAACAGCAGAAACTGTTGAAACAGCAGAAACTGTTGAAACAGCAGAAACTGTTGAAACTGCAGATGCAGAAATCGAAGCTGAAGATGTAACTGATGCTGAAGACGTATCTGATGCTGAAGAAACCATTGCTGAAACTGCAGAAGTTACTGAGCCTGTAAAGAAAAAGAAAAAAAGAACAGGTTTGAAAATTGTAATCGGGTTGCTTGGCACAATAATTGCACTTGTTGTTGTTTTGATGGTAGTTGCATTTGTCAAGTCAATACCCGCAAAAATTGATCTTGAACAGACAGCTCTTACTGTCGATGAAATTGACAGCTCTGCAGCTGAGTTCTATCAGGCTTATATGTATTATTACAGCTATAATTCATATTACGGCTATGCAGAAGAAGAGCTTAAGGATCTTACAGTTGATCAGCTTATTCTTACAAACACACTGTATGCGGATGCTCTTGCAAACGGATACACTGTTACAGATGAGATTCAGGCTCAGATTGATGAACAGTTGTCAAACATCACATTGACAGCAGAGTCTGCAAGTATGACGGCTGATGAATATCTTGATGAGGCTTTCTGCAAAGGCTTTACTCTTGATATGTTCAAAGTGATTGTTGAAAAGAGTATAATTGCTCAGAAATATTATGAAGAAAAGATGCTCGCAATCGAAGAACAGTATAAAGGCGACAAGGGCGCAGAAAAAATCGAGGCAGAATATGCAGATGATAAGTTTGCATATGATCTGACAGATGTTTCATACTGGTATTTTGATGCTTCAGAAGAAACAGCTCAGGCTGATGCTGATGCAATTGTTGCTCAGGTAAACGGCGGCAAGACATTTGAAGAAGCAATCAAGAGTGTTACAGGTGATTCAGAAGCAATCCCCAACAAGCTTAAAGGTCACAGTAAATCAGATCTTGAAAGCGGAAAATTCGTAACAGAAGCTATTGAATGGATGTTTGCAGAAAACGAAGACGGCACATACACAAACGGAACAGGTGCTGTGACAACAACTGCAGATGACAGCAAGATTTATGTTTTCTATGTCAACAATGCTCCTCACAGAGATGAAACAATCCCCGTTGATGTTCTTTATATTCAGGTTGATGTAAGCACAGATGCTTCTATAAAGACTGAAAAAGAGCTTAAGATCGAAGCAAAAGCTGCGGCTGAAACAATTCTTAAGAAATTTGAAGAAACAGACAAGTCAGTTGAAAGTTTCACAGATCTTGTTGTTGAATACAATAACGGTGATGATGAACTCGTATACGGTGACAGATTTGAAGCACTGAAAAATGACGGCGCAGAAGATGATTCTGTTGAATCATGGGCTTTTGCTGCAGAAAGAAAAACAGGCGACTATGCACTTGTTGAAGGTGACGGTTGTTATTACATTCTTTTCTTTGAAAAGAAAGCTGAAAATGCAGTATGGTTTGATACAATCCTCAATTCATTGATCACAAATGAAGCAAGAGCTTTTGAAGAAGATGCAATCGAAAGAGGCAAATCCAAGGCTGTTATCAATGATGACGTTATCGCTGAAGTTGTAGAGTATGTTGCAAACCTGGCTGCAACCCAGTACGGATATTGATTTTTTTACAATATTGGCGAAAAGACTTGTATATTTTATTAAAATATAGTAAAATAAAAGATAATCAAACTTGTTGAAAGGTGTTTATTTTTATGGACAAGAATGAAAAAGAATCTCTTGACGCGTATCGTCAGGAAAGAAAAGAAAGAATAGCCAAACAGGCTAAACAGAATGCAAAAAAATCAAATGCTCACAACGGTGCAAAGTCATTTTTAGGCAAAGTTGTAAAAGGTCTTATCGCAGCAGTTGTTGTTGTGGCAATCCTTGCAGGTTCTCTCAGTTTCTTTGGTGTACCTCAGAGAGTCCTCAAGGCTGTTGAAATCGACGGCAAAGCATATTCCATGAGCGAACTCTCAGTTTACTACATGCAGATGTTCAACAATGTATATCAGACAGCATCTACATATGAGTCAAATTACGGTGAAGGCACAGGTAAGATGCTTACAGGTTATGATATAAGCCTTTCACCCGCTGATCAGACAACTAAGGATGCTGACGGCAACGAGATTTCATGGGATGAACAGTTCCTTACTCAGTCTATCGAATACATGGCTAAGGTAAAGAGATATTACAACGCTGCTGTTGAAGCAGGCATTGAAATGACTGAAGAAGCACAGAAAGAAATTGATACAGCAATTGAAAGTCTTTCATCAAGCCGTGGCAACTATTCAGTTTCAAGCTTCCTCACTCTTTATTACGGTAAAGGCGTAACAGAAAAGCTTTACAGACAGGTTCTTGTTGAACAGCAGATCGTTGCTCTCTATCAGGAAGCAAGACAGGATGAACTCAAGACTAATTACTCAAAAGACGATGTCAATGCTGAATACAGCAAAGATAAGTCAGCTTATGACGTTGTATCATTCAGATGGTACACAATCGACATCGAGAGCGAAGCTGAAACAACAAGCTCACTTGGTGAAGATGAATCATCAGTTGTAACAACAACAACTTATGCAGAAGAAAAAGAAGCTGCAGCATTCATCGAGAAAGTTAAATCCACAAAGAACTACAATGAGGATACTTTCAAACAGGCTGTTCTTGACCGTGTAGACAAAGACAGCGAAGATTATGAAACATACAGCCAGGATATTTCAACTCTTATGCAGAAGATTGACAAGGAAACAATCAAGGCTAATGTAAGTGGAAAAGCTGCTGACTGGCTTTATGAAACAGATGCAAACGGCAACTACATCAGACAGCCCGGTGATATGAACTATTACGTAAGCGATGATGCAAAATCAGTTTACATCTTCTATTCAACAGGCATTCCTTATCAGGATGAAACAACTCCCGCATCAGTTCGTCATATCCTTGTTCAGTTCCCTGAAACAACTACAGCAGAAGCCGTAAGCGGTGAAGACGTAACAGGTGAAGATACAGCTGTTGCTGATACAGCAAAGGCAGAATGCAAGAGCGAAGCTGAATCAATCCTTGCAGATTACAATAAGTATATCGAAGAAAACAACAGCGGTAAGGCTGATGAAGAATACTTCGGTGAACTTGCAAGCAAGCTTACTGATGACACAGGTTCAGCATCTGCAGGCGGTCTTATCGAAAACATGGAAAACAACGGTCAGTACGTTGCTAACTTTGAAGACTGGGTATTTGCAGAAGGCGAATTCGCAGGTACTGAAAGAGTTCCCGGTTCAACAGGTATCATCGAAACAGAATACGGTTACCATGTAATGTATTTTGTAAACCAGAATGAAAATCCTGTATGGTACGATACAATTCTTGATACTCTCATCTCTGCAGATTGGGAAGAAGAACAGACTGAATTTGAAAAGCAGTTTGGTGAAGATGCAATCGTAAGAAAGTCAATGATTGAAGGCTGGGTAAAGAAGGCTTCAATCAAGACAATCAACAGAAATTTAGGTTATTGATAAAAACTTAAAATTTACGGAGTCGGGCAACCGACTCCGTTTTTTGATGTAAGGTAAACAATAATTTATGTGGCTTTACGCCACTAAATTATTGTAGTGGAAAATTGAAAATTGAAAGTTGAAAATGAATAGAGCGAAGCGGAATCAAGTGCGAAGCACTTCCGAAACTTTCCATTTTCCATTCTCAACTTTCCATTTGAGCGTAGCGATAAGTTATTGTTTATAAAAATCGTCCGCTGTGAGGCTTCACAACGGACTTGTTTTATTCCTATATTATTTTATACGCTGTTAACCGCAGCAGCCACAGCCGTCGTTGCAACCGCATGAGTTGTTTCTGCATGAGTTATTACCGCATGAGTTGCCGAAGAAACTGTCATTGTTGCAGAAGAGGATGATGATTATGAGAATGATAATCCATGAATTGTTATTGCAGAGAAAGTTCATTGTCTTACCTCCTTTCCTTGTGTTTACACTGCATATTATGCATTCATGGAGATGAGTGTTACAGGGCAAAAAAATAACCACTACATTTCTGTAGTGGTTATGCTTATTTATTATTTACAGATCACTTGTGTTTTTGTAATCATCAAATGATGCGAGACCTGCTGAAACTCTGAGGATGATACGAGCATCTGCAGATGTGAGTACGCCGTCGCCGTTTACATCGTTATTTACGAATGCAACTTCACCGGCATCGGGATATCTTTCAAGTCTTGCAGAGATACGAAGAGCAAGTCTTGCGTCTGCTGCATTTACTTTACCGTCAAGGTTAACGTCACCGAGAAGGTATGTGCCGGGCACTTCATTCCAACCAAGGTCTTTGATGTATACGGGGTCTACATATCTGTTGCATGACATGAACTGCTTGTAACGACCGTTGCCTGAGTAAACAGTGAGAGTCTTGTCTGCAGTTACAAGGTCAAAGAGGAAATCCATTGAGTTGCTTCTTGTATCAAATGTACCGAACTTCATGTCTCTGATGAACCATGTGTTATCAGGAAGAGCACATGTTGAAGCGTCAAGGTAATGACAGATAGCGCCAAGGCTTCCTTCGGGATTGAGTGTATCATAAACAGCGTTAAGGTGGTTATGGTTTTCACATTCACCTTCTGTGTTTCTCTGATCCTTGTTCTGTGCTGCAGCACCTACATCGTTAAGAGGAATTGTGTAGCAACCGAAGCTTGAGAAGTATGTATCGATGAGTCCGTCACTCTGTGCTGAAAGACCGAAGAGTTCTTCATCTGATGCCTTGTTGTCACCGATGGGAACAAGCTGGAGATCCCAACATGAAACAACGTTTACATTGATACCTTCTGACTTAGCCTTATTAAGGATTTCAGCAGCGCTGTACTGAATGTTCTTGTAAGCCTGGATTCTTTCCTGGAAGTCACTGTTGAAGTCGCCTGATGTTGATTCATCGCTCATGAACATGAAGTCTATTGCTTCTTCGTAGTATTCAACAGGAACCATTGCCCAGAGACCTGTGAAATTCTTAAGCATATCTCTGAGATACTTATCGTAGAGAGGATCTGTAACATGACCCATCATTGTGATGTTCTGTGCAACGAAATCCTGAATTTCCCAGTTCTTGTTAAGAATGTACTGTGTAAGCCATGCTGCGAACCATGTTACGGGGTTGTCTGAGAAGTCATTTACGTAACGGATGAATGCGCTTGATGCATTCTGAAGTTCATTGTACTGACGGATAAGTCTGCCTGTGAAGATGTCACCGATAAGTGATGTACCCATAGCAGCAGAGTTAACTGTTACAAAGTTATCAACATCAGCTGTTGCATCTTCATAATGTTCTGCAAGGTAAGCAGTTGCAACTGATGAACCGTAACCTTCAGAGATGAGTGAAACTTTTTCTCTGCGTGAGTTAGCCTTTACAGTCTGGATGAATTCATGAAGACCATGTGCGCTTTCGATGGGATCAAGACGCCAGTCGTAGTTGTAGACATAAACGTTTTCCGCACCGATTCTGTCACACATACCGATACCGATTGAACCAGCGATTGTATCGAAGCGTTCTGTATCTGTGTAGTAGTATGAAAGAGAATGGTCATAGATGATGGGACCGAGGTTTTCACTCATTGAAGTTCCGTCGGGATTGAGCTGAATTGATTCAAGCATTCCGTAAACCTGAGCACCTACGAAGAAATTCATAACTTCCTCGTATTCACCTGATGCAAGAGCAACGATACCGTCAACAAACATCTGAGCAGTCATTGCTGTCATTGTAAGGTCTGAGGGAGGGAATACCTGGCTGGCACCTGTTGTGCCGGGGTTTGAGTATAAGGGGTTGTTAGCAATGCCGTTGATAACGATAACAGGATAATCGTAATCGCTGTCTTCTGCGGCAAATGCTGTTGCAGAAATGCCGAAGAGCATTACCACTGCAAGAATGCAGGAAATAACCTTCCTTGAGATTTTATTATTCATAAGTTTGCCTCCTTATGTAATTTACCCTTGTATTATATAATATAAATAAACAGATTGCAAGTATATTTTATTATTTCTTTAAATAATTAAAAGATTTTCACAATCAGAAGGGGTATTATTTTGAGTTTACTGTGGAATCAGCCAATTTAAAACCGATGCTGATAAGGAACATAGCTCCGAAAATGATCAGAAGCATTGTGTAAGCAGAGCTGAGCTCGAAAATTCTGATGTCAAAACTCAGATATTTGAGCACTGATTCGTAATTTGAAAGAGCTTCAACCCCCTTGAGCATGTTGACAACTGAGATTTTGCCTGAAACCAGCTGTTCGGCAATGAATGAGAAGCATTTGTCTGCTGCAAATGTGCTGACAAATCCGAGCACTGAGAATGTTGCGGGAAGTACCATCTTTTTTGTGAAAAGACCTGAAATCAGAACAACAAGAGCGCAGACAAGTGCAAAAACAAACAGAACGAATGCTGCTGTTAAGAAGCCTTTTGCCTCTGCGGGAATGACGGATGCATCAAAGCCGGAAAAAGCCTCATTTGCCTTTTCTCCGAAGAAAAGATTATAAGCTTCGGAGATTGTGTAGAATTCAGGAAGATTTTCAATGTTTATTCCTGTTGCCTTTTCAATGAGTGCATTTACGTCAACAATACCGCCGATAAGAGATGTGATGATGTTTGATGATGCCACATCGACAACCGCAATGAATCTGAACAAAGGCAGGAAAAGCAAAACGGGAATGATTGCCAGAGAAACGAGTGAATTAGTGACTTTGTAAAGAATTTTCATATTATCACTTCCATGAAGAATTTAACTGGACTGTTCTGTTGAGAACAATCTTTTCGTCTGATGAATCCTTATCAACGCAGAAATATCCCTGACGCATGAACTGGAATGTGTCACCTGCTTTGAGGTTGTTGAGGCCGCCTTCAAGGAGACATTCCGAAACGATAAGTGAATCGGGATTAAGGTTGTTTGTGAAGTCTCCGTTTGATTCGTCACTGGGGTTGGGAACATTGAAAAGTCTGTCGTAAAGACGCACTTCTGCCTTCTTGCAGTCTGCTGCATTTACCCAGTGGATTGTGCCTTTGACCTTTCTGCCGTCAGGTGAGTTACCGCCTCTTGATTCGGGATCATAAGTGCAGTGAACGCATGTAACTTCGCCGTTTTCGTCGGTGTCATAGCCTACGCATTTTACAAAATATGCACCCTTGAGACGCACTTCGTTGCCGGGGAAAAGTCTGAAATATTTCTTGGGAGGTTCAATCATGAAGTCGCTCTTTTCGATGTAGAGTTCCTTGCCGAAAGCAACTTCTCTCTTGCCCATTTCGGGGTGTTCGGGATGGATTTCTGTTTCAAGAGTATCGCTGAAATCATCGGGCATGTTGTCGATAACAACCTTGAGAGGTTCAAGGACAGCCATAGCTCTGGGAGCAGATGCGTTGAGACAATCTCTTACGCAGGACTCAAGAAGACCGTAGTCAACAACGCTGTTTGCCTTTGAAACACCGATCTTATCAACGAAATCACGGATAGCCTGAGCAGGGTAGCCACGTCTTCTCATACCGCAGAGTGTAGCCATTCTGGGATCATCCCAGCCGTTTACGATGCCTGAAGTAACGAGCTTCATGCACTTTCTCTTACTTGTGAGACAGTAGTTGAGATTGAGTCTTGCAAACTCGATCTGACGGGGAGGCTCTGCAAAACCGATTTCTTTTACAAACCAGTCATAAACAGCTCTGTTGTTTTCAAATTCAAGTGTGCACAGAGAATATGTTACTTCTTCTCTTGCGTCTGAAAGGGGATGCACGAAATCGTACATGGGATAGATGCACCACTTGTCACCTGTCTGGTGGTGGTTTACGTACATGATTCTGTAAATAACGGGGTCACGCATAACGATATTGGGTGACGCCATGTCGATTTTTGCACGGAGAACATGGCTTCCTTCGGGGAATTCGCCGTTCTTCATTCTTTCAAAGAGATCAAGGTTTTCTTCAACACTTCTGTCACGGTAAGGGCTGTTTTTGCCGGGTTCTGTGAGTGTGCCTCTGTACTCTCTCATTTCTTCTGCAGTAAGGTCACAGACATAAGCCTTGCCCTTCTTTATGAGCTTGATTGCGCACTCATAAACGAAGTCAAAGTAGTCTGATGCGTAGTAGACGTTTGCCCATTTATAGCCGAGCCATTCGATGTCTTCCTTGATTGCATCAATGTATTCTGTGTCTTCCTTTGAGGGGTTTGAGTCGTCAAGACGAAGGTTGCAGATACCGCCGTATTTTTCAGCAGTTGAGAAGTCGATGCAGATAGCCTTTGCATGACCGATGTGAAGATAACCGTTGGGTTCGGGAGGAAAACGGGTCTGCACTCTTGTGTTGATGCCCTCACGGAGTTCGTAGTCAATTATGTCGTGGATAAAATTTGAAGGTCTTGTATTTTCTTCCATTGTATTTGCGTCCTTTCGGAATTAAATATTTTCGATTGTTTTATTGAGTCTCTCTGTAACTTTTTCTTTGCCGAGAAGCTTCATGATCATGTAAAGATCGGGAGTGTTTGTACGGCTTGTCACAGCGATTCTGATAACTGTTGAAATGTCACCTACATGGCCCTTGAAAGCATCGGGATTCTTTTTGAATTCCTTGACATTGGGAGTGAAACCGAGAGGTTCGCATATCTCCTTGATTTTTGCAAACCATGTGTCCTTGTCGTCGCAGTCATCATAGATTTCCGCATATTTTGCAAGGATTGCCTTTGCATCGTCTGTTGCGATGTTTGCGGGCATTGTGTAGTCGGGAGTGTAAAGCTCATCATAGAAATAGGAAATGTAATCCTTTACCTGAGACCACTGTGAAATATCCTTTCTGGGCTTGGGATTTTCACGGTCGATGTTAAGGATATTCTTTGCGAATTCACTGTCTTTTGTGAGTATTGCGAAGAATTCTTCATCATACTGCTGAGCCCATTTTATAACGTAATCGCAGACCTGCTGTGCAGTCATGACAGAGATTACATTCTTGCTGACGTCTGTAAGTTTCACAAGGTCAAAGAGGCATCCGCTGGAGCTCATTTTTTTGAGATTGAAGGGGAATTCGAAGATATCTGCAGTGGGATTTGCTCTTCTCCAGTCTTCGAAATTTGAGTTGAGAAGTGTTACAAGATATTCAAGAACACTTTCCTTGGGGAAACCTTTTTCAACGAAGTAGCTGACTGCTGCTTCGGGGTCTTTTCTCTTTGAAAGTTTGCGTTTTGTTCCGTCTTCCTCGTCGATTTTCATAACCTGAGGAGTGTGTGCGTACTTGGGTACTTTGTAACCGCAAGCCTTGAAAAGTGCGATGTGCTTGGGCACTGAAGAAATCCATTCTTCACCGCGGATAACATGAGTAGTTCTCATGAAATGATCGTCACAGACGTGTGCAAAATGGTATGTGGGAACACCGTCTGATTTGAGAAGAACTTCGTCAATTATGTTTTCGGGCATCTCTATTTTACCGCGGATAACGTCTTCAAAAATGACTTTGCCGTCTTCTGAGCCGGGAGCTCTGAAACGCAGTACATAGGGCATTCCCGCATCAATTTTTGCCTTGATTTCGTCAATTGTAAGATCACGGCATTTTGCCCATTTTCCGAAATAACCCCAGATTGTTGTGCTTTCTGTTTCCTGCTTTTCACGCATTGCGGAAAGCTCTTCTGCGGTGCAGAAACAGGGGTATGCAAGACCCTGTTTTACAAGGGATTTTGCAACTGTTTTGTAGATTTCAACTCGCTGACTCTGAGTGTAAGGACCGTATGCACCTTCTTCTGTGCCGAAGCCTGTAACACCTTCGTCAAAGCCGACACCGAATGCGTCAAAACCGTTGATTATAGCTGAAACACCGTCGTCGATTTCACGCTTTTTGTCTGTGTCTTCAATTCTTAAATATGAAACACCTTTTGTGGCTTTTGATGTCATGACGTCAGTCAATGCACCGAAAAGACCGCCGATGTGAAGATAGCCTGTGGGGCTGGGTGCAAATCTTGTTACTCTTGCACCTTCGGGAAGCTGTCTTTGCGGATATTTTTCTTCAAAATCGTCGGGAGTTTTTGTTATATCCGGAAACAAAAGCTCACTTAATGCGTTGTAATCCATATATTTTCTCCTTTACTGAGCATAATCATCCACTATAATTTATTAGTATAAATCAAAACAATTAAAAAGTAAATAGAAAAAATAAATATTTTATCAATACTAAGTGATTGACATACTGAAAAAATATGGTACAATAAAATGTAATGATTTTTTGTGTTTTAAAGGAAGTTTTGATATGAAACTTAATGAAAGAGAGTTTATGCCCGTTATACTCGGTGCAGACATCACATGTTACAGCCTTGTGAGAACATTTCATGAGGAGTATGGTATAAAATCACTTGTTGTAAGCCAGAGAAGAGCAAGAATTATTTCCGAGAGTAAGCTTGTTGAAAACAGAGTTATTCCCGGTCTTGACGATGAAGCATATCTTGTTGAAAAGCTTGTTGAAATCGGCAAGGAATTCAAGGGTAAAAAGAAGCTTATCCTTATGGGTTGCGGTGACTTCTATGTGCGTAACTTTGTTGACAACAAAGATGTTCTCGGCGAATATTTCATCATTCCTTACATCGATAAGGACCTTATGGATGAAATCGTGCTCAAGGACAAGTTCTATGAAATCTGCGACAGACTCGGTATTGACCATCCCAAGACATTTGTATACAACTGCGGTGAAGAAAACGAGCTGAATTTTGATTTTCCGTACCCTGTTATCGCAAAGACTGCAAACTCTGCACTCTATCACTATGCGGAATTCCCCGGAAAGAAAAAGGTTTTCCGTTTCTACAACGAAGCAGACCTTCGTGAGATGCTTAAAAATCTCGAAACATCAAGCTATGACTATAAATTCCTGATTCAGGACTGCATTCCCGGTGATGACTCAAACATGAGAGTTCTCACATGCTATTGTGACAGAAATTCAAAGGTTCAGTTCGCAGCACTCGGTCATTGTCTTCTTGAAGACCACACACCCTCTGCAATCGGTAACCCCGTTGCTATCATCAATGAAGTTGACAAGAACGGTATTGTTGAAGCTGCAACACGTTTCCTTGAGGATATCGGTTACAAAGGCTTTGCAAACTTTGATATCAAATACGACGAAAGAAACGGCACATATAATTTCTTTGAAATCAACGTAAGACTGGGCAGAAGTAATTTCTATGTAACAGGCAGCGGTTTCAACACAGTTAAATGGATTGTTGACGACCTGATTTACGGTAAAGAACTTGAATACACCGTTGCTGATAAAGAAAATCTCTTCACAGTTGTTCCTTACGGCATTATCATGCGCTATCTCAAGAACAAGGAACTGCGTAAGAAAGTCAGAAAACTCTGGTTCAGCGGAAAGGTAAGCTATCCTCTTTTCTATAAACCCGACATGAGTCCGAAAAGAGCTTTCTATGTCTTTGCTGCTTACATCAATCAGTACAGAAAGTACCTGAAAGTTGAAAAACAGGAAAAAGCCGAAATGAAGAATAAGGTGAAACAGTAATGAGTGAAAAAACACTCGGAATTTTAGGCGGTCTGGGGCCTCTTGCAACGGTCTATTTTATGGATATGATAGTAAAAATGACCGAAGCAAAAAAGGATCAGGATCATATCTCCATGATAGTCCTCAACCATGCTGCCATACCCGACAGAACTGATTTTATACTCGATGAAAGCAAACCGAATCCGCTGCCGATGATGATTGAAGATGCAAAAAAACTTCAGGCAGCAGGTGCGGATTATGTTGTCATGCCCTGCAATACTGCTCACTTCTTCTATGAACAGATTCAGAATAATCTTGATATCCCCATGCTCAATATCATTGAAGAAACTGTTGTTTATGCAAAGAAAAAAAAGGGCGTGAAAAAGCTCGGAATACTTGCAACAAAAGGCACTATCGCAGCGGAATCTTATCAGAGAATGTGTGAAAAGCACGGTGTTGAATGGGCTGTGCCTTCACTTCAGGATGAACAGTCGCTGATGAACATAATCTATAATCAGGTCAAAGCGGGAAAAGAAATAAACATAACAGAATTTCTTAAAATAGTCGGAAACATGAAAGCAGACGGCTGTGATGCCGTAACACTGGGCTGTACGGAGCTTTCAGTTATAAATAAAGATTTTGCACTCGGCAGGGATGACATTGTTGACTCCCTTGAAGTGCTGGCAAAAAGAAGCATTGAGCTTTGCGGTAAAACTGTGAAAGGGTGAATTGAAATGTGCGGATTTGTAGGTTTTCTCAATGAAACTGCAGATGCAGATTATAACAATAAAACCGTAAGGGCTATGGCAGACAGAATTGTCCACAGAGGCCCTGATATGGATGATTATTATGTTGATGATGATGTTTCTCTCGGTTTCAGAAGACTGAGTATTATTGACCTTGAGGGCGGAAGTCAGCCTATTTTCAATGAAGACAAGTCAAAAGTTCTTGTTTTTAACGGTGAAATCTATAATTTCAAATCTCTTCGTGAAGACCTTATCGCAAAGGGACATGAATTCTATACACACACAGACTCAGAAGTCCTTATTCACGGTTATGAAGAATACGGCAAGGATTTATTGCCGAAACTCCGCGGTATGTTCGTGTTTGTTATCTGGGATAAGAAAGAGAAGAAACTCTTCGGCGCAAGGGATATCTTCGGCATAAAACCCTTCTTCTATTACATCAAGAACGGAACATTCATGTTCGGTTCAGAGATAAAGTCATTCCTTTCAAATCCCAAGTTTGAAAAGGAGCTCAACAGCGAAAGAATCCCCGAATATCTTTGCTTTGAGTATATACCCTCAAACGAAACGCTCTTTAAAAATGTCTATAAACTTGCTCCCGCTTCATATTTCGAGTGGAAAGACGGCGAAATGACTCAGGGCAAATATTATGAAATGGAATACAACATCGACGAGAGCAAGAATCTTGAAGAATGGGAAAAGATTATTGCAGAAACTTTCCGTGATTCAACAACCGTTCACGGTATTGCAGACGTTGAGGTAGGCTGCTTCCTTTCAAGCGGTGTTGACTCAAGCTATGTTGTAAAGGAAATGAGCCGTAACAACAAAGTGCGTACTTTCTCAGTCGGTTATGAAGAAGAGAAGTATTCCGAGCTTAAATATGCTCAGGATTTTGCAAAGACTGCAGGTGTTGATAACTACATCAAGAAGATTTCTGCGGATGAATTCTTTGACGCTGCTCCCATGGTTCAGTATTACATGGATGAGCCGCTTCCCAATCCTTCTGCAATTGCACTTTACTTCCTTACAAAACTTGCTTCAGAGCAGGTGAAGGTTGTGCTTTCAGGTGAAGGTGCAGACGAACTTTTCGGCGGTTATCATTATTATAAAGACCCTCTCAATTTTGAAAACTATCAGAAGCTTCCGCTGTGTCTTCGTAAGGCTGCAGCAGGTGTTGCAAAGAATCTTCCCCGTTTCCACGGCAGACGTTTTCTTATCCGCGGTGCAGAGGGAATTGAAGAAAACTTCGTAAGAAACAACTATGTTTTCAATCATGATGAAAGAGATGCCGTGCTCGATCCGGATATCCCTGCAGCAAATCCCGCAACATTCACAAAGCCTTATTTCGATATGTGCAAGAATGTTGATGATGTCACAAGAATGCAGTATGTTGACATGCAGACATGGCTCGTTCAGGATATTCTCGTAAAGGCAGACAGAATGTCAATGGCAAATTCACTTGAACTGCGTGTGCCTTTCCTTGATAAAGAGATGCTGAAAGTAGCTCTTTCAATCCCCACAAAATACAGAGTTTCCAAGGAGCAGACAAAGATTGCTCTGCGTGGTGCAGCTCTGAGTCAGGTTCCCGAAAAGACTGCAAGCATGCCCAAAACAGGCTTCCTTACACCTCTCAACGACTGGCTTAAGAGAGATAAATTCTATAATATGGTCAAAGAAGCTTTCACAAGCGAAACAGCAGAAAAATTCTTTGATACTGACTATATCATGGCTCTTCTCGACAATCATAAGAACGACAAAGAAAAGAATATGAAGAGAATCTGGTCTGTTTACTCATTCATTCTCTGGTATAATAAGTATTTTGTTGAAAACTGAAAGGACGATGGAAATGTCTGATTTTACACCGAAATTCAGAATGATTGTCATGAGTGACATTCATGTCAAGGAAAACAAAGACTGCGTTGAACTTGCAAGACTTCGCAAAGGTCTTGATTTTGCATACAATTATGCTGAAAATTCTCAGTACAATAAAATAGATGCTTTTGTTGCCGTAGGTGACTTTGCAAACAGCGGCAGAGAACAGGAAATGCTCAATTTCAAGGAAGTTCTTGATGAAAAACTCAAGCCCGAAACTGATGTTACACTCTTTATGGCAAGTCACGAATATCACGGTGAAGGCGAAGATGCCGCAAAGGAAAAACTGCAGAGAATCTTCGGTATGCACTATTTTTCTCACAAAGTTATAAACGGTTTTCATCTTGTGGGTGCTTCATGCACAAACGGATGCCATTTCAAAGAAGCTGAACAGGAATTTGTTGCTTCTGCTCTTAAAGAAGCTGCTGCAGATTCACTTGAAAAGCCTGTATTCTTCTTCCAGCATCCCCATGTCACAGACACCGTTTACGGCAGTATCTACTGGGGAGAGGATGAACTTTATGAGATTCTCTCAAACTATCCTCAGCTCATCACTTTCTCAGGTCATTCACATTGTCCGATAAATGACCCCAGAAGTGTGCATCAGGAATATTTCACATCTTTCGGCACGGGGTCACTGAGCTATTTTGAAATGGATGAATTCGGCAAAATCGGCGGAACAATTCCTGCTGATAAGGACGAATGCGCTCAGTATCTTATCGTTGAAGCTGACGAAAACAACAGAGTCAGAGTTTATCCCGTAGATATTCTCACAGAAAATTTCTTCCGTGAAGCATGGAAAATTGATGTACCTTCTGACCCGTCAACTTTTGTTTACACAGAAAGAAGAGCAGGCTCCGAAAAGCCCACTCATTTTGATGATAATGCTTTTGTTACAGCCGAAAAAACAGAAAACGGTGTGAAGATTGTTTTCTCTCAGGCAAAGGGTGAAGAAAGAGTCAATGACTACATAATCAGATTCAGAAACAAAAAAGGCAATATCGCAAAGCAGGTTTCCGTATGGTCACACTATTATCTTTATAATATGCCCGAAACAGTCACAGCCGAAATCAAGGATGTTGATGCAGGTAAGTATACTGTGGAAGTTGTGGCAAGAGGTTTCTGGAGAACAGTTTCCGATAACAGCCTTAAAACAGAAATTGAAATCTGATATAAAAAATAAAACTCTGCGGATTTTTCCGCAGAGCTTTTTTATGCCTGATTCAGTTTTTTGTTCTGTTTTTGTGGTGTTTTGCAGCCAGTAAAACGGGAACAAGTGAGAGTGTTATAAGTATTGAACCGAAGATGAAGATGTTTCCGTTTGGAATGTAATTCATCTGACCGCTGACTGTGTCAAGGAATGTTTTTCCGCTTGTTTTTATAACAGCCTGACCGATAAGTGAACCGCCGACTGCGGGAATAAGTGAATAACAGATGAGCCATAAGCCTTCAAACTGACCTTTGCTGTCTCTGGGATAAAGCTGTTTGCACCATACTTTTGCAGTCTGAAGCACTGTGATGTAACCCACGCCAAGCAGGAAAATTCCGATGAATACACGCACATCAAATATTTTTGAAGTGTCGATGCTTTCTGCCTTTATGGGGAACATTATGAATGCGCCGATAATGTTGAGCACGATTGCAAGAACAGATACAAAAACATGCTTGTTCTTATTGAGAAGTCCCGAAACGGGAACAGAAACAAGGATTGCAATAACAAGGGGAATTGCTTCGATAATTCCCATCATATGAGCAGGGTAGCCAAGGTAGTAAACAAGATAATTACCCAGATAAGGGAAATAGATATTGAAACCGATAAAGAAAACGGAAACCAGAATGTTTACCCACATGAGTTCTTTGTGCTCTACAATTTTTCTGAAATTGAACACGCTGAAAAACTGTTTGCCGAAAGACCCACGCACGGAAGGCTCAACGTCATCGCTTTTGCTCAGTGAGAACATTGAAATTATACCGAAAACAATGATGAAAATACCCATTGCAAGGAAAAGAGCCATGAAATTTTCGTTTTCGCCGACGATAAGTCCGCCCACAACAGAACCGATAATCATGCCGAGAACAGGCTGTGTTGCAATTGCTGCACCGATCTGACCTGAATTTTTTTCCGTCATGATATCGTTTGTCCAGGTGTTGTAACCTGCATCTGTACCCATTGAGCCGAAAAAGCTCATGACTGTGTTTGTTGCAACAACCACGATACCTGCAAGAACATACATTTCGGTTGGTATGAACTGTGTCAGACCGAAAAGAATGGTAAAAATACCCCACATTATGTAGCCTGCCGAAATGCAGACACGCCTTTTGCCTGTTCTGTCAGCCCATGTGCCGAAGAAAAATGTTGAAAAAGTACAAGCCAGAGCGCTGCATATGAGAATGCTTGTGATGATGGTCGGATTTTTTGCGATTTTTGCATAGACAAAAATGTTCAGCCATTGGCTTGATGTTGACCAGCTGAGCTGACCTGCAAGACCCAATGCCCACACCAGAAACCACATTTTTGCGCCTGATGTTTTCTTTCTGATTGAATTGTTCATTTGCATTTTCCTTTCTCAGATTATTACAAATCCCATTTTTTCATACCAGTTTTTAGTTTTTTCGTTATCTGTCATGAGATAAATGTCTTTATTCAGCGACTGCACAAGTGACAGCACCGTCTGCTCTGCGAAACCCTGTTTTCTGTAATCGCTGAGTGTTGCAACTGATGATATCACAGCAACCGAGTCTGTTTCACCGCTTGTGAGTGCAACGGAAACACATCTGCCGTCTCGGTAAATACATTTTCCGTGAATGAAGCCATGTCGGATTTTGTGTGATGCATCAGTATACCAGCGGGAAAAATATTTTTTCCTGTCAGCATCATCTTCAAAAATAACATCAAATGCATCTTTTATATTTTCACC
This sequence comes from Clostridia bacterium, assembly GCA_017631795.1. GTDB lineage: Bacteria > Bacillota > Clostridia > Oscillospirales > Acutalibacteraceae > UBA1081. Next base: position 4,431 of record JAGBSO010000034.1, on the reverse strand, counting down.
GCTTAAATCTTCCGCAGTGCATGATTTTTGTGAAGAATTGAATTTCAGAGTATATTCAGCATTTCCGTATGTAACACCTGATGCACCGACTGTCTGTGCAAAAATGCTGATTTCTTCTTCATCTGCTGTGCCGTCCGTGCAAGCAAGGATAACCCCGTCTGTCATGCTGAAAACTGCATTTATGTTTCCCTCTTCATTTTCCGAATACCAGAAAAAAGCTTCGTTGCTGAAAAGTCCGTAGGCTTTAAGACGGGTGTATATGACTGCACCGGTAATTCTTTTGTCGCAGAATGCGGAAAAAGAAGCGGTTTTATCGTCTGTCAGTAATCTTATCATTGAGCAAATTCTGTCAGCAGAGCTTCTGCAAGTGCTCTGACGCTTTCAATATCTCTTGTGTCACAGACGCATGACGGTGAATGAAGATAACGGCAGGGAGTGTTGATTGTGATAGTCTTTATACCTGCTCTTGCCTTGTGGATTGCACCTGCATTGTTGCCGCCTGCAATCACTGTTTTAGGCTGAATTTTAATGCCTTTTTCACCTGCAACTCTGAATGCGGTGTCGAAAAGGTCCTTGTTGTAGAGTGTGCTTCTGTCCATGAAAGAAACTGTCGCACCTTCGCCGAGTTTACACACTTTTTTGTGGTCAGGCACGTCGATAAGGTCTGCTGCTGTGGTGGTTTCAAGCACGATTGCATATTCGGGATCAATTCCGTAAGCAGAAGTTGCCGCACCTCTCAGACCGATTTCTTCCTGTACGGAAAATGAAAAATATGCGTCATATGCGAGGTCTGAATTTATCATGTCAAGAAGAATTGCACAGCCTACACGGTCATCAAGTGCTTTGCCCTTGATTCTGTTGTCGCCGAATTCGACGAAATCGGAAAGAAATACGCCTGTGTCACCGATTTTTATAAGTTTTTCAGCCTCTTCCTTTGAAGAAGCACCGATGTCAATATAAAGAGAATCCGCATCGGGGATTTTTGTCTTTTCATCACCTTTTGAAAGATGAATCGGCTTGATTCCGACAACACCGAGAGTACCGTTATCAAAAACAATCTGTCTTGCAAGAAGCACTTTTGTGTCAATTCCGCCCACGGGAGAAAATTTCAGCATACCGTCTGATGTGATGTATGTGACGATAACACCCACTTCATCCATGTGAGCATCAAGCATGATTTTGCGGGCGGGAGTTTTTATGCCTTTTTTGAATGCGATGATATTTCCGAGTGCATCGGTGTGCCAGTCGCATTTACCGTCAATCTGTGAAATGATGTATTCTCTGATTTTTGTCTCTCTTCCGCTTGTACCATTCAGGAGAGAAAGCTTTTTAACCATATCAATCATTGTTTTCTGCTCCTTTCTTTATGATGTATGCGGCAATTATCTGTGCCACGGATTCCACATCTTCAAGGTCTGCAATTTCTGCCTGAGTGTGCATATTTCTCAGGGGGATTGAAACAAGACCTGTTTTTATACCTGACTTTGAAACTGAAATGACGTCTGCATTTGTGCCTGTGGATGAGGGACAGATTTCTGTCTGATATTTTATAGAATTTTCGTTTGCAAGAGAAATGAGTTCATTGCTCATTTCGTGAGAAAGTGACGGTGAAATACATATCATGCCGCCTTCGCCGAGTTTTCCTGCCTGCTGCTCGGAAATTCCCGGTGCTGTGGCAAAACTTACATCAACAACGATTGCTTCGTCGGGAGAAATACCGAATGCACCTGTTTTTCCGCCTGCTTCCGTTGTTTCTTCCTGCACGGAAAAAAGAACAGAAACTTTAACTGCGGGATTTTTTCCTTTTATTATATCAAGAACACGCAGAAGCGCTGCCATTCCGATTCTGTCATCAAGAGCTGCACCTGTGATTCTGCTGCCTGCAAGTGAGCGCACGGGTGCATCGATTGTGATTCTGTCGCCGACAGATACGATTTTCAGCAGTTTATCATAAGACAGACCTGTGTCCACATAAATATTATCAAATGAAGGTGCTTTTGATGCGTCTTCGGATTTTGCAAGGTGAGGCGGCGTGCTTGTGATTACGCCGTAAACCGGCTCTTTGCCCCATACTGTGACTTCTGCTGCACAAAGCACACGGGTGTCACTGCCGCCGCATTTGTCCACACGTAGAAATCCTGATTCATCGATTGCAGTCACGATAAGACCGATTCTGTCAAGGTGTGCATCAAGCATGATGTGTGTTTTTCCGCTTCCGACAGTGCCTATGATACTGCCGAGCGCATCAGTTCTGACTTCGGCATATTCTTCAAGCAGTCCCTTTGCTTTTGTCAGTGTGTGACAGTTACCCGAAACTCCCGCACCTTCTGTCAGTTGTTCCGTGATTTTTCTTATATCCATAAAAATCATCCTTTACATATACTATTATATATTATATAGCAACTGACGGAAAATGCAAGAGAAACAATAATTTATCGCTTCGCTCTATTCATTTTCAACTTTCAATTTTCAATTTTCCACTACAATAATTTAGCACAGCTACATTATTGTTTACAGGTCATCTGCATCCTGAACGGGTTCATCGTCATCTGAATCTGCACCGGAATAACTTCCGAGAACGTCGCTCGCAATTCCGTTTCCGTCTGTGCAGTTCCAGATACTGCGTTGCATTTCGGGAAAATACCTCTTTTGCTTCTTTCCGTTTTTATCATAAGTGTCCATTTTTATTGCTCCTTTCGTTATGTATTGTTTCCGTGAAATGATGATTTCATTCGGATTAATAATTGACATTTGCAGCGCCTTGGAGTATGATAACAATTGTAATTTTAATAAAAGATTATTATTATTCAATTTGTATGCAAAACATATAAAAGAATATATTGATTTTTTGTGGTTTTGCCGAAAAAACTTAATTTTTATTTTAATGATTGACAAAATTATTGAATTGGAGTATTATTAGCATAGTAATGAATCTATAAGTGTTTCATTTTGTAATTTATTTCTTTTAATTCGAAAGGATTGTTTAGTTATGAAAAAAGTATTAGCTGTTCTTGTTGCTCTTGTACTTGCATTTTCATTCTCTGTAACATCATTTGCAGCAGAAGTTAAGTCAGGCGAAATTTCAGGTGCATTCGCAGATTTCGATCCCGGCTCAATTATGGATATGTTCGCAGGTATGGATATGAGTGCTATCACAGGTGCTCTTGACGGTCTTGATCTCGGTGCTGTTACAGGTCTTTTTGAAGGTATGGATGCAAACGCAATCACAAACCTTGTCGGTGACCTTGATCTCAGCGGTCTTACAGGCGTTCTCGGCGGTCTTGATATCGGTTCAATGATCGGCGGTATCACAGGCGGCAACGGTGGCAGTGCTGATGAAACAACAACACAGGCTCCCACAACACAGGCTCCTGCAACACAGGCTCCCACAACAGAAGCTCCCACAACAAATAACAATGCAGGCAACAATGTAGGCAATATCCCTCAGACAGGTGATAACGGCATGGTTTCTGCTTTTGCTGTATGTGCAATCGCAGCAGGTGCATTCATCTTCCTCAGCAAGAAAAAGGAAGCTTAATTTCAGATTGATATTAAAAGCGGTAGTTCTGAACTATCGCTTTTTTTTGTGCATAAAATTTTTCTTTCTGTTCAAAATAATTACAGAATAAACAGAAGGGAAGATCAATATGAACAACGATGACAGAGATAATATTATTGAACTCACTCAGAAAACGAAAAAATATGCCATAGGTATCGGAGCGTGTGTTATTATTTTTGCAGTTCTTGCGCTTGTGGTCAATAATTTTAAAACGGAGCCTGAGAAGATTGTCGTGACAACTACAACTCAGGTGGCAGAAGCAGAAGCAGAAGTCAACGATGTGCCTGATACACGGAAAACGGAAACAATCATTGTTCCTGCAACGGAAATCACAACCGTGCAGGTTTATGAACCTGTCAGCGAAACGACTACCGTGAGAACAGCTCCCACTTCATATTCTCTGCCTCTCGGAACTGATATCGGCAGCGATTACAGCATGGGTGTTCCCGTTTACAATGCAGTTATGGGTGACTGGAGAACTCACAATGGTGTTGATTTCAACGGTGAATACGGTGACGGAGTCAAAGCGATTGCCGACGGTATTGTAAGGGAAGTCAGCGAGGACCCGATTATGGGTGGTACTGTTGTGATTGACCATGGTGGCGGAATTGTGGCAACTTACAACGGAGTGGTCGCAGATGCTGAGATTAAAAAAGGAATTATTGTTTCTGAAAGTGACAGAATCGGTGAAATCGGTTTCATCCCCGGTGAATCCGATGCTGAATTTCCCCACATCCATCTTGAAATCAGAGCAGACGGCGAATTGTGTGACCCCCTTGAAGTTATGGGGTACTATGAATAAACAATAATTTATTGAAATCCTGCGTAGGGCGGCTTGCCCTCAAGCCGCCGTTGGAATTTCAGAACACTTT
>JAGBSO010000033.1 GCA_017631795.1 Clostridia bacterium | reverse complement strand
CTCTATGATGCTTTATATGCTCTGTGTAACTGCTTTTATTGCAGGTATGTTTGAGGACAAGTTTAGAAAACTAAGCAATAGTCTTACCATTCTTGCTTTATTCTCAAATCTGGCAATTATGCTTTCACCGTCAGTTTCCGATGTAAAGTTCTATGATACATTACCTGTATGGGTGTCTGTGCAGAGTGTGATTTGCATTGTGATGAGCGTCCTTCTTGCCATTTGTATTGCAAAGGACGATAAAAAAGAAAAAATGCTTTCAGCTTTTGCGATGCTTCCGATGATTTCGTTTATAATCGACGTGGCAGGAATAACTTTTGGATTATCCACAAGAGTAATTGTTTCAGAGATTGTATTTATTCTTGTGTTTATTGTATCCGTAATTGTGCTTTTAAAGGTTGTTCCGCAAAACTTGAATGCGGCAATAAGAGCAAGAGAACTTGAAGCAGAAAAACTGATTTTGAAGGCAGAACTCACGGAAAGCCGCATTGCCACTATGATAAGTCAGATTCAGCCGCATTTCATCTATAACACACTTGGGACGATTGAGCAGCTTTGTATCACCGAACCAAAAGAAGCTTCAAAGCTTGTTCGTAATTTCAGCTTGTATTTAAGAGGAAATTTCAGCGAGCTTGACAATGCCAAACCTATAAGATTTTCACAGGAAATGAATCATGTTAAGCATTATACCGATATTGAGCAGGTTCGTTTCCCTGATATGACAATACAATATGACCTTCGCTCAGTAGAATTTCTTCTTCCTGCACTTTCTGTTCAACCTCTTGTAGAAAATGCCATAAAGCACGGTCTTATGGGACTTGAAGAAGGCGGCATAGTTACAATATCTGCTTATGAAACAGATGATTCATATATTGTAGAGGTAACAGATGACGGTGTTGGTTTTGATATGAGCGTAGGATATGATGAAACCAAGCATGTCGGTATAAAAAATATAAGAGGTCGAATTGAAGCAATGTGCAGCGGAACGCTGACCATAGAAAGCGAAATCGGTAAAGGCACAAAGGCAACTATAAGAATACCAAAGGAGGCTGGGGATTATGATAGCGATAACAGTTGATGATGAAAGACCAATGCTTAAAGCTCTTACAGATATTGTTAAAGCTTCACCTGATATAAAAGAGGTCTATGATTTTTCTGCCTGCTCTGCGGCTCTTGAGTGGATTTCTGAAAATCACTTAGATGTAGCCTTTCTTGATATAAATATGCGTGGTATGGGCGGTCTTGCCTTAGCAGAAAAGATCACCGAGATTTATCCGGAGTGTAAAATTGTTTTCTGTACAGGTTATGAGGAGTATGCATTAAACGCTATACAACTTCGGTGCAGCGGATACCTTATGAAACCAATAACACCGGAAGCTGTTCAAAAAGAAATTGACCATATCAAGGGTAAAAATCCGAATGTGTCGCTTCTTGATGTTAAATGCTTCGGAAATTTCGAGGTTTTAAAAAACGGAGAGGCACTTACCTTTAAGCGGACAAAGGCAAAAGAACTTTTCGCTGTGCTTGTTGACAGAAACGGCGCCGGGATGACCGGAAAGCAAATATGTGCCATTATGTGGCCCGAAAACACAGACGATGTTAAAAATATGGATTATTTAAGGCATCTTGTCGGAGACCTGAAAAAAGCACTTGCAAATGTCGGTGCAGAAGACGTCTTTTGTCAGGACGGATACAATTACAGAATTGAGCCTTCAAGAATCAATTGTGATTATCACAACTTTTTGAAAACCGGTATGCCTCAGTTCCACGGTGAGTATATGACACAGTATTCATGGGCAGAAGATACTCTCGCTCTGCTGCTTGAAACAAATTAATAAATCAGTTTGCGGTCGGAATTATCCGACCGTAATTTTTTTGTTTAAATTTAAATTTGTCATAGGTTTGTCATAGATAGTCTGATAAAATAACAAAATAAAATATTATTAGGAGAGGTTTTGACTATGAAAAAAAGACTGTTATCTTGTATTGTTTGCATTTGTATGGTGTTATGCTCATTAAATGCCGCCACATTTGCAAAGGATTCTGAAACCATTGTAATTCTATACGAAAATGATGTTCATTGTGCAGTCGAGGGGTACTCCAAGCTTGCTGCAATGAAAAATGAGCTTAAGTCTGAATACGAATATGTAGGTGTGGTATCTTCGGGTGACTTTGTCCAGGGCGGAACACTTGGAGCTGTATCAAAGGGCGAATACATTGTAGAACTTATGAACCTTGTGGGATATGATGCGATAGCCCCTGGAAATCACGAATTTGACTACACTATTTCCAGACTTACAGAACTTTATGAACTGTCGGAAACAAAGTACATATCTTGTAACTTTGCAAAAATTGGCGAGGAAAAAACATATTTTGAACCGTATACCATAGTTTCATACGGAGATGTTGATATTGCATATATCGGTATTATCACACCGGAAACAATTACCTCAGCACGTCCGTCACAGTTCAGAAATGAAAACGGAGAAATCATCTACACCTTTAACGAATCAAGATTGTATGAGTTGGTACAGGAAAGTATTGACGAAGCAACTGAGGAAGGTGCAGATTATGTAATTGCGCTTTCTCATATCGGATATGATGAGTCAGGAGAATTAAATGATGTCACTGATGTTATAGAAAATACCGATGGGCTTGATGTGGTTCTTGATGCCCATTCCCATTCTGTAATTGAAGAAAAGATTGTAAAAGATAAAAGCGGTGACGATGTTTTGCTTTCATCTACCGGTACAGGTTTTGAGAATATCGGTAAGCTTACTATTGCAAATGGAGAATTTGACACAGAACTTGTCAAGACCGAGACTTATACTAAAACTGATGCAGATGTTGATGCTTATATAGCAGAAATAAATGAAAGCTATGCTGAACTCGGCAACAGAAAAATCGGCGAAAGCAAGGTTGAACTTATTACTCATAACGAAGAAGGCACGAGACTTGTACGAACTGCAGAAACCAATCTTGGTAATTTGTGCTCCGATGCTCTTTTCTTTGTAACAAATGCAGATGTTTCCTATGTTAACGGCGGTGGATTGCGTGCACCAATTAAATCGGGCGATATGACTTTTAATGATATATACTCGGTGTTCCCTTTTAACAATCGCATTGTAACAGCAGAGATTACGGGACAGGTACTACTTGATATGCTTGAAATGAGTATGATATCTTACCCTCAAGAAGACGGTGCTTTTCCGCATATGTCAGGTATAACCTTCTCTGTTAACAAATCAATTCCGTCATCCATAAAAGTTGATGAAAATGGATTTTTCACTAAAGTTGATGGAGACTACCGCGTTTATGACGTTAAGGTTTTGGATAAAGAAAGCGGAAATTATAAAGCACTTGAACTTGACAAAAAGTATATTTTGGCGGCTGCGGACTATTACATCCTTAATTTTGGAAGCGGAATGTCTATGTTTAAGGATGCAAAAGTCGTTGAAAGCGAAGGAATGCTTGATGTTGAGGTTTTAGAAAGGTATATCACAGACAACTTAAACGGTGTCATCGGTGAAGAATATAAGGATGTTGTAAACAGAATTACTTTTACGGACGGCTATGAAAATGCAGACAACGAGGACAAAGCTGTAACAAGAGCAGAAGCAATAGTTGCTCTTTGGAATATGGAGGGCAGTCCTGCCTCTGACTTTGCAATGAAATTTGATGATGTATCAGCCGAAACTCCATATGCTGAAGCAATCCGCTGGGCTGCAGCTGTAAAAATTGTAAACGGTTGTTCGGAAAGCAGCTTTGCTCCCGGAGACGCACTGACACGTGAACAGCTTGCCGCCATTCTCTGGCGTTATGCAAAAAGCGAAAATATTGATGTCAGCATCGGAGAAAACACCAACATCTTAAGCTATGAAGATGTTTTCACAGTAAGTGATTACGCTATACCTGCATTTCAATGGACTTGCGGCAGCGGAATAATGTCGGGGAATACAATCAGTACACTTGCTCCCGGTGAACAGGTTAACCGAATTTTCTTTGCATCTGTTCTTCATAAATATGCGCAGTATGTGGGGCAAAAATAAAAATATAAACCTTGGAGGTGCAAAATGAAATATTCGCCTGATGCGTACTTGCTACACGAATCAAACCAATTTATTACATTCAATATTCGAATCAAGGTAGTTATGAAGGAAAATGTTGAGCCTGACACGCTGACAGAGGCAGCTCAAAAAGCTTTTAAACGCTTTCCTTATTATTCAAAACAAATTCATATTGATGAAGACGGTGGTGTGGATTTGATTCCTAACCCAAGAACTGTTAGCGTAAAAGCTGTTTCCAACAAGAAAACATACCTGTTTTCCGAAGCAGTAAACTATCAGCCTTGCAGTATTGAGTATGAAGACAATTGTATTTATTTCAATATGTATCACGGAATGTGCGGTGGATGCGGTACTTTCCTTTGGATTAAGACAACGGTATATGAATATATTTGTGCCAGATATGGTGTTAAACCGAATCCGGGTTCTACTTTAATGATCGACTCACCTGTTTTGCCTGAAGAATATGCGTATCCAAACACGGAAAATCTCCCGAACAATGCTCCATTGGGTAAGATTAAAAAGGATGCAGTTTGGTTTCCCGGACTTGAATATCTGTTTGGGTTTGGTAATCTTATTTTCAGCGATAGCGTTCATTATGAATTTGAAATTCCT
>JAGBSO010000032.1 GCA_017631795.1 Clostridia bacterium | reverse complement strand
TGACGACGAAGAGCTTCTCGAACTCGTTGAAATGGAAATCCGTGAGACTCTTAGCGAGTATGAATTCCCCGGCGATGATACACCTATCATCAGAGGTTCAGCTCTTAAGGCTCTTGAAGCAGCTTCAGCTGATGATCCTGCTTGTGCTCCTATCTGGGAACTCATGGCAGCTGTTGACAGCTACATCCCCACACCCGACAGAAAGGCTGACCAGCCCTTCCTTATGCCTGTTGAAGACGTTTTCACAATCACAGGCCGTGGTACTGTTGCAACTGGTAGAGTTGAAAGAGGCCGCATCAACGTTAACGAAGAAGTTGAAATCGTTGGTATCAAGGAAGAAAGCAGAAAGACTGTATGTACAGGTCTTGAAATGTTCAGAAAGATGCTCGACTTCGCAGAAGCTGGCGACAACGTAGGCGCTCTTCTTCGTGGTGTTCAGAGAACAGAAATCGAACGTGGTCAGGTTATCTGTAAGCCCGGTTCAATCAAGCCCCACACAAAGTTCAAGGGTCAGGTTTACGTTCTTACAAAGGATGAAGGTGGCCGTCATACACCTTTCTTCAACAACTACAGACCTCAGTTCTACTTCAGAACAACAGACGTTACAGGCGTTATCAACCTTCCCGAAGGCACAGAAATGTGTATGCCTGGTGACAACGTTGTTATGGACGTTGAACTCATCACTCCCATCGCTATCGAAGCAGGTCTCCGTTTCGCTATCCGTGAAGGCGGCAGAACAGTTGGTTCAGGCGTTGTTACAGAAATCAACGAATAATTTCGTTAATTAAAGTACAGATTAAGGGTGTCGGTTTCCGGCACCCTGTTTTTTTTATTTTGAAGATACATTTTTGTTGACAATACATCAAAAAAATGATACTATTTTTTTATGTAAGAAATTGTAACTTTTAATGTAAGGAGAGTTTTTTCGATGTTAAAATCACTGATATCATTCTTACTTTTAATCTGCCAGTTTTTACAGTCACTCTTTATGCCGGGAAATGTTCCTTCTCAGAATGAAGGCATTAATTTCGAAAGCATAAAGACTGCTGTTATAACAGGAGAATATGCTCTTGGTGATGAGGATCCCGTAATCACTATCGAGCTTGAAAATGCGGTTGCTTCAGATAATATCAAAGCAGATATGTTTGAACTTACCGAATTGTTCGCTGCTCTTGAAATAACAGATGTTGCACAGAACGGTGAAACTATCACTCTGTTTACAGATGGTGTGATTCCTTATGAAATCCCCCTGACAGGCGGAGTTGATATTTCAGCAAAGGCAACAGATGCTGAAACAGAGCTTCGTGCAGAGTGTGAACTTCTTATGCGTAATGCGTACATTGAACAGGACAGCTTTGTTCTTTCAGACGGTGCACTTGCTTTTGACATGGTCTGCCTTAACGGAACATTTACTTTTGCTGTCGGCGATGTAATCGAAAGCAACGGTCTTTCATTCACAGTAAAGAATGTATCAGAAAACGGTGCAGACGTTACTCTCACTGTTCCCACATCTGCGGATGACCTTGACAGCGCAATTGCTCAGGTTGACGGCAAAGAACTCCTTATTCCTGCTGATAAACTTTCATCAGGCATTGCACAGACAGTTCTGATTTATGCAAACGAAGCAGACTTCGGTGCAACTGTCAGCCGTTTCGCAAAGACTGAAACTCAGAATGTCTATAATGCTACAGCTGTTTTGTATGCTAAAAACGGTGTATGGTCTGATGACCTTGCAATTGCCGATGTAACATTGGGCGGTGCATTTGAAAATGCAACAATCACTGCGCTTACAAAGACACAGAATACATATACTCTTGAGTTTACTCTTGAAAAAAGCGGTATCAACATTAATAAGGTATCACTTCAGGGCTCAGTAACAGTTGCTGCAGGCAAGATCAGAAACCTCTGGAATACTGTTCTTCCTGAAAGCACAACATCTCTTGGCTATGTCAAGAGTGGTTTAAGCCTTGACGGTTACAAGAAAATCACTGCTTTTATTCCTGCTGAAACAGGAGTTTTTGACAGAATTTCAGAAATCGGCAGCTATATAGGTACTGCTGCAGGTATTGCAGGCGGTGTCTGTACTATTCTTGAGATGGTCGGCATTCTTGAAAGCACAAATGCAAAGATAGACGATACAAGACGTCTTGTAAAAGAAGTTCAGGCAGCTATTGAGGCTCTTGACAAAAAGCTCGACAACATTGGTTCAAACATAACTGCAGGCACAGTTGAAACAATGAGTGCTGTTCAGTATAATACTTATATCACTGCAAGCGGAAACTGGGATCATTTCCTCGGTTATTATGTAACTCCTCTTCAGAACGAACTTACAGAGTTCGAAATGGCATATAACGACTATATGCTCAATTATATCATGAATGCTCACTCACTTCTTCATACTATTACTGTCTGGAAGGATGTGGACGGAAACGTTACTCTTCCTCACCCTGCAAACGGCACAAATTCAACATGGTATTCAGTAGACGGTAAAGTTCTCGCTTCTATTGATGCATACAAGCTTGTTGCTGAGCTCAAAGGTGTTCAGGCAAAAGTTATGCAGAATGGCGGACGTCTTTATGACGGATATTGGGAAGATATCGTTGCTGAAATAAATGACAAGCAGTTCGAATCTATGTTTGTTGATATAACAAAAGAAGAATATCTTGAAGCTGTACAGATGAATGCAACACTTCATGCTCTTGAAACAGCAGGTGCAACTGATATTCTTAACGCATTCACAAGCTTTTGTAATGCAATTGCAGGCGAAGGCGCTGCAGGCGGTCTTAAACCCCTTGATAATTACCTCACAATGCTTTCAATGTATTACAATTTCTATATTGAAAGTGCAAAGGATATCCAGACAACTCTTACATGGCTTTATTCAATTATGGCTGAAGGTGCTTTTGTTGCAACAATGGCATACAATTTCACACCTTCTGCAGAAAAAGATATTGTCAATAAATCATTCGACAAAGCTGCATATCAGATAACAAAGGCTTCTGTTGAAAAGGATCCTTACTATTCATACGTTGCAAACAAGACTCTTACTGTATCTCAGGTTACACAGTACGAATACAATACAACTAAGGGTCTGCAGCCGTCACACGAAACAGAACTTTATCTCGGCAGCAGCAGGGACGGAAATCTGATTCATCCCGATACATTCAAAACAGGTACATTTATGGATGAACTTCAGATGAACCTTATGTACAAGCGTTATGAATATCTTTGCAAATCAGGCGTATGCAATGATCCTTCATTCCGTCATTATCTCGTTTCAACCGGTCTTGTACACAACAATCTGTTGTTTGACCCGTATGGTGTCACTCCCACTGAAGCATTGATTATCACATCTCCTATCTCACTTGAAGACATACCGCTTGATAACTCTGTTGAAATGACAATTACCCGTGTATGGGAATCAACATGGTATAAAGTTGGCGATGTTATAACAATCGGTGATCAGGGTGATGTTTCAAAAGATCATTATATTTCACATTTCAGACGTTGTGCTGACACAGTTGATTTTGACGGAAACATAGTTGAAAACAACGTTATCCTGGCACAGGCTGAGTATTATGAATCCCATTGGTACTGGGGTGTGGGCAATTCCGAAAACTGGGCTTGTATCGTTGCTTACTCCGACACAATGCTCGTATTCATGCTCAGTTAAAAAACGGTTTGTAAAAACCGACATATCAAGACATAATTTTGACGGATGTCCGTGTGGGCATCCGTCAGTTTTTTTGTTATTATCAGAAGTTATTTTCAGCCTAAGAAGTCAATTATTTTGTCAATATATCCCTGCAATACATCGTTTGTTGTTCCGAAGATTTCGTGCTTTGATCCGGTAACATAAACAAGCTGAGCATCACTGAGTTTGTCTGCAAAAGTGTTCTGATAAGAAGAAATAACTCTGTTATCGCTTTCAGGCTGGAAAATCAGCACCTTTGCCGTTATGTTTTTACAGTTGTTGTCGTCAAGAAGCTGATCGGTTACTTTCAGTGCTTCATTTACCCATCCGAAAGACGGACCTGCTGTTCTGTAACATTCATTGTTTTTGCGTTTTGACAGGAAATATTCATAGCGTTCTTCGCATGTGTCACTGCTGTTTTTATATGTAGCATTCGGATTGAATTTGCACATTCCGGGAACGGAAACATTTTTCAAACCAAATAAATTTGCAAAACCCATGACTGCTTTTGCAAACGGAACGGGAGCACCTGTCTGCGCACAAATCATCGGAGCTGAAAGAATAGCTTTGCTGAAAGTGTCATTATGTACCTGTATGTATCTTGCTGTAATACCTCCGCCCATTGAATGTGAAAAAACATATAAGGGGAGATTGTCGTTATGCGGTTTTACGATCTTGTTTACAAAATTATCAAGATCATCTATGTAATCGGAAAACTTATTCACTCTGACAGTTTCCATTGAACCTTTCATTCTGTATGAATGACCGTGACCTCTGTTGTCAAGAGCAAAAGTGTTGTAGCCGTTCTTTACAAAGTAATAAGCCATTTCTCTGAATTTCTCGGCAAACTCCGTGAAACCGTGAACAATGACAACAGTTCCTTTTGCATCGTCAATAGTGTGTGCTTCATAATGAATGTTATTGCCGTCGAAAGATGAAAAATAACCGTCTGTTCTGATTTCTGCAAGGAAAGGTTCAATTTTCCTCTGCATCACTTCTGCATAGTTTTTTTCATCCACAAGCGAAATGATATTTTTCATACTACCACCTAAATTTTTTTTCTTTAGTATAGCATACCTTTTTTGGAAATGCAATCATATCGGAATATTGACAGTATTTGCATATAAAAACGGAGCCGAAATTTCAGCTCCGTTTAAGTTTATTATTTATTTGCTTCGTATTCCTTGATCCAGTCAGCCATGTCTTTGATTGACTTTTCAACGCTCATGGGGTTGTAGTCAAGCTCTGCTCTTGCCTTTGCATTTGAAAAGTTGCAGTTTGAAACAAGCTTTCTGATGGAGTATCTTGTGAAAAGGGGAGTTGTGTCTGTAACTTTGTAGTAAACTTCCATGATGGGAGCAGACAGGTCTGCAAGCCACTTGTGAAGCTTGATTTTGGGAGCTTTTCTGCCGAGAGCCTTAGCTGTGATTTCGATGAATTCAGCAACTGTGATTGCTTCACCGCAGATAAGGTAACATTCGCCTGCTTTGCCCTTTGTTGAAGCAGCAACTGCAGCCTGAGCAACGTCACGCACATCAACGAAGTTATATTTGCCGAATGTAAGAGTAACAGGGAAGTTGCCCTTGATGAACATTCTTACCATTTCACCGATGCTTGAAACTTTGAAATCGTAAGGACCGATACAAGCACTGGGCTGGATGATAACTGTTTCAAGACCGTCTGTGCCGTTTGCATCAATAACATACTGAGTAGCTTCTGCCTTTGTCTTTGCATATGTACCTTCAAGGATTTCAGGGTCATAATGTGAAAGCTCAGTCATCATTTCACCGTTGGGAAGGGGAGGATATGTGTCAACAGATGACATGTAGACAAGCTTCTTTACACCGCATTTTTTACAAGCTTCAACAACATTCTTTGTGCCTGTTACGTTAACGTTGTAAACAAGCTCTTCGTTGCCGGGTTTAAGCTCGATAATGCCTGCGCTGTGATAAACAACGTCTGCACCTGCAAATGCTTTCTCAAGGGAAGCAGGGTCTGTAACGTCGCCGAAAACCTTTTCGCATTCAAGACCGTCAAAGATATTGATGTCTTTTCTGATGAGGATTGCAGGCTTCTGACCGTCTTTGATAAGCTCAAGCAAAAGAGCATATCCTACGTGACCTGTTGCACCTGTCATTACGCTTCTGATTGTTTTTTCCATTTTTATATTCACACCTTTTATTGAATTATAACCACAGTTATGTCGTTTACATTTGTCCCTGTGGGGCCTGTAATTATGATGTCTCCGATTGTTTTCAGAGCATCGTATGAATTATTATCATTCAGATATTCTTCGGGAGAAATTCCCGCAGATATCATTTTTTCATAAGAATGACCGTCTGCCATTCCTCCTGCTGCATCTGTCGGACCGTCTGTGCCGTCAGACCCCAGTGAGAAAATGAGAATATCTTCGGTATTTTTAAGCTCAATTGCAGCGGATAATGCAATTTCCTGATTTCTTCCGCCTGTGCCTGTGCCTTTTATTGTGACAGTTGTTTCACCGCCGTAAATGAAAACGGTTTTTTCATGTGCAGATGAAGCATATTCAATCGCATGTTTTGCAATCTCCCCGGCTTTTTCACGGGCTTCACCTGTCATTGACGTTGTCATGATATGCGTCTTGTAGCCGAGACTTTCAGCACATTTTTTTGCACCGTCACAGAGCATACCGAGTGACCCGATAATATGATTTTCCGCATTGGTCACTTCTGTGTTGCCGATATCACCGGGTAAATCAAAATCAAGATTGTATTTTTTTATGATGTTTTCAGCATCAGCAGCTGTGGTTTTGTCATCACAGCACGGACCTGAAGCAATCATCTCGATTCTGTCTCCGAGTACATCGGAAAGAATAAAGCAATCAATGTCACAGGGACACATTTTTGCAAAATTACCGCCCTTTACAGACGAGAGCTTTTTTCTGATAATATTGATTTCGGTTATATCAGCACCGCACCGGAGAAGTTTTTCCGTAATCCCGATTAATGATTCAAGGGGGATTACAGGACTTTCAAAAAGAGCAGATGCACCGCCTGACAGCAGAAAAATCACTTTATCTTTTTCTGTGAGATTTTTTACTGCATCAATAACGGTTTTGGTGTGTTTTACTGAATTTTCATCGGGCAAAGGATGCCCTGCTTCAAAAACTTCAAACACATCAGGCAACGGAAAACTGTGAAAATATTTTGTTATCACATAACCTTTGCGGATTTTGTCACCCAGTACATCATATGCTGCATCAGCCATTGTACATGCGGCTTTACCTGCAGCAATCAGAGTGATGTTATCTGCGTATTCCCTTTGTGAAAGGGCATCTGCCACATTTTTTCGGGGTGAAGATGCTTTCAGTGCCGCATCAATAATTTTCAGCGCATCGGTTTTCATTTTCTTTTTATAACAGCGTGCTGATTATCGGGAAGAGACGGATTTGTAAGCTCTTCTGCGATTTCCTGAATCTGCACGAAAATCTTCTGAATCTTTTCTTTTTTCAGAGCCTTTACGGGCAGCACTTTGCTGATTCTTGCAGGAAGTGATGCCACATCCTTAACGATGATATAAACAGGGTCTGTAACATCATATTTCTTTGCAGATCCGTCAAAAACACTCAGATAAATATTGATGATATGCTCAACAAGATTGTCTTTCTTAATCTGTTTTACAGCTTTTCTGTTCACACCCTTGCCGAAAGTCAGGAAATTGATGATTCTTCCTGCTTTACCGACTGTCATTTTCATAAGGTATTTCACAAGTTTTGAAATCAGCTTGTAATATTTACCGTCAAGATTGAAATTCTGATCGATTGAATTTACTCTTAAAAGGAATTCCTCTTTGTCATTCATTCCTGCTTTGAGAATGCCCAGAAGCAGGTCTTTTGTATGCTCTGTTGTGTACTCTCTTGTGTGTTCAACACCGTGATATGTGAATTTGTCAATGTGATCAACGTCAATTGTGAATTCATCTTCGTCAATTGTAAGGTTTACTATGGGTGAAGGATGACCGCAGAGTGCGCCTACATTTATCTGTGTGAAAGAATTGCCATTTGCTGATGTATATGTTGTTGTTCTCTGCATATGAGAATGACCGACAATGATAAAATCAACACCTGCATCTGCAAGAGCTTCTGAACGTTCAATTCTTTCTTTGATTACCTGACCGCCGTTGATAAGCAGTGAAATATTCGGCACAACAAGATGATGCTCCATTATGATAACAACTTCACCGTTTGCCTTTGCATCCTTTACCTGCCTGAGAATCCATTCAAAGTGCTCATCGCAGTAACCTGCACCGCCTGTACCGCTTTTATCGTCATTAAGACCGATAAAACGCACTCCGTCGAGCTTTACTGCGTAAGATGCCGCACCGATTTCGTTTATATATGTATCGTAAGCGTCGTTTTCACCGAAATCCTTGTAGAATTCACGAAGCTCAGGAGCTGTCATTGTGGGCACATCATAAAAAATCTGATCGCCTTCATAACGTCTTGAATGACCGTCACAGCACCAGTCATGAGTTGAAAAAATAACAAAAGTCTTTTTCTTTTGAGCAAGCTTTATCATTTTTTCACGTACTTCGTTGTGACAGACAACTTCGCCGTCATTTGACATGTCACCTGCAATAACAACAAGGTCGCAGTCACTTGCTGCGATTTTCTCAAAAGCGGAATCAATGATTGCGCCTGACTCCATCAGACATTTCTGGTCTGAAGATTCACGCAGATGATAAGCCTGTCCGCCGTCTGCCAGTGTTTCTGAAAAATGGTGAAGGTCAGCCACCATAGAAATTTTAAACATAAAGAAAACCTCACATGATATGATTAATCTAATTTTACCATAAAATAAAACAAAAAGCAACGCAAACATGTGTATTTTTAATAATAAATAAAATAAAATTATTTGACAAAAATATATATTTGTATTATAATATATGCTATTAAATTATCGAAAGGAGCGGAATCCTTAATGGATGACCCTTACCCTGCTAACATTTTAAATATTGCAACAACACTTGCGGCAGCAGATGACGGCAATACAACAGTTATATCAATTGCCCTGAAACTTGTGCTGCTTTTTGTACTTATTCTTATCAATGCATTTTTTGCAATGAGTGAAATTGCAATCATTTCGCTCAATGATACAAAAATTGACAAGCTTGCAGAAGAAGGTCACAAGAAAGCAAAACAGCTTCAGAAACTCACTCAGAATTCATCAAACTTCCTTTCAACAATTCAGATAGGTGTTACTCTTGCAGGATTTCTGACCAGTGCATCTGCAGCAGATTCATTTGCTCCGATTATCACAGACGCAGTGGCACATCTGATACCGAAAGTGCCTGTTTCCGTAATCGAGACTGTTGCTCTTATTCTTATCACTATTGTAATATCATATTTTTCACTTGTTTTCGGTGAACTTGCTCCGAAAAAAATCGGTATGCAGAAATCCGAAAAAGTGGCATATAAAGTTGTCGGTTTCCTGCTTGTATTCATGAAGGTGACAAAGCCCTTTGTAAAAGTGCTGGCTCTCTCAACAAACGGAATCGTAAGACTTTTCGGCATTGACCCCATGGCAGACGAAGAAAACGTCACAGAAGAAGAAATTCTGATGATGGTTGACGTGGGTGAAGAAAAGGGCGTTATCGAAAATGCTCAGGCTGAAATGATAAATAACATATTTGAGTTTGACGATATCGATGCCGGCGATATAATGACTCACCGTGTTGATATGACAGCTGTCGAAGCTGATGAATCAATAAGCGAAGTCATCAAGGTTGCGATAGCAGACGGTTATTCAAGAATTCCCGTTTATGATGATGACCCCGACAATATTATCGGTGTTGTTTATATCAAAGACCTGCTGACATACATCGGCAAAGAACTTCCCACAGAAAAGACAATCAGGGAAGTTATGCGTGAAGCATATTTTATTCCCGAAACAAAAAAATGCGGTGAACTTTTCTCAGAAATGAGTGAAAAGCGTGTTCAGATGGCAATTGTTGTTGATGAATACGGCGGCACCGCAGGTCTTCTGACACTTGAAGATATTGTTGAGTCAATTGTCGGTAATATTCATGACGAATATGACACCGAGGAAGAAGAAATTGCAAAAATCAACGATAATACATTCACTGTTGAAGGAACAACAAATCTTGACGAAATAGATGAACTTATCGGTGCAGATATTCCCGACGGTGATTATGATACAATTGCAGGTTTCATCATCAGTGAACTCGGATATCTTCCCAAAGACGGTGATATGGATACTGTTGAACTTGATAATCTCAAATTCACCGTTCTGGCTGTTGAAGACAAACGAATTGCAAAAGTCAGAATAGATATAACTCCCAGAGATGAAATTACAGACGAGGACAATGAAAAACGTCTGAAAATCAATCTCAAAGAAAGAAAAACAAAAACGGATAAAGACGAATAAAAGGAGGGAGCATTTTGAAATTTTTTGAAGATGTGGCACAGGTAACCTTTAAAGGTATCGACCATGTGTTCAATGTATCGTCAGTCTTTTGTGAATTCACACTGGGCGGACGTGAAATTTCCATAAAGTGGTACGGTGTTATAATTGCATTCGGCTTTTTACTTGCAGTGCTTTTCGGCGGCAGAACTGCTTATAAATGGAAAACAGATCTCAACAAAATGCTTGATGTTCTTATTTACGGTACATTTGCGGCAATTATCGGCGCAAGACTTTATTACTGCATTTTCAACTGGAGTCAGTACAGCAGTGACCCCATAAGAATACTGTACATCTGGGAAGGCGGTCTTGCCATTTACGGCGGTATTATCGGCGGTATTATTGCTGCATTCATTGTTTGCAAAGTCGAAAAACTCAATTTTTATAATCTGCTTGACATGACAGGTATGAGCCTTCTTATCGGTCAGGGTATCGGCAGATGGGGTAACTACGCAAATCAGGAAGCTTTCGGAAGTAACACAAACGGAAACTTCGGTATGATGAGCAGTAAAGTTACCGAATATATAATCAGACATCAGTCTGAGCTTCCCGGTGTTGACCCTTATGCTCCTGTACATCCCACATTCTTTTATGAATCGGTATGGTGTATTGTCGGATTTGTTCTGCTTTACATCATGTGCAAAAAATTCAGAAAATTCAGCGGTCAGATATTCCTTGCCTACGGTATCTGGTACGGACTCGGCAGAATGGTTATTGAAGGTCTGAGAACAGACAGCCTTTATATCGGAGACACAAGCATCAGAGTTTCACAGTTGCTCTCAGGCATAATCGTGATTGTCTGCGCTGCAATTATGATTGCAATGCTCATTAAATTTACAAAGAATCCCAAGCCTGTTGAAGGTGTTGATTATTTCATAGAGCCTGTGCCTTTCTTTAAAAAGAACAGAATAAAGGCAGAAGAAGCAAAAGCCATGGAAGAAAAAAAAGAGGAGAAAATTGAAGATGTACACACGGATTGACGGAAAAGAAGTTTCTGCAGCAGTAAGAAACGAAATCACCGAGCAGGTTGAAAATCTCAAGGCAAAGGGAATCACTCCCGGTCTTGCAGTTATCATTGTGGGCAATGATCCCGCATCAAGAGTTTACGTAAATAATAAGAAAAAAGGCTGTGAGCAGACAGGAATGAACTCATTCGAGTATGCTCTGCCCGAAGAAACAACAACCGAGGAACTTATTTCTCTTATCGAAAAGCTCAATGCGGACGAAAAAGTTCACGGAATACTCTGTCAGCTTCCCGTACCCAAGCACATTGATGAAGAAAAGGTGCTCAACGCAATTTCTCCCGAAAAAGACGTTGATGCTTTCCATCCCGTAAACTGCGGTAAAGTGATGACAGGTGATTATAAATTCGCACCCTGTACACCTGCAGGTATGGTTGAAATGCTTAAATATTACAATATCCCCGTTGCAGGTAAGCACTGCGTAATCATCGGCAGAAGCAATATCGTCGGCAAACCCATGGCAATGCTTATGCTCAAAAACAACGCAACTGTTACAGTCTGCCACTCAAGAACAGAAAACCTTGCAGAAATCACAAAACAGGCAGACATTCTTGTTGCAGCTGTTGGCAGACCTAAATTTGTCACACCCGACATGGTAAAAGACGGTGCTGTTGTGCTTGATGTGGGTATCAACAGAATGGAAGACGGTAAGCTCTGCGGTGATGTTGATTTTGATGCAGTCTGTGAAAAGACTTCATTCATCACTCCCGTTCCCGGCGGTGTCGGTCCCATGACAATCACAATGCTTCTTAAAAACACTTTAAAAGCAGCAGAATAAACACAAAAGGCAGGTACTGTGTTACCTGCCTGATTTTTATATTGACGGAAAAGCCTTTTGGACATATAATAAAAAAGGTGAAAAATTATGCATCGGATTGAGATTATACAAAACGGAAAAAACAGAATAATCCATGCCGGAAACGGGGAAAATCTTTCATCAGTCCTGATGAAAAACGGTTTTTCTGCAGAGCATCCCTGTGGCGGAAAAGGTATGTGCAGAAAATGTACCGTTATTGTTGACGGTGAAGCACAGCTTTCATGTCAATATATCATCAGGTCAGATATAAATGTCATTCTTCCGGGTGAAGAAGAAATCGTGTCTTTTCACGGAGCTTGTGAGACGCAGCAACTTACGGAAAATGTCTGCTTCGCTCTTGATATCGGCACAACAACTCTTGCTCTGGCACTTGTGTCACTTGATGAAAACAGAATCATCAGAGTGCTCACAGAAACAAATCCGCAGAGAATTTTCGGTGCAGATGTGCTCTCAAGAATTGAATATTGCCGACAAAATGGTGCAAAGCTTCTGCACAAAACAATTATTGATAAAATAAATCGGATGACGGATGAATTTAACGTAACCGCAGAAAAGCTCTATGTTTCGGGAAACACAACAATGCTTCATCTGTTTTTCGGTGAAGATTGTGCGTCTTTGGGTGTGAGTCCCTATACACCTGTTTTTCTCAGCAGCAGGAGAGTGAGTGCTGATGAATTATCGGTAAAAAATGTCAGTGAAATCATTTCTCTTCCCAATATATCGGCATTTGCAGGTGCAGATATCGTTGCGGGTCTGAATTATGTCGGTTTTCCTCAGACGGAAAAATATAATATTCTTATCGACCTTGGCACAAATGCAGAAATCGTTTTGTTTTCACGCAAAAAAATACTCTGCACAGCGGCTGCTGCAGGACCGTGCTTTGAAGGTGCAAATATTTCATGCGGTATGAGTGCTTCAGACGGTGCAATTTATTCGTATAAAAACGGAAACCCCGGAATTATCGGCAACGTTTCTGCAAAGGGAATCTGCGCAACGGGACTTATCGACATAATTGCTGAGCTTGTAAGATGCGAAATCATCGACGAAACAGGTTATATGTATTGTGAAAAATATGAAGTTTCTGAAAACATATATATCACAAGGGAAGATGTAAGACAGTATCAGCTTGCAAAATCGGCAGTATATTCTGCGCTCATTACTCTTCTGAAAACAGGCAATCTCTCTTTTTCTGATATTGAAAAAGTTTATATAGCAGGTGGTTTTTCTGAAAAACTCAGCATTCCGGATGCAATCGCAACGGGACTTCTTCCCCTTGAACTGCAGAGCAAATATGTCACTCTCAATAACACAAGTCTTCTCGGGACTGTCAGATTTGCCTGTGAGCAGAATGACCTGTCGTTTGCTGATGTTGCGGAATTTGCAGACCTTGCGGAAAATCCCGTGTTTACTGAATTGTTTATTGAAAATATGAAGTTTTCATTTTATAAATAAAGGAGAAAAAATAATGCCGTATCTTTTTACTCATTTCAAAGAAAAAATCACACCTGACGGTGAGCAGGTATATTTCAGCATCAGTCGTGACGGACTGAATTGGGAGCAGGTGAATGGCGGAAATCCCATCCTGACCAGCACAATGAGTCAGAAAGGTTGTCGTGATATCGAAATTGTAAGACTTCACACGGGCGGTTTTGTGATTCTGACAACCGACCTTTGTATTGCATATCACTTTGACGAAAATTACAATGTTGACTGGAAAAAGATGAACAGTCAGGGCAGCAAACGCCTTTGCATGTGGAAAACAGATGACCTTGTGAATTTCTCCGAGCAGAAGCTGATATACTTTGGCAGGGATGATTTCGGCTGTCTGTGGGCACCCGAAGTTTTCTTTGATGAGGAAAACGAAGAGTATCTTATCCATTGGGGGTCAACAGTAAAGGAAGATAATTTCACTCACATGTCCATTTATTGCTGTACCACAAAGGATTTTGAAACTTTCTCCGAGCCGAAGCTTTATTTTACAAAGGAAAACGAAATTCTTGATTCACACATCGCAAAAGTCGGCGATACATATCATCTGTTCTATAAAAATTCATCAAATCCGCCCATGAATATGCACGCCACATCAAAAAATCTTTACGGTCCCTTTGAACATGATAAGGATTTTGAAGAATATATGGCAAAGGAAATTCCGAATCCGGGATCATATGAAGCGCCCACAACTTACACTCTGCCCGACGGAAGATGGTGTCTGTTGCTTGATTTCTTCGGCTGTGCAAAGGAAGATATGGGTTATGTGCCCTTTGTTTCTTCTGCACCAGGTGACGCAGCTCTCAGAAAATGTGACAATATGCTTTCTTTCCCTTACGGATTCAAACACGGAAGAGTTGTTGAAATCACAGATGAAGAGTTTGAAAGACTTAAACAATAATTTAGCGAATAATCTGATATGTTCATGTAGGGGCGGTGTCCTCACCGCCCGATTGTGAGCAAAGCGAACAATAACGGCTATGCCGTTTTATTTTCCTACGGAAAATGCACATTCGTGCCGGGCGATGAGGACATCGCCCCTACGATATATCAATCAATTTCTGCTTAGCTAAATTATTGTTTTTCCGTAAATAAAAAAGGTGCTGTTTTTACAGCACCAACATATTTATAATATCACAGAATATATGCGTTTGTCAATAGTTTTGGGTGTCAATATATACAAAATCTCTGTATTAAACAAATAAAAATAGTGAACTTTGTACAAAATTCCGTCTTGTAAATCGGAAAATTGTGTGCTATTATATAGACACAGAGAGGTGATACCAATGTACAGGTAAAAACCTGAAGGCTCAACGCAAAACGG
The DNA here is from genome assembly GCA_017631795.1 of Clostridia bacterium. Lineage (GTDB taxonomy): Bacteria > Bacillota > Clostridia > Oscillospirales > Acutalibacteraceae > UBA1081. Next base: position 9,203 of record JAGBSO010000032.1, on the reverse strand, counting down.
CAGATAAAAAACAAAACAAAAACAAACAAAAAAAATGAACAAATAAACGATCTTAAATAAAAAATGCCAATGCAACGAGCCCCTGAAAAGATGCCGTAAAAAAGGACAGAAGTTTTAAAAGCAAAAGGAATCTCGCTTACGAGAAAATCAGTAAAGTAATCGAAGTAAAGCATAAAAAAACGGAATCCGGAAAAGAAAAGGCATCAAAAAAATCTGTAGAAAGTGAAGGTACACAAAATGATGCTCGATACAAAGAGTGAACAGAAATAACCCCCGACTGAAGTTCCAGGGATGGACGGTCGGGGGTTATTTCTATTTATTGTGCTTTTTTATTTTGCTCTTACGTGCAGTGCAGACCAGACGAATGTGACTGCAACCGAAACTATGCACATGATTGTCTGAAGTGAGAAAAGATCAGTGTAATTCTGCTTTTCGGGAATTCCGACAAACATATATATAATCATAATGTAAATCATGAATGCGGTGAAAAGAATGCCGTAAAGACCTCTTCTGCTGATTTTCTGCATATTGAAGCCCCATTTTACATTCATAAATACAACTGCCGCAATTGCCGCAACAACAGCAATGGCTGTTGCAATGATTATTGAATCTGAATCTTCAAATCTTACAAGAACGGGTCTTACAATGTTCACACCGACCATGAATACAGAGAAAAGAACGAAAGTGAGAATGTTTTCTGCTTTTGCGGGTACTTTTGCAAATGTCGGTTCGATAACATCTTCTGTCTTTCTGAGTTTCAGCAGGAAAGCGGTGATAATTGCACCTGCAAGGTAGCCTGTGAAGTATTCCCAACAACCCCAGGGGTAGACAGATTCGGGGAACGGTGACGGATTTTCCATGTGATAACCGCCGTTTCCGAAATAGAAAAACAGATCGGAAACTGTGATTGCAAATGCAAACGCAGCCGAAACAACAGCACCTGTTTTTGCGCTGATTTTGTCTTTTATAATGAATCTTACTGCAATAAGTGAACAGATTGCTCTGAATGCAGATGAAATTGTCTGTACGGATGAGAAGTAGTTTCTTCCGCCGTCAAACTTCTTCGCCCATGAAATATTGTTGAAGTGATGCATATAAACGGAATAAGCATCGCCTTCAACACTTGCCGCAGCAAGTCCTTTTTCAAAGAGTTCTGCAGCCTGAGGCTGAATCAGATCAAGAATCCAATGTGAAAGAGACGCATTTGCAATTGCGCCTGAAACAAAGAACACTGCAATAACGATAATGAAATCTTTCAATTTCCATTGTTTGTCGCTGAAACCTCTGCCGAGCATGACGCCGAATAATGTTGCAACTCCGAAACCGAGGCAGAGCATAAGTATCACTGCGGAAGCAACCGAAACATAGACAGGCTCAGAACCGGGCACTGCGGGATTAGCCTTCTGCAGAACACCTGTTATCTGAGACAGAAGTGTACCCCATGCGGGAACTGTCAGCATGAACGACAGCGCAGTCAGGGAAAGCCAGCCGAGATCCATTTTTTTGCGTTCGCCTTTAACAGCCATGATGTACATCGTGAACACAAAACCTGCATTCAGAAGTCCCCATGAAGAGCCCCAGCCTGATTCGCCTCGTACTCTCCACAAAAAGCCCATGAGTAATGCACCTGTGACGATTGCAAAAATGTCACACACAACTTTTTTTACGGATTTGGTCATTTTCTATCACCCCGTATAAATTAAAAAATACTGCCCTAAGACAGCACCCAACATATTTATAATAACATAAAATATATGCAGTTGTCAATAGTTTTTGATGTCAATGTATACAAAATCTCTGTATTTAACAAAAGAAAATAGTGAACTTTGTACAAATTTCCGTCTTGTAAATCGGAAAATAGTGTGCTATTATATAGACACAGAGAGGTGATACCAATGTACAGGTGATCAAAGACTCTGAAACAAAATAAAGAGTCAGAAAGATACTTTTCAGAAAGAACAACGGAAAAAACAAAAAGTGCTTCTCACTCTACGGGAATTATATAGATGGAATTAATGCAAGTTTCACCACCGTAGTTCAGAAAAGAAAAAGTATCACCCAAATTAAAGAAAGCGAGGTTTTCAGAATGAAACTTGACTTCAAAAGTGAACAGAAATAACCCTCAACCGGGAAAAGAAAACATACGGTTGAGGGTTATTTCTTTTTGTTTTTGAATTACTGATTCTGTTTTGAAGCAATGTGCTCATCACGGGCACTTTTTCTGCCTTCTGCCTTGATATCGCCTGCTTTTGTAAGAGCAACCTTTGTAAGGAAGGGACCTACGATTTCGTAAATCAGCACTGCAAAAAGTGTTATGTTTCTGACGATTGCTCCGTCAGGTCCGAGTTCAATTGCTTTGATAGCCATACCCAGTGCAACACCTGCCTGAGGAAGAAGTGTGATACCGAGGTATTTAACTATGTTTTTATCACATTTTGTCATCTTTGCGCTGATGAAAGCACCTGAACATTTACCGATTGAACGGGAAATAATGTATGTAATACCTGCGATAACAACTGCTGCGTCTGCGAAAACTGTCAGTTCAAGCTCAGCACCGCTGATTACGAAGAAGAGAATCAGAATGGGAGCTGTCCATCTGTCTGCTCTGTCCATAAGTTCTTCGGAAACGTCACAGAAGTTACAGAAGACTGTGCCGAGCATCATGCATGAAAGAAGTGAAGAGAATCCCACATGGAAATGACCCACGTTGAATTTAAGGCTTGAAATTGCAACAGTCATCATAACAAATGTAACTGAAACAGCCATACGTTTTGAACGTGAATGGAAGAATTTTTCGCAGAAAGTGAAAAGTCCGCCCATAACAAGACCGAGAAGGAGAGAAAGCACAACTTCAAGTACAGGCTCAACGATAACAGACAGAATATCAATAGCGCCTGTGCTCAGTGACTTTGCCACACCGAATGAAACGGCAAACACCATAAGACCGACAGCATCATCAAGTGCAACAACGGGAAGAAGGATATCTGTAACAGGACCTTTTGCCTTGTACTGCTTTACAACCATGAGAGTTGCAGCGGGAGCTGTTGCTGTTGCAACTGCACCGAGTACGATTGCAGCGGGAAGAGTGAGTTTGTCAGGCATTGCAAAATGAAGTGCAATCAGCACTGCATCAACGACTATAGTTGTGAAGATAGCCTGAAAAACACCGATGATGGTTGCCTGTCTGCCGATTTTTTTAAGCTGTGCAAGACGGAATTCATTACCCATTGAGAAAGCAATAAAACCGAGAGCAACGTCGGATATGATTCCGAGACCTTCAAGCTGCTCGGTTGCAATACCGATTCCGGGTATTCCGAAAGCGCCCAATACAAAGGGACCGATAAGCACACCGGCAATCAGATATGCCGTAACAGCAGGAAGTTTGACGAGTTTTACAAGTCTTGATAACAGAAGACCTGCCAGCAGAGCTATTGAAAGGCTCAGCAATATACTTGCAGTATGATTCATAAATAAAAAACCTCTTTTGTCAAATCATTTCAAAACCAACATATTATAGTACCGACAATTGAATAATATGTTACTTATTTGTGAATAATTTGTAAATATAATGGACAAAAATTTAAGCGCAGACACTCCGGTGCCTGCGTTTTTTTGTAGTAAAATATTGAAAAGTGTGATATAATGTTTTTAGTGAAGTTTAAGGAGTCATAAAATGAAAAAGATACTGAGTGCATTGTTTATTTTTGTTTTGCTGTTTTTGCTTTGTGTGAGTACATCTGCAAAGACAGTTCTGCTCGGTGATATTGATATGAGCGGAAAAGTTACCGCATCTGATGCGAGAACAGTTCTGCGGGTTTCTGCACAGCTTGAAGAACTTGATGAAAGTATCATTCCTATTGCAGATGCTGACAAAAACGAAAGAATCACCTCTGCCGATGCAAGAAAAATTCTGCGTGTTGCATCGAGGCTTGACACAAATATAAATATTGAGCTTTCCGATACCGTTTATGTGAATAAGTTTATGCCTGAAACTGATGATCTTGAACTTTTTGCGGCAGGGTGCGAAGTGAAAAAACAGGACGGTTTTGTGTTCAGATATAAAGATGAAATTCTTGTTCTTGACGGAGGAGCAAAAAACACAGGTGACGATTCGGTTTTTACTTACCTTATGAACCTCAGAAAAGAGCTTCTGCCCGAGGGTGTTTCTGAAACCGATGAGAACTATAAGCTGAAAATCACCGTTGTTCTTTCGCATTTTCACACAGACCATATGGATACATACATTCATGACATAATACCGTCACCTTACATTGAAATTGACAGGATTTATCTTACGGAGCAGTCTGTTTTTGAGAAAACAGAGCTTTATAATATCTGTGATCCTGTTTATTATTCTGACGGTGTAATAAAAACAAAGGGCAGACTCAGATTTTTAAATCTTCTTGAAGAGTTTTCACCTGAAACTCAGATTGTGTATGTGCCTTTTGGTGAAACAATGCAGATAAAATCAGATGACGGAAGACTTGTTTTTGACTTGTTTGCACCGTCTGAAGACTGGGGCACACCTCACAGGGCGTCACACCTTCTTGACCTGTATTATGACGGCGGAAAGTCAGGCAGTACGGCAGCGGATTTTCCGAAAGCTGTTGTCAATTCAAACTCCATGTGGATGAAAGTCTCATTTTGTGACCGAACTATGCTTTTTACCGGTGATGTGATGAAAAAGGCAAAAAATGCCTATATGCCTGATTCACCGAATTATGCCGAAGAGCCTTTTGACGTGATGCTGTCGTATTATGCCGAAAAATGCGGTGAAGATGTGTTTGATTGCGATATTGTGAAATTTCCACATCACGGACAGGCAAGAGCTGCAGCTTCAAAGGGTGTTTTTGAAGTTTTCAGCCCTGAATTCATTATCTGTACAGCTGTAAATTTCAGAGAAACAACAATTGCAAATGCTCAGAAATTCTGGGATGACTACAGCGGCTCATACTCGTTGTCTGACGGAAACGGAATGCATCTTTTTACAGACGGAAAAGCCGTTACTGTAAAAAAGGATAACGGTAATGTCCGGATTTTTGATTCTGACGGAAAAAAGACCGGTATTACAGGTGAAATACTTGTAAAATAAAACCGATTCTGTTAAAATTGATTTATAAAATCCGCAGGAGGTTTTTTTTATGGAAAAAGCAAAAAAACTTGCCGTTGAATGGCAGACTTCGTTTAAGGAAAGAAATTCATATCTTGTGTATTTCACAGGTCAGAATATCTTTTATTTCCTTGTTGCAAGCTATCTGACCACATATCTCATGATGACAGGTATCGACATGGCAAAAGCAGGTGTTGTTGTGCTTGCCGTCAAGATATGGGATGCAGTCAATGATGCACTTTTCGGTGCGATTTTTGACAAAATTAAATTCAAAAGCGGTCAGAAATGTCTGCCCTGGGTCAGAATTTCAACTCTTCTTATCCCTGCAGCTTCAATTCTTCTTTTTGCAATTCCCAAAGCAGCAGATGAAAACATAAAACTTCTCTGGTTTGCTGTTGCATATATTTTCTGGGATACTGCATATACAATCTGTGATGTGCCTATTTACACAATGGTCACAACAATCACATCCAATCTTGACGAAAGAAACACTCTCATGTCAAGACGTCAGATTTTCAGCGGTATAGGCATTGCTCTTATCGGTGTTATATTTACCATTCTCCCCAGCGAAAAAGTCGGTCTTAGCTACACATGGACTGTTGTTATCGCATCAATCATCGGTGCAGCAGTTATGATTCCCATCGGTATCTTAGGTAAAGAAAGAAATTACGTCAGAAGTGAAAGTGAAGAGAATTTTTCACTTGTCGAGATGTTTAAATATCTTGTAAAAAATAAGTATCTTCTCGTTTACTACGGCGGATTCATCGTTGCAAACTCATTCCTGACAAACAACACTCTCGGTATCGTGGCTTCTTATTATCTTTTCGGCGATTCTCTTTTCAGTCTTGTTATCGGAGCAGTCACAACACCCATGCAGCTTGTTGCGGCAATTCTTGTGCCTGTTGTTCTCAGAAAGGTTGATAAATTCAAGGTCTATTTCTGGAGCAATGTGGGTATCATCATTTCGAGTGCACTCATATTCGTCTGCGGATACGGCAATATCTGGATATTCATTGCGCTCAATGTGTTGAGAACTCTTCCCGCATCAATTGTGGGTATCATGAACTTCATGTTCACACCTGACTGTGCAGAATACGGTAAATTCAAGACAGGAACTGACGCAAAGGGTATCACATTTGCGATTCAGACATTCTCAGCAAAGATCACAGCTGCTATTGCTTCTTCAATGGCAATGATCGTTCTCGGATGGTTCGGATGGAAAGAAGTTACAGCAGCAAGCTTTGAAGAACTCGCAGCAAGCGGTATCACACAGACTCCCGAAGCTATCAAGGGACTGTGGCTTACATATGCACTCGTTCCCGTTATCGGCTATGTTCTTTCAATGGCATTCTATGCATTCTATAAACTCAATGATAAGGATGTTGAGATCATGGCAAAGGCAAACAGCGGAGAAATCACAAGAGAAGAAGCAGAAGCACAGCTTTCAAGAAAATACTGATAAATTATCGTTTATATTCAGTTTAAAAACATGCTGTATTATACGATACTGTAATATAGAATAATCGGAAAGGAATATAACTTTATGCTTCAGATCAAAGATGTGGCAAAAAGCTACACTACCGGTGATTTTACGCAGAGAGCTCTTGACGGCGTAAGCGTAAATTTCCGAAAAAATGAATTTGTTGCGATTCTCGGCCCCAGCGGCTCGGGTAAAACAACATTTCTGAATGTCATCGGCGGTCTTGATAAGTATGACAGCGGTGACCTTATCATCAACGGAAAATCAACAAAGGATTTTTCAGATTCAGAATGGGATTCATACAGAAACAACAGTATCGGTTTCATTTTTCAGAGCTATAATCTTATCACACACCTGAGTATTCTCGATAACGTTGAAATGGGTATGACTCTTTCAGGCGTTTCTGATTCCGAAAAACATCAGAAAGCTCTTGATGCTCTTGACAGAGTAGGTCTTAAAGACCATGTGCACAAAAAACCCAATCAGCTTTCAGGCGGTCAGATGCAGAGAGTTGCTATTGCTCGTGCATTGGCAAATGACCCTGATATCATCCTTGCTGATGAGCCCACAGGTGCTCTTGATAAGAAAACAAGCCGTCAGATTATGGATCTTATCAAAGAAATTGCAGACGATAAGCTTGTTATCATGGTTACCCATAACCCTGCTCTTGCAGAAGAATATGCAGACAGAATCGTCAAGTTTGAAGACGGTAAGGTAATCGACGACACAAATCCTTATGATGAAGTTGTGCATGATTCATCATATTCTCTTAAAAAAACAAGTATGAATTTCCGCACTGCTCTCAAGCTTTCGGGAAGAAATATTTCAACCAAAAAGGGAAGAACAATTCTCACAGCTCTTGCATCAAGCATCGGTATTATCGGTATTGCGCTGATTCTCAGCCTTTCAGACGGTCTTCAGATTCAGATTGATAAATATCAGAGTGATGCGCTCAATGAATTCCCGTTGTTTATTTCTCAGCAGGTAACAATCCTTGACGAAGAAACACTGGCGGAAAGTCAGGCTCAGATGGAGAGCTTTGTTACAGGCACAAGAGAAGATGTGCAGACAGACCATGTCATTCTTGAAGAAGTCAAGGCAGACAGCACTGTTTACATCAACCCCATGAATGAAAAATACATCGAATATCTTGAAAAAGTTGACCCTGCTATCTGCAGCAGTATCGGTTACACAAGATCAGTTTCGATGAATGTCATAAGAAAACACAGTGATGATAATGTAACATGGCATACACTTTCATCAGGTATCAGCGCTATGATGGACAGCATGTCTGCTTCAGGCGGTATGGCAGGATTCAATATGACAGGTATCGGCTTGTCTTCATATCCTGAAACACTTGAAGAAGGCGCACAGACTTATCTTGAATATTATTACGATGTTCTTGAAGGAAGCTACCCGAAGAATCCCCATGAGGTTGTTCTTGTTCTGAATACAGACAACACAATCAACCGCGATGTTATGGAAGCACTCGGCTTTGATTCTTCAAAAGAACAAATCAAGTTCAAGGATATTGTCGGCACAGAGTATCAGCTTGTAGGCAATGATGTTTTCTATACAAAATCAGAGTACGGCATTTATATCCAGAACACAGATTACGCTGCGATGTACGGTAACGACAAAAATATCACTATCACAATTTCAGGTATTGTCCGTCTTAAGGCAAATCAGTCAATCGGACTTCTCGGTGCAGGTATTGCATACAGCGATGACCTTGTGCAGGAAGTTATCGATATGAATATGGAATCACAGATGGTCAAGGATATCCAGACAAGTGATATCGACGTTACACCCTCAAATCCCATGTCAAATGTTGATGATGCAGCAAGAACAAGTCTTCTTCTCAAATACGGCGGAAGCAGCACACCTTTTGCAATCTTCCTTTATCCCAAAAATTTTGAAGAGAAAGAGCTTCTTATCGAATATCTTGATACTTACAACAACAATGCAGCAGAGGGAGAAAAGGTTTATTACACTGATGCTTCTGCAACAATTACAGAAATGACAAACGGCATCATGAAAGCTATCACACTCGTGCTTGTTGCTTTCGCTTCAATCTCACTTGTTGTTTCACTTATCATGATTGCAATTATCACATACATCTCAGTGCTTGAAAGAATAAAGGAGATCGGTATTCTCCGTGCTCTCGGTGCAAGAAAGAAGGATATCACACGAGTATTCAATGCCGAAACATTCATTATCGGTATCTGCTCGGGAAGCCTTGGTATTGCGATTGCATATCTGCTCACAATCCCCATCAACATGATTATTTATGAGCTTACAGAGCTTTCAAATGTTGCTGTGCTCAATCCGCTTTACGCATTGGGTCTTGTGGCAATCAGCGTTGTGCTTACTCTCATCGGCGGTATGATTCCCGCAAAGATGGCATCAAACAAAGACCCCGTTACAGCACTCCGTTCAGAATAAACAGAAAATTTTACAAAGGTACCGCATTTTCGCTGACTACCCATAAGGAAGTATTTCTTTAAAATATGAACTTTTGGCACAATAATGCGTTAAAACTCCCCGATATGCGTCAGCATTATCGGGGAGTTTTGCCTTTTCTTGTATCCAAAATTTATATTTTAAAGTGCT
>JAGBSO010000031.1 GCA_017631795.1 Clostridia bacterium | reverse complement strand
GGAAATATTCTCTGTTGTAAGGTATCTCTGCATTGAATATTTTCCTGCATTTTTTGCATCGGGAGGAAGAACCTCTTTGTCAACAAAATCATCGGGATGCTCGTAGAGCCAATTTGCATAATCAGCAAATTCTTTTATATAACCCGAAAACTTTCCAAGCTCCGAGTCTGCCAACGCGGCTTTATCACTTACGATGTTGTTTAAGTTTTGTTCCATCTGATTTGTCAGCGCTACTTCACTGTCAGATTTTATCATAAGCATACTGAAAAGACCCACGATACTTGTCAGAGCAAGTGCTATAATCGAAATCAGCAGAACGATAGACTGAATCTTTTTACGAATAGGTTTTCGTTTCATTTCCATCTTTAATCCCCCCCTTTGATTACACTACTATATGTATATTGTTTTCGTTTTTTATGTATTTATATGTAGCTCTGAGCGCCCTGTGTTTAATCAACGTAAGGCTTATAATATCGAGCTTGTCTTCATCTTTTCTTATGTGCAACGGGTTGTATTTTTCTCCCATATAGGAGAATTTCAATGAGATTGAATCACCGTAATCTACAAAAATTTTTATCTCTGTGTCAGGAAGTGTATTAAAAATTCTTATAGCAAGTTCTTCAACACAGCTTTGTACTTCATAAATTCGTTTTCTTCCTACCAATTTATCAAGTGCTGTTTCCTCAATCATATCATTTATCATAGCAAGACTTTCAGAGGCAGAGGTTATAGAACCTTCCATATCATATTTTACTTTGCCCGATAACCGAACAATAGGCTTGAAGCAAAAAATGCCGCTTATCATTATATTTACAGGAATACCCACCAAAAGTCCCATAGAAGTATATGCTGCAAAGATTGTAACAAAATCTCCGCCTTCTATGAACAAATAGCTTAAAAGACCGCTTGCTGCAGAAAGCAGTGCAAGAATTACGATGTAAGATATAATATCTTTTGTGTTTTTAGATTGTGTTTTGCGTGATTTACCCGATGCATTATAAAAAATCCATATCCCCACTCCGATAACAATGTTTGACACACATTCTAAGAGTACAAGGTTCATAGGCGTATTAAAGACCAAAGCCGAAAGGAATGTTGCTATAAGTGTACCTATGACACCAACAATACCAAACTGCATTCCAAGCACGGGGGCAAGAAAGTTTTTAATACCTACATACGATCCAAAGGTCAAAAAGCCTGTGGTCTGAACAGGAATGTCCACAACGGCATAAATGACGGCTGATAAAAGCATCAGCTTCATATATTTTGCGAAGTTACCTTTTTCTTGCTTTGCTCCGTTTATGATTGCATTCCATATACCATTGTCTGCCGCTAAAATTCCTATTACCATAATTATGGCGCCTACTACTTTAAATGGGGTTATTACTTCGGGAACTCCACCAAACAGCGCAGATAAAACAGGCGACATAATCATTGTCATCACAATTTCTGTCGAAAAGATAAGTGATGTGGCGAGCGGACTTACATAACGCTGAGCGTTGATCTGAACGATGCCGTAAAGACCACGTATAAAAAATCCTATGAATATGGCACTGCCCCAAAATGCAGGCTCTGTGGGAATTGACATAGGTGTTTTCAAAATCAGGGATTCGCCCGACCAAAACAGTAATGCAAATATAAAATTGAAAAACATCTGTCCCATAGCAAGAAGTGCAGGATTTGATCCTTGTGTGTACTTGTCTGCCATTAAAATATAAAGCGCAAAGAATACATCGGCAATTACAAGATACAGAATATTCAGATTAAAGAGTCCTGAAACATCTGCCCCAAGCATAAAGAACAGACCCAAAAGAACAATTAAAATTCCTATAAGGCTGTTAAGGGATGGCTTTTGGCGATAAAGTACAAAGGCAAGCACCGGAATAAATACAAAGTATGCCGACAAAACACACGCACTTACCGTAGCTCCCACTCCGGATGAACCTAACAGCAGAAAAATGTTAAAACCAAATAGCAAAAGCGACATAACAAGACTTTGTAAAAGTTGTTTTTTATCCACTCTGAAAAGCTCGGAAAAAAACAACGCCAATGTAATAACAAAGCCTATAAGGTTGGTAATACACAAAAACGAAAAGTGCGAAACCGTGTCGGGAACCCCCGACAAAAAGACATATTGAATGGCCGCAAAAAATGTGATTATTATAAGCGAGATATTCGCTTCTAACTTATTCAAGCTCCTGAACCTCCGTTACAATATATTTCTCCAAAAGAATGTCAGGCTTGTAAGACATTTTTGCTTTTCTCAATCCTTCTACTCCAACATCCTCTTCACGGTTTATGTAAGAAAAACCATCACAACACATCCGCACAAGATCACGATTTAAGACTCTGTATATATCCGCAATACTACGGTCGCCCTTTTCAATAATGACATTGTAGCAATCATCCGATATGGGAGCACCGTATGCATATCCGGTCATTTTACCGTCCACATAAATTACAATTCCCGAAAGTCCAAGTTCAAAGAAATTGTCAAGTCCTATACCAATTGCCGTGTTTTCGAGTTCAAGCTGTACGTCTTCAGAATCTTTCAGCATATCCGAAAGCCATTCTTTTTGAAACGCCTTGATTTCTTCCATATGCTTTTGACCAATTCTTTCGATTGCACATCTTTCACCATAATCTCTGAAAAATGTGTTTATATCATATCGCTTTGAAGCAAGCTCTTTTCCCGGGAGAAGAGCAAGCTTTTTATGTGTATATATGTATTCCGCATAATCGCGGATGTTTTCTGATTTGAAGCGTCCCGGGAAAAGAGAATTTATCGCATCAGTTGCTTTTTTTGTAAGCGTTTCAAAACGGACTTTTTTACCATGCTCTTTTGCATCTTCAAGAATCTTTGATATAGCGTCAATCAAAGCTTTTTTGTTTTCGATATCTCCCATGGGAAACAAATATATACGATGCTCCGAGGTGCATTTACCGCTACGAAGTATAAAAAGGTAGCCGTTATCCTCAGCGTACATGTCCCCATATTTTTCTGCCATACAAAACATAGAAACAAAAGAATGTTGACAAGAATTTTCTCCATAGCGATAGAGATACTTCATCAATTTCCCCTTGTCTTCTAATGTGATTTTCTTAAAGTCGAGCATATAAATTTCTCCTTGGATTCGTTCTGCTTTCTTAATACGATTATTCTATTGTAAGAATATCAATAAATCCCGTTACCTCAAAAATTTCATTGATGGTTTCGTTTACGTTTTTGATGATCATTTCACCCTGCTTGTTCATCGTCTTCTGTGCACCAAGAATAACACGCAATCCTGCGGAAGAAAGATATTCAAGAGAAGCAAAGTCAAGTACGAGCTTTTCTACTCCGGTAATACTCTGCTTGAATTCTGATTCAAGCTGGGGAGCGGTGGTGGTGTCAAGTCTACCCGCAATAGAAATGGTGAGTGCTGTACCGTTAAGATTCTTTTCGATAATCATTGTAGTGTACCTCTTTCTGT
>JAGBSO010000030.1 GCA_017631795.1 Clostridia bacterium | reverse complement strand
TTACAGATCTTAAAGAAAGATTTGAAAATATCCTTGTAGCAGACAACTATGCAGGTGAACCCGTTTACTGTAAAGAACTCGGTTGTGCAGGTGCTATGACTCTTCTTATGAAGGATGCAATAAATCCCAACCTTGTTCAGACACTCGAAAATACTCCCGCAATTATTCACGGTGGACCTTTTGCTAACATCGCACACGGATGCAACTCTGTAAGAGCTACTAAACTTGCTCTTAAACTCGCAGATTACACAATTACAGAAGCAGGTTTCGGTTCAGACCTTGGTGCTGAAAAATTCCTTGATATCAAGTGTCGTGCTGCCGGCTTAAAGCCCTCATGTATCGTTCTTGTTGCAACTTGCCGTGCACTTAAATACAACGGCGGTGTTCCCAAGGCTGAAACATCAAACGAAAATCTTGAAGCACTTGAAAAAGGAATTGTCAACCTTGGTGCTCATATTGAAAACATGAGAAAATACGGTGTTCCCGTTATTGTAGCTATCAACAAGTTCTATGCTGACACAGATGCAGAAATTGAATTTGTTAAAAACTACTGCAAGGAATTCGGTGCTGTTGCTTGTGTGTCAGAAGGTTTTGCAAAAGGCGGCGAAGGTGCTGCTGAACTCGCACAGCTCGTCTGTGATACAATCGACGCAAACGAAAGCACAAACAATTTCGGTCATATTTATGATACTGAAAAAACAATCAAAGAAAAGATTGAAACAATAGCTAAAGAAATATACAGAGCTGACGGTGTGATTTACACAGCCAATGCAGAAAAGGCAATCAAAGAGATTGAACGTCTCGGAAGAGACAAACTCCCCGTCTGCGTTGCTAAAACACAGTATTCTCTCTCTGATGATCCCACAAAACTCGGAAAACCCGAGAATTTCAAAATTACAGTAAGAGACGTAAGGCTCTATTCAGGTGCAGGTTTTGTTACAGTTATGACAGGTGATATTCTCACAATGCCCGGACTTCCCAAAGCTCCCAGTGCACTCAAAATCGATATCCACGAAGACGGAACAATCGAAGGTTTATTCTAAGATAAGGCATATTCAAAATAAGGTGATTAATTTGTCAGGCAATTTAAGTTTTTTATATAACGATGAAATTACGGTACTTAAACTCCGTAAGCTCTATGAAGACAAGGGTTTCAAAAAGTTCAGAATGAGCAAATTTGAATCCTACGATTTTTATGCAAAAAACAAGGATTTCCTTGTTGGCAACAGAATTATAACTTTTACCGACCTTAACGGTAAACTCATGGCATTGAAGCCTGATGTTACTCTCAGCATAATCAAGAATGCAGACAATTCTGCAGAAAGACAGAAACTCTATTACACAGAGAATGTTTACAGAGAGTCAAAGGATATTCATGAGTTCAAAGAAATTTCACAGGTTGGTCTTGAAGTTCTCGGTGATATCGACCTTTTCCAGACTGTTGAAATCATTACTCTTGCAGTAAAGAGTCTGCATGAACTTGATGAAAATGCGATTCTTGAAATTTCACACATGGGTTATACTGAAGGTCTTCTTGATTGTCTGACAAATGACCCGCACCTCAGAAGTGAATTACATAAATTATTCAAAGAAAAGAATTCTCACGATCTCATAAAGCTTGCAGAATCTCATTCATTGCCGAAAAGCCCTGTCAATACAGCAGTTGATGTAATGACATGTAAGAATTCAAACGACGAAGCTATTGAAAATGCATTGTCAAATGCACTCAACAGCAGAATGCAGGATGCAGTCAACGAAATCCGTGAAATATTTGAACTTCTCAAAAAATCAGGTCTTGATAAGCATATCAGAATTGATTTTTCAGTTACAGATGACCCCGGATATTACAACGGTATTCTTATGCATGGTTATGTTCATGCAATTCCCCGTGATGTGCTTTCAGGCGGCAGATATGACAGCCTGACTGCAAAAATGGGCAAAGATAAAACTAATGCTATGGGCTTTGCGATTTATTTTGATGCCCTTGACAGAAAACTTCACACAAGAAACAAAACAGGTACAGATGCAATTGTTGTTTATAATGAAAATTCTGACATAAACACACTTGCAGACTTCTGCAATAAGCTTGATTCAGACGGCATATCTTATACTGCCGTAAAAGCAATTCCCGAAAACTGCGGTGATTCAAAAGTTTATTGTATTGAATCAACTGACGTTAAGGAGGTTGTATTATGATAAGCGTAGCATTGCCCAAAGGCAGACTCGGAAATAAAGTTTTTGATATCTTTGCAAAAATCGGTTATGACTGTGACGAAATGCATTCTGATTCACGTCAGCTTGTGTTTACAAGTGAAGAAAACGGCATCAGCTACTTCCTTGTAAAACCGTCAGATGTTAGCATCTATGTTGAACACGGTGCTGCAGATATAGGTATCGTAGGTAAAGATATTCTTCTTGAATATGAACCCGATGTATATGAACTCCTTGACCTGGGAATCGGAAAATGCAGAATGTGTGTAGCAGGAAAAAATGATTTTTCAGACAACCCTGATGTAGCTCTCAGAGTTGCAACAAAGTTTGTAAACATCGCAAAAACATACTACAAGAGCATTAACAGAAACATCGAAATTATAAAGCTCAACGGCTCAATAGAACTTGCTCCCATTCTTGACCTGTCAGATGTTATCGTTGATATTGTTGAAACAGGAACAACTCTCAAAGAAAACAATCTCGGAGTGCTCACAGAAATACTTCCCATCAGCGCAAGACTTATTGCAAACAAGGCAAGTTACAAATTCAAAACGGAAGAGATTAATAAAATTGTTACAAAATTCAGCGAGGAATTAAAAAAATGATTAAAATTATTGACACTAAAACTGTTTCTGATTTTACCGTTTTTACCCGTGAGGATGAAAAGAAAAACGAACAGATAGAGAAAATTGTTGAAGAAATAATTGAAAATGTAAAAGCAAACGGTGATAAAGCACTGTTTGAATACTGCGAAAAATTTGACAAATGCAAACTTGATACTCTTCTTGTTTCTGAAGAAGAAATCGAAGAAGCTTTTTCTCAGACTGATGAATATTTCATCGAAACACTCCGTCAGGCAAGAGATAATATTTCAGATTTCCATTCAAAACAGGTCAGAAATGACTTCGTTTTCACAAAAGAAGACGGCATTGTACTCGGTCAGAAAATAACACCCGTTGAAAAAGCAGGTCTTTATGTACCCGGCGGCACAGCTGCATATCCCAGCACAGTGCTTATGGATGCAATTCCCGCAAAAATTGCAGGTGTAAGCGAAATTGTTATGGTAACACCTCCTTCAGCTGACGGAAAAATCAATCCTGCAATTCTTACATCTGCAAAAATTGCAGGTGTTACAAAAATATTCAAGCTCGGCGGTGCTCAGGCAGTTGCAGCACTTGCATACGGCACAGAAAGCGTCCCGAAGGTCGATAAAATTGTCGGTCCCGGAAACATCTTTGTTGCAACAGCAAAAAAGCAGGTATACGGAAAAGTCAGCATAGATATGATTGCAGGTCCGAGCGAAATCCTTGTAATCGCTGACCCCACATGTGACCCTGCAAATGTCGCAGCTGACCTTCTTTCTCAGGCTGAACACGACAGAATGGCAAGTTCTGTTCTTGTCACAACAGATATGGACTTTGCAAAGAAAGTTGCAGACGAAATTGAAAGACAGCTCAAGCTTCTTCCCCGTGAAGATATCGCAAGAGAATCAATTGACAACAACGGTAAAATTTTCATTGTTGATTCAATTGAAACTGCTGTAAAACTCAGCAATGAGATTGCTCCCGAACATCTCGAAGTTTGTGTGGACAATCCCTTTGAACTTCTTCCGCTCATTAAAAATGCAGGAAGCATTTTCCTCGGAAAGAATGTCCCCGAAGCTCTCGGTGATTATTTTGCAGGTCCAAATCACACTCTTCCCACAAGCGGCACTGCAAGATTCTCATCTCCACTTTCCGTTGACGATTTTATCAAGAAATCTTCATTTATCTATTATTCAGAACAGGCTCTTGAAAAATGCCATGAAAGAATTGAAGATTTTGCAAACCGTGAAGGCTTACAGGCTCACGGTAAATCAATAGGAATCAGATTCAATAAATTTTAAGAAGTGTTATAAATGTCCCGATTTTTATCAGAAAAATTTTCAAATATAGAACCATATACACCAGGTGAACAGCCGAAAGTAAGCAATTTAATAAAACTTAACACAAATGAAAGTCCCTTTCCGCCATCACCTAAAGTTATAGAAGCTCTGAATAGTGAAGAAATATCAAAGCTCAATCTTTATTCAGACCCTGATACAAAAGAAGTTATTGATGCCATTGCAGAGACATTCGGTGTCAATCCTAATCAGATTCTGATGGGTAACGGCTCAGACGAAATTCTCGCATTTGCGTTTCAGGCTTTTTGCGACAAAAACAATGAACCATGTTTTGCAGATATAACGTACGGATTTTATCCTGTTTTCTGCGAACTTTACGGTCTGAATCCTGAAATCATTCCGTTAAGAGAAGATTTATCAATCAGTGCGGAAGACTATATCGGCAAAAACAAGTCTATTTTCATAGCAAACCCCAATGCTCCCACAGGTCTTGCACTTTCACTTTGTGAAATTGAAAAGATTCTTGATTCAAACAAAGATTCAATCGTTCTTATAGATGAGGCATACGTTGATTTTGGTGCTGAAAGCGCTGTTTCACTTATCGGCAAGTATGATAATCTTATTGTTTCAAGAACATTTTCAAAATCAAGAAACCTTGCAGGTGCAAGAATCGGATTTGCGATTTCAAATCCTGAATTGATTGCCGATATGTGCAAAATGAAGTTTTCGTTCAATCCCTATAACCTGAACAGACTTTCAATAATCGCAGGTAAGGAAGCCGTTCTTGATACCGAATATTTCGACAGATGCATTGCTGAAATAATTGCAAACAGAGAATATACGGTAAATGAGCTTGAAAAAAGAGATTTCACAATCCTTGATTCAAAGGCAAATTTTATTTTTGCAAAACACAATACTCTTTCAGGTGCAGACTACTTCAACGAACTCAGAAAGAGAAATATTATTGTAAGATATTTCAGCAAAGAGAGAATAAAAGACTATGTAAGAATTACCATCGGTTCAAAAGAGCAGATGACTGCACTTATTGAAGCAACTGATGAAATTCTGAAAGGATGATACCATGAGAATATATGCAACAGAAAGAAAAACTGCAGAAACAGATATAAAACTGTCGCTTAATATTGACGGTGCAGGAAAATCTCAGATTGATACAGGCTGTGGATTTCTTGATCACATGCTGACTCTTTTCGCAAAGCACTCAGGTTTTGACCTTGATGTAACATGCAAAGGAGATATTCAGGTTGATTATCACCATACTGCAGAAGATATTGCAATTGTACTTGGTGATGCACTTTACAACTGCATAGGCAACGCAAAAGGCATCTGCAGATACGGTAATATTATTCTTCCCATGGATGAAGCTCTCATTCTTTGTGCTGTTGATGCAGGCGGAAGAGCTTGTCTGAACTATAAACTCTCAATCCCCACAGAAAAAGTCGGAGATTTTGACACAGAGCTTGTTGAAGAATTTATGGCAGCGTTTACAAGAAGCGCAAAAATCAATCTTCACTTAAAGCAGCTTGACGGCACAAATTCCCATCACATCATTGAAGGTGCATTCAAGGCTCTTGCAAGGGCGCTGAGAGCAGCTGTTTCAATTGATGAAAAATTCAAAGACGAAATCCCCTCCACGAAAGGCATTTTATAAATGATAGCGATAATTAACTATGGTGTAGGCAATCTGTTTTCACTTGTGGGTTCACTCGAACATCTCGGAATTGATGCAGTTGTCACATCTGATGCAGAAGAAATCAGAAAAGCAGACAGAATCATCCTTCCCGGTGTTGGTGCTTTTGCAGACGCAAAACAAAAACTTGTTGATACAGGGCTGATTCCTGTTATTGATGAAGAAGTCAGAAACGGCAAACCGCTTCTGGGCATTTGTCTCGGTATGCAGTTACTCTTTGAAAAAAGTTATGAATACGGTGAGCATGAAGGCTTAGGCTACATAAAAGGTGAAGTCTGTCCGCTTAATGAAGATATTTCAAAGGACCTGAAAGTGCCGCATATAGGCTGGAATAAGCTTATAATCAATGATAAAACCAATCCGATGCTCAAATACACTGGTGACAATGACTATGTTTATTATGTTCACTCTTTCTATGCAAAGAATTGTGACGAGTCACTTGTTGCTTATTCGGAATATGATGTAAAAGTTCCCGGACTTGTGTGCAAAGACAACATTTTCGGTGCTCAGTTCCATCCTGAAAAAAGCGGTAACGTCGGCCTTGATATGCTAAAGGCTTTCAACGAGGTGACAGTATGAAAATATTTCCAGCAATAGACCTTCGTGGCGGCAAAGTTGTCAGACTGACCGAAGGCGATTATGACAGAATGAAAACATACGGTGACTCTCCTGTTGAAACCGCAAAAATGTTTGAAAGCATGGGTGCTAAGCATCTTCATGTTGTTGACCTTGATTCAGCAAAAGACGGCGGAAACGCAAACACAGATATTATCTGTCAGATTGCAAAAGAAACAAATCTTTTCATTCAGACAGGCGGCGGAATCAGAACAGAAGAAAAAATCAGACACTATGTTGATGCAGGTGTAGACAGACTTATTCTCGGCACAGCAGCAATAAACAACTTCCCTTTCCTTTGCGATATGGTAAAGAAATTCGCCAGTCATATAGCTGTCGGTGTTGATGCAAAAGACGGATTTGTAGCAGTCAACGGATGGCTTGAAGTTACTAAAGTCAATTCATTTGATTTCTGCAAAAAACTTGCTGATAACGGTGTGGAAACTGTTATTTACACAGATATTTCAAAAGACGGCAAGCTCAGCGGCACAAACGTTGACGCATACCGTGAACTGAAAAAAATCGAGAATCTGAACGTTATTGCTTCAGGCGGAATTTCTTCAATGGATGATATCACAGCTCTTTGTGAATTCAACTGTTACGGAGCAATTATCGGCAAAGCAATATACGAAAACAGAATCGATCTTAAAGAAGTTCTGAGATACGCAGGTGATGAATTATGATAACAAAAAGAATAATCCCCTGCCTTGATATAAGAAACGGCAGAGTCGTTAAAGGTGTTAATTTTGAAGGCATTCAGGATGTTCAGGATCCTGTTATTCTTGCAAAATACTACAACGACAGCGGTGCTGATGAACTCGTATTTTATGATATAACAGCAAGCTTTGAAGGCAGAGGTCTTTTCAGCGACGTTCTCAGAAATGTCGCAAGCAATATCTTTATTCCACTTACAGTAGGTGGTAATATAAACTCAGTTGATGACTTTGACAGGGTACTTAAAAGCGGTGCTGATAAAGTAAGTGTCAATTCAGGAGCAATCAGAAATCCGTCTCTTATCGGCGAAGCAGCAAAAAAATACGGTGACCAATGTGTTGTTCTTTCAATGGATGTAAAGCGTGTTGACGGTCAATTCAGAATTTTTGCTAAGGGCGGAAGAGAAGATACCGGCATTGATGCTATTGAGTGGGCAAAAAAATGCACAGCAAACGGTGCAGGCGAAATCGTTGTCAACTCTATCAATACAGACGGTGTCAAAAACGGTTTTGACCTTGAAATGCTCAGTGCAATATGCGATGTTGTTTCTGTTCCCGTTATTGCATCAGGCGGTGCAGGATGCATGGAACATTTCAGAACACTTTTCAATGAAGTTCCGGGTGTTGATGCAGGTCTTGCAGCATCAATCTTCCACTTCGGAGAAGTAAAAATTTCTGATCTTAAAAAATATCTTAATAACAATAATATAGAAATGAGAATATAAACATGTACGAGGAAATTATTAAAGAACTTAAATTTGATGATAAAGGACTTATACCTGCAGTTGTTCAGGACTTTTTCACAGGTGAAGTGCTGACAGTGGCATATATGAATGCTGAAAGCCTTAAAATTACTCTTGAGGAAAAGATGACTTGCTTCTTCTCCCGTTCAAGGCAGGAATTATGGAGAAAAGGTGAAACAAGCGGCAACAGACAGCATATTGTTTCTGTTAAAACAGATTGTGATAAGGATGCTCTTGTTGTAAAAGTCATAAAAGACGGTCCTGCATGTCATACAGGCGCTGAGAGCTGTTTCTTTAATCTTTTATATAAAGATAATGATAAGACAGACTTCTCAATTGATGCGCTTTATGACCTTATCAAAGGCAGAAAAACACAGATGCAGGAAGGTTCATACACAACATATCTCTTCTCAAAAGGTATTGACAAGATCATGAAAAAGGTCGGTGAAGAATGCACAGAAGTCATCATCGGTGCTGCAAAGAATTCAAAAGAAGAAACAATTTATGAAATCTCTGACCTTGCATATCACATTCTTGTTCTCATGGTTGAAATGGGTATTTCAGTCGATGATATAAGAAAAGAACTTGATTCAAGACATGTAATTGACCACAAAGTCAAGCAGGAAACAATGCAGTAATCATGTTTCTTTTACAGGTTTGAAATAAAACACAACAGTTTTTGCCGTATTTGCTTTTTTATGCAGATACGGTTTTTCTTTTTGCAAAGAAAAATCAGCTTCAATTGATTTACAATACGGAAGATAATAAAATGCAGGCAAGATAAAGAAACAAAGTAATTTTTTCGGAAAATTATATATTTTAAGTCTTAATAATTTTCTGCAATTCCCTTCCATAAGTTTTTCGGACATATCAAACATCATTTTTATATTTTTATTTTTATATTTAATCAGCACGTAAGATAGCAACTCATATTTCTGAATATAAACAGCATAAGAATATACACCTGTTATCAATAAGATAAAATCAGATACAGCAAACAAACTCAATAAAATATACGATACTCCATTCAGCAACGAACAATAAATAAAAACAGATACAACAAATACAGGACAAAGAAAAAATAAAAACCTCAAAAACTTTTTTATTGTTTTTAAAGCGTAAACACAAATTGCTTCACATACATGTGTTGTTGAGATTTTTATATCAAGACTTTCTTCAAAAAAACAGAAATATATATCCATTTTAAGTCTGAGATAAATATATAACATAAACAGAATTATATTTTCAAAAACAGCAAAAGCACATACTGTTGCATGTAAATATGCATTATCAAAAATACCTGAGCTGCTTAAAAATTCAGTGTCAATAATAAGCAGATAGATACAGCTAACACAACTTAATATAAAAACTGCAAATGATGCATAACTTCTCACAATTACAAAAAAGCTTTTCAACACCCTGCCATGCAAATTGATTTTTACATTATCAATATTATCTTTGAACATAAAAAAACCTCCGATATAATTATCGGAGGAAATTTTTTCAATTATTCATCAGAAATCAATTTTCAGCTCTCTTGCGAGATTTACACCAAGAATTTTTTCCTTTGCATCTTCGGGAATATCAAGATTCAGAATTCTGTCAATAGCCTTTTTTGTGTAGTCAACACCTTTGTACGGGAAATCAAGACCGAAAATGTGGTTTTCATGGTCAGTCTGATAAATAAGAGTTCTCAGTTCATCATCTGAATGGCTCCATTCATCAAAAAGTCCGTTTTCACCCATTGCAATTGAAGTCCAGCCTGCGAATGTATTACGGACATCATTTCTTGAGTTATTAACCATAACTGCAAGTCCCTCACGGAAGAAATGATAACCGCCGAGATGTTCCATGCTGAAACGGAGTGTGGGATGATTGAATGCGATTTCATCATACATAAGCATGTTGTAGTCAGCAATTCTGTGCCAATGCACACCAGTATGAAAAGAAAGAAACAGATCATGTTCAGCGGCTTTATTATAGATTCGCTCTGCTTTTTCTCCAAGAAGATTGAACTCCTGATATGCGGGATGAAGCTTGATACCCTTAAAACCGTATGAAACAATTTTTTCAATCTGTTCTTCAATATCGTCTGCATCTGTATTCACTGTACCGAAACCATAAAGATTATCTTTGCCTACAAGTTTTTCAGCAAGGAACTCATTCGGTTCGCCATTCAATCCGAAATACTCATAATGACCGTGAAACGGAGCAAAGCAGACTGCTTTTTCAATTTCACATTCTTCCATAAGCTCCAAAAGTTTTTCAACTGTACCCTCAGGTTTTGATTCAGAAGGAAAAACATGAGCATGATTTGCAAAAATTTTATATTTCATTAAGTTACCCTCCCTTAAAAACAAAGACGGCATATTTCAGCCGTCTTAAAAAAATCAGATAAGGTTAAACATTGTAAGGAATTTAACAAGAATTTCAATAAGGAATGAAAGAATTTTCTGTCCTACATCTGCATTGTCTACATACTGATGGTTATTACCGTTGATTTCTGAAAGAGTACCATCATCAGCAAGTGTAAGTACCATGTATGAAATGTGTGCAGCTTCGTCTTCATACAGATAACCGATGTTGCCGTCTGCAAGCTGTGTAAGACATGAATATGCAAAGAAATCACTTGTTACATGATACTTTGTTATCCATTCAACAGAATTATCTTCATTAACGAGACCGACAACAACAACACCGTCAGCTCTTTCATGCTGATTTGAAGCAAATGAACCGAGAATTACGTTTTTACCGTTGATCTTCTTATCAACATTGATAAATGAAACCATGCAGTTACCGTTTGAAGGAAGATTTGTGTCTGCCTGGAACTTTGACCATGTTGCACCACCGTCTGTACTGTCAGCATATGCAACAAAGAAAGAGTCATCACGAGCGTACATACGGAGTGTACCGTCGGGAAGAGAAACAATCTGAGCTTCACTTGTCTTACCTACACCGATTTTGTGAGATGTTTCAGCACCTCTCTGCCATGTTACACCATTATCATCTGAATAAATTGTGCTTACTTTTTCAACAAGACCTGAATTATCATAAACACAGAAAATGATGCGTTCATTGCCGTTATATTCAGTAACAAAACCCTGACCGGGGCCGATACCGAGGAATGATTCCTTATCATTCTTGACCTGTGATGAAATCATAACGGGTGAACTCCATGTTGCACCGTTATCATCACTGTATCTCATCCAGAGATAGCATGTGTTGTATGCACAGAAATCTGCTGCGTCATAGAATACATTCTGCTGAACCATCTTATCAGAGCCAACTTGCTGCTGATATACGGGAGCGCCGTCTTTGTAGAGATCATATTCAGCATCTACTGAATAACCTGTTGCAGAACCATCTGCAAGATTAAGAACAGGAGCAAAACCATCAGCAAAAGCACCTACATAATATTTGAATGTGTCGAGACTGTCGTTTACTGAACCTGTTGTGAGAAGAAGATACTTCTCGCCATTAATTGTTGTGAAACCTGTTCCTTTTTTACATGTGGGATATCCGCCCTCAGATGTCCATGCATCTGTGACAATAAAAATTCTGTCAGTTTTCTTTGACTGAACAATAGCTGAGTCAATGAAAGAAGCGCTTGCTGTTTCAGTAACACCATCTGCATAATCATCAAAATGGTTGATAACGTTATATTCCCAACCGGTGTAGCCGTCAGCTGACTTTGCTACAACAACATCAATGTTATTGGGGGAATCGCTACCGTGACCATATCGCATATCCGCTGCTGCAAGAACAGAACCGTCGTTAAGAGTAAGAATTGCAGGAATACGGTAACGCTCCGAATCTAATGTGCCGGTATCAAAAGGCTGTTCGTAAGTTACATCTGTTGCGTAAACCATTGTTGACATAAAACAGAAAACAAGAATCGCAGACATAACTGCTGCAATAATTTTTTTCATAGTTTTTACCTCCATATATACATGATGAATAAATAATATCATTAATACCGAAAAATGTCAATAAACTGATAAAAAAATATAATTATTATAAGACATAAAAAAACTCAATGAGCAGATATAATTGTCACTCATTGAGAATTTTTTTTGTTAGATTTACTTCGTTTATGCCTATTATTCATGATTATCTTCGCAGATAATCTGATGACACAGGAACTTCAAAATAAGTATCGGGATACGGTTCATCTTTCAAAGTAAAGTGCCACCACTCACAGTCAAATGGAATAAATCCGTTACGAACCATAGCATTACGAAGAATCATGCGGTTTTCAGCCTGTTCCCGAGTAATTCCTTTATAATCCGGATGCGATATCTCACCGAAGAAATCAAAAGGACTGCCCATATCCAGCTCTTTACCGCTTTTCATATCAAAAAGAGTAAGATCAACAGTGCTTCCGCGGCTGTGACGCGATTGTTTTGCTATATATCCTTTTACGAAAAGTTCGTCTTTATCCATATCAGGATAAAAATATTCTTTCATGCGTTTATCCTGATCCTCAATTCCCCATAAAACAAAAGACCTGACAGCACATGCAGGACGGTAAGCATCAAAAACCTTCAGACGATATCCGCGCACGAACATCTCATTACTGACAGCCTTGAGTGCTCTTGCTGCTTCCTTTGTTATCAGTGCACACGGTTCCTCATAACCGTCAATTCTTTCCCCGATGAAGTTGTAAGTTGAAAAATATCTTATTTCCTGTATAACATGCGGCACATAATCCGACAGAAGTACAAATCCTGACGGATCCATTTTAATATCGTTTGGATATGCTTTTCTCATTATTTCGCCTTCCTGAATCAGGTTTTATTTATATGATTGTATCACAAAAGCAAAGAAAAAACAAGGGCAAAAGCCCCTGTCAGCTCGTTTATCCGGCAGCATCGAGCATGTTTTCAATAAATACACCATACCCTCTTGTCGGATCATTAAGAAAAACGTGCGTTACCGCACCTACAATCATTCCGTTCTGGATTATGGGACTTCCGCTCATACCCTGAATTATTCCGCCTGTTGTATTTAAAAGATCCTGATCTGTAACTTTTATTACCATTGATCTGGACATCTTTTCCTTACTGTAAGTGATTTTTTCAATTTCTATATCATAAAACTGAGCTCCGTCAGCTGATACGGTTGAAATAATCTGTGCAGAGCCTGTTTCTGTTTCTGTCTGTGATGCAACAGGATATAACTCTCCCGTTTCAAATGAAGCAGATGAATAAGTTCCGTATACACCAAATTCGTTATTATCTGCAAGAGATCCTAAAATATCACTTGTAAAACAACCTTTTATCTGCCCGGTAGATCCTTTCTGTCCGGGAATACATCCTTCAAAACTTGCCCCTAATATATCGCCTTCACCGACAGGAAGAACAGCCTGTGTTTCAGTGTCACATATTGCATGTCCCAATGTGGCAAGAGTTTTTGTCTGCGGATCTGCAAAGGTCAGTGTTCCGATACCTGCTGTACTGTCGCGCAACCACAAGCCGCATCTGTATTTATTTTCAGATTCAGAATATGCGGGCTTTAATGAATAGTAGAATGTTTCATCACCCCTTTTAACTGTGACACTTATATTTTCTCCGTCTGAGGCTGTAACCCTGTTGCTGAAATCAGAAACAGAGGTGACTATTTCATCATTAACTTCTGTTATAATATCGCCCTGCATTATACCGCATTCTTCTGCGGGAGAAACCGTTCCTTCAGATGTTACAACATCATCAGTTCCAACTACCAGAATACCTTCTGTATACAATCTGATACCTACAAGACTGCCGCCTGCATAAACGTATTTCCTTGCTGATTCTGTTGCATTAATTTCCGATACCGGAATAATTCCCAATAAAGAAACATGCGCTTTTGATTTACTGTTTTCTACCGTTGAAACAGTTACAGCATCACTGTTATCTCTTTCAGCATAAAAAACCTTATGAATTTTTACTGTAGGTTGATTATCATAAAACACCACTTCGTCGGGAATACATAAATTACCCGCAATTATAAAAAGAAAGACAACCAAACACAAAGCCAAAAGCAAAAAATATGATTTTTTAACAATTTTTCCCATAAAGCACCTCCGTCGAATTTAACACTCACAAATAATGTGCCATTTAAAACTCGGTTTATTATCGGAATTTTTTAATTGAACGAAAATGCTTGACTTAAAATTTTTTCAAAAAAAATCGACAACATAAATTGCTGTCGATTAATGTTTAAATATATTACTTCTTTTTACATTCAAAGCAGAGCCAACCGCCCTCTTCATGACGAGCTGTTATTCTGAAACCATACTCATCAAGAGCTGAAACAACTTCTGCTTCACGCATATCGATAATACCTGAAACAATGTATACACTGTCATCAGTCATGAATTCGTCAACGCCTTTTGAAAGCATTATAATTGCATCGGCAACAATGTTAGCTGCAATAACATCAAATTTGCCGTGAACTTTATCGGTAAGATTACCGTGATAAAGAGTATATCTTGATTCGTCAAAACCGTTTCTGTTTGCATTTTCCATTGCAGTTTTAACAGCAAGTTTATCTATATCAACACCGGTTGCTTCATCTGCACCGAGAAGAAGTGATGCAATTGACAAAATTCCGCTGCCACATCCGATATCAAGCATTTTACAGCCGGGAGTTATGTGCTTTTCAATCGCTTCAAGACAAAGTCTTGTGGTTTCGTGTGTACCGGAGCCGAAAGCAAGACCGGGTTCAAGATTGAGCACTACTCTGTCGCCTGCTTCAACTTTATCTTTCCATATAGGCTGAATAAGAAGTCTTTCGCCCACAGGCATCGGTTTGAAGTATTTTTTCCAGTTGTTTTCCCAATCAGAATTTTTACAGAGAATACTGTCTATTTCATAAGGGATATTTTCTGCAATCAGTCTGTCCTTAATAAATGAAACAGCTTCATTGGGATTTTCTTCGGGAGAAATGTACACATGAACAATACCTTTTGATCTGTCTCTTGCAAGAAGGTCCTCATCAATAAGATCTATATGTGCAATCTCAAGCACAGCATCTTCCATATCAGAATAGTCTTCAATATAAATACCGTAAGGTACAGTCATTGATACAATCGCACCTGCTTCATCAACACGCTCAACAGGTACGGTTACTTTAATTTCGGTCCAATCCATTTTTATACCTCTATTCAATCAAGATTTACTTTTGTTTCAGGAGCTTTTCTGCCGTGGTTATAGAATTTTCTGTCATGCAGCGCCCACTGACGATTGCTGAATTCTCGGGGTGAAACATCTGCAAGACAACTTTCAATTTCATATATGTTGGCATCAAGAGAGTCGAGCTCAGATAAGATTTCTGCTTCAAGAAACAGTGGTCTTGTTGCAGCACCGAATTCAGGCTCACCGTGATGAGAAATAAGCATATGTTCAAGCAGCATAGCTGTATCTTTATCTATATCATTTTCTCTTGCAATACGGTCAATCATCATAGCACCCATTACAAGATGTCCTACAAGTGTACCTTCGGCAGTATAACCGTCAACAAGTCCTGACTGTGATATTACAAATTCATCAGTTTTGCATACATCGTGAAGAATTGCACCTGAAATGAGCAATTCACGGTCAACAGCAGGATATATTGACGCTACACACTCACAAAGTTTCACAATAGAAAGAGTGTGCATAAGCAAACCACCTCTTATTGCATGATGAAGTCTGAATGCAGCGGGACAATCAATCATTCTGTCGCCGTATTCATCAAGAACGGCATTAACCAATTTTTTAAGGGGTTCTGTTCTGAATGCATCAACTTTATCACGGATAGACTGCATCATATAGACACCAGTATAATCCGCTGACGGAATAATATCAGACATATCGACATTATCATTATCCCACTTAGCTCTGATTCTGTCCACACGAAGCTGAGGTGTTCCGTTATATTCTGATATAACACCTCTGACTTTTACAATACTGTTAGCTTCGGGAAGAAATGCTCCTTCACGGAAATCCCACATTTTTGCATTAATTTCTCCGCTTTTATCAGCAAGATGCAGATCAAGAAAAATTGATCCGTTTTTAGCAGTCTTTTTATCACAGTTTTTTACAAGCACAAACCCTTCAACGGTACCGTTACCGTCAATTTCTTTTAAATTCATCATTTATCCCCCTCAGCTGTTACATTCTTTTTTCTGAAAATCACAAGTTTACTCATAACATAATTGAAAATTACAACAAGAACGGACATAAGGATTTTTGCTATCCATTTATTTGCATCTTCAGATTCAAAAATACCAAGATTTATAAAGATATTTCTGACTAACATAAATCCGAATGACTCAAAAACTGCAAATGAAACAATTCTTGCTCCGAAAAATGAAATTATTTCCTTTAAAATCACCCGCAACCCTGTGTTTTTGCTTTCAAACACCCATAACTTATTTGTGATATAAGCAAACAATACAGCAATTACCCAGGCTATGAAAGTTGATATATCTTCAAAAGTTATTCTGAACAAATGTCCGAATACAGAAAACTCTGCAAGACTGCCGTTGCCCATAATTTTATCTGAAACATAAAATACTGCAAAGTTTACAACAGTTGTCATTACACCGAAAAACAGATATGACAAAACTTCATAAGTCAACAATTTTCCGAGTACGGGAACAGTTAAAAACTTTTTAAACAAACTTAAAGAAAATATTTTATCGTAAATTTTTTTCAAAACACACAATCTCCCAGAATATTTTATATTATCATACCATTATTTTTATTCATTTGCAACAGATAGAACGGATATTTTTAATTTATAGGCACAAGATAATCATACAGTATTTTGAAAGGATGATAACAATGAACAAAAAAACAATGAACATTACAAAAACTGTCGGTACTATTATGGCTGTGGGTGGTGCAGCAGCAATGATAGGCTCTGCAATGATGAACAACAACTCAACCAAAAAGCAAATCAAAAAGACTGCCAACAAGACAATGAAAACAATCAACAATGTGCTTGACAGCATTCAGGGTATGATGTAATACATGTTTTAATGTAAAACAGGCAGAAATATCTGTCTGTACATATTTACTTTTTTAAAAAATGTGATATCATATAAAAGGTGATGTAGTGTGAAGAAAATTATAAGTATAATACTGTTTATAGCAACCTGTTTTTCTTTCTCAGGATGCCATGATAATGACAGTAATGTTTCGTACAATTCCGAAGAAGAAACAGATATCAGAACAACGGAAGTATCTACTGTATCTGAAGAAGAAAGCTCTGAACAACCTGTAAAATCCGAAATATCCGAATACGGAAAGAATACAGGAACAGATAAAACTCTTACAGGCCTTGAACCGCTCGATCTTATTGATTTCACTGTAAATGATCCCGAAAACAAAAACGGACTTTCCACCGAAAAAATCGCACATTCATACGGTGTTGCAAAAGATGAAACTCCGAATGATATTTCAGTAAACAGTCAGAAACATTTTGAAGAAGGAAACTTCAAAGCATTGACTCTCGACAACAAGTCAGAAGAAAAAGTTATTTATCTCACATTTGATGTCGGTTACGACAACGGATATACCGGTATGATTCTTGATACACTCAAAGAAAAAAATGTTCCTGCAGCATTCTTCTGCACAGTTGATGAAATGGAATCAGACCCCGAATCAATTGCCAGAATGATCAATGAAGGTCATATTGTCGGTAATCATACAGAAAGTCATCCTTCAATGGATGAACTGTCAAGAACCGAAATGATGAAGGAAATAAAAGCTTTTGATGACTACATCAGAACAAATTTCGGATACTCTTCACCTTATTTCCGTTTTCCGAAAGGTGAATATTCAGACTGTGCACTTGATCTTGTAGGCTCACTCGGTTATACAAGTGTTTTCTGGTCACTTGCTTATGCTGACTGGGATATAAACAATCAGAAAGGTGCTCAGTATGCACACGATACTGTAATATCAAGAATTCACCCCGGCGCAGTTATCCTTCTGCATGCTGTTTCATCCGACAATGCTAATGCTCTCGGTGACATTATTGACACAGCAAGAGATATGGGATATGAATTCAGATCACTCGAAGATTATAATGATTAATTATCCGTGAAAGGAAATGATTTTTATGTTAAAAGATATACAGAATGAGATTATAAAACTCAAAAAAGAAAAGGACATCTGCATTCTTGCACACAGTTATCAGAGCGAGGATATTCTTGAAGTTGCAGATTTCTCAGGTGACTCTTATGCTCTCAGCGTAAAGGCATCAAAGGTACCGAACAAGACACTCATCATGTGCGGTGTTCGTTTTATGGCTGAAACTGCAAAACTTCTCTCACCTGAAAAAACTGTATACCTTGCAAATCCTGCTGCAGGATGTCCCATGGCTGAACAGTTTTCAAAGGATTATATAACAAAGCTCAGAGAAAACGAATATAAAGATTACGCTGTTGTGGCATACATAAACACAACAACAGAGCTCAAAACTGTCTGCGATGTCTGTGTTACATCATCATCAGCAGTAAAAATTGTAAATAACATGCCTGAAAAGAACATTCTGTTCATTCCTGATTGCAATTTAGGCTCCTATGTTGCAGAAAAGTGCACAGACAAGAATATTAAACTGCTTAACGGCGGATGCCCTGTTCATGCAGCAATTACTGCAGAAGAGGCAATGGAGGCTAAGAAAAAGCACCCCGAAGCACTTCTTCTTATTCATCCCGAATGCAAAAAGGAAGTAACAGCACTTGCTGATTTCGCAGGCTCAACTGCAGATATTATGAATTTTGCAAAGGAATCCGATGCAAAAGAATTTATCATCGGTACAGAAAACAGTATTGTTCAGCATCTTCAGATTATGTGTCCTGATAAAAAATTCTATGCAATGTCAAAGTCTCTCATCTGTAATGACATGAAACTTACAACAATAATGGACGTATACAACACAGTAATGGGTGTCGGCGGTGAGGAAATAACAATGTCCGATGATACCATCCAAAAGGCAGTTAAATGTATAAATAAAATGATTGAGTTGGGATAAAAAATGGCAAAAGCACTGATAGCAATGAGCGGCGGAGTTGACAGCTCCGTCACTGCATATATCATGAAAGAAAAAGGCTATGACTGCATCGGCGTAACATTCATAATGTTTGACAAAACCGATGAAGTTTTCGGCTTTGATACTGATGCAATCAATAATGATGTAAATGATGCAAAGGCTGTTTGCGACAAAATCGGCATTCCGTTTATTGTTGAAGATGTTTCAGCGCAATTCAGAAAACATGTCATCGACAATTTTATAAAAACTTATGAAAAAGGCGGAACACCTAATCCCTGCGTAGAGTGCAACAAGCATATAAAATTTGAAATACTCAATGAAGTTGCTGAAAAATACGATTGCGATACCATTGTCACGGGTCATTATGCAAAAATTAATTCAGAAAACGGCAGATACTACATAAAGAAAGCCGATGATATAAAAAAAGATCAGAGTTATTTTCTTTATTCCCTGTCTCAGGAACAATTAAAAAAAGTACAGTTTCCATTATCTGAAATAACAAAGGAAACTGCAAGAGAAATTGCAGAAAATAACGGATTTATAAATGCAAGAAAAAAAGACAGTCAGGATGTCTGTTTTATTTCAAACGGTGATTATTCTTCATTCATCCGTCGTGCAACGGGAAAACAATACCCGCACGGAAAATTTATTGACAACGACGGTAATATTGTCGGAAAACATAACGGGATGATTAATTATACTATCGGCCAGAGAAAAGGTCTCGGACTTGCAATGGGAACACCTGTTTATGTCAAAAACAAAGACATAAAATCAAACACAATTACTGTTTCTGATAATGACGGTCTGTTTCAGTCAGAAATTTATGTTGAAGATTTCAACTTTATGGCCATTGAAAGTTTTTCCGTACCGGTCAAATGCACTGTAAAGATCAGATTCAACCATATCGGTGCTTCAGCAACAGCTGAACAGATTGACAATAACACAATAAAAATTGTGTTCGATTCACCACAAAGAGCACCCGCAAAAGGTCAGTCTGCCGTGCTATATAATAACGACATAATTCTTGGCGGAGGAATAATAAAATAAGAAAACGGAAGTGAATCCATGAAAAGGATTATTGCATTTTTCTGCATACTGTTAACAATTCTTTCATCTGTTGTATTTGCATCAGCAACAGAAAACGAGTATGAAAGCGAGCCTGTTTCTGAATCAGAAACAACTACCGAAAAAAAGGAAAAACCAAATAAGCTGCCTGACGGTGAATATTATATCGGTGACATAAATAATGACGGATACATCACAGCTGCAGACAGCAGACTTGTTCTGAAATTCAGTTCAAGACAAATTCTGTTTACAGAAAGACAATGCTTTCTCGCAGATGCAAATTTCAATAAAGCTGTAAATGCTCAGGATGCACGTCTGATATTAAGAATTGCTGCAAAGCTTGATAAAACCAAAAAGTGTTCACTTGCAGCATCAGCAGATCCGACATTATTTCTTGCAAAATACGATGAAAGAAAATACTACACTTCATCCGTAAACGGATTTTCAACAAACATTACAAATGAAAATGTTTTCACGCAGATCAAATCACTTGAAAACTACTGCAAACAACTCGGAAATGTTGTTACATTCTATTTTACAGATGTAAACAATGAATATTTCATTCAGTACAACAGTGACCGTGTATACAGAACCCAATGCACTGTAAAAGCTCCGTATGTCAAGAGTATGCTTAATTATATGGAGAAATACAACATTCCGCTTAGCACAAAAATTTATCTTAAAAACGGTCAGCGATGGAACGGACATTATCTGAGCAATTTCAAAGTAGGAACGGGATTTACAGTCAGTGAACTGATGTATTACGCAATACGAAACAGCGATAATACAGCGTATCAGATGTTGTTTGACTATTTTGGTACGTCACATTTCAATGAAAATGCAGCAAAAATCGGATCATCATTAAGACTTGGTTCCTACTTATTCGGCGAAACATCAGCGTCAAACATGGCGAAACACTATATCGATATATACAAATACAACGGTAAACATAAGGATGTTTTCTTTGAACACCTCAGCAATTCAAACACTTCGCCGCTCATAAGAAACGGCATCCCGAAAGATGTAACAATAATGAGAAAATCAGGCAGCGGAGGAAATGCTACAGTCGGATATCATGATTGTGCAATTGTAATGTCTGAGCAACCATTTGTGCTTGTCATATATACTTCAGTCAACAAAGACCGCGGCTATGACAGAACGCCCTTCCGTAAAATTGCAGAAATGGTTTACAATATAAACGAAACATTAACATATCAATAAAAAAATCCGCCTTAACGGCGGACTTTTTTTATTTAAGAAGATATTCAGTATCAACATCTGTTTTAAATGAAATCACGTTGTCATTTTTCTGAAATTTAATCTTTTTACCATCAACAACCCTGATTACATTTTTCACAAATCCGCAATCAACAGTACACTTTCTTCCTGCAAGACTTCTGATTTTTACAGCAGGTATCTTTCCGTTTTTTATTTCTGCAGAAACAAGAAATGCTCCGTCTGCTCTGAGATTCTCAAAAGATGCATCATCGTTTTTGTCCCAACACGGGAATAAACGGATTATGCCTTCATGGCTCTGCATGAGCATTTCATTGATAGTGGCAGGTACAGTTGTAAGATGCTCTATACCGCCACCGTGATGCCTGAAAAGCATATTCGGAAGTGCAAATTCCTTTATGTTCATTCTGAGACCATCAATAAGATATTTCGGATCAACTCCGATTCTTGCACCTGCAGGCAGATATGAATTGGAACCGTTATCATCCAGTCGGCGATCATTCATAAAATATGAATTACGTGCAATTTTCAGAAGTTTTTTATCAGAGCCCAAGCCTATCTGGGATATCGGAAAAATATGCTGGAGACCGACAGTATTATCATTTCTCCATCGCATACCCTTTTCTGTATATCTGAAACATCGTTTTCCACGTTTGATAAATGTAGGGAATTCGCTGATATTATCAAGAATGTCCTGCCATACAGCTCTTTTTTCCGAATCAATATCAAGCTCTGCTGACATATCAAGGATACATTTCATAACCATACGCACAAGGGCAACCGAAACAATGTTATTCTTTGCTTCTATCTGATTTTTATGTGTCCAGTATTTGAATTTTTCACATCTGTAATACGGTATTTCATGAGCAGCATCTTTAAGAATTACGTACCTATTTTTTTCTTTAACAAGATAATCTTCCCAGAAATCGGCAACTTCACGCATATAAGGATACAGATGATTACGGGCATAATCCTTATCATATGTAGAATACCAATGCATTGCAACAATTACAGCTGCATATGCAGCATTACTTTTTTGTCCGAGGAACAGAATATCATGCTCTTTACAGCCTTTCATCGTGTAAAGGTCAAGTCCTTTCGGACCAAAGCTTACAGGAAAGTAAATTCCTTTACAATTTTCAAACTTTGCATATTCCCTGCCTTTTTCAATCATGTCTTCAAGCGGCATCATATAGCCGTTTGCAAGCTCAGGATGATTTGAAGAAAACACACAATAATACGGCGCTTCATAGTTATAATTCAGATGGTAGTCTCCTGCCCAAGGAAAAAAATCATCCGTTATAAAATTACCGAAAAGTCCCGGCGGGAATTTTGCGTTTCCCATGCAGCACGCAAGAAGATACAAACTTGCGTTATAATGTTTTTCTATTGTTTTATCAGGCAATGTTACTTTTGACGCTGAAAAGAATTTCTTCCATTTTTCAGCCGTATTAATTTTATCTGCATCATAGTCACAATGCAATGCCATATCAATACTTCTGCTTACATATTCAGGTGTATCAAAATTAGTAACTACAGCTATGCAGTACCTTACAATTTTAAACCCATCATGTCTTTCTGTTTCAAGACGTTTACAACATACGGCAACATCAGACTCCATGATGACATCTTTTCCGTCAAACTTACGCAGATACCATTTAAGCCCCATATCATTAAAAACAAAGTTTTTTGAGCCGCATGTTTCAGGCATCCCAATATCAATTTCAGGAAATGAACCGTTATCCGGTGACTTTATCTGAAAATATATCTTATTCTCAGGAGCCACAAAAACTTCCATTTCGGTGTCAGCAAACTGACAAAGCATAAGACCTTTATCAAAATACTGCCTGATATTATACTTTTGAAGATCTATGTTATTGAATCTTATAGTACCGACTGTTTTTATTCCGCCTTCACTATGAGCACCGGGAGTGAATTTCCAGAAATCACATTTTGAAATATGTATAATCAAACCGTCGTCATCATTATTGAAAACTATGCCCAGATCACCGTTTCCGCAAAATGCACCGTACGGGATTCTATAAACAATTTTGCCATTTTCCGATTGAACCGGTTTTTCTGTTATTTCATTATAATAAGTATTCATGAATGCACCATTATTCTGCAGCAAACCTGAGCTGCTTAAAATTATTTAGAAAAATCAATTATTTTCGCACTGTCTTTAATATAAATAGCACCTGAAACAAGTGTAACAATAGCAAGTATCCACATCATAACTTCCGAAATAATTTCAAAATGCGGAAAAATAAAATCAATACCGCTCTGAATCGCAAGCAGCAACAAAATTATTATTGAAAATATCATCTGCATAACAGTTTTGACTTTTCCGTAAATATTTGCAGGGATTACCGATCCCTGAGCTGCTGCTGTTATTCTGATTCCTGAAACTGCAAATTCTCTTGTAATAATAATCAGAATAACCCATATACTGCAAAGATTTTTCTGCATAAAACAAAGCAGTGTTATTGTTGTCAAAATTTTGTCAGCGATAGGGTCTGCAATTTTTCCGAAATTTGTAACAAGATTTCTGCATCTTGCAATTTTTCCGTCTGCGAAATCAGTAATTACGGCAACAACAAAAACAATCAGTGCAAAAATATGGTTATACGGAATAAATTCTGCAAAAAACAGGAACAAAAAGACAGGCGCCAGAACAATTCTGAATATTGTCAGTTTGTTCGGTAAATTCAAATCAATGCTCATTTTACAATCTCTCCCAACAGGTCATATTCATTGATATCAAAAATTTCAACATCAACAATATCACCGTCATTATAATCTCCAATACCTGTAAAATATACAACAGAATCAATTTCGGGAGCGTCTTTCCATGTTCTGCCGAAATAACTGTCTGTGTAGGAATCATAACCTTCAACAATACACTTTATTGTTTCACCGATAAGTTTTCTCTGCTTGAATTCAAAAATATCATATTGCTGTTCCATAATAACATCTGCTCTGTGTTTACGGACCTCTTCATCAACCTGATTATCCATTTCAGCCGCAGGTGTTCCCTCTTCTGCTGAATATGCAAAACAACCGAGACGATCAAACATGATATCGTCAATAAACTCAGAAAGATTATTGAACGCTTCTTCATCTTCACCGGGGAAACCTGTTATAAAAGTTGTGCGAAGAACAACATCCGGCATTTTTGCTCTGATTTTGTCAATAAGCGCTTCAAGAGACTCCCTGTCGCCTGTTCTGTTCATTGCTTTAAGAACTCTGCCATCAGCATGCTGAAGCGGCAAATCTATATAATGAAGAACTTTTTCACAAGAAGCCATTGTGTCAATCAATTCATCAGTAATTCTGTCGGGATAACAATAAAGCATTCTTATCCATTCAAGTCCATCTATTTCATTGAGCTTTCTGAGAAGCTCAGGAAGTTTTAATTCTCCGTAAAGATCAAGACCGTATCTTGTTGTATCCTGAGCTATAATAATAATTTCTTTTGTGCCGTCTGCTGCCAGCTTTTCAGCTTCTCCAACCACTTCTTCAATGGGTCTTGATCGGAATCCGCCGCGAATTGATGGAATAGCACAATAAGTGCAACAATTCGAACAACCGTCAGCGATTTTCAGATATGCCCAATGTTGCGGAGTTGTCAGCAAACGGTCTCCGCCAAGAGGCATTTGTTCTTTTTCAGGAAATTCAGCAACAGACGCATCACTCATAACTGCGTTAATAACTGCAACAATATCTGCATTTGCACCAAGACCGATAACACCGTCAACTTCAGGAAATTCCTTCAGAATTTCATCTTTGTATCTCTCTGCAAGACAGCCTGTAACAACAATTTTCTGAATACTGCATTCATTTTTAAGCTCAATCATTTCAAGAATGTTATCAATTGCTTCTTTTTTTGCGTCTTCTATAAAACCGCAAGTATTTATAACAACAACATCTGCTTCATATGCAACATCAACAATATTAAAGCCTGCTTTCTCAATTTTAGCAAGCATGAGCTCTGCATCAACCTGATTTTTTGGACATCCTAATGAAATAAATCCTACATTATAACTCATGATTAATATTCCTCCGGTAAATCATAATCTGCAAGTGCTGATTTTATATCACTATAATTATATCCAAGACGCATAAGTCCCGATATCATTCTTCGTTTTCCTTTTTCGTCCGAAAAGCAGTCAGAATATTTTTTTTCTATTATTTCAATTATACTCTGAGAAAAGTCAAATTCAAGTGTATTCAAAACATTTTCTATAATTTCCCTGTCAATACCTTTTGAATAAAGTTCACTCCTGATGCGCGAAACACCATACTTTTTCTTATTGACAAGCTCATTTGCATATCTGAATGCAAAATCTTCGTCGTCGATAAATCCTAAATCACGACATTTTTCTATTGCATGAGAAGCACATTCCGCAGAGTGTTTTTTTATGAGCTTTTTATATAGCTCATCAGCAGAATGAGCCCTCAGAGTTAAAAATCTGAGAGCTTGAGCATATGCTTTTCTGGAATCAATAAGAAACTTCAGTTTCTCAAATTCTTCTTCATCAATTTCACAGCCGTCTGAATAATCAAGTGAATACCATGTGTCAGGATCAACCGTCATAATATATTCGTCGTCTGCAATCAATGAAAGTTTTCCGCCTTTTGAAGGCTCAATTCTTATTATCATCAGTCGTCATCATCAACGGTAACATCAAGTCTTGCTTTTGCAGCTTCAACTGACTTGGGACCTGCTGCAGTTTTTGATGAAACTGTCTTTGATGCGGGTTTATCATCTGAACCGGACTGCATTGCTTCACGGA
Organism: Clostridia bacterium; assembly: GCA_017631795.1. GTDB lineage: Bacteria > Bacillota > Clostridia > Oscillospirales > Acutalibacteraceae > UBA1081. Next base: position 315,466 of record JAGBSO010000030.1, on the reverse strand, counting down.
TTTTTGCTTCAACCTCTGCTGCGAATTCAGGGTTCTGTTCAAAATAAGCTTTTACATTCTCTCTGCCCTGTCCGAGACGGATATCACCGTATGAGAACCATGCACCGCTTTTCTGAATAATATTATACATAACACCGATATCAACCATTTCACCTGTTTTGGATATACCTGTGCCGTACATAATATCAAATTCTGCTGTTTTGAACGGGGGTGCAACTTTATTCTTGACAACCTTACACTTTGTTCTGGAACCGACGATATCTGTTCCTGCACCCTTGATCTGTTCAGACTTTCTGACATCAATTCTTATTGTTGAATAGAACTTGAGAGCACGGCCACCTGTTGTAACTTCAGGATTGCCGTATACAACGCCGACTTTTTCACGAAGCTGATTAATGAAAACAACAAGTGTGTTTGATTTTGCTATTGCGCCTGTAAGCTTACGAAGAGCCTGAGACATAAGTCTTGCATGAAGACCGACATGAGAATCACCCATATCGCCTTCAATTTCAGCCTTGGGAACAAGTGCAGCAACTGAGTCAACAATGATTATATCAATTGCTCCAGATCTTGCAAGAGCCTCTGTGATTTCAAGTGCCTGTTCACCATTATCAGGCTGAGCAACAAGGAGTGAATCTACATCTACGCCAAGATTTGCTGCATATACAGGGTCAAGAGCATGTTCAGCATCAACAAACGCTGCTTCTCCACCCATTTTCTGTGCTTCAGCAACAACATGAAGCGCAAGAGTTGTTTTACCTGATGATTCAGGGCCATAAATTTCAACAATTCTTCCCTTGGGAAGTCCGCCGATGCCTGTTGCATTATCAAGAGTAAGAGATCCTGTAGGAATCGCTTCAACATTCATTGTGCTGCTTTCGCCAAGGCGCATAACTGCACCCTTACCATATTTTTTTTCAATCTGAGAAAGAGCTGTTTCAAGAGCTTTCTGTCTGTCTGCCATGAGTTATATCTTCCTTTCACGGATGGTTATTGTACAAATGTTCGATATCATTATATATCAAATTTTCAGATTTTGCAAGAGATTTTTTAAAGAATTAAAGATTTTTTTGCTGATAGATCAAATTTTTACGCGATATTAAAAAATTTACAAATATTTTTGAATTATTTTAAAAAAACACTTGCAATTGACAATTAAATCTGTTACTATATAGTGCGTAAAATAAAGTTTTAGTTACAAGATGAGGTATTTTGCATTTATGCATGCCCCATCAAAGTAAAAGGAGGTGCATTCCGCATGGCAAAATGTGATATCTGCGGAAAAGATGTTGCTTTCGGTATCAAGGTTTCTCATTCACACAGAAGAACCAATAGAACTTGGAAGCCCAACGTTATGAAAGTTAAAGCTGTTGTAAACGGCACACCCAAGAGAATTCATGTTTGCAGCCGTTGCCTTCGTTCAGGCAAGGTTACAAGAGCCGTTTAATTCATTAAACTTAAATAATGAACAAAATCAAGCCATGTCTTCATGACATGGCTTTTTTGTTTATTTATCCGTTTTCAATTTCAGTAATAAGGTCTACTCTTCTCTGATGTCTGCCGCCTTCAAATTCAGTATTAAGAAAAACATCAACAAGTTCAAGAGCTGCACCGACACCGATTACTCTTGCGCCGAGACAAAGAACATTTGCATCATTATGAAGTCTTGTGTATTTTGCACTGAAATAATCTGAACAACACGCAGCACGGATACCCTTTACTTTGTTTGCTGCCATCGAAATGCCTATACCAGTTCCGCAACAAAGAATACCTCTTACACATTCACCTGAAACAATTTTTTCACAAGTATTTTTTGCCTGTATGGGATAGTCTGCAGATGAAGCATCATAAACACCACAGTCTACATACTCAATTCCTTTTTCTTCAAGATATTTTCTGATTTCTTCCTTAAGAGGAAATCCTGCATGATCAGATCCGATTGCAATTTTCATTATTCATTCTCCTTTTTCTTTTTAAGTTCGCGCTCTGCCTGAGAAAGTCTGAGATATGAAGGTACAAGATCGTTTGCAGTTATCACACCTTCATTATTACATATCCTGTTTTCAGCAAGCATTGCAACACTCGCAGCCCTCTGATATTTAAAAATCGGTGAAGATTTATACAGATTCGGAACATCTGCTGACAAATAATCATACGCCACATCGGTTCCGTCGCCGATAAGTATTATATCTTTGTCAAACTTTTTCAGCATATCGCAAAGATTCTCAAGAGAAACAGCATCATCCTGAGTGATTCTTTTCATTTTATTATTACAACAATCAAATACAGCACAATACACTTGTTGACATCTTGCATCCATTACAGAAACAACAATTGCATTGCTGTTTATCAACGGATAAGCTATTGCCTCAAGAGTTGAAACAGGTACACAAATTTTATCATCGGGCTGAGCAATCCCCTTAGCTGTTGAAACACCGATTCTTACACCTGTAAAAGATCCGGGACCGTTACTCACTGCCACAGCATCAATATCATCAACAGATAATCCTGAACTTTCAACTGACTGTCTTATCAGCGGCATCAATGTCACAGAATGGGTCAGCCCGACATTCAAAAACATTTCAGAAAGCAACTTGCCATCTTTTACAATTGCTGCAGAAGCAGACTGTGCAGAGCTTTCAATTCCGAGTATTACCATCTGTCGTCACCCCCACTGATTTCAATTTTGCGTTCATTATCGCTTTCACAGCGTGAAAAATTAACATACACTGTATTCTCGGGCAGAACATTTTCAATATTTTCGCTCCATTCGATAAACAAAATACTGTTATCGTTCATATATTCAAAAAATCCTGTTGAATACAGAGAATCCCAGCTTTCAACACGGTACATATCAAAATGATATAAATTGATTTTGCCGCCGTAATCATTGACAATAGAAAAAGTGGGGCTGCTGACCTCTGCATCAACACCAAGCGCATCAACACAGCCTCTGACAAAGACTGTTTTTCCCATTCCCATTCCACCTCTGAAAGCCACAACATCTCCGCCATGCAATCCGTTTGCAAACTCATGAGCAATTGCCATTGTATCATTTTCGCTTTGAGAAAAAAATGTTTTCATAATATTGACTGCCTTTATAAATTATACTTGAAAATATACTTGAAAATATACTTGAATAAAGTTATAATATTTAATAGAAAGATTAAACAGGAAGTATATCCATGAAAAAAATTATATCACAAATAAAAAGTTTTATCAAGGAAACAGACAAAATTTTATTGTTTTTATGCACATTAATATCTGCTTTAGGAATTGTTCTTGTTTCCAGCGCAACAAATTCCGGTGACAGCCTGTTTTCAAGAGATGCAAAGGTTATGTTACTTGCTGTTGTAGTAGGTATCACCGGCGCACTTATAATATCCGTCATTGATTATAATTTCATTGTAAGATTATGGCCGATCATTGCAGGTGTCTGCATCTTATTGATGTTTTTGTTATTTATTCCCGGTGTTGGTGTAGGTCCTCCGGAAAGGCCCGATGCAAAAACATGGATTGTATTGGGCAGCACAGGTCTTTATTTCCAGCCGTCAGAATTGGTGAAAATCGGATTTATTATCACTTTTGCTGTACATATTGATACTGTAAGAGACAACCTCAATTCACTTAAAAATATCATATTATTATGTATGCACGCAGCTACCCCATGTCTTCTTGTTCTTATAAGCGGTGACATGGGAAGTGCCCTGATATTCATATTTATTTTTATTATCATGCTGTTTTCTGCCGGCATTCAGCTGAAATATTTTGCTATCGGCGGATTACTTGTTGCTGCAGCACTACCCGTTGCCTGGAAATATGTCCTTACAAGCATTCAGAAAGACCGTATTCTTGCTATTATAAATCCTGAAGAATATCCGGATATTATTTACCAGCAACAACAAGGCCTAAATGCAATAAAAAGCGGTGGTCTTTTCGGCAAAGGACTTTTCAACGGAACATATACAAAAATTGTTCCTGAAAATGAAAATGATATGATTTTTTCAGTCATCGGTGAAGAATTAGGTCTTGTCGGATGCGTACTTACTCTTCTTCTTTTTATAGCAATTGTTATAAAAATCATACGAATAGGCAAAAAATCAAGCGATAACATGCTTATCCTGCTTTGTACAGGTGTTGCATCGATGATCGCCTCACAGGTTATCATCAACATTGGTATGTGTTTGCAGCTTCTTCCCGTTATCGGTATCACACTTCCCTTCCTCAGCGCCGGCGGATCATCAAATCTTTGCATATACATTGCAATAGGATTGATACTGAGCCTTTATCGACACACTCAGGAAAAAGAAATTGTAAATTTCAGAGTCAAAAATATCAGTACACCTTTCGATTAAAAAAGCCCCGAAGCACAAAAAAGTGTTTCGGGGATACTTTTATTCTTATATATACCTTTCAAGGAATTTCTCAATAGCGGGGAAATAAATTTCAGGATGAACATCATGCGAATTTGCATGATAAGCATCAGGTATTGAGCATTTTTCTTTTTCAGCAGTGCAAGCATCAAAGAGTTTATTCATCATCCAGTAAGGCACGAATGTGTCTTTTTCTCCATGAATGAATAATGTGGGAGTTTTTGATTTTGAAACAGCATTAATCGGTGCACACTTTTTGAAATCAAAGTTTCCTCTCAGTTTAGATACAACATTTGCCGCATGCATTACAGGAAATGCAGGCATATTGAACATTTCTTTAGCCTGGATTACATATTCTTCCCAACATGATGTAAAACCGCAGTCTGCAACTACACATTTAAGATTTTCAGGAAGGTTTTCTTCGCCTGTAACAAGCATTGTTGTTGCACTTCCCATTGATTCGCCGAGAATTGCAATCTTTGCATCAGGATTAATATTTATAATATATTTCATCCAATCAATAACATAATATCTGTCATGATAACCCATAGTGCAATATTTACTCTCATCTGTACCAAAGCTTATAAGGGTCGGCATCAGAATATTATATCCTTTTTTATAAAAATAATGAGCTCGTGATGCCATACCTCTGGGACAACTTGTGTATCCATGAAGAACAATCATCCATTTATCAGTGGGATCATCCTGCATAAATATATTGCATCGCATTGTTTTTCCTGAAGAATTCACAAGAACTGTTTCTTCAGGATGCATAGCAACAAACCATGCATCACCATCTACCTGATCTTCAGGCTTACCGTAATACTGATAAAGGTCATCATCAATAGCTCGGCTTACATTATTTATATTTGTATATTTTCTGTTGAGGATTCGTTCGTATACAACTTCACCGACAGCAAGGAATGCTACTGTTGATCCTGCGGCTATTTTTAACATTGTTTTTAATGAACTGCCCATAATATTACCTCCGTTATATTAAAATAATACAATACTTTACATAAAAAATCAATATTATCCAATTATTTTATTTATATCATTTTTTTGCTTGAACTGACTGTATATTATATGATATAATAATATGAAATAAAATATAAGGAGTAAGCCTATGCCTTCCGATTACGTATTCAGAAAAGCTGCCTTCGGCGGATTCAACAGAGAGGATGTTATTACATACATCAGCACTCTTCTCGGTGAAATATCAAGTTATAAAAACACTATAGAAACCGCAAACAAGCTCAACGAGGAATTAACAGCAAAATTAAATGAGTCTGAGGCAAGATACAACTCTCTTCAGCAGGAATATGAAAAACAGATAGAAATCCTGTGTAAAAGTCATAATCAGGAAACAGAAAGCATAAAACAGGAATATGAGGAGAAATTACAGAACAGTGTCCTTGCAGACCGTTCTGCAGAAGAACGCGTCGGTACAGCAATGTTTGATGTCAGACGCTATGCTGATCTCCTTATCCATGAAACCTGTGAAAAAATCGAAAAAATGTCAGACGATGCTGATGCAGCTACTGCAAAAACATTATCAAGAGTACTTGATATTTCATCAGGTATTCAGGCTTTTTCAGATAAACTCAACGGAATTCTCAAAGATATTCTCATGGAAAATGAAGATCTCTGCAAGGAGCTTACCGGTTTCAAAGGCACACTCAGATTGCCTTACGAAGAAGCATCAGGTAAAATAATGGCTGACATTCTTGAGGATTGATAACTTTTGCATCTGTCTGAATTCATTCTGATAATAAAAGAAAATCCGATATTACTGTTATCATATATATTAATCTCAGGTGTAATAACAGTAAACGGTTGGACGGATGCACCAACAGCAATTGCAACATGTATCTCTTCAAGAACAATAACACCAAAAAGAGCAATTTATCTCGCTGCTGCTATGAATTTTGCAGGTGTTTTTGTCATGTCTCAATTCAGTGGTAAAGTTGTTTCTTCAATAACACATATTGCAGATTTTGGTAATGATAACAGAATTGCTGCACTTGCTATGAGTGCAGCACTACTTTCAATCATATTATGGGCTGTCACAGCATGGTTTTTCGGAATACCGACAAGTGAAAGCCATGCACTTATTGCAGCTCTTTCAGGAGCTGCAATTGCCGTTAATAAGACATTTGACGGAATAAACATATCAGAATGGTCAAAAGTCATTTCAGGACTTTTTATTTCCACAGTTTCAGGTTTTTTATTGGGATACATAATAGTAAAAATTATAAGCCTTATCATAAAAAATTCTGACAAAACAAAAACGGACAGATATTTTATTCATCTTCAGAATTTATCGGCAGCATTTATGGCATACATGCACGGAGCTCAGGATGGTCAGAAATTTATCGGAGTGTTTATGCTGTCATCATCCTATTTCTCAAATACAGACAGCACAATTGGCAATATTCCCCTTCTGCTCATAATATATTGTTCTGCTCTTATGGCGCTCGGCACTTCTATCGGAGGCATGAGAATCATAAAATCAATGGGAGCAGATATGATAAGACTGAAAAAATATCAGGGATTCGGAGCAGACTTTGCAGGCGCAGTTTCTCTGCTCATTGCAACACTTACCGGATTACCTGTCAGCACCACTCACACAAAAACAACAGCAATAATGGGGGTAGGTGCGGCAAATCGTTTATCATCTGTAGACTGGAAAATTGCAAAAGAGATGATTCTGACCTGGATTCTGACTTTTCCAGGTTGCGGATTTCTCGGATATCTGATAACTGTAATTTTAATCAGCATTCGGTGATAAAATGAAAAAACACTACAAAACAGACTACTTTGAAAAATTATGTAATATTTCAAAAATCTGTAATGAAAATTTTTCATATGTTTATAAAATTTTAGCTTCTCAGGAAATTCCCCCTGAAAAAATATTTTTAAAAAGTAAGGACATAGTTATTGAAATAAATGAATGTCTTGAAAAAGATTATTTCACACCATTTGAACGTGAAGACATATTCATAATCAGCAAAAAACTTGACATATTGAATGACTATTTATATTTACTCTTTATTTTTTTATCAGAAAACAATTTTTTCTCGTTCACAAAGAATACAATCAATCAGATTGAACACCTTTCCGATTTATCAACAATTATACACGAAATTTTCATAAGCTTATCAGTATCACAAAAGAATAATTTAAGCAAGCACATCGCTGATGCAGAAATTATTCATCAGAATTTAATCAGACAGATATATTCGGAAAATTCCAAGAACGCCCCAGTATACCATTACATTGAAAAATGTACCGATACTTCAAATGAAATAATACAACTGATTCAATATACACTATTAAAAAACTCGTAAAAGGAATTATCAAAGATGACAGATATCCATATATTAAGAGATAAAATAATAAAAAAACAATTCGGCAGAATGAATGATATGCAGTTTGATGCGGTCACAACAACAAAGGGACCGCTTCTTATTCTTGCAGGTGCAGGCAGCGGAAAAACCACCGTTCTTGTCAACAGAATAGCATATCTTATAAGCTACGGTGATGCCTACGGAAGTCCCGATTTCCGTTTCCCCGTTAATGAAGAAGATTATGATATTTTAAACAGATATTATAACGGCGACGAATCTCTTGCTGATGAAGCTCACAGAATTATGGCATACGATGCTCCTAAACCCTGGGAAATTCTTGCAATCACATTCACCAACAAAGCTGCAAATGAGCTAAAAGAACGTCTTGTGAAGATGCTTGGCGAAGAAAACGGCAACAACATCTGGGCAAGCACATTCCATTCCTGCTGTGTCAGAATTCTTCGTCGAGACGGTGAAAGATTAGGATACTCTTCTCACTTTACCATCTATGATACTGATGATTCAAAGCGTGTTATAAAAGAATGTCAGAGACTTCTCAATTTCGATGACAAATACATAGCAGCAAAGTCTATTATGAACGAAATCAGCAGAGCAAAGGATTCTCTGATTACTCCTGCACAGTATCTTGCAGAAAACGAAGCAGACCCGAGAAAAACAGTTATCGGACGAGCTTATGAAAAATATCAGGAACTGCTTAAAAATGCTGATGCAATGGATTTTGATGATATTATAGCAAACACAGTCAAGCTTCTTTCAGAACATACTGATGTGCGTGAATATTATCAGAATAAATTCAAATATGTAATGGTCGACGAGTATCAGGACACAAACCATGCTCAGTACAAGCTCACATCATTGCTTGCAGGCGGTTACAGAAACATCTGCGTTGTAGGTGACGACGATCAGAGTATTTATAAATTCAGAGGTGCAACAATTGAGAATATTCTCAAATTTGAATTCCAGTATGACAATGCAAAAATCATAAGACTTGAGCAGAATTACCGTTCAACTCAGAATATTCTTGATGCTGCAAATGCGGTTATCATGAACAACTCTGAACGTAAAGGCAAAACTCTCTGGACAAACAACGGTACAGGTGAAAAAATCCTTATAAACACATCATCCGATGATATCGGTGAAGCAATGTTCATTGCATCAAGCATCATGGATTCATCTTCAGACGGCAGAAAATGGAGTGATCATGCTGTTCTCTACAGAATGAATGCACAGTCTGCAACAATAGAACGTTCACTTGTCAGAGCAGGTATTCCCTACCGTATCATAGGCGGTCATCGATTCTATGAACGAAAAGAAGTCAAGGATATTGTTGCATATCTTTCAGTTATCTGCAATCCGAATGATACTGTCAGATTAAGACGTATTATCAATGAGCCCAAAAGAGGAATCGGCGAAAGCACAATGAATAATGCGGCAAAAATCGCAGATGCACTCGGTGTAAGTTTATATGAAGTTATCAGCCATGCAAGTGACTACCCTGTTCTTTCTCGTGCAGTTGCAAAGCTGAATGAATTCACAATGATGATCGATCAGCTTCATGAAATGAAAGACTCTTGTGAACCGTCTGAGCTTTTTGAAACACTTATATCAAAAATCGGATATATTGATTTTCTTGCACAGGATCAGGCAACTTTCACAGACAGACTTGCCAACATCAACGAACTTGCGTCAAACATTCAGCGATACATTCAGGAAAATCCCGAACAGCCGACTCTTGATTCATTCCTTGAAGATGTTGCGCTTATGTCTGACATTGATAATTACAATGCTGAAAGCGATGCAGTTGTTCTTATGACTCTCCATTCAGCAAAAGGGCTTGAATTCCCTGTTGTTTACATTCCCGGAATGGAAAACGGCATTTTCCCCGGTATGCAATCACTTATGTCACAAACAGATATGGAAGAAGAGCGCAGACTTGCATATGTCGGCATCACAAGAGCAAAAGAAAAACTTACTCTTACAAATGCAAAAACGAGAATGCTTCACGGTCAGACTTCTTACAATCCACCGTCATGCTTCCTTGCGGAGATCCCGGATGATCTTACAATAATCAAAAAACCTGAAACACCTTCTTTCGGCTCAGGTTATTCATCAGGATACGGCTCAAGAAGCTACAACAATAATAATGAAAGTAAAACTTTCTCTTCATCATCTTACAGCGAACCAAAACAGTCATATACATCAACATTCGCGTCGACATCCGCACCTAAAGTGTCAACTTCTCCTGACTACAAAACAGGTGAACGAGTAAATCATAAAAAATTCGGTGACGGCATGATAATTTCAGCAAGCAAAATGGGTAACGATATGCTGCTTGAGATTGCTTTTGATACAGTAGGCACAAAAAAACTTATGGCAAAGGTTGCACCGCTTACAAAAATATAAAAAATTAAGGAGTCGGAATACCGACTCCTTTTCTGTTTTATGCACCGAGATATGCTTTACGAACTCGTTCATCATTCATAAGATCGCTTGCTTTTCCGTCCATAATGATTTTTCCTGTTTCAAGAACATAAGCTCTGTCAGCAACCTGAAGTGCCATATTAGCATTCTGTTCAACAAGAAGAACTGTTGTTCCTTCACTCTTGATTTTTTTGATAATTTCAAAAATTTCAGTAACATACAATGGAGAAAGACCCATTGAAGGTTCATCCATAAGGATGATTCTGGGCTTACTCATAAGAGCTCTACCCATTGCAAGCATCTGCTGTTCACCACCTGAAAGAGTACCCGCAACCTGATTGTGACGCTCTTTGAGTCTGGGGAATGCTTCAAAAACCATTTCGAGTGAATCTTCAATCTCTTTCTTGTCTTTTCTTGTAAAAGCACCTAATTTAAGATTATCGTAAACAGAAAGAGCTGCAAATACGCGTCTTCCTTCGGGAACATGTGCCATACCCATTGAAACAATCTTATGAGCGGGAACTTTTCCGAGGTCTTTTCCGTCAAGAGTAATCTTACCGCTTGCTGCAGGAAGAAGACCTGTAACTGTATGGAGAGTTGTTGTTTTACCAGCACCGTTTGCACCGATAAGAGCTACAACTTCCCCCTGATTTACATCAAATGATATATTTTTTATGGCCTGAATAACACCGAAAAATACATTCAGATCACGAACTTCAAGCATTGCCATATTAATTCGTCCTCCTTACTGACCGAGATAAGCCTTAACAACTTCGGGGTTTTTAAGAACTTCATCAGTTTTGCCTTTTGCAAGTTCTGTACCGAAATTGAGAACTGTAATCTCTTCACATATACCTGAAACAAGACTCATATCATGTTCAATAACAAGAACAGTAAGATCAAAATGATCTCTTACAAATCTGATTGTTTCCATAAGTTCGTTTGTTTCGTTAGGATTCATACCTGCTGCAGGCTCATCAAGAAGCAGAAGTTTGGGATTTGTTGCAATAGCTCTTGCGATCTCAAGCTTTCTCTGCTTACCGTAAGGAAGATTTGATGCAAGTGTATCAGCATGTTCATCAAGTCCGAACACCTTAAGAAGCTCAAGAGCTTTTTCAGTCATCTTCTTTTCAGTTTTGAAGAAGCCGGGCAATCTAAAAATACCTGCAACTGTTGAATATTTCATCTGATTATGAAGCCCTACTTTTACATTATCAAGAACTGAAAGATTCTTAAAAAGACGGATATTCTGGAATGTACGAGCAATACCTGCCTTGTTGATTTCTGCAGGTTTTTTACCCTTCATTTCTTTACCGTCAAGCATAAATGTGCCTGATGTAGGCTTATAAACACCTGTCAAAAGATTGAAAACTGTTGTTTTACCTGCACCGTTAGGGCCGATAAGACCATAAAGAGCACCTTTTTCAAGTGTGAGATTGAAATTATCAACAGCTTTAAGACCACCGAAGGTAATACCGAGATTTTTTACTTCAAGCAATGCCATCTCAAATTACCTCCTTTTTGTCTTTTTTGATTTTAGATGAAAAATTATAAAAAATCTTTTCTTTGATTTTCACAAAATAAGTTCCGTTGTTTACAATCATCATTACTATAAGAATGATAGCATAGATAAGCATTCTGTATTCACTGAAACCTCTGAGAAGTTCGGGAAGAGCATAAAGAATTGTGGCAGAAATTATTGAACCTCTGATATTGCCAAGTCCGCCAAGTACTACATAAACAAGAACAAGAATTGACATGTTATAGCCGAAGTTTGATGTTGTTGCAGTGAGTGTTGAAATATTGTGAGAATACAGAACACCTGCACAACCTGCAAGCGCAGCAGAGATGGTGAAAACCATAAGCTTGTATTTTGTTATATCAATACCGACTGATTCTGCAGCAATTCTGTTGTCACGGATTGACATGATTGCACGACCTGTTCTTGAATCCATAAGATTTGTAACAATGAAAAGTGTAATCATGATAAGAATGAAACCTACAACAAAATTAGAATCTTTAGGTGTACCTGTAATACCCTGAGGTCCTTTAAGAATAATCTGACCGTCAGCAGCAATATTAAGTTTTGTTGAGTCAAGAGTAACATGGAAACCATCGGCATCTTTACCGATATAAAGAGCATTTACAATAGTTTTGATAATCTCACCAAAAGCAAGGGTAACAATTGCCAGATAGTCACCTTTAAGTCGGAGAACAGGAATACCGATAAGAATACCTGCAACAGATGCACACACTGCAGCAATTACAAAAGCAAGTATAAATCTGAGCCATGAAACTGTTATAACATCTTCAGTAAGAACGGAAAAAAACGATCCGGCATATGCACCGACACACATAAATCCTGCGTGACCGAGACTGAGTTCACCCAACACACCAACTACAAGATTAAGAGAAACAGCCATTATAATACTTGTACAGACGGGCACAAGAAGAGCCTTGTGTGCATATTTAAGGTTACCTGTTGCAGAAAGCGTCTGAAAAAGTGTGAACACGGCAATTACCATTACATAAGTAATGAGATTCTGCTTTGTTACGGGACGCATTGTTTTTTTCTTTACAAGAGGTGAATTGTTTGATTTATTAGCCATAATTTCACACCTCACACTTTCTCATTGATCTTCTTACCCATAATACCGGTGGGACGAACAAGAAGAACTACTATAAGAACAGCAAAAACTATCGCATCTGAAAGCTGTGAAGAAATATAGCCTTTGCTTAAGTTTTCAATAACACCAAGAACAATACCGCCGATCATAGCACCGGGAATTGATCCGATACCACCAAGAACAGCAGCAACAAAAGCTTTGATACCGGGCATTGCACCTGTATAAGGGCTGAGTGCAGGATATGTTGAACAAAGAAGAGCACCTGCAATAGCTGCGAGAGCAGAACCGATTGCAAAAGTAAGAGCAATTGTTCCGTTTACATTAATACCCATAAGCTGAGCTGCGCCTTTATCTTCTGAAACTGCAAGCATAGCTTTGCCGGGTTTTGATTTATTAACAAAGATAACGAGCGCAATCATTATAATGACAGAAACAATAATTGTAACAATTGTTTCGCCTGATATTACAAGCTCACCGCCTGCAAATGAAATCGGATCAATAGTTACAACTGATGTAAAGGACTTTGTGTCTGATCCGAAAATAAGAAGCGCTACATTCTGTAAAAGATAGCTGACACCTATTGCTGTAATAAGAACAGCAAGAGAGGTTGCCTGTCTAAGCGGTTTGTAGGCAAATCTTTCAATTGTTACACCAAGAAGTGTACAGAAAACAATTGCAATAAGCACACAAATAATTGTAGGTAAACCTGCAGTAACACACAATGTGTAAATAACAAATGCACCGATCATGATAACATCACCGTGAGCAAAGTTAAGCATTTTTGCGATTCCGTAAACCATTGTATAACCGAGGGCAATAAGCGAATATATACTGCCCAGACTGATTCCGGAAATCAGCTGTGATAAAAATTTCATAAAATTCCCACTCCTTACAGGGGTAAAAATAATTATTAATAACCACAAAAGCCCTGAAACAGGGCATCTGTAAATAACAAAGCAACAAATACTCTGTTTCAAAGCTCTTGTTAAACAATGCTAAAGCCCAAACATGGGTATGTCGCCATAAAACGACATACCCCGTCTGAAAAATCAATTACTATAAAATCAGGGAGCCACGTACTCGCCATTAACGATTTTAACAGCTTTGGGTTCCTTTGAAGGTTCACCATCAGCTGTCCAAGTGATACCTGCACCTGTTACACCGTCGATTGAAATTTCAACCATTGCTGCCTTCATAGCATCGCCTGTAGCAGCTACGTCCATATCGGGAGTAACGTTAGCCTTTTCAGCAGCTGCCTTGATAGCATAGATAGCATCGTAAGCATCAGCTGCGAACTGGTTAAGATACTTTTCATCTGCAAGTGCCTTGAAACCATTTACGAAGTTTACAGTTGCAGTATCTGTTGCATTAGCAACGAAGGGAGTAAGAAGCATTACGCCTTCTGCAAGAGAAGCATCGAAGTTTTCAACTGAAAGGATACCATCGAGACCGTCACATCCGAAGAAGATGGGAGCAAAGCCCATTGTGTTAGCCTGCTGAAGGATAAGAGAAGCAGGAGCTGTGTAGATGGGAAGGAATACAAGTTCAGCACCGTTTGCCTTGATGTTTGTAAGCTGAGCTGTGAAGTCTGTTGCGCTGTCGTTTGTGAAAGCTTCTGTTGCAACTATTTCAAGACCTTTAGTTGCAGCCTGTTCAACGAACTTGTCTTTGATACCTGTTGAGTAAACGTCTGATGAATTGAAAATGATACCGATCTTCTTAGCTACGTTGTTATTAGCAATGTAGTCAGCAGAAGCAATACCCTGGTTGGGGTCTGAGAAACAAACTCTGAAAAGAGTGTCGCCTGCCTGAAGACATTCAACAGCAGAACCTGAGGGAGTAAGAAGGAACATGTTGTCATTAGCAGCTTCGTCTGATACAGCTGTACAGGGAACAGATGTAACTGTACCCATGAGCATCTGCATGCCCCAGTCCTTAAGAACACCGTAAGCATTAACTGACTTTTCAGCATCATGCATGTCGTCTTCCATCTTGTACTCTACTTTATAACCGTTGATACCGCCTGCAGCATTAATTTCATTAACTGCAAGTTCAGCACCATATTTAACAGCATTTCCGTAAAGTGCAGCGTCGCCAGTGAGGGGTCCGATACCACCGATTTTGATTACGCCTTCTTTTTCGAAGGTGTTGTTGCTGTCAACATTGCTTGCTTCTACATTTGATCCGTCTTCTGTGCCTGTTGTCTTTGTACAAGCAGCAAATGAAAGAACCATTACAAGAGCAAGAAGAACAGCAAGAATCTTCTTGAGTTTCATTGTAAAAACCTCCAATACTTTCTTCGCATATATCATATGTAAAATTTATTTTGACATATGCGCCACAACTGCCACCTATATGATGACAGTTTGTGATACAATAATTATAATCATTATGATACCTTATGTCAACAACAATTTTCGAATAATTCACTGATAATATGCACTAAAATCAATTTTTTTATTGTGCATATTACCCACAATCAATTCAGTTTATCATTGAACCAGTCTGAAAGCATATGAATCGTCAGGATTTTCTGCATGAAATACGAAAGAAAATCCGTATGTACCGTCAGCATTATAATATACTGAATATCCGTCATAACCGTTAGTTGAACAGACTTCAACTTTTTCAAAACCGTTCTGTGTTTTCATCAATATTTCAGGAAGCTTGAGTTCTGTAAATCCGTTTACTCTGACCGCGATATTGTTTCTGCCGCCACTGATTATAAATTCAGCAATATTGTTTTCGCAGTTTACAACAGGAATAAAACTATCTTCGGTGAGTGTTCCTGTTTTAGCAATAACCGATACAGCTTTCAGCGCACTGTCTTCCCTGACAGCCTGCACCTGTATATCATTTTCTTCCGTGCCTGTTCCCCACGGTAAAAGTATCATATTGATACTGATAGTGTCACCTTTTCTGAATTCAATATTTTCAGCATCAAGTGTCAATGCACCTTTTGTAATATCTTTTTCAGAACTCTCACGGAAAACAAACGGAATATCTGATGTTTTACCATTGATAATAATATCACTGTCTTTGATAATCATGGCAAAATTTGCACCAAACCCTTTTTCAAGCTCCCCTGCTGTTTCATCCGTTACATCATAAAAGCTCCAATAAGGCGAATCACTGCCGAGTTCGTAATACTGCGTTTTTTTGCTTGTATCAACATCTTCCGATACAGAATTATTTGCGGCATCAAGATAACTCAGTTTATTGAACTGCACCGATCTGCCGTCAAAGTAAAATAAATCAAAATCTTTTCTGAAGTTATCAAATGTTTTGTCTTCAAGAAATTCAACATTCAGTGTATAGTATGTTCTGTTTTCGTCAGTCTGAGGAAATTCAACATGACGGAGAGAATATCTGTAACTTCCGTCATCTGAATAAAATGTGGTTGTGATATCTGAGTATGTCTGACCGACAGAATCTATATCACTGTTCACTACTTCACTATAAATGTCGTTTTTACCGTCACGGTAGGTCATGAATTTCAGAATTCCGACAGAATTGAACTGTGGCTGTGTTTCCCACATATTTCCGCTTGCTGTTCTGAAGTCAGGTAATGTCCAACCGTCTTTACCGAATACAAAATACGGCGCAATGCAATTGGATTCAGTTGTACCTGTTGAAAGATGATAATATGAAACATGGAATTCAATTGAAGAAAGCTGTTTAAGCGGATATTTACCCCAATTCTGATAAAGATTCAGAAGTGTAAAATCAATTTTTTCGTCAGCTTTAAGTGAAACAGGAAAAATACTGTCGCCATACTGCGGGTCAGCTACGCTGTAAAACGGTTCACCGCCATCACCATGGAAATTCTTGCAGACCTGAACATTTACAGGCACAAGAGTGTTTGTATCGTCAAGAATTGCAGCTGATTCGAGACAGCCGTTATCACCATTTGATCTTATGTAGATATTTCTGTTATGTGCATCATTCTTAACGGATACAGGCATACTGAACTGAAAATCAGGATTCTGATATGCATAATTGAAGTCTGTACCTTTCATTGAAAAAAGATATGCACCGCTGAGTGAATCATAACCGAGGAATTTGCCTTCTGCATTACCACCGTTTACGGTAATATCTGTAAGAGGGTTACGTTCAATTTCAGCTTCACTTTCTATTCCGTCATAAGAATGTGTGTTATCATTATAGATACGGAAACCAACGGTCAGATTATTATTCTCATATCCTCCGTTTCCGTTGATGTCATTTATCGAAAAAGATTTATCTTCTGCATCTAAATAAACATTCAATATATAATTATCTGCTGTTTCCTGAATAATGACAGTATAATTTTTATCAGCAGGAAAAATAAAACCAAGAATACCTGTTTCTACAATATCAAAAGCTACATATTCAACAGTATTGTTGACATGCATCATCATATTACTGTCAATTGAATTGTGAACACCATCAGCATCTTTGAATACAATTCCATCAACAGATACTTTCTTTATATTTACAGATACAGCATAATATATAATATCGCTGACAGGTACAGATGACAAAAGTGAAAACTGAGAATAAAGCCTGTCACCGTAAAGATGGAATGTCTTATCAACTTTTAAAGTATCATTGATAGAAAAATCTCTGATATGACATTCTCTGTAGTATTCACCGAGTCTTGTTGTGTTCACTCTTCCTTCAGTATCAGATTCAGATAAACTGTAATTATTTCCTTCAGCATCAATATAAGTTACATCGAATGTATCTTCAAGAAGAACTTTTCCTTCATTATTATAAAGCGTTGCACCGTTATGCTTTGAAGTAAGAGTATGCACAATCTTCATATCCTTATTTTTCATCACATATGACGTTCTTGCTGTGTTGCCGTAATAAGACTGTGCGACATCATCAACCTGTGAGGCATATTTTATTGTATCGGCAAAAGTTGTGTCACCAGAAATATCATTGATCACTTCAGTATTTTTTTCAGAAATGTCAAAATCAGGAATATCCATACCATTATCAATGCCGCATGATGAAAGCATAAACACATTCATCACAACCAGAATTACTGCTAATATCTTTTTATACATAAAAGCACCTCCTGTCTGATATTTTATTATAGGTTAAAATAAAAGTCAAATAAAAAATGAACCGACAGAAAACTATCGGTTCATTGATTTTATAATTCAATTTCATCAAATTTATTTGCTTTTTTGTTTTCACCTTCATAGGCTGCTTCTCTTCGGGCCATGATTTCTTTCATCATCTGGCGATGTTTTTCACCTGTGATATTATAGAACATCATGGGAATAAGCATAAGAGCAAAACCTGCAAGCGGGAAAATAGTTGTCATTGCAAACAAGCCTCTTCTTGTTGCAAGATTCTGAACAGTGGGAATATTAGTTGTGTGTTCAACGTAACCGGTCTTTGAAAGAACTCTCAGACAGATGAATGAAGAAAGCGTTCCTTCAAGTTTACCTGTAAAGCTCATGATTGAAAGCATTGTACCTTCAACACGTTTGCCTGATTTCCACTCAACGTAGTCAACAGTTTCCGCTTCCATTTCTTTCTGCATAAGATTTTTGAATTCAATCGGAAATGTAACAAGCATTGAGAATGCGAGAACAAGAACACCAATACCTGTTGAAACGGGTTCATCAACCGGCTTATTGAGTATACCATTGTAAGTTGTAAGCGCATACAGACCGTTGAATACGATACCTGAGATACAGCAGATCTGATAGAATTTCTTGGAATCGGACTTTGCGCCGAGTTTCTGAACAATCATCGGAACAATTACAGCTGCAAGAACTGAACCGGGAGCTTTAACTATATCAAGAAGTCCGTTATATTTAGCATTGAAAAGTGAATCATATGCGAAATAGAATGATGCCTGTTCGGAAACCTTGATAAGAACAAAGAAAATATTTCCCAGGAAAAGCATGAACAAAGGTCTGTTTGTAAAAAGAAGTTTGAAACATTCTGCAAGTTTCGGAACTTCTTCATGATGCTCAAGACGTTCTGTTGTATTTGCAAAAGTAAATCTTGTAAAAATAATGATAAATACGGCTGATAATACAGCTGCAACAAGATATGCTTTATCAAGATTTTCATTGAAATAAGGAAGCCATGCAGCAAAAGCAACAAGCCCTGCAGGAATAGCACCGATGATCATTCTGCCGATTGCTGCAATACCATAAAGTTTTGTTCGTTCCGTTCCGTTCGGTGTCATACTGAAAGCAAGTGCACCCATTGGCACGTCAAATGCTGTGTATGTAACATCAAGACCGACAAAAGCAATTACAGTAAGTGCAATTTTGACTGTTTCATGCAAGTTATTTGATCCGACAAAGAACATGAGCATAAACAATGAAACAAAGTACGGTGCAATTCTTATGTAAGGACGCATCTTACCGTGCTTTGTTCTTGTTTTGTCAACAATAACGCCCATGATAGGATCATTGATAGCATCAAAAATACCACACCACAGGCGGATATTTGATGCAATATCTGCACTGATGTGCAGAATATCTGTTATGAAATAGTTGACATATTTGGATGCAGTCATTGATGTACTCATTCCCTGAGCACCTCTGCCCAATGTGTAAGAAATTGCCTCTTTCCATGTCAGATATGTCTCAGCTCCGACATCAGTATTTACTATTTTTCTGTCCAGAAATTGTTTAATTTTTCCCATGTTATTCACCACTCATCAATTCTTCGGGTTTTATACCGTACTTTTCTTCAAAATCAAAGTAAATTCTTTCGCCGTTGACTGTATTATAACATCTTTCTCCCAACGAAAAAATATACATATCATTTTCTATACTGTCCGAATACACATTCACAACATGTGCATCAGGATACTTCTCACGGAAAAGTCTGACTTTTTCGGAATCATGGCAATTTTTCCCGATAATCTTACCGTTTTTATCATGCTTTGTGCAAATAAGATCATCAAATCCGATACGTTTTTTAGCTTCATTCATAAGAAAATCAGGACCAGCACTGATAACAACCGAAAAACGCTCTCTGTTTTCTTTTCTTGCCCAGTCAAAAACCTTTGATTCATACTTATCCCAGAATTTTTTTACTGCTTTTTCAAGCGGTATCAGACGGACAAATGAAAAGAACGGACCTTTGACTGTTGTCAGATCTGCTACTTTCAGCAACATAAGGATTCCGGCAGCAAGCTGGTATGGACCACAGATAATTATCCACGGATAATGCAGCAAACAGTAAATCCAGAACAATGCACCTGTATCAAACGGAACCATAGTTTTGTCAAAATCATAAATATCTAATTTCATACAACACCTCTTCATTATTGTTTTTATTATAGCATTGATAGAGATATTAATCAATATAATAAAATGATTTTATAAGAAAAAAAAGGTTCGGCAAAAAGCCAAACCTTTTTATGCAAAAAGTATAAATTTATCAGAAATTGAGAGAACCGAGGATATTTTCAACAGAAAGTGCAATATACTTGAAGAATGCAACAATCTTTGTCCATACATCAGTTGTATCTGAATTAAGCTCATAAAGTGCAATTGCTGCAGCATCATCAGCAAAAAGTTCAAGGTATGTAACAACTTCTGTTTCAAATGTTGTAAAATCATTTTCATTGATAGTGATTGTTCTTACACCGATATTTTCACTGTTGTATGTTGAAAAACCTGCACCGGGAGTGTTACAGAGTTTGATACCCTTGTAATCTACTTCGTAAGTGTTATGATGATCGTGACCGAAGAACATAGCAAGAACGTTGCCGTTTTCATGGAAAGCATCAAACTGACCGTTGTTATAGTTGGGAGGGCAGGGGTATTCGGGAAGAACACCGTTTGCGCCTTCGGGAAGTTTGTAATACTTATCACCGTTTGAGCAAGTACCTGTTGTTTCGTCAGCAACTTCAAGAGCATCAAAAATTTCGGGTACTACGATGTGCTGGAACATGAATGAAGGAACAACTTCACCGCCGTTTGCAGCTGTGAGTTCTGCTTCAGCCTTTTTGTACCATTCAATCTGAGATTTTGTAACTGCAGCATAACCGCCAAGGTCGTTCTCCTTATTATAGTCACCTGAGTCGATCATCCAGATATTGAAAAGCATATCGTTTGCATCTGTTGATGAATAGATGGGAACATAGTATGTACCACATGTGTAGTTGCCCATATCTTCGCCTGCACAACCGATAAAGCAATCATACTTTTCATAAACTTCGATCTGCTGAGCTCTTGTGATTTTACCTTCAGCATCATGGTTGCCGAGAACCGCAGCAACGGGGATACCGTATTTTTCAAAAATGCTCATAAATTCATTGATTGCAGATGCATATGTAATTGATTCACCTGCTGTGCCGTTGATGTTATCACCTGTAAGCACAATAAGGTCGGGGTTTTCAGTTTCAATTGCTTTTTTGATAAGGTTCTTTGTTGCCAACTTCATGGGGAAACCATCCTGCATATCAGCAATCTGAAGAATCTTGAATTCACCGTCAGCATTGAACTGAAGATGTGTGTCGGCTTCTGCGCTAGTTTTTGCTGATGCAACACAAGCAATAGCTGTAAAGAGCATCATGCAAGCCAAAACTACAGAAATAACTTTTTTTGACATTTTCATAGTTTTACCTCCGTATAAGCATTGCTGCTTACAAATTTTACTAACAAATTATAACATAAGAGATTCTGATTTTCAATACCTATTTAATAATAAAGAAAAACTTCCATATCACTTTCACCGTTATTAGCGAAACCGAAATAAGGAATAAGTCGGACTTTTGTATCAATCATCTCTTCCTTACGACGGGAATATAACTCTTCTTTTTCAAGAGGAATTCTGCCTGTGGCAGTGAGTGTATATGTACCGTAAAAATCACTGTATTCTTCTTCAAATTCCGTATCAGTATTGAGTCTGAATGCCATTATCGGAAAATTATTGTCTGCACCTTCTGCGCAATAAACAACAGGGCCTCTCTGCACCGCTGCACGTGAAATATAATCCTTGATTTTTGATGTCGGATAAACAACAAAAGGAGTCATATCAAAGTCAAGCATTATAACACTTTCTGAGGAAAGGTTTTTAATATATGCATAACCATTTATTATTTCAACATCTTCATTTCTGCCGTTTACAGAAAGAGTGTATTTTTCACACCAACCGGGAATACGCACAGCAATATTACGGATATTACCTGTTCTGATTTCAATTTTGCCGTTATCCGGATATGACGTTTTCTGACTTATACAGAAGTTTTCAGTCTTTGTTTCACTTGCCATATACTGATGCACATAAACAGTATCTTCATCATATGTATAAAGAAAATCAGCAACGGATGCAATAAACCTTGTGATATTCGGAGGACAGCATGAACAATCAAAAACTTCTTTACGCTGTGTTATTGTGAGATTTTCATGTGTATTCTCCTGCGAAGTGTTTCTTTCAAGCAGATGTGTTCTTATTGCAAGAGGGTTCACATAAAAGAATGCTTTACCGTCCCGTGAAACAGATGAAAGTCCGTTGTTATAAAGGACTTTTTCTATTGTGTCTGCATATTTTGAATCATTTTCAATCAGAAGCATTCTCTGTGCAAACCATGCAAGCGACAGAGCTGCACAGCTTTCCGAATATGCTGTAAGGTCAGGAAGATCATAAGGAATTGTGAAAGCCTCTCCCCTTCCTGCTGACCCAATACCGCCTGTGATATACATTTTCCTATAAATTATATCGTCAAATATAGCTTTGCAGGCATCTGAAAGCTCTTTATCACCTGTCAGTCTTGCAAGATCTGCCATTCCTGTGTAAAGATAACAAGCTCTGACACAATGTCCTTCTGCTGTTTTCTGTTCCCTTACAGGCAGATGGCTCTGTGAATATTTATGTGCAACACCGGGATATTCTTTATCTGTTGAATTTCCTCTGTTATCAATGAAGAAAGAACACAGATCAAGGTATTTCTCATTTTTTGTAAGGTCGTAAAGCTTTATGAGCGCAAGTTCAATTTCTTCATGACCCGGTGTTATAAAATCTGCTGAACCGTCAACAACAAACACCTGATAGATATAATCAAGATATTTTTCCATTACATCAAGAAGCTTTCTTTTGCCTGTTGCCACATAATACGCAACTGCTGCTTCAACAAGATGTCCTGCACAATAAAGCTCATGATCAGTTCTGTCTGACCAACGGGGTTTATCATGAACAAGATAACATGAGTTGAAATATCCGTATTCATCGGCATTATTTTCCATTACAACAGCTACTTCATCAACGACCTTTTCCAGCTCGGGACAAGGTCTTTTTTCAATTATGAATGCAACACTTTCAATCCACTTGGCAATATCTGAATCCCAGAAAATATGGGGTTCATAAGGATCACCTTTTTTCCAGGTGCAATTCAAAGCAGCAAATCTGCCTGTCTCCTCAAAACGTTTATAAACATTATATACACTGACTTCGCTGACAACATCAACCTGTTTTTTCCAGAATCCGTCTGTCAGATCTGTTTTTCTGAAATCAATAAGTTTCATATCAACACCTCCGAATAAGCTTATTTTACAAAATAATTTTCGGTATTGCAATACAAAATAAAAAAATAACAGAAGCAAGAAAAATGCTCACTTCTGTTATCGGTTATTATGATATTTTCATTTTAAGTCTGAGTTTATCACTTATCATAGCAATAAATTCACTATTTGTAGGTTTTCCGCGCGTATTCTGAATTGTATATCCGAAATATGCACTCAAAACATCAACATCACCTCTGTCCCATGCAACTTCTATTGCATGACGGATTGCTCTTTCAACACGTGAAGCAGTAGTATTGAAAGTTTTTGCAACAGTAGGATACAACACTTTTGTAACAGAATTCATCATATCGGTATTATTGATAGAAAGAATAATTGCTTCTCTGAGATACTGATAACCTTTGATATGCGCAGGCACACCGATCTGATGCATTATTTCAGATACGGTAACTTCCAATTGCGCATCGGAATTTTTATTGCGGTTCAAATCAAGAGAAGTATTTTTTCCGCCGACCGATGAAAGCAGCATAATTCTGTCCGCAATAACATCTGCATCAACAGGCTTGATAAAATAATAATCAGCACCTGCAGAGAGAATCTGCTGCTCAAAATCACTGTTACCGACACCTGAAATAACACACACCAATGGTTTATTGGCTGAATATTCCTGATTGAACTTTTTCAACACTCCAAGAGCATCAAGCCCCGGCATAAAAGCTTCCATTATCAGCACGTCAGGTTTATGTCTTTCAACACCCGCTAACACATAATTGCCGTCTTTTGCTGTGACTGTTACATTGCATCCGTTCTTTTCAAGGGCTTTTACACATGAGATTCCGAATTCATTTCGTTCTTCGGTGATCAGTACATTAAGTTGATTTTTCATTTATGTTTATCCTTTCTTCTGTCCGGTTAACTACCGGAAAAATTTAATACATTTTCCACTCAATTTCTTTTTTCAATTCCCAAATCCTACCATATATTACCATTACTGTAATTATTTGTCAATAGTTATTTGGTAATTTTTGTCATTTTTTTAAGTGATGCAGATTTTACCTGTCAATAATTCAAGTTTTTATAAAGGCAGCTATGTAATAATCAACTTGCAAAAAAATTCACAAAACCATTGAAATGTATGCACCGTTATGTTAATATTAGAATAAATATAAAATAATGGAGAGTTATTCAATGGATATCAGAATTTTTAACAACACAGAAGAAATTGCACAGGCTGCATCTGAAATTATTCTCAATAAAGTAAAAAGCTCACCCGACGCAATTCTCGGACTTGCAACAGGTGCATCTCCCGTTGCAACATATAAAAAGATCATTGCTGCATACAACGCAGGTGAAGTATCATTCAAGAATGTAAAAACTTTCAACCTTGATGAATACTGTTCAATCCCTGCATCAGACAGAAACAGCTACTATACATTCATGCATGAAAATCTTTTCAATCATATTGATATTGAAGAAGAAAATGTACATGTTCCCAACGGTAATCCTGAAAATGCAGAAGAATACTGCGCATCTTATGATGAAGCTATAAAAAATGCAGGCGGAATTGATATTCAGGTGCTCGGCATCGGCAGAAACGGTCATATCGGTTTCAATGAACCCTCAGATGCCTTCACAGCAGGTACATATAAAGTAAAGCTTACAGACAGCACAAT
The DNA here is from genome assembly GCA_017631795.1 of Clostridia bacterium. Taxonomy (GTDB): domain Bacteria; phylum Bacillota; class Clostridia; order Oscillospirales; family Acutalibacteraceae; genus UBA1081. The sequence continues at coordinate 290,511 of JAGBSO010000030.1, read as the reverse complement.
CGAAGCAAACAAGATTTACTTTGACCGTGAAGAAGAAGTACCCAGAGAAGCAATCACAATGGGTGTTGAATCAATAATCAATGCTAAGGAAATCATTCTCATTGCAGAAGGCACAGCAAAAGCTCAGGCAATCCATGACATGATCAAAGGTGAAATCTCTCCTGCCTGCCCCGCATCAATCCTTCAGAAGCATGACAATGTTCATATTTTTATTGACAAAGCTGCTGCGTCATTAATTTAATATTCAGAGGTGATTTATATGAATAAAGCAATTTCATTACTGCTTTTATTCGCAATTACTATTGCATTGGTTCTTTGCAGTTGTGCACCTCAGCAAACTGAAGAGCCTACAACTGATAACAATCAGCAGATATTGGATGTTATTGACAAATCTTCACCAATAACAACGGGCAATCTGATAACAAAAACAGAAACTGACGAAAACGGAAACCTTAATATCAATTATTTCGATTCCAACGGTAACCTTGTTGAAAATTTTGTATGGTCTGATGATGAAAATATTTCACATTCACTTATGAAATATTCAGGCACTGATTTACTTGTTCAGAAGGAAGATATATCTCCTGACGGTCAGAGAAATAAAGTTGAATCATATCAGTATGATGACAATAATAAGGTTCAGAAAACAACAGTCAGTGAATTTGAAGACGGTAAGCTCAAAACTTCTACAATTTTTAACGCAGATAATAAAAAAATCAGCAAATCATTATCATTTTATGAAAACAATCGACTTTCTAAAGTTGAAAGATATGACGCTGATGACAAACTTGAAGAATATTATGTATATGAATATAATACCGATGGAAAAAACATAAAATATTCAGCATTTTATCCCGACGGCACATTAAAAAAATATACAACATTTGAATATAACGAAAAAGGATTGCTTGAAACAGAGAAGTATTTTGACGGCAACAATAATCCTGACGGTTATTATTCTTTCACTTACCATGACAGCGGCAACATGAAATCATCCGCATATTACGACAAAGATGGAAAAAAGATTTCTGAAGATATCTTTGAAGATATAGCATAATAGCAATAAAAAAACAGACAGTCAGAAAACTGTCTGTTTTTTTTATGTCTGTTTTTTTATCTGTAATTTAAAAATATTATATAAATTTTATCGTTGAGTATTGAAATATAATAATTTATTAGTATAATATATATTGACTATATATAATTTTTAAGGAGGTGCAGCATGGCAACCAAATATTCAGTATCGCTTGAAAAAGTAATCCACAATAACGGTTATGAAGTTCTTTATACACCTAAAGCAACAGCGGATATATACATATCCTCAAAGGATGTCAATCGTCCCGGTCTGATTCTTGCTGGTTATGAAGATTATTTTGATCCTGAAAGAATTCAGTTGTTAGGTTTCACTGAAATCGGTTATTTAAACAGTCTTTCTGTAAGTAAACGTCAGCAGTGTCTTGATAAATTTTTAGCAACACATCCTGCAGCAATCATTATTACAAGAAATCTCGAACCGGTTGAAGGTCTTATGCAGAGTTCGGAAAAATACAACATTCCGATACTCAGAACAGCTGATGATACTTCTGCAAATATGGCATCACTCATTGCATATCTCGGAATTGAACTTGCAGACAGAATCACTCGTCACGGTGTACTTGTAGAAGTTCTCGGTGAAGGTGTTCTTATTGTTGGTGACAGCGGTGTGGGAAAAAGTGAAACTGCTGTTGAACTTATAAAAAGAGGACATCGCCTTATTGCCGATGATGCTGTTGAAATCAGAAAAGTTTCATCAAAAACCGTAGTCGGTCAGGCACCTGATAACATACGTCACTTTATTGAAGTCAGAGGCGTAGGCATTATCAATGCACAGCGATTATTCGGTCTTGAATCAGTCAAACTTTCTGAAAAAATTGACATGGTTATAAGACTTGAGCCATGGGATTCTGCAAAAGTATATGACAGAATGGGTCTTGAAGAAAATTATATCAACATTATGGGTATCAAGGTTCCAGCAACTGTTGTCCCCGTAACTCCCGGCAGAAATCTTTCTGTTATAATTGAAACAGCAGCAATCGCAAACAGACAGAAAAAGATGGGCTATGTTGCTGCACAGGAACTCATGCAGAGCCTCGGTATGGACGGCTTTGAGCCTATCAAACAGGAAATTGAAATATGGGACAGTAACCATAATTCTGAAAGTTATTTATAATATTTTATATCGGAGGAAATTCAAATGTACAGAATAGGTGTTGACCTCGGCGGTACAAATATCGTATCAGCTGTTGTAGACGAAAACAATCAGATCATTGCAAGAGCAAAGGAAAAGACTAACTCCCCCAGACCTGCTGAAGAAATTTTTGATGACATTGCAAAGACAATTCACGATGCAATTTATTCTGCAGGACTCACAATGAAAGACATTGAATCAATCGGTGTCGGTACTCCAGGCTCAGTCAACAAAGAAAAGGGCGTTATTGAATTTGCAAATAATCTTGGATTTGACAATGTTCCTGCTTATGCACTTCTTAACGAAAGAACAGGTTGCAAAAACATTTTCTTTGATAATGATGCAAACTGTGCTGCACTCGGTGAAGCTGTTGCAGGTGTAGGAAAAGGCGCTAAGGATTTTATCGCAATTACTCTCGGTACGGGTGTAGGCAGCGGTATTGTTGTAAACGGTAAACTCGTTACAGGAACAAACTATGCAGCAGGCGAAATGGGTCATACAGTTATTGTTTACGACGGTGAACCCTGCAACTGCGGCAGAAAAGGCTGCTGGGAGCGTTATTCATCAGCTACAGCTCTTATCCAGCAGACAAAAGATGCTATGGTAAAAGATCCCTTCACAAAAATGTGGGATATTGTTGACGGCGACATCAGAAAGGTTGACGGCAGAACAGCATTTGATGCGATGCGAGACGGTGATGAAAAGGCTAAGCAGGTTGTTGAAAAATACATGGGTTACCTTGCTTGCGGTATGTCAAACATCATCAACACTTTCCAGCCCGAAATTCTCTGCGTAGGCGGCGGTGTAGGTAATGAAAAAGAAAACCTTCTCGGTCCCGTAAGAAAGCTCGTTAACGCACAGGTATACAGCATCCATGCAAAGAGACAGACAAAGATCTGTTCTGCAGAATTAGGTAACGATGCAGGCATCATAGGCGCAGCCCTTCTTACAGAATAATCTGATTTAAAGAAAGAACATTTTTATGATAGATTTATATACTTTTGCAAAAAGTTTAGAATCTGATAGTTGTGAAATTCTTGTTGATACTCCGATGAGCCGCCATACTTCATTCAAAGCCGGCGGCAATGCGGATGTAATTGCATTACCGAAAAACGTTAATTCGCTGACAGTAACTCTGAAATCGGCTCATAAAAATAATGTTCCTGTTACGGTCATGGGAAACGGCAGCAACCTTCTTGTAAAAGATGAAGGTATCCGTGGTATTGTTATAAAAACAACAGGAATGGATCCTGAAATAGAAGTAGACAATGAGATTATACGTTGTTCTGCAGGAACATCACTCACAAAACTCTGTGTAGCTGCATTGGAGAACGGGCTGACTGGTCTTGAATTTGCGTATGGAATTCCGGGCACTGTCGGCGGAGCTGTATTTATGAATGCAGGCGCTTATGGCGGAGAAATCAAAGATGTGCTGAAAACCGTACAGCATATTACTCCTGAATTTGACACAGAATCAGCAGATGCTTCAGCATTGAATCTCGGATACAGAAAAAGTTTTTATTCTGAGCATCCTGAATATATCATTGCAACTGCTGAATTCAAGCTTCAGAAAGGCGATAAAGCTGAAATAAAGGCAAAGATGGATGATCTTATCGGACGAAGAAAAGACAAACAACCGCTTGAATTTCCGAGTGCAGGAAGCACATTCAAACGTCCTGAAGGCTATTTTGCGGGAGCACTTATTGAACAATGCGGATTAAAAGGCTGTCGTATCGGCGGTGCTGAAGTCAGCGAAAAACACGCAGGTTTTATCATCAACCGTTATTCAGGTACAGCATCAGATATTATTGAGCTTATTGATCATGTCAAAAAAACAGTTAAAGAAAACACAGGTGTCACCCTTGAACCTGAAGTAAAGATTATACCGTAATATGTCATTCTCATCAGATGTAAAAAAAGAACTGTGTGCAATAGAATGCGAAAATGATTGCTGTCAACGTGCTGAAGCTTACGGAATATTATATTTCGGAAGATCTTTCAGCAAAGATGAAATCAGCATCATGACCGACTATGATTTTGTCGCACAGAAATATAAAAAAGCAATTAAATATCTTTCACAATGTGAACCTGAAGAGATTGTATCCAAATCGGGTAAGATTACTGTTTCCGTAAACAGCAAAGATGAAAGAATAGATATCCTTAACGAATTAGGATATTCAGGTAATGAACACACAATGCGTCTGCTTATAACAAACATTGAAGACGAATGTTGTTTCGGTGCTTTTTTAAGAGGTGTTTTTCTGGCTTGCGGAATAATCACCGACCCAAAAAAAGAATATCATCTTGAATTCGACATTGCATTCAAAAGCAAAAGCCGTGATTTTGTTGAGCTGTTTGAAGACTTTGAAGCATCACCTAAGATGTCAGACAGAAACGGTATTAATCTGATTTACTTTAAAGACAGTTATCATATCGAAAACATTCTGGGCGTTATGGGTGCGCATAATTCTTTCCTGACGCTCGTAAATGAAAAGATATTCAAAGATGTCAGAAATAAGGTCAACAGAAAAGTAAATTGTGATAATGCAAACATAAAAAAAACATGTGCTGCTGCAGCAGCACAGATCAATGCAATTGAAAAACTCATGGAATCAGGCAAATTTGAGGAGTTACCTCCCGAATTGAAAGAACTTGCAAAGCTCAGACTCGATAATCCTGAGATGGCACTATCCGAATTAGGCGCAAATCTCTCAACTCCAATTTCAAGATCCGGTGTTAATCACAGACTGAAAAAAATAATGGATATTGCAGCAAAATATTAAAAAATCAAGCCGTTACAAAAAGTAACGGCTCTTATTTTTTTATACATTTTTCTGCAAAACCGGTTCTGAATCTTCTTTTTCAGCTGCTTCTGCACGTTCCTGCAGAACTTTCATAATTTCAGCATGTTTTTCATCAGTGAAGTCCCAGAAGAATATATATGGCAGACTCATCAGGAGATATCCTGCCATATCAAATGCAAGACCGATAATCATACATTTCACACGGACATCACTTATAAAAAGTACGTCCCAGTCGGAAGTAAAACCAACACGATAGAACATAAGAGGAATGATAAGACTGATCAGTGCAGATATAGGACCGGTGAACCAACCGACAACACCCTGGTAGGCTTCAAATCGTTCACCTGAAATATACATCTGATAGTCGCTGATACGGATATCCATATCATGTGATGCTTCTTCAATAGCTGATTTAAGACAGTCACGAAGACATATTCCGATAAACAGAACTAAACCACAAAGCATCGGCGAATCACCGAGAAACAGGAATGCAAGGATAAAAATTCCGCTTGAGAAAAACATTATAAGCTGTTTTAAGACAAATAAAGTCTTGAACTGGAATCGTTTTCTGATCCACGGTGCCAGAAATGCTCCGGGATTTCCGACAAAAGCAATCGCATTTTCTGCAACAGCAAAAAAGAATCCTGTCTCACGCCATGTATAGATAAGAAGTATCTGACCAATACCGATCATACCGTTTCCGAGAGAATCAAGAAGAGCAGATGCTTGTTTTATCCATAAATATTTATTTTTGGAAATTCCGTCAATACAATCCCAGAATGAATAATATTTTTTCCTTTCAACAGGAGGTGCAGGAATTCTTTCCTTGATTTTTCCAAGACCGGAATACATCATAAGAACACTTACACCGAGTGCAATGGGAATAATATACTGGAATGTGCCTCTGTCTCTGATTCCGTTTACGAAAAACATACCCGATACTGTGGGAATGATCATCGTCATCAGTGAACGCAGAATGTGGCTGAGTTTAACAGGCCAGCATCTGATAATCATTCGTTCATGTCCGTTGGGACTGATATTATCTGCAATCTGCTGTGGAGAACCTGTAAAATTGAACATTCCGAAAAGCTGGAAAAGAACATATAATTTCCAAACTCTGTCAATCAGAGGCTCTTCAAACAGAGGAAGTTCACAAATAAGAGTAACCATTATAAGACACTGCACAATGTTTGAATATGCAAAAATTTTATATCTTCCGAGCTTTGGAACAAGTTTCTTTCTTATAATGATAGCTCTGAAGCCACCCCAACCCGAAACAAAGAAATGAGCTCCGAAAATTTTGAAAATACTGAACAGATTGAGACCTTGCCATTTTGTATTTGCATATGTAGCAACTGCTTCAGGAATCGGAAGAATCGACGACAAATCAAATATCAGTAACAACAGGCCTACTGCAGCAACAGACAAGTATACAGTAAAATATTTTTTCTCTGTTTTTTTTGGCAGAAAACCTAAGTTTGCATCAACACCCATGTTGAGCATACTCCATATATAGCCCGACACAAGGAAAAATGCGTTTATTGCAGAAAAAGTAAGAATAGGGATTTCATAATAATAAGCTACAAGATAGCAACCTGTACCGAAAGACAGAAATCCAAGAAGGTGCTGTGCAGAATAGTTACCGCCAACAGCAAGAAATATTGAAATATATTCTTTGTACGGTACGTATTTTCCCTCTGCAGGAGTGTTCCAATGAGTTCTGAATTCTGAGATAAGATTACCTACTCTCTGTTTAAGAGGTACTTTTTCAGCAGTAGCATTTTTACTCATAATTACTCAACCTCCTGAGCATTAAGATTATCAATCCGCTCTTTTTCAGCTTTAGCATCATCAAGAGTTTTTCCGTATTCCGGTATTATGGCAACATTGAAGACAACTTTTGAATCATTTTTTGGAAGCCAGCTTTCGCCGAATTCAATTCCGTCTTCACTTTCAGATCCCATATACATTGTTGAAATGCCTCCACATGAGAAAAAGGCATAGTCTTCAATTACTTTAACCGTTGACGGAATATACATTACAGGACTGATACTTCCACAATAACTGAATGCGTCCGCACCAATTGATTCGAGACCTTCCGGTAACCAGACACTCCACATATTTCCGCAACTAAAGAAAGCCATATCACCTATTGTTTTAAGAGTGCTTGGGAAAGAAAGGTGTACAAGGTCATTATTTTTATAAAAGCTGTAACCTCCTACATTTTCAACTCCTTCGGGAATTACAAATGTATCATTTTTTTCAGCAATACCGTTTTCGACTTTCCAGTTTCCGTTACAGATAGGGTGAAGAATAAGGGTCTTCATATCCTTTGTAAACAAAACACCGTCAACATCGCAGAAATACGGGTTTTCATCATCTACAAAAACAGCTTTAAGCATCTTACAGTAATAAAATGCCTGATCACTGATATACTGAACATCTTTACCTATATAAATATATTCAACATTTTCGTCACTTACAATTGTAAATGAATCAACACCGACAACAGGCTTAGAAGTATCGGGATTATCTCCGTTTTCATCTCGGGCATAATCCACATAAACTTCTTTTACAGAGGAATTACCGTTGAATCCGTAAAACACCCAACCGTTCAATCCTTCAATTTCTCCTACATTTGTCTGTTCTTCAAATTCAAATGTATCTCGTGCAATTGAATAGAATGTAAAAAACAAAGAAAGTCCTATAAATGATGCAAGAACAATAACAAATAAGATTTTTTTCCAGGTTGGCATATTTACCACTCCCCTGTTTATTTTTCAGCTCTTTCTGCAGAATAATTAATGTCAATATTCTTTTTGAAGAGAAGATAATCGTACTGCGGAATCCAGTTGTCGCCAACTATTTTTGCTGCAAATTCTTCTTCGTTGACTGCAACATTCATAACAGCTACACCCTTAATTTCGCCGTCTTCCTTATAACAGGTATCCCAGAATGCATGATGTCCGATTTCTTTTACACTTGCAGGAATGTAAACATACTGAAGATTCTGATTGTAGCTGAATGAGTCTGAACCGATAAATTCAAGACCTTCGGGAAGTGAAAGATAAATTTCACCAAGAACTTCTTCAGATGTAAAATGTGTATCTGTCACATTATTATTCTTATATGTATATACATTACTGAGAGAGGGTGTTGTTTCCCACTCATTCTTTCTTTCATGAAGTTTGAAAACTGCGAGAGTTTCAATTGTCTTAAGACCTTCAGGAAGATAAATCTTTCTTAAGTTAGCATAGTTCATACACATAACGCCAAGTCTTGTAACTGTTGACGGAACAACATATGTCTGAACATCTCTTTCATATTCCGGTGTAATATCATCAGTAAACAGTTCAGTTTCATAACCGTATTTCTGACGGAGATATTCATCATGATCACAAGGATAGCAAAGAATCTCTGTCTTATCCTTGTTGTAAAGAACACCGTCGATATCACAGTAATTGGGGTTGTTTTCATCAACTTCAATATTCTGCAATGACCAGCATGAATAGAATGCTTTTTCATCAACAGACTCAACATTAGCACCGATATAAATTGTTTTGATCTTATCGTCACAATTGAGTGCAAATTCTCTGACTGCTGTTACAGGCTTGTTTTCATCTTTTGCAACACTAAAGTTTGTTGCAGGGTCATTATTGCCGGGAATATACTCTATTTCAGCTACATAATCAATTTCAAGTTCAGTGAGATAACCTGTATTACTGAAATTTGTGAATTCATAGCCGTTTTCAAGCTGAGTATATTCAAATGTTTCATTCTGAAGAGCCATAACACTGAAATAAATTGAAAGTGAAACAGCTACAAGAATTACAATAACAAAAATTGCCTTTTTGAGATTGTAATATTTATAAGGCTTATTGATATGCGGTGCTGCAAGGCCGGGCACCTGATAAGTCCATATTTCATCCTCAGGAATATCAAGATGAATATCTTCCTGAAGCACTTCGCCTTTTACTTTCTTTTCTTTTTTCTCTTTTTTGCTCATGAACTTATCCCCCCTTTAACCTTTATAGCTGCCGGCAGTTGATTTTCCTTCTTCTGCTGCCTTCTTTTCGGTGACCTCAGCACGGCGTTTAAGAACTTCCATAACAAGGTTCTGTTTCTTATTATCATAGTCCCAGAAGAAATACGGAATTGACATAAGGAAGAAACCGATTGTGTCAACGATAATGGGAATAACAACGATATTTCTTCTTGAGCCATCGAAGAAAAGGATTTCCCAGTTGCTGTTGAATCCGTATTTGAGAAGGAATATGGGAATAATAAGACCGATAAATGTTGTAATGGGACCTGTAAACCAACCAAAAATACCGCCGAAACTTTCAAGTCTTTCACCTGAAAGATACATCTGGTAGTCATTGATTCGTACACCCATATCGTGACCTGCTGTAGTGGGCACAGTCTTAGTCATTTCCATAAAGAAGAGAACAACAATACAGATTGTGCCACAAAGAGCAAGATTATCACCAAGAGTCCACATAGCAACGGCAATAATAGCATTACCGATTGCACGGCTGAGCTGATAGAAAATCATAATCTGCTTATATGAGAATCTCTTGAGGAAATAGGGAGAAAGAAGATCAGGCGGAGTACCTGCAAATGAAATAAGTGCAACAATAAGTGAATAAGGCAGACCGCTGAGACGGAATGTATAGAAATACAGAATTGTTGCAAAGGGCAGCATGCCGTTACCAAGAGCATCAATAAGTCCGACTATGGTATTAATAAGGAGATATTTGTTTTTTAGAACACCGAGCATACCGTCCCAGAACTTGATCTGTACTTTCTTCTCAATCGGTGGCTGCGGTATTCGTTCTTTGATTCTGCCTGCCAGATACATTGTGAATGCAGCTGAAATTGTGAATGTGATGGGGATAACAAATCTGTAGAAATTGATATCTGCCCATTTATGACGGAGCATACCTACAATTGCAGGAAGAATAATTGCAAGAATAGAATTGAAAATGTGAGAAATCTTTACGGGATAGCTACGGATAAGAATTCTTTCCTGAAGATTGGGGCTGATACGCTTTGTACATTCTTCAAGAACATTACCGAAACCGAATACGTTATATGTAGCAAAAAGAAGGTTTGCAACCCATACACGAGTAGCAACATCAGGGATGTTGTAAACAGGAAGCCAACCGATAAGGAAAACCATTACACACTTGGGAATAACGTCACAGTAAAGTGAATACTTATATCTTCCGTATTTGGGAAGAAGTTTCTTACGCCAGAAGATATTTCTTGCACCAACCCAACCTGAATACAGGAAATGAGTACCGAATGTCTTGAAACATGCGGTTGCATTCATACCTTCAAAACTGTTAAGCATTGTGATAAATGAACCTGACTGATCAAATAATCTGGAATAGTCAAATATTAACGACGATATACCAAAGAACATCATCAGTCCATAGAGCAGATAAATCAATCGTTCTTTCTTTTTAGGAAGGAAGCCAAGGTTATCACAAACATACCACCAGATAAGCGCTGTAACATATCCGAGAGGCATATTAAGAAGACCTATAACAGAGAATGTCAGATAGGGCAGCTTGTAGTGATACATGATGAGGAAACAGCTTGACCAGAAACCTATGTACTCAAGAATCTTTGAGCCAGTATAGTTTGCACCGACACCGATAACAACGTCCTTATATTCCTTATAAGGAACATATTTACCTTCTGCCGGAGTATTCCAATGAGTTTTCACTTCCGTGGCAAAATTCTTCACGGTTGTGACGGCTTTATCAAATTTCTCACTCATTGCAATCATCTCCTTTATAAATATTTTTAATATTATAACATATAAAATATATATTTTCAATATACAACAAGAATGTGAATAAAGAAATTTTATAAAAAATAACAAAAAAAACCTGTCAGAGACAGGTTTTAGTTTTATTTAAGAATTAAAGGCAAAGATGAACAGCAAAACCACCGAATTCTTCTTTGAGATAGATAAATGTCATATTGCCCTTTGCATCATACTGTGCTGATTCATAATCAAGTGCAATACCCTTTCTTTCAAGGTAAGCAACAGCTTTATCCATATAATTTGTCTTAACTGCGATATGACCCATTGTGCCTCTGCCGTTAAATTTCATAACTTCGATTTCATCTGTACAGAAATAGCTGACGGGGATTTCTCTCTGTGAGAAATTGAAACAAAGAGTAAACATATCTGCAACAGCTTTTGCCTTTGCTTCATCTTCACAATTGATTGCAAGATGTGCAAGTTTAAATCCGAGCATATTTGCAACAGCTTCTTTTGTGAGTGCTTCAATTTCGTCAAATTTACCTTCATTGATAAGAGTATCCTTAACCATCCAGCTTCCGCCGCAAGCAAGAATCTTATCACAATCAAGATAACTGTTGATATTCTTAGCATTGATACCGCCTGTGGGCATAAACTTAACACCAACATAAGGAGCAGCAAGAGCTTTTATCATGCTGATACCGCCGAGGTTTTCTGCGGGGAAGAATTTAACTACATCAAGACCGAGAGCAAGAGCTGCTTCAATATCAGATGTTGAAGGACATCCGGGTGTGACAGGAATATTCTTGTCAATACAGTATTTTACAATTTTCTCATTGAAACCGGGAGTAACAATAAATTTTGCTCCTGCACCGATAGCCTTATCAACCTGCTCAGTTGTAAGCACGGTACCTGCACCTACAAGCATCTCAGGAAATTCCTTTGACATAAGAGAAATAGCTTCTTCTGCAGCTGCTGTTCTGAATGTAACTTCTGCGCAAGGAAGACCGCCGTTTATAAGAGCTTTTGCAAGAGGCACAGCGTCCTTTGCATCGTCAATTTTTACAACCGGAACAATACCGATTTTGCTTATTTCTTTAAGAACTTCATTCATTTTTATTACTCCTTACTACCCTTTTCAATTGCTTCCCAAAGACCGTTGAGATATGTTGCACCGAGTGCTCTGTCAAACAGACCGTAACCGGGTCTGCCTGTTTCACCCCAGATCATTCTGCCGTGGTCGGGTCTTACATAGCCTGTAAAACCGTTGTCATGGAGAGCTTTCATTACAGCATACATATCGATGCTGCCGCATGATGAAAGATGTGCTCTTTCTTCAAATCCGTTATCAAGAACTGCAACATTGCGCATATGAACGAAATGAATTCTGCCCATTTTTGCATACTTTGCTGCCATTGAAACAATATCATTCTTATTTGAACAACCGAGTGAACCGACACAGAATGTAAGACCGTTATGAGGATCATCGACAAGAGAAAGGAATCTGTCAAGATTCTTTTCATCGGTGATAATTCTGGGAAGTCCGAAGATGCTCCAGCAGGGATCATCCTCATGAATAGCCATATTTATATCACACTCTGCTGCAACAGGAATAACTTTTTCGAGGAAATACATTATATTATCCCAGAGATCATCTTCTGTCATTGCGTTGTATTCTGCAACAACGCTTGCAAGCTCATCTCTTGTGTAAGAAGCATCCCAACCGGGAAGAGTAAGGTCAGAATCACTCTTGAGAGGATCAACCTTATCAACCTGTTCCTGATAATAAACAAGTGAAGTTGAACCATCGGGAAGAACATGGTCAAGCTGAGTTCTTGTCCAGTCAAAAACAGGCATAAAGTTATAGCAGATGCATTTAACTCCTGCTTCACCAAGTCTTCTGATGTTTTCACAATAATTTTCAATATATTTTTCACGTGAAGGTTTACCGAGCTTGATATCTTCGTGAACAGGAACACTTTCGATAACATCAAATTTAAGTCCTGCATCCTCAGTCATCTTCTTGAGATCTGCAATACTTTCACGACTCCAGACTTCACCAACGGGAACATCGTAAACAGCTGTTACGATTGAATCCATGCCGGGAATCTGTCTGATATGCTGCAATGTAATTTTATCGTCTTTGCCGTACCAACGGAAAGAAAGCTTCATAAAATCAGTCCTTATTTCAAATTTATTCATTATAAATTTTACGACAAATTCATCATTTTGTCAAGCAATATGAAGTTTATTTATACATTGTTTGTTAAGTATTTTATGTAAATGCAGTTGATTTATCAATCTCCCTTTGATATACTTAGTAAAGATGATTTTTAAGGAGACAATTTCAATGGAAAGAACAAAAAGATGTCTGACACTTTTTCTCACATTCCTGAGAATCGGTGCATTCACATTCGGCGGCGGTTACGCAATGATTCCGCTGATACAGAGAGAAACAGTTGAAAAACACAAATGGATTTCTGATGATGATATACTCGAAATCATTGCAATTGCTGAGTCCACACCGGGACCGATCGCTATAAATTCAGCAACATTCGTAGGCTATAAAGTTGCCGGATTCTGGGGTTCATTCTGTGCAACTTTCGGTGTTGTACTTCCCTCTTATATCATTATATCAATCATATCTCTGCTTCTTCAGCAGTTTCATGATATTCAGGCTGTCAGATATGCCTTTTTCGGTATCCGTGCAGGTGTTCTTGCTCTTATTCTCAAGTCACTCTGGACAATGTTCAAAAAAATCAAAAAGGAAGTTGTTCCTTACATTATAATGGCACTTTCATTTATACTTGCTGCATTCACAGATATAAATGTACTGTTTATCATTGCAGGCAGTGCAATTTTCGGAATAGTGGCTTCACTCATAACTGAAAGAAAGGAGAAACAGGGATGATTTACTGGGAACTGTTTTACACTTTCTTTAAAATAGGCCTTTTCACTTTCGGCGGTGGTTATGCAATGCTTCCGCTTATCCAGGAAGAAGTTATTGCACACGGTTGGATTCCGATGGAAGATCTTATCAATTTCATCGCAGTCAGCGAAAGCACCCCCGGCCCGTTTGCTATCAACATGGCAACTTATATAGGCACTCAGATGGGTGGTCTTCCCGGAGGCGTTTGTTCAACACTCGGTGTTGTACTCCCCTCGTTCATTATTATTCTTATTGTTGCAAAGATTTTTGAGCAATTCAAGAAGAACAAGTATGTAAAAGGCGCAATGTCAGGTCTGAAACCTGCAGCTGTCGGTCTTATTGCATCTGCCGTTCTTTCAATGGCTATGATTGTGTTTATTCCCAACGGCTTTTCAGTTGCAATTTTTTCAACATACGAATTCTGGATTTCGCTTGTACTTTTTGCAGTTATGAGTGTTCTTGCTTTCAAAAAAGTGCATCCGATACTTATAATTGTAATTTCTGCAGTGATAGGAATCGCAACAGGCTACATTTTCAAATTACCTGTATAATTAAATGCTTATAAAAAAAATGAGTTGTTCATCTGAACAACTCATTTTTGTTTTAAAGTGAATCAATATAATCACAAGCTGCGAGTGCAGCAACTGCACCGTCTGAACAAGCTGTTGCAACCTGACGGATTCTCTTTTTACGGCAGTCACCTGCAACAAAAATACCGTTGGTCTGTGTTGTACAGCTTTCATCTGAATCAGCATAACCGTAAGGATCAAGACCGATAACATTACTGAAAGGTGCATTCTGCGGAATAAGTCCTATTGCAACAAACATGCCCTTTGTTTCAATAATTCTGTCCTGACCGTCTGCTGTCTTTGTAATTACAATGCTTTCAAGCTCGTCTGTACCGTTAACGGCTTTCACAACAGATCCTGTGATGATTTCAACATTTTCTTTTGCATAAAGCTGCTCAGCAAGTTTCTTTTCACCTGTAAGGTAATCAAGATTCTGAACAACATATACTTTGGATGCAACATCAGAAAGAAGAATAGCTTCCTGCAAAGCTGAATTTCCGCCGCCGATAACTGCAACTTCCTGATTTTTATAGAATGCACCGTCACAAACTGCACAGAATGAAATTCCGTTGCCGATAAGGTTTTCTTCATTCTCAATTCCGAGAAGTCTGTGCTTTGCACCTGTTGCAATGATAACAGCTTTTGCTTCAAAATCACCATCTTCGGTAACAACAGTCTTCACATCACCGTCTTTTACAGAGAAAACTTCAGTGGGTTCAATCTCTGCACCGAGTTCAAGAGCCTGTTCAACAAGCTTATCCGCAAACTCATTACCTGTTACGCTTACAAAACCGGGGATATTTTCGACCTTGGGTGAATATGTGATCTGACCGCCAAAGCTGCCTTTTTCAAGGACAAGTACACTTTTGTTTGCTCTGAGAGCATATATGGCGGCGGTAAGCCCCGCAGGGCCACCGCCGATGATTATAATGTCATACATATATTATTCCTCTTATGCCTTAAGGAATTTCTTGATATCTGAAACACCAGCAAACTTCTCAAATGAGCCGTCTTTTACAACAACAAGTGTGGGAGCCTGCTTGATGCCGAACTGCTCTACAAGGTCTGCATGCTCATCTGCAAGAAGCTTTTCATATTTGAAGCCATTCTTATCAAGAACAGAGCAAGCTATTTTACAGTTGGGGCAGGTTGCAGTTGTGAAAAGGTATGCAGAATCGATTGTTTCAACAGCACATACTTCTTCTGCAGCTTCCTTGATTCCATCTACTACACTGTCCTTTTTGAGAACAGAAGTTTCGATGTTGTAAACTTTTCTGTCTTTGTATTCCTGGCTCTTACCGTCATTCCAGTTCTGAACGGGACGGTAGTAACCTGTGATACGGCTGTAAACTTCTGTCTTTTCACCGCAATCGGGACATTCATAAACTTCACCTGTGATGTAACCGTGGTTCTTACATACTGAGTATGTGGGTGAAAGTGTATAATAAGGAAGTTTATAATTTTCAGCAATCTTCTTAACAAGGTTTGCAGCAGCTTTCCAATCAGGAAGTTTTTCCCCGAGGAATGCATGGAATACAGTACCTGATGTATATCTTGTCTGAAGCTCGTCCTGAATATCGAGAGCTGAGAAGATATCATCTGTATAACCAACAGGGAGATGTGAGCTGTTTGTATAGTAATGTGTACCGTTTGAATACTCATTAGCTGTGATAATTTCGGGATAATGCTTCACATCGTGCTTAGCAAGTCTGTATGAAGTTGATTCAGCAGGAGTTGCTTCAAGGTTGTAAAGATCACCGTATTCAACCTGATAATCTGAAAGTCTTTCACGCATGTGATCAAGAACCTGCTTTGTGAATTCCTGAGTTTCAACACTTGTAAGGTCCTTACGGAGCCATTTTGCATTAAGACCAACTTCATTCATACCGACAAGACCGATTGTTGAGAAGTGGTTATTGAATGTGCCGAGATATCTCTTTGTATAGGGATAAAGACCTGCATCAAGGAGTTTTGTGATAACAGTTCTCTTAACCTTGAGTGAACGTGCAGAAATATCCATCATCTTATCAAGACGCTTGTAGAATTCTTCTTCATTCTGTGAAAGATAAGCGATTCTGGGCATGTTGATTGTAACAACACCGACTGAACCTGTGCTTTCACCGCTTCCGAAGAAACCGCCTGATTTCTTTCTGAGTTCACGAAGGTCAAGACGAAGACGGCAGCACATTGAACGAACATCACTGGGTTCCATATCGGAATTGATGTAGTTTGAGAAGTAAGGTGTGCCGTATTTTGAAGTCATTTCAAAGAGAAGCTTATTATTCTCTGTCTCTGACCAGTCAAAGTTGCTTGTGATTGAGTATGTGGGAATGGGATACTGGAAACCTCTGCCGTTTGCATCGCCTTCAATCATAATTTCGATGAAAGCTTTGTTGACCATATCCATTTCCTTCTGACAATCTTTATAACGGAAGTCAGCTTCTTTACCGCCGATGATACAGTTAAGTTCTGCAAGGTCAGCGGGAACAACCCAGTCAAGAGTGATATTTGAGAAAGGAGCTTGTGTACCCCAACGGCTGGGAGTGTTTACACCGTAGATGAATGACTCGATGCACTTCTTGACCTGATCATAAGAAAGATTGTCAACCTTTACAAAGGGAGCAAGATATGTATCAAATGATGAGAAAGCCTGAGCACCTGCCCATTCATTCTGCATAATACCAAGGAAGTTTACCATCTGGTTACAAAGTGTAGCAAGATGTTTTGCAGGAGCAGATGTAATTTTACCTGTTACACCGCCGAGACCTTCCTGAATAAGCTGTTTGAGTGACCAACCTGCACAGTAACCTGTAAGCATTGAAAGGTCATGAATGTGGATATCAGCATTTCTGTGCGCATCAGCGATTTCCTGGTCATAGATTTCGGAATGCCAATAGTTAGCTGTGATTGCACCGGAGTTGCTGAGGATAAGACCGCCTACTGAATAAGTAACAGTAGAGTTTTCCTTAACACGCCAGTCATTGATATCAAGATAATCATTGACGATATCTTTATAGTTGAGCATTGCAGCATTGATGTTTCTGACTTTTTCTCTCTGCTTTCTGTAGAGAATGTATGCCTTTGCAACATCATCATAACCTGCTTTGATAAGAACTGATTCAACGCTGTCCTGAATCTTTTCAACAGCGATCTCATTGTTTTCAATTTTAGGCTCGAAATCTGCAGTAACTTTAAGTGCGATAAAATCAATAATGTCTGAATTGTACTGTTTGTTGCATGCATCAAATGCAAGGGCAACAGCATGACCTATCTTGGTAAGGTCAAATTCAACGGTCTTTCCGTCTCGTTTAATAACTTTATACATGATGTAGCCTCCCTTTATTCAACTGAATTTACTGACATAAGTGTCGTGCAGGATTCATTATATAGGATATCTTGCGTCTTGTCAAGAGCAAAATCACAATATATTGTGTATTTTTTCAAATTCCGCGTAATTCAGCATTTTTCACAAATCCTGACACTGAAATACGCAGATTTTCCATTTCTTCTCTATCAAGCGGGGTCAGACCTTGCTGAATATTGCTCTCTGATTCTATAAAATGCTGAAGAAAATACTTATCTGCACCACTTATAAATTCACCTATA
Source organism: Clostridia bacterium (assembly GCA_017631795.1). Lineage (GTDB taxonomy): Bacteria > Bacillota > Clostridia > Oscillospirales > Acutalibacteraceae > UBA1081. The sequence continues at coordinate 272,597 of JAGBSO010000030.1, read as the reverse complement.
TGCACCATATCTTGTGGTGTATGGAATTCTTTTACAACAGTTGTTCTGAACTCATACGCAACTCTGCCTTCCAGCAGCAATTCAACGCTTTTTCTGATTGGTGTAATATCAAAATCATGTATACCTGTTGTTACGGCATACTTTTCAGGACAATTCTTGATATCCATTGCAACATAATCAATGTTGCCCGAATCAATAAGCTTTTTAAGTTTGTCAGGAAAACTGCCGTTTGTGTCTATTTTAACAAGCATACCTGTCTCTTTGACTTTTTTCACAAAATCAAAAATATCATCATGCATAAGCGGTTCTCCGCCACTTATACAGATACCGTCTATCACACCTTTTCTTTTTTTTAGATAGGCAAGAATCTCATCTTCAGAATACACTTCATTATCATTCACTTTTGTTACAAGCAAAGAATTATGACAAAAAGGACAACGGAAATTACAACCCGGCGTAAATACAGTACAGGCAACGTATCCCGGAAAATCAAGCATAGTCATTTTCTGAAAACCATGAAAAACCATAAACTATCTCCTATCAATAAATTCTGACAGATATAACATATCTGCCTTTTTTTGTCTGCCTTAAAACACCGTCAAAAATGAATCTGCCTGAGCCTCTTACACTTATCAGTGTTCCGATTTTCGGTACGAATGAAGAAGCCGTTACAATCATTCCGTCACAAAACACAGTTTCACTTTCAATTCTTTTCTGACTTTCATTTCTTGAAAGATTATACACTGCAGAAATGAGGACATCAAGTCTTTCAGAGGAAACAATAAATTCTTCATAACGAAGTTCAGGAAGAACATCTGTGGGAATATAATTACTTTCAGAACATTTTACAGATGTATGCTTCACCTTATCAAGCTGATTTATTATGAAATCTGCAACAGAGTCAAGACAAACAAGATATGCAACATTTTCATTTATAATAATATCCCCCAGCATCTCACGCCGTATTCCAAGCCCCATGAGAGAACCAAGAAAATCACGATGAGAGAGCTTGTCCGCAAATTTCATCTGCAAAGGCTCTATTTTTATAAATCGGACAGGATAAAAACATTCATAACCAAGGTCAGTTTCATCACCAAAAACAACAATATTCCGCTCAGCATTTTCATATCCGCCGTAAAAAACTGTTTTTACAGGCAGATGCATCTTTTTCAGCACACTTTGTTCAGCTATCGTAAGGAATTCAGTAGAAGTATAAATTCCTCTTTCGCATGAGCGGGATGCCAGATCATTGAATCTGTTTTTAATTAAAGTCAATTCATCCATACAACTTGAACGGAGCAGCCGAAACCGCTCCGTATACCACTTTCCGTATATTCTGAAAATTACTCAGTTGCTTCATTCATCAATGCTTCCAGAGATGTTTCTTCATTCGGGTCAGCATCAAAAGTCAATGCATAATATGAATTAAGCATTTCTCTTGTGTCTTCCAATCCGTTGGAAGTAAGATTATGCTGAAATGCCTCAGATCTTACAAGCAGAAGAATATCTTGATTTCTTTTAAGAAAAACAGTCAACAACAAATGACCATACATAACATCTGACTTTGAAAACTTATGTATACGCATGAAACAGAAGATATAAAGCGCAATAACAAAAATATAGAAAACTACAAGGAAAAATGTTGAATCGGCTGAAAGACAAAAATCAAAGAATCCATGAACTATTGTAGGAACAATCAGAGCAAGAGCAAGCTGTCTGCCTTTTTTGATAGGCTTTCTTGACGCGGCAATCATACCTTTTTGTTTAGCATCTTTTTCAAGAGAATCCACATGACGGAAAACATTCCAGAAAGAATAAAAATATCCCATCAGAACTCCGAAGAACATGTGCGCGGGAACAGAGAGGATCATGCGGGAGAAAACTGTTCCCCAGCCGTATGAAAATGCATACATAACATTTTCAATTGCAGCAAATCCCAAAGAAACAGTTATAGCGTACACCATTCCATCGAACAAACTGTTGAAATTTTTATTTCTGTATGTAAGGAAAAACAACGCAATAAATTTAAGACCTTCTTCAACCAATGCAACACCGAAAAAGTTTTCAAGGAATGTGTAAATATAAAAAGGAACAGTTCCGAGATATCTGGTTCCATCTTCAACATATCCTGCATTCTGAAAAAGACCGTTTATAAGCGGAATAATAAGACCTTCCAACCATCCTGCAGGTGTTGCAATCACAACGCCTGCAAAAAACAGCAACGCAATCAGTCCGATAGGTTCTTTTTCTGCACGATCTTTTTTAAATATATATACAAGCAATACAATTGCAGGCAATAATGCCCCGATAGTTAATCCGATTCCATTCATAATAATTCACAAACTCCAATTATTTATCACAATAATTATCACATAACGTATAGTATTTGTCAATATTATAATGTCAACAAATTATTAAGTAACAGTAAAATAATTCCCGGTAATCCACCAAGAACTCCGACAATTAAAGAAAACCAATTGAGCGAAATATGTATATTCAGAAAATCACCTATAAAATTCACTGAAAAAAGAGCGATTATTCCTTGTATTGCAGTCATCATCAATGAACTGAAAAATCTGTGCGTTCCTATCATTGCAAAAAGAATAATAATACCACACGCAACCATAACAACGATATACATAAAAACATCCTTTCATATAGTATAATAAATGTATATTAAAAAAAACAGAATTAATGATTATTATTGATTAGACAACTGTATATTGAATATACTATTTATGAGGTGAACAACAATGAAAAGCCATTCAAAGTCTTATGAGCAATACTGTTGCATAAAGAAAAGGAATGTTGTTATTGAAGAAACTGCATATCACGACGGGAGAAAGAAAATACGATGCACTTTGCATCCCGAATGTATAAAATGTAAAAATATAATACTTAAAATATATTTTGATAATGAAAAAACGGAAAACGACTGATTGACATAATGAAAATTTATAGTATAATATAAAAGGAAAATTTTATTATGCGGAGTGAAAAACTTTGAGTATGTTATTTTTAAAACCTGCACTAAAAGAGACAATCTGGGGCGGTAACAGATTAAGAAACGATTTTGAAATGCAGACAGACCTTAAAAATATTGCCGAAGCATGGGTTCTTTCCTGTCATGAAGACGGAGAAAGTATTGTTGTCGGCGGTGAATATGACGGAAAAACTCTTTCTCATGTCCTTGAAAAAGAAATCGGCATGGATGCTCTCGGCACAAACTGTGAAGGTTACGATAAAATTGAAGACTTCCCTATTCTCATAAAACTTATTGATGCTGATGATAAACTTTCCGTTCAGGTTCATCCCGATGATGAATATGCAGCAGCAAATGAAAAAGATGTAAGAGGCAAAACCGAAGCATGGTACATAATTGATTGTGACGATGATGCAGAACTCATTTACGGTTTCAATGATGATCTTACAAAAGAAGAATTCCGCGAAGCAATCGAAGCTGGAACACTTCTTGACAAAGTTAACAGAACAAAGGTAAAACCCGGCGATGTTGCATTCATTTCTGCAGGCACACTCCACGCAATCGGCAAGGGCATTCTTCTTGCAGAAGTTCAGCAGAGCTGCAACACAACATACAGAGTTTTTGACTACAACAGAACAGGGCTTGACGGAAAGCCCCGTGAACTTCATGTTGACAAGGCAGTCGATGTAACAGAATGTACAATCCCTTCAGCAACTCTTGATCCCATAGGTATGCCCGTAAAACACGACGGATACATGACAACACTTCTTTCAGAATGTCCATACTTCACAATGACTTGTATTGATATTGACACCCTCTATGCAGACGAAGCAGATGAGACATCATTCGTTTCACTTGTAGTTCTTGACGGTGAAGGTTCAATAAAGTGCGGTGAAGATGAACGCAGTTTCTTAAAGGGTGACAGCATTTTCATCCCTGCAGACAGCGGATCATTCTATGTAAGCGGTAAAGCAAAGATTCTTCATACAAAGGTATAAAATGTCAGTTATAAGCGCACACGAACTGACGATGGAGTTCCTTGATAACGTGCTCTTTGATAAAGCCAGTTTTGATATTGAAGAGCACGATAAAGTGGGACTTATCGGCAACAACGGTACAGGAAAAACAACTTTATTCAAGCTGATTGCAGGTATATATGAACCTGCAGACGGCGGTCTTTTTATATCTTCAACTGCACGGACAGGCTATGTTGAACAGCATGCCTGTGCAGATTTTACCAGGACAGCAAAAGAAGAAATGCTGTCTGTTTTTTCACATCTTGAAAAAATGGAAAAGGAACTTGAAGATCTTCATAATATTATTGATACTCAGCCTGACAACATTTCCGAACTTATCGAAAAGCAGTCTCTTCTGACTGAAAAATTTCAGTCAATGGGAGGACTTACTTTCCGTTCAAGAGCAAATTCAATGCTGTCGGGACTTGGTTTTTCTGAAGATGAACAGAATCTGCCCGTGGGAGATTTAAGCGGCGGTCAGCGAACAAAAATCGCTCTCGGTAAACTTCTGCTTTCCGACTCAGATCTTATCCTTCTTGATGAACCGACCAACCATCTTGACATAAAGAGTGTTGAATGGCTGGAAGATTTTCTGACAAAATACAACGGAACAGCTTTGATCGTTTCCCACGACAGATATTTCCTTGATAAAGTCACAAACAAAACAATGGAAATAGAACACAAAAAAATCACAGTCAGAAAAGGTAATTACTCAGTTTATGCAAAACTTAAAGAAGAACAAAGAGAGGCTGACAGACGCAAATACGAACAACAATCAAAAGAAGTTGAACGTATTGAAGGTATTATAAAACAACAAAAGCAGTTCAACAGAGAAAGAAACTATATTACCATTGCAAGCAAACAAAAGCAGATTGACCGTATAAAAGAAGATATGATAGCTCCCGAAAGCGATGAAAAAGCAATGAAGCTGAAATTTGAATCGGGAACAACAAGCGGAAATGAAGTTATCATTATAACAGATTTATCAAAATCGTACGGCAGCAAAACACTTTTCAGCAACATCAGTCTGAAAGTAATGAAAGGTGAAAAAGTCTTCATTCTCGGTTCAAACGGCTGTGGCAAATCAACTTTCCTTAAGGCTGTTCTGGGTAAACTTGCATCTGACACGGGATATGCCCGTTTCGGAGCTAATGTTCAGCCCGGTTACTTTGACCAGATTCAGTCAGGTCTTGATTCAGACAAAACCGTTCTTCAGGAAGTTTATGACAAATTCCCTGCTTTCACAATTTCACAGCTTCGTGGATTCCTTGGTGCATTCCGTTTCCGCGGAGATGATATTGAAAAGAAAATGTGTGAACTTTCAGGCGGTGAAAGAGCAAGAACAGCACTGCTTGAACTGATGCTGAAAAAACCGAATCTGCTCATTCTTGACGAACCTACAAACCATCTTGATATTGCGTCAAGAGAAGTTCTCGAAGATGCTCTCACTGATTATGACGGAACTCTTTTCTGTGTTTCTCATGACCGTTTCCTTGTGAATAAACTTGCAACAAAAATACTGATACTTGATAAGGGTAATCTGACTGTCTGCGACGGTAATTATGATGATTATATAAATACTCTCAACACTCCTGCAGAAAAATCAGAAAAGAAAGAAAAGAAGCCGAATGAATATCAGTTAAGAAAAGAAAAGGAATCCCTTGAACGCAAGAAAAAGACACGTATAAAGCGACTTGAGGAAGAAATAGAACAGACAGAAAATGAGAAAAATCAGGTTCAGGAATTACTCGATTCTCCTGAAACTACTGCTGATTATGAAAAGCTTATTGAACTTTCAAACAAGCTTGATGAACTGACAAAGAAGCAGGAAGAACTCTATGATGAGTGGTTGGAACTGAACTCATAATATTGTATATTTGCTGCATATTTTCAATTTTATACATTTTTTATACACAAACAAAATCACAAGACCTGCATTTACTATGAACTGCAGGTCTTTATTATTATATATTTAGTTGTGTAAATTAACAATAATCAACAAAATTCTCCGTCAATATTTTACATTTTCACAAACTTGCATAAATATTCAGAAATTTATTGACAATCAAACAAAAAAGAGTAAAATATTATAATAGATTTTTATAGGAGTATTTTTTATGTATAAAGTTTTTATTGACGGAAATCAGGGTACAACAGGCCTGAGACTTTTTGACCGTCTTCAAAAAAGAAATGATATAGAGCTTCTTACAATCAGCGACGAACTCAGAAAAGACAAAGAAGAAAGACGCAGACTTATCAATGCCAGCGATATCACTTTCCTTTGCCTTCCCGATGAAGCTTCAAGAGAATCTGTTTCTCTTTGCGATAACGAAAATACTGTCATTATCGACACATCAACCGCGCACAGAACAAATCCCGACTGGGCATATGGTTTTGCAGAGCTTTCTGATGAACACAGGGTTAAAATTGCATCATCAAAGAGAATTGCAGTCCCCGGTTGTCATGCTAGCGGTTTCATCTCGATAGTCTACCCACTCATTTCAAACGGCATCATGCCTTGTGACTACCCCGTTGTCTGTCACTCGCTCACAGGATACAGCGGCGGCGGAAAAAAAATGATAAACAACTACGAAAATGAGAAAACTGCTGATTTATATGCACCCAGACAGTACGGTCTGACTCAGAATCACAAACATCTCAAAGAAATGAAAGTCATCACAGGTCTTTCTGACTTCCCGATTTTCACTCCTATTGTTGATGACTATTACAGCGGAATGGCAACAACTGTTCCCGTTTTCACAAAGCTTCTCAACAAAACAGGCATTGAAGAAATCCATTCAATGTTCAGCAAGCATTATAACAACTCAAAGTTCATTGAAGTTATGCCTTTACACGGCGGAGAAACTCCGGTTTCTATGATTTCTGCAAATGAAAAAAGCGGAAAAGACTCAATGAAAATATTTATTTCAGGCAATGAAGAGAGAATATTTATAACAAGTGTGTTTGACAATCTCGGAAAAGGTGCATCAGGTGCCGCTGTTCAATGCATGAACATATCAATGGGTATTGATGAAACAACATCACTTGATATCTGAAAGGAATTTTAACTATGGAATACATCAACGGCGGAGTCTGTGCTCCCAAAGGATTCAAAGCAAGCGGTATTCACTGTGGAATCAGAAAGAATAAATCAAAACGCGATCTTGCACTTATTGTCAGTGACTGCAAGGCATCAGCAGCAGCAATATATACACTCAACCTTGTTAAAGGTGCTCCAATCTATGTTACAAAAGACAATATTGCTGACGGTGTTGCACAGGCAATGGTCTGCAACAGCGGAAATGCAAACACATGTAATGCAGAAGGTATTGAAATAGCAACAAAAATGTGTGAAATCACTGCTGAAGCAACAGGTATTGATGCAAAGGACGTCATTGTTGCATCGACAGGTGTTATAGGTCAGCCTCTCGATATAACACCCATTGCAAACGGTATGCCTCAGCTGGTTTCAGAGCTCGGTTATGATAACAGTGAAAACGCAGCAGAAGCAATTATGACAACAGATACTGTCAAAAAAGAATTTGCAGTAAGTTTCACACTCGGCGGAAAAGAATGCAAAATGGGCGGTATTGCAAAGGGTTCAGGTATGATTCATCCGAATATGGCAACAATGCTCGTATTCATCACAACAGACGCAGCTATCTCTCCTGAACTTCTTCACAAAGCTCTTTATTCTGATGCTCAGAAGAGCTTTAACATGATAAGCATTGACGGTGACACATCAACAAATGATATGGTTTCAGTCATGGCAAACGGTATGGCAGGCAACGAAACCATTACAGAAGAAAATGAAGATTACAAAGTTTTTAAAAATGCTCTTTCAATGATTACAGAAAAGCTCTGCAGAGCAATTGCAAAAGATGGCGAAGGTGCAACAAAACTTGTTGAATGTTTCGTTACAGGCGGTAAAGACTGGCACACAGCAAAAACTGTTGCAAAGTCAGTTATCTGCTCTTCACTTTTTAGAGCAGCAATGTTCGGTGCTGACGCAAACTGGGGCAGAGTGCTTTGTGCAATCGGTTACAGCGGTGCTGATGTTGATGTTACAAAGATTGATGTTTCATTCACAAGTGAAAAAGGCACAATTAAAGTATGCAAAGACGGTGCAGGCATTCCTTTCAGCGAAGAAATCGCAAAAGAAATTCTGCTCTGTGATGAAATCAAAGTCAATATTGCACTCAATGACGGAGAATCATCTGCAGTTGCAAGAGGCTGCGACCTGACTTATGACTATGTTAAAATAAACGGAGATTACAGAACATAATGGATATTACAAATGCACAAAGAGCCGAAATATTAACACAGGCTCTCCCCTATATACAGGAATACAGAAATAAAATCATCGTTGTAAAATACGGCGGAAATGCAATGATAAGTGAAGAGCTCAAAGAAGCAGTTATCGGTGACCTTGTTCTTCTTTCACTTATCGGAATCAAAGTTGTTCTCGTTCACGGCGGTGGACCTGAAATCAACGAATTACTCACAAAAACAGGCAAAAAGAGTGAATTTATCGACGGTCTTCGTGTTACTGACGCAGAAACTATTGAAGCTGTACAGATGGTTCTTGCAGGTAAAATCAACAAGAATCTTGTTAACAAAATCGGCAACATGGGCGGTAAAGCAGTAGGTCTGTGCGGTATTGACGGTCAGATGCTCAAAGCAAAACAGCTTGACGATGTTCACGGATTTGTGGGTGATATAACAGATGTCAACACAACTGTTATCACAGACCTTCTTGCAAATGATTATATCCCCGTCATTTCAACGGTTGCATTTGATGAAGAAAATAATTCATACAACATCAATGCTGATACTGCAGCTGCGTATATTGCAGGTGCACTCAAAGCAGAAAGTCTTATCAACATGACTGATATTCCCGGTCTTATGCGAGATATGAACGATCCTTCTTCTCTTATCAAAAAGCTTTATCTCAGCGATGCAAGAGAGCTTATGCATGACGGTGTTATTTCAGGCGGTATGATTCCAAAAGTTGAATGCTGCGTCGAAGCTATCAGAATGGGCGTCAAGAAAGTTTTCATCATTGACGGAAGAATCCCCCATGCAATTCTGATTGAAACACTTACCGATGAAGGTATCGGCACAATGTTTATAGAGTAAGGTGTAACAAATGACTACTATTGAAAAAGACAAGCAGTATATTGCCAATACTTACGGCAGATTTCCCGTTACAATTGTGAGTGGTCACGGGTCTGTTGCTGTTGACGAAAACGGCAAAGAATACATTGACATGGGTACCGGTATCGGTGTCAATGCATTCGGTTATTGCGACACAGAGTGGGTTGATGCAGTTACAAAGCAGCTGAATACCCTTCAGCACACATCAAATCTTTTCTATACTCAGTCCGGTGTTGAACTTGCTGAAATGCTCTGCGAAAAATCAGGCATGAAGAAGTGTTTCTTCGGCAATTCAGGTGCAGAAGCTAATGAATGTGCCATCAAAGCTGCAAGAAAATATTCACTCGATAAATACGCAGATGAAGACAGAAATACAATAATCACTCTTACCCAGAGCTTCCACGGCAGAACTCTTGCCACACTCAAAGCTACGGGGCAGGATGTTTTTCACACAACCTTCGGACCTTTCCCGGAGGGTTTTGTATATGCAGAAGCCAACAATTTTGAATCATTCATGAGCGCATACAACAAAAATGTCTGTGCTGTAATGATGGAAATGGTTCAGGGTGAAGGCGGAGTTATACCTTTAGATAAAATTTTTATAAAAAAGGTATATGAATTTTGTAAAGAACATGATATAATTATAATAATAGACGAAGTTCAGACAGGCAACGGAAGAACAGGTTCACTTTATGCTTATCAGCAGTTTGATATTGAACCTGATATCGTTTCAACAGCAAAAGGGGTTGCAGGCGGTCTTCCTATGGGAATCTGTCTTTTCGGCGAGAAAACAAAAGACACAATGACACCTTCTTCACACGGTTCAACATTCGGCATGAATCCTGTCGTTTGTGCAGGTGCACTGAGCATCATCAGAAGACTTGATGATGAGTTTCTGAAATCAGTAAGAGAAAAAGGTGAATACATCAGAAAACGTCTTTCTGAATGTAAAAATGTCAAGAGTGTTACGGGCATGGGACTTATGCTCGGAATCGAAACAACAAAAGATGCTAAAGCAGTTGTCATGAAGTGCATCGAAAAAGGTGTTCTTCCGCTTACTGCAAAAACAAAAATCAGACTTCTTCCGCCTCTCAATATTTCAGATTCTGATCTTGAGAAGGCTATGAATATAATCACGGAGGTAATTGAAGAATGAAACACTTACTTAAATTAGGTGATTATTCTGAGAAGGAAATTCTCTCAATACTCAACCTTGCAGACCAGCTCAAATATGAAAAAAAGCATAACATTGAGCATCACTACCTTAAAGGAAAAACACTCGGCATGATTTTTGCAAAATCATCAACAAGAACAAGAGTTTCCTTTGAAGTAGGCATGTATGATCTCGGTGGTTCTGCTCTTTTCCTTTCAAATGCAAATACACAGCTCGGCAGAGGTGAACCTGTTGAAGATACAGCAAGAGTTCTTTCTCGTTACCTTGACGGTATCATGATCAGAACTTTCGATCAGGAAGAAGTTGAAACACTTGCAAAATACGGTTCAATCCCCATCATAAACGGTCTTACAGACTATGCGCATCCCTGTCAGGTTCTTGCAGACCTTATGACAATCCGTGAATACAAAAAAACATTCAAGGGTATGAAGCTCACTTTCATCGGTGACGGTAACAACATGTGTAATTCACTTATCGTCGGTTGCATCAAAGTCGGCATGGACGTTGCAGTAGCTTGTCCCAAGGGTTATGAACCTGATGCAGATATCGTTGCATGGGCAAACGACACAGGCAAGTTCACACTCACAACAGATATCTATGAAGCTGCAAAGGATGCTGATGTTCTTTACACAGACGTATGGGCATCAATGGGTGAAGAAGCTGAAGCTGAAGAAAGAAAGAAAATTTTTGCAGGCTATCAGATAAATTCTGATCTTATGGCTGTTGCAAAACCCGATGCAATGGTTCTTCATTGTCTTCCTGCTCACAGAGAAGAAGAAATCACAGCAGAAGTTTTTGAAGCTCATGCTGATGAAATCTTTGAAGAAGCAGAAAACAGACTTCATGCTCAGAAAGCTGTTCTTGTCAAGCTCATGAAGGAACAGTATCAGGAAAAACAGTAAATAATGAAAGCCCCTGAGTTTTCAATTCTATATAAAAGGGTGATTTTATGAAAAAAATGTACATTGTACTTGAAGACGGACACGTCTTTGAAGGCAAAGGTTACGGTGCGGAAGGCAATGTTACCGGTGAGCTTGTTTTCACCACAGGCGTTGTCGGATACATCGAAACTCTTACAGATGCTGCTTATTACGGACAGATTGTTCTGCAGACATTCCCTCTTATCGGTAATTACGGCATCATCAACGAAGATACAAAAGGAACAAAACCCGTTATCAAAGGTTATGTGGCAAGAGAAATCTGCGATATGCCTTCAAACTTCAGATGTGACGGAGAAATAAATGATTATCTTAAAGAAAACGGTATAGTTACTGTTTGCGATGTTGACACAAGAGAGCTCACAAAACTTATCCGTGAAAATGGAGCAATGAACGCTTGTATCACAGATGATCCCGCAAGTGTTGATCTTGATGCACTCAAAGCTTATGAAATCAAAGATGCTCTTGCAGCTGTTGCATCAGGAAAGAAAGGCTATTTTGAAGCTGATGACAGCAAATATTCAGTTGCAATGCTTGATTGCGGTGCTGCTGCAAATGCAATTGAAAAACTCACAGAAAAAGGCTGCAATGTGACTGTATTCCCCTACAACACAAAAGCTGCTGAAATTCTTGACGGAACATTTGACGGTGTTGTTGTTTCAAACGGTCCCGGAAATCCCGCAGAAAACGCAGAACTCATTGCTGAAGTAAAAGAACTCATGAACAACAAACCGGTATTCGGTTTTGGTCTCGGTCATCAGGTTATGGCTCTTGCAAACGGCGGTCAGACTCAGAAAATGAAGTTCGGCCACAGAGGCGGCAGCGTTCCCGTAAGAAATGCAGAAGACGGAAAAGTTTTTGCAACACATCAGAATCACGGTTATGTTGTAAGCGAGATTCCTGCAAATGCAAAAGTTATTTTTACAAATGTCAGTGACAAGACAAATGAAGGTCTTGAATATGCAAATGCATTTTCAATTCAGTTCACTCCTGATTGCTTCTCTGCTTCAGTTGATACAGATAAAATTTATGATAAATTCATTTCACTCATGGGAGGTGACAAGTAATGCCGCTTAATAAAGACATAAAAAAGGTTCTCGTTATCGGTTCAGGTCCTATCGTTATCGGACAGGCTGCTGAATTTGACTATGCAGGTACTCAGGCATGTAAAATCCTCAAGGATGAAGGTCTTAACGTTATTCTTGTCAACTCAAACCCCGCTACTATCATGACTGATAATGCAAATGCGGATGAAATTTACCTTGAGCCTCTGACAGAAGAAACTGTTATGAGAATCATTGAAAAAGAAAAGCCCGACTCTGTTCTTGCAGGTCTCGGCGGTCAGACAGGTCTTACAATCGGTATGCAGCTTGCAAAGAGCGGATTCCTTGCAAAGCACGGTGTAAAGCTTATCGGTACAAATGCAGAAGCTATCGACCGTTCAGAAGACAGAGAGCTTTTCAAAGAAACAATGGAATCTATCGGTCAGCCCTGTATCCCTTCAGATATTGCAACAGAAGCTGAACAGGCTCGTGAAATTGCAAAGAGAATCGGCTTCCCCGTTATTATTCGTCCCGCTTTCACCCTTGGCGGCGCAGGTGGCGGTGTTGCTTACAATGAAGAAGAGCTTATGCCCATCGTAAACAACGGTCTTCTTCTCTCTCCCATCAATCAGATTCTTGTTGAAAAATACATCTATGGCTGGAAAGAAGTTGAATTTGAAGCAATGCGTGACAGTGCAGGTAATGCAATCGCTGTCTGCTCAATGGAAAACTTTGACCCCGTTGGCGTTCATACAGGTGACAGTATCGTTATCGCTCCTGCAGTTACTCTTTCAAACCAGGAATTCATGATGCTCCGTAATGCTTCACTTAAAATCATTGAAGCTCTCGGCATCGAAGGTGGTTGTAACTGTCAGTTTGCACTCAATCCCGAATCATTTGAATATGCGGTTATCGAAGTTAACCCCCGTGTTTCACGTTCATCAGCGCTTGCGTCAAAGGCAACAGGTTACCCCATTGCCAAGGTTGCAACAAAAGTTGCTCTCGGCTACACACTCGATGAAATCAGAAACGACGTTACAGGCGAAACATTTGCTTGTTTCGAGCCCACAGTTGACTATTGCGTAATCAAGCTTCCCAAGTGGCCCTTTGACAAATTCATCAATGAAAAGCGTAAACTCGGCACACAGATGAAGGCTACAGGCGAAGTTATGTCAATCGCACCTTGTTTTGAAGCAGCTATAATGAAGGCTGTAAGAGGTGCAGAGATTTCTCTTGACACACTCAACTACAAGAAAGTTCAGGATCCTGAAATTGACATCGTAGCAAAGCTTCATGATGTTGATGATATCCGTCTCTTCACAGTATTTGAAGCTATCAAGAGAGGTATTTCTACTCAGCAGATTCACGATATCACAAAGATTGACGAGTGGTTCATTGATAAACTCAGAAATCTTGCAGACTATGAAGCAGAAATTGCAAACGGTCTTACAGATGACCTTTACCTCAAAGGTAAGAAATACGGCTTTACAGATGCTGCTATTGAAAGAATCAGCGGTAGCAAGATAGAAAATCCCCGTGACGCTGTTTATAAGATGGTTGACACATGTGCAGCTGAATACAAGGCTCTCACACCTTATTTCTACTCCACATATGACAATGATTGTGAAGCAAGGGATTATCTCAAAGGCAACACAAAGAAAAAGATCATCGTTCTCGGCTCAGGTCCCATCAGAATCGGTCAGGGTATCGAATTCGACTATTCATCAGTTCACTGTGTATGGACACTGAAAAATCTCGGTTATGAAGTTGTTATCATCAACAACAACCCTGAAACTGTTTCAACAGACTTTGACACAGCAGACAGACTTTACTTTGAGCCTCTCACTCCCGAAGATGTTCTCAATGTTATCAAGACAGAACAGCCTGAAGGTGTCGTTGTTGCATTCGGCGGACAGACTGCTATCAAGCTCACAAAGTTCCTTGATGATAACGGTTTCAAGATTTTCGGCACATCTGCTGAAGGTATTGACATCGCAGAAGACAGAGAAAAGTTTGATGCTCTTCTTGAAAAATTCGGTATCAGAAGACCCAAGGGTATGGGTGTTCTCACTCTTGAAGAAGCTCTTGATGCAGCTCATACACTCACTTATCCCGTACTTCTCCGTCCTTCATACGTTATCGGCGGTCAGAACATGACAATCGCATACAATGACGAAGATGTAAGAAAATACATGAACATCATTCTTTCAGGTAAGATTGAAAATCCCGTTCTTGTTGATAAATATATGATGGGTTCAGAACTTGAAGTTGACGTTATTTCTGACGGTAAGGATGTTCTTATTCCCGGTATCATGCAGCACGTTGAACGTGCAGGTGTTCACTCAGGTGACTCAATTGCTGTATATCCCCCTTATAATCTTCGCGACACAATGAAACAGACAATCATTGACTGTTCAACAAATCTTGCTCTTGCACTCGGTACAAAAGGTCTTGTTAACATTCAGTATCTCATTTATGAAAATGAGCTTTATGTTATCGAAGTTAACCCCAGAGCTTCAAGAACAATTCCCTATATCAGTAAGGTTACAGGCGTACCCATGGTTGACATCGCAACAAAAGTTATGACAGGCACTCCCCTTGTTGACCTCGGTTTCGGTACAGGTCTTTATAAGACTCCTCCTTACTTCGCAGTTAAAGTTCCCGTATTCTCATTTGAGAAACTTCTTGATGCAAACTCAAGCCTTGGTCCTGAAATGAAATCAACAGGTGAAGTTCTCGGTGTCGGCAAGACAATCGACGAAGCACTCTTCAAAGGTCTCGTATCTGCAGGCTTTGAAATAGCTCCAAAGGAACTCGGCAAGGAAATGGGCGTTTACATCACAGTAAAAGATGCGGACAAACCTGAAGTTGTTGACCTTGCAAGAAAGTTCCATGACCTTGGTCTCAAGATTTATGCAACAGAAGGCACAGCAAAGGTTATCGGCTCAGTTGACATTGACGTAACAGTTGTCAACAAGCTTTATGACGAATCAAACACAAGCATGGACCTTCTTGAAAGCGGAAAGATCAAGTACATTGTTTACACAGGTACTCCCCTTGATGTTGTTGATGATTTCATCAAGCTTCACAGACGTGCTCTTCAGCTTTCAGTTGCTACACTTACTTCAATTGATACAGCGAACGTGCTTGCTGACATTCTCGCAAGCGGATTCACACAGGCAAACACAGAGCTTGTAAACATCAACGAAATGCGCACAGAGCCCACAAAGCTCAAATTCGCTAAGATGCAGGGTTCAGGTAATGACTTCATCTTCTTTGACAATCTGAATGGTGAAATCACTTCTCCCGAAGTTCTTGCCATAAACTTCTGTAACAGACATTACGGTATCGGTTCAGACGGTATTGTTCTTATTGAAAAGTCAGACGTTGCTGATGCAAAGATGATCATGTTCAATAAAGACGGTTCAAAGGGCTATATCGCAGGTAACGGTCTGAGATGTGCAGGTAAATACCTTTATGACAACGGTATTGTTGACAAGACACATCTTACAATCGAAACACCCGTAGGCATCAAGAAGATTCACCTTTACACAGAAAACGGCAGAGTAAAATCTGTTAAGGTTTATATGGGTAAAGCTGAATTTGAAGCAGAAAAAATTCCCACAAACATTCTTGCAAAGGGTAAAGTTGTAAATCAGCCTATCGTTGTTGACGGCAAAGAATACAATGTGACATGCGTAAATGTCGGCAATCCCCACTGTGTAGTATTCGGAACACACATTGATGCTTACAATCTCAAGGAAATCGGTCCTGAGTTTGAAAATGCAAAGTACTTCCCCGAAAAAATCAACACTGAATTCGTTAGAGTTGTTGATTCAAGAACACTCAGAATGAGAGTCTGGGAAAGAGGCAACGGCGAAACTTATGCTTGCGGTACAGGTGCATGTGCAGCAGTTGCAGCAGCTTGTGAACTCGGCTACATCGAAAAAGAAAAGGATATTGTTGTAAAACTCAAGGGTGGCGACCTGATTGTCAATTATTCAGACGAACAGATTACTCTTGAAGGAACAACAGATCTTATCTTCACAGGCGTTATCGAATATTAATTTCACTTCAAGGCTGTACCGATTCGGTGCAGCCTTGTTTTACAGAGGAAAATGATATGAATTGTGAACTTACCAATATGGTAATGATAGAAAATCCCGAAAACAATATGATTTTGGTACAAAAACGGGTAAAATACTGGACAGGAGTAACTTTTCCGGGTGGACATATCGAAAAAGGTGAAAGTTTTACCGACAGTGCTGTAAGAGAAGTCAAAGAAGAAACAGGACTTGATATAAAAAATCCGAAACTTTGCGGAACTGTTCACTGGTGTCATAAGGATACCGATGAAAGATATATTGTTCTTCTTTACAAAACCACGGAATTCAGCGGCCAACTCGTTGACAAGACAGATGAAGGTGAAGTTTTCTGGATAAATAAAGAAGATTTCGGAAATTATCAGTTATCACCTAATTTTGATACATACCTTAAAGTGTTTTTAAGTGATTATAATGAAGCTTTCGGTCTTTACAATGAAAACGGCGATGATAAAATGATTATTCTGTGAGGTAAAATATGGATACCGGTCGTGATGAAAAACAATATATTAAAATGACACAGACGCCTATCCCCTGTCTTGTATCAAAACTTGCTGTACCTACTACAATAAGTATGCTTGTCACATCAATTTATTCTCTCGCTGACACATTTTTTGTGTCACAATTATCAACAAGTGCAAGCAGTGCGGTAGGAATCGTTTTTTCGGTGCAGACAATCGTTCAGGCAATCGGTTTCACTCTCGGTATGGGCGCAGGAAGTCTGCTTTCAAGAAGGCTCGGCGAAAAAAACAAAAAAGCCGCCGACACTTATGCTGCAACATCATTTTATACAGCACTTTTACTCGGTTTTGTATTCCTGATTGCAGGTCTTCTGTTTTTAGAAGAGATTATGACTCTTATCGGAGCTACCGAAACAAACTTACAATACACCGTTAATTACGGTAAATATATAATCTGGGGTGTTCCCTTTATCTGTGCATCGTTTGTTCTTAACAATATTCTTCGTTCAGAAGGAAAAGCAGCACTTTCGATGATCGGACTTACATTCGGAGGAGTGCTTAATATAATCCTTGACCCCATTTTTATATTTAATCTCAAAATGGAAACAGCAGGAGCAGCACTTGCAACGCTTATCAGTCAGGCTGTCAGCTTTGTAATACTGATTTCCATGTTCATTTTCAAAAAGAGTAATATCAACCTGAGCATAAAGAATGTTTCATTAAAGCCAAAAACATACGGTGAGATTATTGTTACGGGTATGCCGTCACTCAGCAGACAGGGTCTTGCAAGTGTTGCAACAGTATTGCTCAATACCGCTGCAAATCCATACGGAGACGCTGCAATTGCAGCAATGTCAATAGCTACAAAAGTTGCGATGCTCGTTTTCTGCGTATGTATCGGCATAGGACAAGGTTTTATGCCCGTTGCAGGTTACAACTACGGTGCGAAACGTTTCGACAGAGTCAGAAAGGCATTTAAATTCACAATTATAACTGACACGATAATAATGATTGCACTTGCAGTTTCAATTTTCTTTTTTGCACCATCAATAATGAAAATTTTCAGAGCAGAAGATGCGAATGTTATTGCAATCGGAACAGCTGCAATGAGAGCTCAATGCATAGCAATGCCCTTGATGGCAACGACAATTGTTGCAAATTCACTTCTGCAATCAGTCGGCAAGTCACTTTCTGCAACAATACTCTCCTGCTGCCGCCAGGGACTGTTTTTTATACCGCTGATACTGATTCTTCCTCATTTATGGCAACTCACGGGAATAGAGTACTCACAGGCGATTTCTGACGCACTCACATTCCTTGTAAGTGTACCGTTCACAATATGGTTCTTTAAAAATCTGAAAAAAGAAGAGTAAAAAATAACTCCGACGGAATAACCGCCGGAGTTGTTTTATATTAAGCGTTCTAAATCAATATCAAGTTTATAATCAGCCAAATCAATATCTCTGACAATTAGCTCATTCTTTATAATATCAAGAACTTCATAATATGCGAGACTTTTTCCTAAATTAAAATAATCATTTCGATTAGCTTTTGCGTCATCAAATGCATCCTTGGCATTATCAACAATTCTTTCTATAATATATTGAAATTCCAAATCTTTCATTATAAATCACCTTAAAACAAAGACAGATAGCAATGCTACCTGTCTTAAAAATTACTTAGTTGCTACCAATATTTCGTCAGCTGATGAAATCATAAACTGAGGATACATCGGATTTGAATATACTGTGGGCTGACCTTCAAATTCAATAAGCCAGAAAAGGAAGTCTGACATTTCTGTGCCGTAACCGCATGAAACATGAGGCATATCCTTGATTGCCCATGTGTATTCGGGGAAAAGGCAAGTTGAAAGGTCAACCTGTTTATCAGGAGACATCATAGCACTGTCACCTTCAAGTTCTTCACCAAAGTTTGCAACTCTTGCTCTGCCGAGCATAAGTGCTGATTCAAGAACATTGTCACCGTGTGAGCCTGAACGTTCATAAACGGGTACAGGTGACATATGATAACCTGCAAATACAGAAACTTCAACACCCTTTTCAGGAAGTGTAAGAAGAAGTTCATCCATACCACTCATCATTTCATTGAGTTCATATGCTTCAGCGATAACTTCAGCATAATAAGCCTTGTCTTCTTCTGTGGGGAACATTGTTTCGATACATGCATCAAATTCATCGGGAAGAACAATCGCCCAGAGTGCAGGCATTGTTACGAATGTATCGATAAGGAAATTGTCGTAAACATAATCAATGTATCTGTCAACAAACTGCATTGCAAGATCAGCAACAGAATCAAGCATTCCTGTTGTAGCAAGTGCTTTTACAAGGAAATTATTATCACCGAGTTTATCATAAAGGAAATATTCAAGACCTGTGCCTGTAATAAGAACTTTCTTCTGGAAAAGGTCTGTTACAACATAAGTACCGCAGAAAACTGTACCGTCAAAAATACACTTATTAAGACTGTCTGTGCCATATTCATAGATGTAAGCATCTACAACTGCACCACCCATACTTGCACAGACGAGATTGACCTTATCTGTGTTGTGCTCAGCCTTTGCGAGTTCAATCATTTCATTGAGACCATCACATGTATCAGCAGGTGAAAAACGCCAGTCATAAGCATAGTAATAAACATGATCTGCACCGTATCTGTCTACACCTTCCATAACGATACCGTGTTCCATAGGTGCAACTTCACTATGGTCTTCAAGATATTCAGGATAATTACCGATTGCAAGAGGATAGCTCTTCATTGTTGTGTTCTGAACAGAATTACCGTTGTTGTCACATGCAAGACCGCCCATTACATAATCAAGGTATTCCATAAGCGGAGGCATGATACCGTCAATACTGCCTTCTTTGAATGCATTTCCGACACACTTGACAACTGTTGAAACAACATCGCCTACTTCAATTGCATTCAGAGCATTTCTTTCTGTTTCAAGACCAAGATCTGTTGTAAGACCGTCAAAATCCATACCACGACATACAACGAGAGGATATTCGGGATCAATAACTTCAGTTTCAGCATCAGTTGCAAAAGCCACAACAGATGTACCGAAAACAAGAAGAACTGACAAAATAATGCTTATAATTTTTTTCATAAAGGTCTCCCCTTTCAAAAACATAGCTTATTATATCACAAACAAAAAAAATTTGCAAGTTTTTCCATTCAGGCAAAAAAAACAGCAGATAGCAATAGCCATCTGCCGTGTAAAATTATTCTAAAGGAAGAAGAGTTTCATCGTCAAGCATAATCATGAACTGCGGGTACTGTGCAAAAGTATTGACAGTGGGCTGTTCTGTGCTGCCGAGAAGTGCCATGATAAAATCTGCTGAGTCTGTGCCGCTATGACCGATAATATGTGTGCCGTCTTTAATTGCCCATGTGTATTCGGGGAACAGACAATTTGAAAGGTCAATACATTTATCAGCAGATACTCTTGCACCTTCATAATCATAACCGAGTGTTCTGCCGATATCTGCTACGGTTGCTCTGCCAAGCATCAGATCAGCTTCAAGAAGGCTGTCACCTGTTGTCATTCCTGATTCATAAACAGGAGGCATCTGAGTATTATATGCACCAACAACAGCAACCTTCACACCTTTTGCAGGAAGAGAACGAAGAAGGTCATCCATATCAATAAGAACATCATACAAATGATCTACTCTTTCAAGAAGTCCTGAATACTGTGCTTTGAGTTCATCTGTGGGGAAAAGGAAGTCTATACAAGCAGCATACTCATCAGGCTGTGACATTGCCCACATCATAGGCATTGTTGCAAAGACATCACGAAGAAATTTATCGTAAAGTTCACCCTTGTATTCATTGAGTATTGACATAACAAAATCAGAAACCACATTGAATATTCCTGAATAGTAAAGCACTGCAGAAAGCATCTGGTTGCCTAACATATCACCGACAAAATATTTGAGCATTTCTGCTGAAATAAGAATTTTGCCCTGAAGAAGCTCTGTGATGTAATGAGTGCCGCAGAATGCAGAAGAGTCAAAAATTATAGTGTCAATACTGTCGCAACCGTATTCAGCAAGGAAACAGTCTGCGATAATACCACCCATACTGCAACAAACAATATCAACCTTATCTGCATTATTGTCTGCTTTTGCTCTCTCAACCATAACATTCAGTTCGTCTGCAATATCTGTGGGATCAAGGCGCCAGTCATAAGTGAAGAAATAAACCTTTTCTGCGCCGTACTTTTCAATTGCTGCTGAATATACACCCCATTCACCGGGAGCAGAGTCATCATAAAGCCAGGGATAATTTACAGCAGAAAAAGGATATTGGCTGTAACTTGCGTTATATATTGAATTACCGTTTTCATCGCAAGCAAGAGCGCCTAATGCATCATAACCGACATCAACGATAGCATCAACATCAAGTCTCTGCTCAAAAACAAGAGTTTTTGCTACATTAAGGACAAGAGAAGTGATTGCATCGTCATCAGGTAATACTACACTTTCTCTTTCATTTTCAGTTCCTTCATCAATGGTAAGTCCCATAAAGGCAATACCACGGATAACAATAACAGGGTTATCGTAAACCATCTGTGTTTCTTCAGCATAAGAAACTACGGAGCAAAATGATGTGCAAATCATTATTAAAGCTATAAGAGCAGCTATAATTTTTTTCATAGCAACATCCCCCTTAAAATTCATATAATAACATATGAATTATAACACATAATACCAAAAATTGCAAGCAAAAAGAAAAAGCAGAAGCTTTCACTTCTGCTGTCTTGTTAAAATATATAAATTGTTACGCCTCTGTTGCCCCACTGATATGCAAAACTTGTAGTATTGACATAAAGGTCAACAATGGGTGCATTATCCCAATAAATGAATCCGCCGGTGTCTTCTGCTGAACTGTAACCGTATACTGAACCGTCATTAGCTACAATATACATCTTTGAACCATAAGGAATGATTCTGGGGTTAACTGCTACAACACCTTCATGAACGCTGGTGCCTGTTGCTGTTGTATGTCCCATGCAATATGCAGTAGATCTGCCTGTAAGCTTTCTTGAATAATTAAGCGGAATACCATTCTCGTCAAAAAGAATATCATCGGGAACGGGAATATCAGAAATCTGAGTCAATCCCAGTTCACTGAATGTGTATGCACCGTCCGGACGAGAAACATCTTCTGTAACTATATTTGAAAATGTTGTTGTTTCAGCTACCTTTGTTGTTTCAGGTGCTTTAGTAGTTGCTTCAGTTTTTACTTCTGGTGTTTTTTCTGTAGTCTTTTCAGTTGTTACTTCACTGATACTTTCAGAACCTGTTGATAACTCTTCGAATACCACTGATTCACTTTCGGGAGTCTGAGTCCCTGCCAATTCAACCACAGAAACATTTTTTTCTGCCTTGAAAGATGAAAATGATTCCGAAAGTTCAAGTATTTCCTGACTGCCTAATCCGTTGTTCACTTTTCCTGCAGCTGTAGCATCAGTTGAATAGTGAACTGTGAAGGTGAGTGATGTAAAAGCAATTGCTGCTGCTGAAAAAACAGCTGCACACTTTTTGTTGTAAACCTTCATTCTGGCAGAAGAAAAGATGTGTTTTACTTTCTTCATAAAGTGTCTCCTTTGATGTTTTTTCTGAGCATATACTTAATGAATAAAATCACTGTATATTTCAGATATTATACACTGCTGTAACAAGACGACGACATTATAAGCAACTTTTTTGTATATGTCAAGCAAATCAAAAGTCAACTTTTTGTGCAATATGCCAATTGTATTTTTCATTTACGCGCTTTATTTACCAAAAAAATGCCATTTGTGTAAAGTTTATTGTCAATTTTTGGGAATATTTTGTTCATGATTTGTGAAATTAAACAAATCTTAATATCATATTTACTTAATTTAGTTTTTTAATCAGCATTTTTATGATATTTTATTCATACAACCCATATATTGTGTTTTATATTTTATATCAAATCATCCGATACAAGATACACTTCACTATTTTTTTTGAAAAAAAATAAAATCCGCTGAGTTTTTTTCGCTCAACGGATTATAAATAAATGTTATTTCGCAACAAAAACTGCACAATCATGTCCTTTTAAAGTTAAAATATCACCGAAAGAAAGTTCAGAATTTGTCCAGATTTCTTTCATTTTTCGGCTATTTTCGGGCATTTCTGCAGGGCAATTTTCTTTACTTATCCTCACTTTTTTTGTGTTTTTTTTCTTATTATAAATACAGATTGCAACACTACCGTCTGCAAGTTGTTTCATAAGAAAATCAAATGTCGGAGTCTTTTTATATCGAACACATTGCATACCTGCCATGTCCTGATTTATGGCAATCATCTTTTTATTTGATATGATATCAAGTGTCTTTTTATCATCAGGAAGTTTTCTAATATCATTACCGAGAATCAACGGTGCTGCCATCATACACCAAAGAGAAAAATGAGTCTTGTTTTCTTCATATGTAAGATTTCCGTTGCCGACTTCTAACATATCAGGGTCATTCCAATGACCGGGACCTGCATACTCTGCAAGTCGTATATTCATATTATATAAGACATTTATCCATCTCCAGTTAGGGATAATATCAGGTGATATACGCCAGAGATTACCTGCATTCCATGCCCATTTCTCAGGTTTATTTCTTCCCCATTCACAGATAGAAAATGTAATCTTCTTATCACCTGCGGCATTTTTGAGAGCCACACCCATTCTTTTATACTGAATGTATGAGCTGTCTGCCCTTGTACAGACGGGATTGAACAGTTTTATAACATTTTTACCTTTCTTTACCTGTATCTTTGTCTGATATCTGCCACCTGTTGTCCAGCTCTTTGTAAAAGGAATAAACATTTCATAAAATCTGTCATTCACCTGCACAACAAGATATTTTTCATATCTTCCGCATTTTTTTATGCAAAGAGTAAAATCACAGTCTCCGTCCGACGCACAATCAACTTCAAATACAGCTTTTCCTTTTCCGTGACCAAGAAAACTCAGATACTTCCCTGTTTTCAGATTTTTGTCCTTGCTGATTTTAGCCATACCTTCAAGTTTCGCTTTATCTGCTGAATAAGTTTTTATACTATTGCCCTGTTTCAGTTCAATGGCTTCAACCAATGGCGCAACTGATGGAATTTTTGTATTATGACAAAAATCATATTTAAAATATTCAACACCCCAACGGGCAAATGTTTCAGCATCGATCTTTTCATTGCCTGAACTTGCAGGTAAGTCTTCACATGTATAATCACCGTTTGACGAATAAAGACCTATTTTAAGACCTTTTGAACGGATTTCATCAGCAAGCCAATCAATTCCTGAAGAAAAACGGACAAGGTCGCCCTGCAATCTGCCGTTATCATCTCTCATTGAAGAATGCCAGCAGTCATCAAGATTAACATATTTATATCCTGCATCAGCAAGACCTGTCTTGACAAGAGCATCTGCAGTTTCAAGAATGAGCTTTTCATCAATATTGTTTCTGAATGTATTCCAGCTTGACCAGCCCATTGGCGGAGTCTGTGCATCACCACCGTCATAAAATTCATTTTCAGAAACTTTTATTGTAAGTTTTGATTTCAGCATATACTGTTTGATGACACAAAACGGACAAATTCCTGATTTCTTTTTTATCAATGCCCAGACACAAAATCCTACAATAAATACTATTATAAGTATTATAAATATATAAATAAAATATTTAAACATTATATATCACCTTTCATGATGCTTTCGACAGAGAATTTATTAAAAGCAATGTATCCGCTCGGAAAAGCTTCATACAGAATTCCGATTGAATTATCCGGCAAAACAGACATGCAGCTGTATGCAAAGAAATCTGCCCATTTTTCTGAAATTTCATAGCAAAGATCATTTTTGATTTTCTTTTCTGATATCCATTTAATTGAATAATCAGACTGCACTTCACCGACAGCAATGTATCCGTCTGTTCTTGTTTCATCTTTACCTCTGTGACCTGTAGGTCTTGAACACAGAATATAGTCTTTATTCATATCCATATCGGCAGTATAAATATTTTTCGGAACAAGAATTACAGAATGCTGACATTTTGAAGTATACAGCTCTGTATGCATCCGTTTCCAGCTTATTCCGTTGTCGCAACTTACGGAATATACAATATTACCTGCCTTCTCAGGTCTGCCGAAACAGCCAATTGTACCATCTGAATACTGCACCAACTGACACTCATCAAGATTTTCACAAAAATCAGTACGTTGCCATGTGTCACCGTTGTCATCACTGTAAATCACAAATGCAGTGCCGACTGAATAAACAGGAATCAGAAGTCTGCCGTTGTCAAGTCTTAATCCGACACCGGGACCTACACCGAGAAATGGGTCATCACTGTCAGTTTTTATCTGTGAAGTTATATCAACAGGCTGTGACCAGGTTATACCTTTGTCATAACTCTTCATCACAAACAGATATGATGTTACAGGTGCAGTAAAAGGTGCTGCAGAAGTTTCAAGACATTCATACAAGCTATCTTCCGAATAATTCTTTTCTGCAGGAAATTTTTCATGACCTGTTCTTTTCAGATATATATTGCCGACATATTTATCGTTTTTGTTATCAGGAATCAATGGAGAATATCTGCCGATAAATTCACCATCGCCTTCCGTATAATACATATCACCTATCGTCTGATATGCATATTCAGGATTATGTTTATCGGGAAGATAAAAGTTGGTTTTATTACCTTCACTGTCATAAACAAAGCAATCATTACGGACAGTACAGATATTTCCGTCAGAGTCATAAAGTTTTCTGAAACTTTTTCCATTGACGACAGTATATCCGTTTGATTTTTCTAGCAATTCTGCCTTATGTAAGCCTTTACATTCGGGATAAAAATCAAAAATCATAACTATTGCACCATCTGCTGATTCAACCATAACAGGGTCAATTGCAAAAGCTGATGTATATTCTTCATCTTTTTTCGGAGCAATTCTCGCAGGTGGAGTAAACACGGTTTTCAATTTATCAAACGTTTTTCCGTTATCAGAACTCCATCTGACAGCAATTTCGATAAATCCCCAATCAGCACCGCAATTTGCATTGTCACAGGCAGCAATAATTGTATCGCCTTGAGTAATAAGAGACGGTATACGGCAGGATTGCATATTATCCATTTCAATTTTATCTCCACTCAACTCATGTGGAACAGACGGTTCATTCACACCGACAAAAACAGGAATATCATTCATTTCAATCACCAAAAAAAGTATAACATAATAAAATAATAAAAACAACAGCCCTCCTTGCGGAGAGCTGAAATTTTTTTTAATTATTTGTTTGTTTCTGTTTTCTTTGAATACTTTGTCTTATAGATAACTCTCATAAGTAAAGCTTCAACAGGATTGATGTATTTTGCGTCACCGATAAGCTTTGCTGCTGCATCAGTTCTCATTTCTTTTTCAAGAACCATTTCAACAGCTTCTGCATCGTACATGTTACCTGCTACACAGATACCGCCGTTATCCTTAACAAGAACAGCATTTCTGCCCTTGAGCTTTCTTACAACCTTCTTAGCTGTCTTTACAGTGTTTGCAGGGCTGTATTCACCTGTTTTGAGTGTAACCCCCACAAGCTGAGCAAAGTCATCAAGAAGAGGCTTGAACTTTCCGCCCCTTACAGATGCTGCAAGAATTTCAGGCTTCTTTGAGTGAATGATGCAGTTAACATCTTCTCTTGAAGCGTAAACAGCTCTGTGAAGCTCTGCACTTTCGGGGTAAGTTTCACAATCAACAACTTCATTGCCTGTAGCAATGTCAATTCTGACTGTTTCACCGCCGTCAACAGGAGTCATAACGAGAGTTGAGCCTTCTCTTTCTGATGTATAAGCATCAAAAATCTGAGCCTGCTTCTTTGCACCGTCACTGATTTCAGCAATATGCTCAGCAACAGCAGCAATATTTGAGCTGACTTTACCTGAAACTGCCTCAAGTCTGTCAAGAAGGAACTTTTCGCAGACTTTTTCAAGTGTATCAGCAACAACGAAAGCATCATCATAATCAGCACCGATACAAAGTGCACCGTGATGTGACATTATAATTGCCTTTGATGATGAACGATCAAGAGCAGCTATAACACCTTTGCGGAGCTTTCCTGTGCCGGGAAGACCGTAAGATGCAACAGGAATGTCAGTACCGATAATGCCTTTGTATTCTTCGGGTACCATATTGATATCGTAACCAAGGAAGCTTACTGCAGAAGCATTCTTCTGATGAGTATGAATTACAAAATTCACATCAGGACGCATTTTATATGCAGCAGCATGAATACCTTTTTCTGATGAAGGCTTGATCTCTGATTCATAAGAACAGTCTTCAATTTTAACAAGAACGATGTCTTCGGGTGTGAGAGACTCATAGCTTCTTCCGCTGGGAGTGATAACGAAATATTCATCATCCACTCTGCAGCTGACATTACCCCATGTACGGGCAATGAGTCCTGACTCAACGAGTTTGAGACCCGCTTTGACAACTTCAAGTTTAGCTTCTAAAATGTCCATATGGGCACCTCTTTATATTAATACTGCTTAAGAGCAACGTTTGCAAATACCTTATCGAATCTTCTGATAGCTTCGTCGATAAGTTCAGGAGTATAAGCAGCTGATGTGTAAAGTCTTGAACCTGCAAGAGTTACGAGACCTTCTGCCATGTAAGCTGCGCCCATGTACTGCATTTCCTTCTTTCTTTCGCTTGTCTGTGAAAGAACATTGGGAATTGTCCAGGGTCTTGACCAGTCAACACAGAAGTGCATTGTACCAACAGTTTCAAGATGACATACTGAACCCTGGTTGAATGCTACGAAGGGAAGATTGTATTTCTTGATAAGTTCCTGAAGACCCTTTGTAAGTCTGTCACCCATCTGACCTGCATACTGACAAGCATTCTGCTTATCGATAGCTTCAAGAGTATAGTAACCTGCAACGCAAGAAATGGGAGTTGCAGCCATTGTACCGCCCATGAATGCTTTCTTGACTTTTTCACCGCTTGAATCAAGACCTGAACCGAGATACTTCATGTATTCTCTCTTACCGCCGATACCGCCTGCACCGGGATATCCGCCTGCGATTACCTTACCGAAGATTGTAAGGTCAGGAGAAACACCGAAATAACCCTGAGCACCGGCCATACCGATACGGAAACCTGTAACAACCTCATCAAAGATAAGGAGTGCGCCGTACTTACGGCAAAGTCTTTCAACACCCTTATTGAAATCATAGTCAATGGGTCTTGTACCGCTTTCGGGACCGATGGGTTCGATAAATACAGCAGCTGTGCCGCCTGTGAACTGATTTCTTCTGAGAACTCTTTCAAGTGAATCAAGGTCACCGGGGAAGAATTCCTGTGTATGCTTATAAAGGTAAAGAGGTACACCGTGTGACTGTGTGAACTTTGAACCGGGAACACGGATACCGTAACCGAGCTGATCTGACCAACCGTGGTATGCACCGCCCATCTTAACGATGTTCTTGTTCTTTGTAGCAAGTCTTGCAACACGGACTGCTGCCATACAAGCTTCTGTACCTGAACCGAGCATACGGAACATGTCTACTGAGGGAACACTGTCTGCAATTTTCTTTGCAAGTTTGTATTCGAACTCATGGAAAAGACCTGTTGAAGGTCCGCATGTGTTAAGAAGATCGATAACCTGTTCACGAACTTCGGGAGGATTTGAACCGAGAACTGTGGGTCCGCCTGCCTGAAGGAAGTCGAAATATTCGTTACCGTCAATATCATAGAGCATCATGCCGTCTGCCTTTGTGAATACAAGGGGGAACGGATAGTTGAATGCAAGGTTGTGCTGAACACCGCCGGGGATAACCTGCTGTGCTTCTGCAATCATTTCCTTTGACTTTGCACACTTCTTGCCGTAGTACTCATCTTCGTAAGCCTTGAGAGCTTCGGGCTTGATTGTGTAAATGGGCTGAGCAATAAGTTCATCAAGCTGCTTTGTAACTGCAGCTGCGTCATGGTAATTCGAAATAGCGAATCTTGTGTCCATTTTTATATACCTCCATATGTATAATATTTTACATATAAGATTGTATAACAAAATCTGCCTGTTGTCAAATATTTTTTGTTAATTTGCATGAAAAACTACATTTTGCCTTGCTTTGACTTTTATCTTTTGATAATATATATAAAAAACATATTACAGGAGTGACAAACATGACTTATGAATACAGAACCAGAGGTGTCTGCTCTGCAAAAATCACTTTTGACATAAACGACGGTATTGTATCAAATGTCAGATTTATGGGCGGATGCAACGGTAACCTTAAAGGAATATCACAGCTTGTTGACGGAATGAAAGCTGAAGATGTTATCAAAAGAATAAAAGGAACAAAATGCGGTTTCAAAAACACATCTTGCCCCGACCAGCTTGCTGTTGCTCTTGAAGAAGCAATGAAAGGATAATAATTATGAAAATCGGTTTTGTTATTGCAGACGAAAATGAATATTATCCGTTTCTTGATTTCGCAAGAGAAAACGGTGCAAAAGAATACAGAAAAAGAAACAGAGATTATGTTGAATTCTCATATGCAGGTAAAGATATAATAGCAGTAAAAGCAGGTATCGGCAAAGTAAACGGTGCATCATCTGCAGCTTTTCTTATAGCAGATGACAAAGTTGATGCTATCATGAGCTTCGGTCTGTCAGGTGCTATCTCAGGTCTTTCAAAAAATGATGTCGTTGCAGGTACTTCATATACAGAATGCGACTTTGATCTTACCGCTATCGGGTATCCCTTAGGCAAAAAGCCTCAGGATGTTTATGTTTATGAAGCTGACAAGCATCTTCTGGAAACAGCGCTTAAAGTTGACGGCATGAAAACTGCTGCATGTGGCTGCGGTGATTTATTCCTTGCTGATAAAGAGAGAAAAGATTTATACAAAGAAACATTCAATATAAATGAATTCGACATGGAAACAGGTGCAGAAGCTTCTGTTTGTTATGACGCAGGTATTCCCTTCCTTGCAATCAGACAGGTCAGCGATACAGCAGATGATACTGCCGCAGAGAGTTACAGAGAACTTAATGCTTCTCAACCCGTCGATCTTACAGTAGTTATAAAAAAAATCATCGAATTATTATAAAAAACCACGCAAAATAGCCATTTAGAAAAAACCTTAAAAAAAATTGAAAAAAATTTAAAAAAAGGTATTGACAAATCGGATTTCATGAGCTATAATAACACACGTTGCTGAACGAAAGACACAGCGAAACAAACACGGCGGCATAGCTCAGCTGGCTAGAGCATTCGGTTCATACCCGACAGGTCATTGGTTCAAATCCGATTGCCGCTACCAACCGTCAGCTAAGCCTGACGGTGTAATATGGCCCGGTGGTCAAGCGGTCAAGACACCGCCCTTTCACGGCGGTAACACGAGTTCGATTCTCGTCCGGGTCACCACAAAAAAAAGCACTTCGGTTATGAAGTGCTTTTTTATTTTTATCGTAAGGTGATTTTATGAACAAATTAAAATTTAATAACGGTAAATTCAGAATACTTCAGTTATCCGACATTCAGGAAATTGTAAACACAAATCCCGACACCGTCAATCTCATAAGAGAACTGATTGCTGCTACTCAGCCTGATCTTATTGTTCTTACCGGTGATCAGATAAAGGGCTACGGTGTAACAATGCAAAAAGGTGATGCACAGACAAATGCCGCATTGACACTCTCAAATATTCTTGCCCCCATTGCAGAAAGCGGAATACCGTTTACTGCAGTTTTCGGAAACCATGATGTTTTCGGTAACGCTGATGAAGAATTCCAGTGGAGATGCTATAAACTCTATGACAATTTTGTTGGAAACACTTATGATTTTGATTCATTGCCCGTATATTCAGAAGATGAATCAGATGTAAAATTCAGTGTTTATACTTTTGATTCAGGACTGAAAATAAAAGGAAAATATTCTCCCGTCAAAGATGAACTTGTGAATAAATACATTGCTCAGCGTGATGAATATAAGGATAAATATAATAAATATGTACCTGCACTTGCGTTTCAGCATATTCCACCCGCAGATATCTATGATTCACTTGTAAAAGCTGAAAAAGGCGCTTACAAAGCATTACAGGGTGCAGGTAAATTCGCTGATGATTATTACAGACTTCCCTCTTATGCCGTTAGTGCAAGATCATTTATGGGCGAAAATGCTGCGTCTCCTGACGAAAAAGGTCCGCAGGTTGAAGCTCTCAAAGAAAAAGGCGATGTGCTCGGTCTTTTCTTTGGTCATGACCACAACAACAGTTTTGTTGTAAAACACGGCAATCTCGATCTGGGTTATACTCAGGGACTCGGATTCAACATCTACGGCCCCGGAAAAAACCGTGGCGGAAGAGTTTTCGATATCGACGAAAGCTGTCCCGATAAATACGAAACCTTTACTGTTACAGCAAAAGACCTTGAAGATTTCAAACTTGAACGTCCGTTAAAGGAATTTATGTACACACACTCTCCTTCTTCAGTTGCTGTTGCAATGAATTGGGTAAAAAAAGGACTTATTGTTGCAGGTGCTGTTTCTACCATTTCATATTGCATAAAGAAATTATTATAACAACAAACAACCACCTGTGTAACTATAACAGGTGGTTGTTTATACAAAAAGAGCAGTTACCTTTTCCCGTAACTGCTCCTTTATTTAATTATAGATTATACAATTTCATCTGAAACATCACTACTGTCTTCAGGTGTTACTGATGAGCCGCCAAACATAAGCAGAAGATCATCAAGCAATGCCATAATCTTTCTGATGTAATAGTCAAGAGTAATGATGATTTTGCTGAAATCCAAACCCTCCATATTCTGCACCTCACCTTCAAATTTCTTTTTCTTGGTTATATAGTAACACAAATTATACTATTTTGCAAGAGATATTGTAAATTTTTATCAGCATGAAGCAAGAGTTTTAATATATCTCTTAAAGAATGCAAGTGCATCAGGGAATGATGATGTTTCAATCCTCTCATTAGTGCCGTGTGTAGTTGAAAGAAGGCTTGTGGGAAGAAGGAACGGTGAATATCTGTAAACATTTTCACAGATGTTCTGATAGTTTCTTGCGTCTGTACCACCCATAACAAGATAAGGCGCTGCAACATTATTGTTGTTCATTCTGTAACAGATATCTTCAATAGCCTTGAATGCTCTTGAATCTGTGGGAGAAACATTTGAAGGTTCCTGACCGCCAAGAAGTTCAATTTCAACATTCTTATTCTTGATAACTTTCTGAAGATGTGTCTTGATATCAGCAATTGTCTGACCGGGCATAATTCTGAAGTTTACAGAAACAGATGCCTTCTGGGGAAGAACATTTGCCTGAGGGCTGCCAGATGCCATTGTTACTGCAGTTGTTGTTCTTACAAATGAAGCTGCAGCGGGAATGTTAGACATTACAACTTTAAGAGCGGGTTTAAGAAGTTTCGCATTGCAAAGAACGTTTCTTGCAAGGAAAGATGTGTTTCTGCCGACTCTGTCAAGGATTCCGTCAACAACAGGAGTAATCTCTGAGGGGAACTGATTATTTTCAATATCCTTGATTACATCCGCCATTTTGCCGAGAGCTGTATGCTTGGGAGGTGTAGATGAGTGACCGCCCTTGGCTGTAAGGCTGATTCTGTAATCACAGTAACCTTTTTCTGCAATACCGATACCTGCAAGATTCTTATCAATGATTCCGGGAACTTTGATAGGAAGAATTGCACCGCCTTCATCGAGTACACTGTCAAGTCTTATACCGCGGCTTTCAAGTAGTGCAGAAATTTTCTTTGCACCGTTGTTGGGAGATGCAACAACTTCTTCATTATGACCGAAGCACAGATAAACTGTTCTTTCGGGAACAAAACCGTCTTCAAGAAGTGTTTCAACAGATTCAAGCACAGCTACAACATGATTCTTCATATCAACTGCGCCTCTGCCCCATACATAACCGTCTGCAATATCACCGCTGAACGGATCATGTTCCCAATCCTGCTCTGTTCCTGCAGAAATAGGCACTACGTCCTGATGACCGAGAAGTGCAATGGGTTCGAGATCGGGATTCTTACCTTCCCATGTATAAAGAAGACTTGCCTTGCCGACAATTTCCTTTTTGAGAGTTTTGTGAATAAGAGGATATCTTTCTTCAAAAAGCTGATGAAGTGCATCAAATGCAGCCCAATCAACTTTATCCTCATCGACATTTGATATTGTCTTGATTTTAATAGCATCTGAAAGATTCTTTGTGTATCTTTCAACATCAACTCTTTCCTCGGGCAGAGGCTCACTTACCTTTGCTTCGGGAACAAATTTTTTAGCTTTTATAAGGTTTGCGGCAACTGCAGAACCGACAGCTGCTATTGCAATACCTGCCTTAACTTTTTTATCCATTGATATTCCGCTCCTAAATTAAAATATGTCAATTATTATAATAACACCGTAATGCAAAAAAATCAATAAATTATATTATATTAATTAAAAATAATTGTACACCTGTTGAAAAAATAACAGTAATGCTTGACATCAATTCAGCAAATATTGTATTATATATAATGTATTTTAATGCAGATTTATAAAATGGAGGACATTATGGGTTACACTATTGCAGAAAAACTTATAAAAAGTCATCTT
This sequence comes from Clostridia bacterium, assembly GCA_017631795.1. Lineage (GTDB taxonomy): Bacteria > Bacillota > Clostridia > Oscillospirales > Acutalibacteraceae > UBA1081. The sequence continues at coordinate 239,049 of JAGBSO010000030.1, read as the reverse complement.
GTTGAAGGTGAAATGGTCAAAGGTAAAGAAATCGGTCTTCGCATTGACCAGACACTTACACAGGACGCAACAGGCACAATGGCTTATCTTCAGTTTGAGGCTATGGGCATTGAAAGAGTAAAAACTGAACTTTCTGTTGCCTATATCGATCACAATACACTTCAGAACGGCTTTGAAAATGCGGATGACCACAGATTCATCCAGACAGTTGCAAAGAAGAGAGGTATCCGTTTTTCAAGACCCGGTAACGGTATCTGCCATCAGGTTCATCTTGAAAGATTCGGCAAACCCGGCAAGACTCTTCTCGGTTCAGACAGCCATACTCCCACAGGCGGTGGTATCGGTATGCTTGCTATGGGTGCAGGCGGTCTTGACGTAGCAGTTGCTATGGGCGGCGGCACATACTACATAACAATGCCCGAAATCGTAAAAGTTAATCTTACAGGTAAACTTTCACCCTGGGTTGCAGCCAAAGACGTTATTCTCAAGGTTCTTGAAATTCTCTCCGTTAAAGGCGGTGTAGGAAGAATTATTGAATACACAGGTGAAGGTGTTGCTACACTTTCAGTTCCTGAAAGAGCAACAATCACAAACATGGGTGCAGAACTCGGCGCAACAACATCAGTTTTCCCCTCAGACGATGTCACAAAGGCTTTCCTTAAAGCTCAGGACAGAGAAGAAGACTGGATGGAACTCATTGCTGACGAAGATGCAGTTTATGACAAAGTTATTGAAATCAACCTTTCAGAACTCGTTCCCATGGCTGCAATGCCTCACATGCCTGACAACGTAAAGTCAGTTGACGAAATCGGTGAAATCACAATTGATCAGGTTTGTATCGGTTCATGTACAAACTCATCACTTATGGATATGATGAAGGTTGCTCACATTCTCAAGGGCAAGAAGGTTCATCCCAATGTAAGCCTTTCAATCGCTCCCGGTTCAAAGCAGGTTCTTACAATGCTTGCAGAAAACGGTGCTCTTGCTGATATGATTGCAGCAGGTGCAAGAATTCTCGAAAGCGCTTGCGGTCCTTGTATCGGTATGGGTCAGTCACCCAATTCAAAGGGTGTTTCACTCCGTACATTCAACAGAAACTTTGAAGGCAGAAGCGGTACTGCAGATGCAGGCATCTACCTTGTAAGCCCCGAAGTTGCTGCTGCTTCAGCTGTAACAGGCGTTCTTACAAATCCTGCAAAGACACTCGGCGATATGCCCGAATTCCCCATGCCTGAAAAGTTCCTTATCAACGACAACATGGTTGAGCTTCCCGCATGCAAAGACACTGCATCAGCAGTTGAAGTTATCTACGGTCCCAACATCAAGAGTGTTCCCCTCGGCACAGCGCTTACAGATTCAGTTGCAACAAAGGTTATACTCAAGGTCGGTGATAACATCACAACAGACCACATCATGCCCGCAGGTGCAAAGATTCTCCCCTACCGTTCAAACGTACCTCACCTTTCACAGTTCTGCTTCAGACAGTGTGATGAAGACTTTGCAGAAAACTGCAAGACAATGGGCGGAGGCATCATCGTAGGCGGTGCAAACTACGGTCAGGGTTCATCAAGAGAACACGCAGCTCTTGTACCTCTTTACCTTGGTATCAAGGCTGTTGTTGCAAAGTCATTTGCAAGACTTCACAAAGCAAACCTTATCAACTCAGGTATCATTCCTCTCACATTCAAGAATGCGGAAGATTATGATAAGATCGACAAGTTCGATGTAGTTACTCTCAAGGATGTAAAAGCTGCAATCCTGGGCGATACAGATGTTGTTCTCGTTAACGAAACAAAGGGCGAAGAATATGTTCTTGAAGGCGGTTTCTCAGAAAGACAGAAGAACATGCTCACATTCGGCGGTCTTCTTAACTACACAGGTGCAAACAAATAATTTTTAAGGGTGAAAAAAATGACAGAAGCAAATATCAAAGCTGCCGTTGAAAAATTTGAAGCTCTCATAAGAGAACAGGCAGAAAGAAACGAAAAAATCAAGTCTGTTAAAGAATTTACAGATTTTGCAAATAAAGAACAGATCATCATCGGTGTTTGCGGTGGTGACGGCATCGGCCCCACAATCACTCATGAAGCTGCAACTGTTCTTAAATATCTTCTTAAAGACGATGTTGCATCGGGCAAAATCGTTTTCAAAGATATTGACGGTCTTACAATCGAAAACCGTGTTGCTCACATGAAAGCTATCCCCGATGACGTTCTTGAAGAGCTCAAGGCTTGTGACGTTATCCTCAAAGGGCCCACAACAACCCCTCAGGCAGGTGACGGACTTCCCAACATCGAAAGCGCAAACGTTGCTATGCGTAAGGCTCTTGATCTTTTTGCAAACGTTCGTCCCGTAAAAGTTCCCGAACAGGGCATTGACTGGACATTCTTCCGTGAAAACACAGAAGGTGCTTATGCAGTAGGCTCAAAGGGTGTAAATGTTGACGATGAACTTGCAATTGACTTCGTTGTTACAACAACAGAAGGCTGCCAGAGAATTGCTAAGCTTGCTTATGACTATGCAAGAAACAACAAGAAAGACAGAGTCTCAATCATTCAGAAGGCAAACGTTATCAAGACAACAGACGGTAAGTTCCTTAATCTCTGTAAAGAAGTAGGTAAAGACTACCCTGAAATCACAACTGATGAATGGTACATCGATATCACAACTGCTAAGCTTATCGACCCCAAGAGAAGAACAGATTTCAAGGTATTCATTCTTCCCAACCTTTACGGTGATATCATCACAGACGAAGCTGCTGAATTCCAGGGTGGTGTAGGTACTGCAGGTTCAGCTAACCTCGGTAAGAAGTATGCTATGTTTGAAGCTATCCACGGTTCTGCTCCCAGAATGGTTAAAGAAGGCAGAGCTCAGTACGCAGATCCCTGTTCAATGCTCAGAGCTGCTGTAATGCTTCTTTCACACATCGGTAAGCAGACAGAAGCAGACAAGCTTGAAAAAGCTCTTGACATCTGTATGCTTACAGAAAAGAAAATGACAATCACAGGCAGAGACAACGGCTGCACTTGCCGTGAATTCGGTCAGTATGTTATGGATACTGTTGAAGCTCTTTAATATATGAAAAGCAACAATATAATCCCAAAAAATGTAATTTCAAGACTTCCCCGCTATTACCGCTTTCTCGGGATGCTGCTTGATGAAGGAATGGAAAGAATATCATCAAACGAGCTTTCACGCAGAATGGGGTTGACTGCATCCCAGATCAGACAGGACTTAAACCACTTCGGCGGTTTCGGTCAGCAGGGATATGGCTATAATATAACTCAGTTAAGAGAACAGATAGGTCATATTATAGGTATTGATAATTACTACAATGTTATACTCATCGGTGCGGGCAATCTCGGCAGAGCAATTGCCCAGCATCTGAATTTCCAGAAAAGAGGCTTCAATCTGATTGCACTTTTTGATTCAGATGAAAAACTCACAGGAATCAGAATCGGTAATTTTGCAATCAGACATTTCAGCCAGCTGGAAGAATTCTGCGAGGAACACAAACCCACAGCAGCTATTCTTTGCATTCCCTCAAATGCGGGAAAAGATGTTACTCAGAAACTTATTGACTGCAACATTAACGCTTTCTGGAATTTCAGTCACTACAACATCAGTGATGACTTTCCAGATGCTATAGTTGAAAATGTTCATCTGAACGACAGCCTTATGACTCTTTGTTACAATATAACAAACTCGGAGGAAACACCGTGAAACGGATTCTGAATGTAAATGTTATTGATATTGTTCCATTTTCTGCAGGATTAATATTTGTAAGAAGTGAAAAGACAACCGACGGTGTCAACAGAGTATCATTTTTCAGTTATGATGCACACTCAAGCGAAATCACAACAGTAACAAAAAGTGTTTATCTTCTGAACAAATTCGGAATGGCATATGAAAAGATTTCCGAAAAGCTCGGTGATTATATAACTTGCGACACTGTAAAACTCCCGAATCATCACACTATTGTTATTTATCCGACAGGAGAAATGGGACATTTCGATGATAAAGGTAAAATAGTAAAAACAGGTGACCTTTACTACAATAACGCACCTGCACGTGATGTTGCTTTTGACGGCAACAGCATATGGAGCGTTGTGCCCCAGAGAAATGCAGTTATCAGATATTCAATATCTGCACAGAAAATCATCATGAGAATCGGCGGCGATGACAACACAGCTTTCAACATGCCGATTTCTGTTTCTTATTACACAGACGGTGTTTTTGTATGCAATAAAGCATCCTGTGAAATCAGAAAAATTGACATTGACACACTCAATGTCACAGACTATCTTGAATTTTCTGAGCCTGTAAATAAATATTTCAGATTCAAAGATATTGAAATTGTTGTTCTTGATTCAGGAATATATGAATTATAACAGAAATAACCGTCTTTCGACGGTTATTTTTTTGATGTGTTTTAATTTGTTTTTCTCTTTTTATAATCATCATCAATTCTGCGTGACCAATCTTCGCTCAGAGGCATGCTCATTCTGCAACATGAAACAGCATCTGATACAACTTCATAATTTATAGCAGTTCCCTGACTGTCACTATTATAGTTTACAGCCCTGTTACTTTCTATGCCGAAATGCTTTGCAGTTTTAACGGCATCTATATTTGCTCCGAGAAAAATAAATTCCCAACCGTATTTTTGCTTTTCATGCTCAACCATAGTCTTGACTTTATCAGATGTAAATTCACGACTTGCGTTTTCCATACCGTCTGTAATAATAACAAAAACTGTATTCTCAGGCACATCTTCTTTTCTTGCATACTTGTGAATATTTGCAATATGTCGGATTGTTTTACCGATTGCATCAATCAGAGCTGTGCTGCCTCTTACCTGATAATCATTCGCTGTCATTTCCGGTACTTCATTAACAGCTAATCGGTCATGAACAATTTTATATTCATGATCAAACAATACTGTTGTGACAAATGCTTCACCGTCCTGATTTTTCTGTTTGCCAAGCATTGAATTAAATCCGCCGATTGTATCTTTTTCAAGACCGTACATTGAGCCGCTTCTGTCAAGAATAAATACCATTTCTGTAGTGTTGTTCTTTTTCATAAAAAATTACCTCCTATAATATGTCTGTTTCAACTTACAAACATATTATAGGAGATTTTTATTATGTTCAGGTCGCATTCAAAGCGACATTTTTATACACCAAGCAACGGTTGATCAAATTCAAACAACGTTTCATTTATTTCAAATATATCATATATTTTTTCTTTGATATAATACTCAATAATAATATCAGCCTTGTTGCTGTGCGAAAGCACATAACCTGCTTTTGAAAGAAATGCATTTGTATCTTCAAGAGATAATTCAAGAGCGATTGCAAAGGCTATCACAGTGTTTTTTCTGGGACTGTAATATTTATTATTACGGATTTTTGAAAACAACTTTCTGTCTATATTGGCTTTTTTATAGACATCTGAATCCTTAAGTCCTTTTTCATCGATCATGCGCAGAAGAGCTTCAGAAAACGATTCATCGATTTCTGTCAACATTTCTGCAATTGTCGGCGCAGACATACAGCAGCATTCTGAAAACACAATACTCTGCTCTATGTCCTCAATACGTCTTCTTGCATATGGAGCTTCATAAATATAGTTATCATTTATAAATTCCTGAACTTTGCTGTACTTATTACCCTGTGTAACAGCAGCCTTGTCAAAAAGAACAAGATAGATATCCATTTCTGTCAGATAATCGCTTGCCGCAATTGTTTCAACAGCGACTTTCATCGCTTTATCCTTGGGATATCCGTAAACACCTGAAGAAATAAGAGGAATTGCTATACTCTCTGCTCCGACTTCATAAGCACATTCAAGCACGTTTTTATAGCAAGAGGCAAGCTTTTCTTTTTCGCCTGAAAATCCGCCTTTCCATACAGGTCCGACAGTGTGAATTATATATCTGCAAAGATTATAACCACCTGTGATGACAGCAGCGCCAACATCGCAATGTCCTGTTTTTTGACATTCTTCAGTTAAAGCATCAACACCCGCCGCATTAAAAACAGCACCGCAAACTCCGGACCCCATACGAAGAGCAGAGTTTGCAGCGTTGACAACAACATCAGTATTCATTTTTGTAATATCATTTCTGACAATCTGAAAAGGCATTTTTCACCTCTTTATTTTTTTGACCATGCAGCACGTGACATAAAGAAAAGAATCGGATATATTTCAAGTCGTCCCAGAAGCATAGCCACAGAAAGAACAATCTTTGAAAATACGGAATAATCCGCATAATTGAGCGCAGGTCCCACAGAGCCAAGTCCCGGACCGATGTTATTAAAACATGATGCTGATGCACTCAGATTGGTCAGAATATCAAATTTTCCGTCTAATGAAATCAGAATAAAAATACTTATGAAGCAAAAAACATATATTGAAAAATATGCAGAAAGACTTTTCATAACAGGTTCTTCAATCTTCTTGCCTTCAAAGCGGACAACACTTACAGCACGAGGATGAAGCAATATTTTAACTTCCCTTTTTATCATTTTAAAAAGAAGTATAACACGGGAAATCTTAAAACCACCTGCAGTTGATCCTGCACATGATCCCATAAACATGAGAATAAGCAAAACTGTTTTTGATAATTCAGGCCAGAGATTAAAATCAGCAGTTGAATATCCCGTTGTCGTTATGATTGATGCAACCTGAAAAGATGAAGCTCTGAGTGTTTCTGAAAAACTATCATACATACCGCTTATATTTATTGCAATTACCGCTGTGCAAACAACGGAAATTCCGACATAAACCCAGAGTTCTTCACTTTTGAATATGTTCTTTATTTTTTTTATCAGTATAAGATAATACAGATTGAAATTCACACCGAAAATCATCATAAATACTGTTATTACCCACTGCAGATAGGGACTGTATGATGCAATGCTGTCATTCTTTATACCGAAACCGCCAGTTCCTGCTGTACCGAAAGTATGCACGAGACTATCAAAAACAGACATACCTCCGCAAAGAAGCATTACAAACTCAATTACAGTCAGAACAACATAAATGAGATAAAGAATGATCGCTGTGTCGCGCATTTTCGGAGCAAGTTTTCCGACTATGGGTCCCGGTGCTTCTGCTCTTAAAATATGAATGGATCGATCATTTGAAGCAGGAAGAATCGCCATAATGAACACAAGTACACCCATGCCACCGACCCAGTGTGTGAAACTGCGCCAGAAAAGCAGGCCTTTGCTGAGTGCTTCCACATTTGTGAGAATTGAAGCACCTGTTGTTGTAAACCCGCTGACAGTCTCAAAAAATGCGTCAACATAAGACGGAATCTCTCCGCTCAAAACAAACGGTAATGCACCCACTGCAGACATACAGATCCACAGCAGCGCAACGACAACAAATCCTTCTTTTGCATATATAACACGGTCTTCAGTTTTATTGAAAACCATAAGGGGAAAACCAACAGCAAGACTTATACCCATACTTAAAAGAAACGAAGTATAACAATCTTCACCGTATGCAAGAGATACTATAAGCGGCAACACCATAAGTGCTGATGTCACCATAAACATTTTCCCCAATAAACGAAAAACAAATCTGCGATTCATATTATTTACCCTAATATATCCTCAATATCATTAAGTTTATGATCACGTGAAACAACGATAACCTTATCGTCTCCGAGAATTACATCATCACCGCCGGGGATAATAATCTTCTTACCCCTGATAATTCCTGCTATAAGAATATTCTTCTTTATTTTAAGATCTTTAAGCTGAATTTCAGTAATTGAAGAATCAGGCTGAATTCTGAATTCAAGCGCTTCAGCTTTGCCGTCCATAATTTTATAAAGTGTTTCAACATTACTTCCGACAGAATTTTCAAGCGCTCTTGCATAACGTACAAAAATATCCGCTGTGATATTTTTCGTAGAAACAATACAATCAAGTCCGAGTCTTGCACCCATTGTGGCAAGTTCACTTCTGTTGACCTTTGAAATAACAGTAGGAACACTGTTCGCTGCAGCATAGATGGAAATAAGAATATTTTCCTCATCCATACCGGTAAGAGCCACAAAAGCATCCATTGAACGCAAGCCTTCTTCAAGAAGAAGCTCCTGCTGAACACCGTTTCCGTGAATTATCATCGCCTGCGGAATCTTTTCGCAAAGCTCTTCACAACGGTTCAGATCTTTTTCAATTATTTTGACTGAAGCTCCTGAATTGATAAGCATTTTTGCAAGATAAAATGCTGATTTGCTTCCGCCGAGAAGCATAACATTCTTTGACTTCTTTTTATGAATACCAAGTGTTTTCAGAAGTTTGCTCATATCTGAATGATCTGCAGAAACACTGATTTTATCACCATCTCTGAGCACAAAATTACCATCGGGAATGTAGACATCTTCACCTCTTGCAACAGCACAGATAAGAACTTTTGATCCGTATCTGCCCTTCATATCAGCAAGTCTGACACCTTCAAGGTCTGAGCCGCTTTTTATAATAATTTCTATCATTTCAAAATTGCGGCGTGAGAAATGTTCGATTTTGACCGCTGACGGTACTCTCAGAATGTTGAAAAGCTCTGCAGCAGTCAGCATATCAGGATTTATTGACATTGACAAGTCAAGTTCCTTACGAAGAAAAACAAGACTGTCGTCGTTATATTCGGGGTTTCTGATACGGGCAATGGTATTTGATGCACCAAGTCTTCTTGCAAAGAAACACGCAAGCATATTGAGTTCATCGGAGCCTGTAAGAGCAATAAAAAGTTCTGTTTCACGGATACCGACTTCATCAAGCACATCACTGTCTGCACAGTTGCCGCAAATAGTCATTATATCGTAAATATTAGTAAGCTCATCGAGCACATCTTTATCGGAATCGATTGCAATAACATCGTGACCCTCGGCAACAAGTCTGCCGATAACAGTCTGCCCTATTTTTCCGCATCCAGCAATAACAATCTTCATAATCTCACCAGAATATATAATAATATAACTGAGTGTAACACTTTTGGATTGCTTTTGCAATATAAAATAAAAAATAAATAAATATTATTTCAGTAACATAAAAAAGGGAGCATTTCTGCTCCCTGAATTTTATTTTACAAACTCATTGTAAATTGCTTCGATTGTCTTATGGTAGTCTTTTTCTTCAACAGCAACGATGATGTTGATTTCACTTGAACCCTGATCGATCATTCTTACATTGACCTTTGCATTTGCAAGTGCAGTGAAAACTCTTGCTGCAGTGCCTTCAGTATTTACCATACCACGGCCTACGATAGCGATAAGGCAGAGTCCTTCAACAAGTGTGATTGAATCGGGATTGACCTTCTTAACGATGTCTGCAGTGATTGAACCCTTGTGTGAACCGAGTGCATCTGCAGAAACAAGTACACTCATTGTGTCGATACCTGAGGGAAGATGCTCGAATGAAACCTTGTGGTTTTCAAGAACTTCAAGAACTTTTCTGCCAAAACCGAGTTCTGCGTTCATCATGTCCTTTTCAACGTGAATAGCTGTGATACCCTTCTTACCTGCAATACCAGTGATAACAGTGGGAACATTGTTGCTTGATGCCTTGTGAACAATCATTGTTCCGGGTGCTTCGGGGCAGTTTGTGTTTCTGATGTTGATGGGTATTCTTGCTTTTCTTACGGGGAAGATAGCTTCATCGTGAAGAACTGTTGCACCCATGTATGAAAGTTCACGAAGTTCTCTGTATGTAATTTCGGGGATAGGCTGGGGATTTTCGATACAACGGGGATCAGCCATAAGCATACCTGAAACGTCTGTCCAGTTTTCATAGATATCTGCGTTTGCAGCACGTGCTACGATTGAACCTGTAACGTCTGAACCGCCTCTTGAGAATGTCTTGATCATGCCTGCAGGAGTTGCACCGTAGAAACCGGGAATAACTGCATATTCATGGTAATCAAGAAGTCTGCCCAGCTCCTTATCTGTCTTTTCGATGTCAAGAACACCGTTTTCGTCGAAGAAGATACCTTCTTCTGCATCGATAAACTGGAAGCCAAGGAAGTTTGCAAGGATTTTTGAGTTAAGGAATTCACCGCGGCTTGCGATGTAATCCTGGCTTGCATGGTGCATGATTGCAACCTTGATGCCCTGAAGATCTTCTTCAAGTGAGAAATCAATACCGAGATCACGGATAATGCCGTTATATCTTTCTGTGATTTTATCGAATGTTTCGTCAATACTCTTCTTGTCTCTTACAAGACGGAAGCACTGAAGAAGCATATCTGTAACTTTTACGTCGTGTGTGTCTCTTTTACCGGGTGCAGAAGCAACAACATATCTTCTGCTGGGGTCACTTTTGATAATATCGGCAACTTTACGGAACTGATTTGCATCAGCAAGTGAAGAACCGCCGAACTTTACTACTTTGATCATTTTAGCACCTCATAGTTTACTGAATATATACGCATAACATTATATTAAAAAAAAACTGTTTTTGCAATAGTGAAAATAAACATTATAAAGCCCCGAAATTGCGTCATTTTGTGCTATTGTACATCTGAATTTATATTTTCTGTTTTTCTTTCATGATTTTCGGGAATTTTATTGCAAACAAGACCGTACATGTTGTTGCAGCAAGTACATCCGCAACGGATTCCGCCGCATATACGCCCGTAACTCCGAAGAACTTTGAAAACACATACACAAGCGGTACGAGCAGAATAACTTTTCTCAGCAGTGCGATAAACAGCGATGTTTTTGCCTGACCCAATGCCACAAACATATTCTGGCAACATCTCTGCAGACCGAAAATTGTCATACCAGCGACAAATACAGGCATATACTCTCCTACCACTCTGATAAGATTTTCATCCTTTGTGAACATTGAAGCTGTAAATTCAGGGAAAATTGCCATCAGCAACAACAGAACGAAATTGACAGTAAACATAACGGTCATTGCAATTTTAAAGCATTCTTTTATGCGTTTTGTGTTGCCGGTACCGTAGTTATAGCTGATAATGGGCACAAATCCCTGCGAAAATCCGCTCAGAGGCACGCCCACAATCTGTATTGCACTCTGCATAACAGTCAGTGCGCTGACATAAACGTCACCGTAGATTTTAAGCGTACTGTTGAACACAAATCCGATAAGACTTTCCGTACTTGCCATTATAAACGGTGCAACACCGAGTGAAAACATCCGTCCGAGAATTTTGGCTTCAGGCTTCATGTATTTTTTCTCAATGCGAAGAGAGGCTTTCTTAGAAAAAAGGAATCCGAGAACAAAAACAGAACTGAGAAACTGAGATATTACAGTAGCAACAGCAGCACCTTTTACTCCCATATCAAAAGCATAAATAAAAAGCGGATCGAGTGCGATATTTGCGGCAGCACCGATAAGAACGCTGACCATTGCAATATTTGATCTGCCCTGTGCGTTGATAAAAGTTGTAAGACCTGTTGTGAACATAACAAATATCGTACCTGTAAGGTACACAGACAGATAGTCTGCGGCATAAGTGAATGTTACATCTGATGCACCTATAAGATTCAGTATAGGCTTCATAAAAATATATACAGGTACACAAAGTACAACTGAAAAAATTATAAGCAGAACAAAACCGTTGCCCAGGATTTTTCCTGCCCTTTCTCTGTCACCGCTGCCAAGAGCCATCGCTGCAAGAGGTGCTCCGCCACTGCCTACAATCTGTGAAAATGCGGCAATAAGCACGATAACCGAAGACGTGATTCCGATTCCTGCAAGAGCATCTGTTCCCACATCGGGAATGTGACCGATATAAACTCTGTCAATGATGCTGTAAAGAAGATTCACAAGCTGTGCTGCCACAGCAGGTAACGACATGGAAAATATAAGCGGAAGCATTTTCTGCGTGCCTAATCGCTGTTCATAGTCAGACATAAAATCACCCGATTCTGAAATTTATCTGTGAAAGTATAACACATGCACTCAAATACTTCAAGAACAAAATAAACAAATTATATTAATCACTTGACAAAGCAATTGCCGATGTGTATAATATGACTGTTGCAAATTAAATATGCTGCTATAGCTCAGTCGGTAGAGTGCATCCTTGGTAAGGATGAGGTCACCGGTTCAAATCCGGTTAGCAGCTCCAAAGCCTTGAAGACCATCGGTTTTCAAGGCTTTTTGTTGAAACTTCAATTTATATTATCGGAGAGATAGTATGTATTCACGTGTCTATATTGAAATCACAAATGTCTGCAATATGAATTGTTCGTTCTGTCACGGGCATTCACGAGACAAACGCTTCATGTCGGAAGATGCGTTCAATCTCATTCTTGACAGGCTCTCAGGGCAGACTGAATATATTTATTATCATCTTATGGGTGAGCCTCTGCTTCACCCGCTTTTGCCGGTTTTCCTAAAAACAGCAAAGAACAAAGGCTATAAATCAATGATTACCACAAACGGCACTCTGCTGAATAAATGCGGTGATGACATAATAAATGCAGGCATTCACAAAGTGAATATATCTGTGCACAGCTTTGAAGAATCCGATAATGACGAATACCTGAACTATCTGGGAAAGATTGCTGATTTTGCCGAAAAAGCAAACTATGCAGGAGTTATCATTGTGCTGCGATTCTGGAATAACGGCATTGATGAAGCGAAAAACAACTTTGCGATTGATTATTTCCGCAGTCGTTTTGACGGCGATTGGGCAGAAAATTCAAAAGGTCTCAGAATCAGAAACAAAATGTTTATCGAATACGGAGACAGATTCGGATGGCCTGATAAAAATGCCGAAATTCAGGGTGATGAAGTTTTCTGCTACGGTCTGAGAGACCATTTCGGAATTCTCTGCGACGGCACTATTGTGCCATGTTGTCTTGACAGCGACGGTGTTATAAATCTGGGGAATGTTTTTGATTCTGACATTGAATCAATTCTGTCGTCAGAAAGAGCTGCTGCAATGAAGTCTGCTTTCGATTGCAGAAAGGCTTCGGAAGAGCTTTGCAGAAGATGTGCCTATGCTCAGAGATTTTCTAAGACCAAATAAAATGACCGCATCAGATGATGCGGTTTTTTCTTATAATTTTAACGTGCGCAGATAATTTTTTGTATCTTTGCTGATTCTGTTGCTTTCAATTGCTTTCTGAATCGTTTTATTGTGTACCCATGAATCAAGAGTGTTGGTTTCAATATATTTTATTGCGGAATCATACTGCTTCGCAAGTGCTGTTGCAAAAAACCAGGCGATCATCATGTTTACATAGTACTCTTCACTTTTTATACGGGAAACAATTTTCAGAGCATCTTCTTTGAAATTTTCATCAAGAAAATAACGCATAAGCATGCCTATACCGTAACGGATTGTATATGTATCATCAGATGCAATCCATTCAAGACTTTTTAAATATATAATATCGGTATGGTCTGCAAAAACTTTAGGCGAAAACATATCGCATGTTGCCCAGTTATCAATATACGGCAGAAATTTTTCTGTTTCAGAAAGACAACGGTCGAAATCCTTTATCTGTTCAACAATAAAAGCATGAAGATTATCTTCCTCATAAAAAGTGTGGGGAAGATTTTTTATAAAGTCCTCTCCCACTCCGTTTCTGAACAGATATTTGGCAAGTTTTCTCAGTTCAGGAACTCTTACACCGATTATTTTTTCTTTTTTTACTGTTGGCATCAATGCTGAATGAAATTCACGGTATTCTGTGTCCTGTAAAGCTGTCAGACGCTCTCTGACATATTTTTCAGCATCAGTCATACTTTATGACTCCCCTTGCTTTCTGCTCACACAAAACAAGAAAATCATAAACATCTTTCATCAGCACAATATCTTCACATATCTTCTGAGCAAGTTTATCAGAAAATACAAGATCGAAATCAGTGCTGTATTTTGTGCAGCAGACTGTTTTTCTGTCGAGCCAGTTTCTGATATTCTCAGGATAATCGGGATATTTGGTACGTTTATACATATCCCCTTCAAGCTCAAATATGTCCTGTTTTTCATATGCTTTCAATGCCTTCTGCCATGCAGGATGATTTTCTTCAATCATTTCACGCATCACTTTTACTGTTTCAGGCATCATGTAATAATAACCGCAACCGTACATAAGCACCTGCGGAGTGATTACAACAAAAAACTCAGGATAATGACGGAATTCTTTTTTATCTTTTTTATATGAAAGCCACACTGATTCCCTGAAAAGAGATTTATCTTTTGAAAATCTTGTGTCACGGTAAATTCTGGAAAGAACTTTATTGATTTTTGGTGTTGTGACAATAGTTGGGTCAAGACTTTCTATTGTGGATGTCATTTCAATTGCAAGTTCAGTAAGAGGTTTCAGAACATGTTCATCGTATATATTCTTGTGTTCATGGAACCACTCCTTGCTGTTGTTGAAACGGTTTTCAATCAGAAAATCGAAGCTTTTTGCTGAAAACATAAAATCACCTTTAAATTAAGGGGAACCTTTCGGCTCCCCCTTTGAGTTTTATTAAAGAATTGTAACAGTACCGTCTTCTGTAACCTTGAGCTTGTCGCCTGTCTTGACTGTTGCGAGGAATTCTTCGCCAAGCTGGTCAATACAGATAACAGGACTCTTTTCCCATACTCTTGCAAGAACGATTCCGCTTGCTGCAAGTGAGTCAATATGCTCTGAGAAAAGATAACAGTCAGGAGTAATACCCATCTGACAAACAGTCTGGATAACAAGACCGCCTGTTGTTGAACCGATTGTGATGGGGAGACAAAGTGCTTTGCCTGTAATATTCTTACCGTAAAGATCTTTGTTATTCTGGTCGCCTACAACTGCTTCTGACTTACCGCCGATAGCACTTGACTGGAATGAAGCAAGTGTATTGAAGCCACCCTTTGAAACTGCAGCTTCACCTTCCCAGTTACCTGCTGCAATAACTCTGCCTTTGAATTCTTTCATTTTATTTTACCCCCTTATTTACCTGTGATAATATCAAGAATATCTGCATCTTTATAATATCTGGAAGTAGAATAAGTACGCAGTTTATTTGAGTTTGTGATGATGTTATGCATACCTCTTGCAACAGGATTGTTTGTGTACATAAGAGGACAGATTGATGAAAGCTTAACACCGCTACGCATAAGAAGCTGATACTTTGTTGTCTTCTTGAATTTTTCAACAACGTCAGGTGATGCTGTCATGATTGTGCGGAGAACAACCTTCTTCTTGCCTGTTTCCTTAAGACCGTTTACGATGTTTGTTGTCCACTGACAAAGCTGATCGTATGTAAGGTGAGGACAACCGATAAAGCAAAGATTGGGCTTTGCATCGGGTTTCTTCCACATAACGGGATATGACTTATAAACTCTTTCAAGCTCTTCATCATCAATAATATAAACCTTTGCATCGTCCTTGATAAGGCTTTCACCCTGCTTCTTAGCTTCGGGAGTAAGGTTATCGATGTGATAAAGACCAACAGCACTGTTTGAAGCTGTCGCAGCACCGAAGTCTTTAAGGTATGACTTGTTTTCATCGTTGAGTTCATCGCCGATGAATGCATCAAGACCATAAACATAAGGAACTTCTTCCATTACCTTCATACCGATTGCTGAACCGAGAATCTGAGCTTCGGGCTTCTTAGTTGTCTTTACATAAACTTTCCATGTAGCCTTTCTGCCTTCATCTGTAAGGAATCCGAATTCAGGTACATAACCGAGGATAGCACCGAAAAGGTCGATCATACCGCTGTTTCTGTTGCATTTTGCACCGAGAACAGAGTTTGCGTAAACAACAGCACTTGATTCAGCCCAAGCGATAACGTCGCCTTCCTTAGGTGTGTTGCCTACTTCGTCAAGATAGCAAGTACATGTGAATGCGTTCTTATCCTTAAGACCGAGCTTCTTAAGATACTCTTCATAAGGTGCCTGCATTGAATACATAACCTTATTGAAAACAATCTTTTCAACAATGTTACATTTTACATTTTCATAGTCAAGAGGTCTTGGGTCAAGTGTGAGATAACCCTGAGCCTTGATACCTTCGCTTGTGAGCTTTTCCATACAAGCATAAAGGGGTTTAAGAACACCCATACCGAAAGAAGTAACAAGATGAGTGTCTTTGTGAGTTACGGGAACAAGTCTTTTTGCACCGAAAATATCGCCGAAAAGAACGATAGTTTCAAGAACCTGCTGCATGGCTTCGCCTTTTTCGCCTTTAAGTATGGCAATCTGCTCGTCATTCAGCTCCATTTTGTAATCGATCATTGAAATCTTCCTCTTTCAAAAAATTTAGACATATAAATTATACAACACACATACTGTTAAGTCAACATAATATGTTAAAAAAGTAACAAAAAAAAGACCGCCATTTCTGACGGTCAATAAGTTATTTGCAGACAATATCAGTTTCGATATATCTCACACCAAGGTCATAAAGTCTTTTTGCATCTGCAACAGTATCGACTGTCCAGAATGAAACGCCGATTTTTTCATCCAGTGCAAGCTTTATTGAGTCATCATCGTTATCATCATAACAGGGTGAAAGCCACACATTATCACCGATTGCCTTGGCTTCAGCGATATTTTCGGGAGTAATTTTTCCGATAAGATACCACAGTTCAATATCAGGATTCAGGTCATGGATAATCTGAAGCTGTCTAAGGTCAAATGAAATTACAATTGACTGCTTTGTCATTCCCTTTTTTACAACTGCATCAACAACTGTACCGAGAGTGTCATAAGTTTCGGTTTTTATCTCAATCTGAGGTCTTGTCTGAGTACCGACAAACACATCAAGGTATTCATCAAGTGTGCAGATTTTAAGTCCGTCCATATCACAGTTTGTACCTCTTACATACTTATAGGAGCAAAGCTCTTCGTATGTATGATCTTCAATTGTGCCCTCTTTTCCGAACATCGCAAGGTCACCGTTATGATGAAGTACCCATACACCGTCTTTTGTAAGTCTGATGTCACATTCTGCTGTGTAATAACCGAGTTCAACAGACATTTCATATGCAGGAAGAGTGTTTTCGGGAGCATACATTGTAACGCCTCTGTGGGCTGTTATATAAATCGGATCATTTTCATTGTAAAGTCCGTTTTCTTTAAGAGAAATCAGATTTTTAAGATATGAATTATCCATACTTTCACCTTAGTTGCAGAGAATATCTGTTTCAATATATCTTACACCCATATCGTAAAGCATCTTTGCATCTTCAACAGTATTTACTGTCCAGAATGAAACACCGATACCTGCATCAAGTGCAAGCTGAATTGAATCTTTATCGTTCTTTTCAAAGTTGGGTGAAAGCCATACATTATCGCTGAGAGCCTGAGCTTTTGCGATTTCTTCGGGAGTGATTTCGTCAATAAGATACCAGAGTTCGATATCGGGATTGAGAGCATGGATAGTTTCAAGCTGACCGAAATCAAATGAAATAATAATTGCCTGGTCTGCAAGTCCCTTTGCTTCTACAGCATCAACAACTGTGTAAAGCATATCGTAACCGTCTGCCTTGATTTCGATCTGAGGTCTTGTTTCTGTACCCACAAAAACATCAAGATATTCGTCAAGTGTTGCGATCTTAAGACCTTCCTGCCAGAAGTTTACACCCTGTCTGTATGTAAAACCTTTGAGCTCTTCAAGAGTGTAGTCTGCAATATTACCCATTTCAAAGAACATCTTATCTGTTGTGTCATTATGATTGAGCACCCACACATTGTCCTTTGTGAGAAGAATGTCACACTCTGCTGTGTAGAAACCGAGTTCAACAGCCTTTTCATAAGCAGGAATTGTGTTTTCGGGAGCTACTGCTGTGATACCTCTGTGAGCTGTGAGATAAACGGGATCATTTTCTGATCCTACACCGTTTTCTGAGAGAGAAATAACTTCTTTTTCAGCAAAAATCAGCTTCATTACTGAAAGAACAGGTGAAGCAGGATTCATAACGAAAGGAATTAATATTAATGCGATAATTTTATTGAGAAATGCCATGACAACATTCTCCTTTCTTTTTTATTACAGTTTATTATACTATTAAAAAATAATAAATTCAACCAAATTTTGTATCATACAGAAATATTATTGCTGAGTCTTCCAGAGAAGCATATTGTTTTCAAACAGAGCATCAAGTCTTCCCTGTTCTTTCAGCCATGAAAGATATGAACGGACAGTACTTCCCACAAGAACATACTGTTCAAAATTCATACTGAGTGAATATTCATCAAATAGTTTTTTCAGAATCTTCTCAAAACAAATCGGTTCCGAACAGATATTACAGATTTTTTCTGCAATTTCATAAACAGTATCAATATTATACTGTGCAAGATCTGATATATCTTCTGTTGCATCGGCATGAGACGGAACAAACATTTTGGCTTTAAGAATTTTAACAGTTTCAAGTGTTTCAAGATATGAAGCAACATCATAAATAAATCCGATTTTATATTTATCAAGAGTTGCTTTGCTTGAAAGGCAGTCTGCAAGATAAACAACATCATCAGGCGTTCTGAAACCGACCATATTAAAGAAATGACCTTTCAGACTGATAATTTCAAAGCCGTCCGGCAAAACATCTGCAGTAAGTTTTTCAGCTTCACTTTCCTGTGCCATCAGGAATTTATGCCTGAGATCTTTACATGGAAATCCTCCGTATAAAAATGACGGTTCAAGCAAAGGATGATTTGTAAAATCACATTCAATACCGGGTGCATAGATTCTGCATCCTGTCTGTGACTGCAGATACTTATTGCCGCCGATATGGTCAGCATTTGAATGCGTATTGAATATTGCTGTCAGTTTCCATCCGTTTTTATCAAGAATCTGACGGATTTTTCGTCCTGCATCTTTATCATTACCGCTGTCAATGAGACATACATCAGTGTTATTCAGCCTGACAAGACCTATTTTTGCAGGACTCTGAATATAATAGCTGTTTTCTGTCAGCTTTATAAGTTCATACATTATAATCCACTTCCGTTTTAATTTTCTTATTCTCCGACCATTTCCAGATAGTTTTTATACTGCTCTTCTGTCGGTCTGAAATCAGGCTTTGAACAACAAGGAAGTGTCGGCGCTAACCCGTCTTTTCCGTAGAAAGGTGAAAGTATATCGTTTTCGTATTTTTTTCTGTCTTCTTCATTACGGAAATCGGGTATATCATAGGGCATACCGTTTTCAAGCATACTTCTGTGGCCGAGAATTGCAACCGATGCGCACACAGTTGCAAAATACTCGTCCATTTCAGGCCTTCTGTTTTCACGGATACAATCAAAGAATTCTTTTATAACAAAGAAATCACCGCCGCCATGACCTGCTCTTTCAACTATTTCACGTGTCTCTTCATCCCATTCGGGTTCATATATGCGTTCACTATCGGTATTTTCAGGTGTCTCCCAATCATTATATCTGAGACAAACCATATTATCATAACCTCTGAGATTTTCAATCTGTCCTTTTGTTGCACAGATTCGGTATGAATTACCATGAGCACCGTATGCAGCACAACCTGTAACACGATATACAGATGCATCATCATTAAGACATGTGATAACTGCTGAGCGGTCACCTACAAATGAACCGCAGATACTGAATTCATCAAAAGGAGCATAAACGGGAAATGCAGTGACTCGTTTTGGCATAGCACCTGTGATATACATAAGCGGTGCAAGAGAATGAGTAATATAATATGTACGGGGAAGATAATTTCGCCAGTGTGAAGGATAAGGACGCAATGATTTATGTGTTTCTTTATCGTCCATATTAAACGGATGATTATATTCACCTTCAGCAAAAAGGACTTTACCGAGACTTCCTCCACGGTATATCTTTCTCATTTCCTGATTGAACTGCATAAACGGATAATTTTCAGAGAGCATATATATACCTTTGCTCTGTTCAGCAGCACGCACAAGAGCAACACCTTCTGCCATAGTTATGTTGCTTGTACATTCGCATAAAACGTGAAGACCTTTTTCAAGGCATTTTATTGCGAATTCCGCATGTTCATGAAAACAGTTTGAAAGAAAAACAGCATCCATGTCGTGATTTATGAATTCATCAAAATTCTCGTAAAAAGCAGGTTTATTCTCAAGGTCTTCCGCAGCACTTTCCATTTTTGCAACATCACGGTCACACATTGCAACAACTTCACCGCCGTTTGCAATAATAGGCTCTGCAAATCCGCTGCCACGACCTAAACCGAAAATACCAAGTCTTATCTTTTTCATAATATTACCTCGCTTATAACAAAATCAAAGCCATTATGCCTGCAAATGAAAGAATGACCGATAAAATTTCACGCACACCGGGTTTCTTGGGTGTAAAATAGCTAAGAAGTGTTGAAACAATCATTACGCCGCCTGTTACCATCGGATACTGCACGGATGCGGGAAGTTGTGCCAATGCCACAAGCAACAATAGATTACCGATTTTATTAAGAACACCGTATCCCGAACTCCAGCAGACAGATTTCAGGCTGATTTTTGTCTTATCTTTATTCATAAATATCAATGCTACAGATGCAAAAACAACTGTAAGAAGTGCACTCCATACGGAATATGCAGCTTCGCTTGTTTTTTCATATGGTAACGCCTGAAAGAATTTTGAAATCACACCGCTCATTCCGTTAAAAACAAAGATACCTATATAATAAATTGTACCATTCTGTTTTTCACCTTTTTTAACATTAAGAAGTAATGCGGCAACAACTGTTACAAGACAAATAACCTTACCCCAAGTGAACTTTTCATCAAAGAAAAATACACCTGCACAGAACGGAAGCACCATTCCGCCGAGCATACTGAAAAGAGAATACAAAGAAAGATTGATTTTACCGAGTGCTTTCATGCTGCAGATATTATAAAGCAGCATGTTTACGGCAGCAATCAGAGCAAAAACAAATGTAAAACCTGTGTACTCCATTTTAAATCCGTTCACAGCCAACAAAATAAACAGACCGACAACATTACTCAGCAATATAAACATCATTGAAGCCTTTTTGCCGTTACCGCATTCAGCTTCATATTTCTGATTGAAGAAAAACTGCAGACCGAACATTATAACGGCTGCAGATACCATTCCGTAATACATAGCGACACCTCTTTTTTCTGAAGCTATTATAAAACAAAAATTTTGCAAATGCAACATTCCATGTGATTTCAGATAAAATAAAAAAAACTCATTCCGAAGAATGAGTTTGTTGGCAGAGGTATAAGGATTCGAACCTTAAATGACGGAGTCAGAGTCCGGAGTGTTACCGTTACACTATACCTCTAAGACGAAAGTTATTATATACTAATAACTTTCATTTGTCAAGCACTTTTTTTAATTTTTTTAATTATTTTTATTTATAATAGCTTTTCCACAATTGTACGTTTATATGCAAGGAATTCTTCTGTCAAATTGAAGTTTTCTTTTCTGGGCTTTTTCTCTTTGATAACAATTTCTGAAGTAATTTCACCCGGTTTTCCTGTCATAATATAGATTCTGTCCGACAGAAGTATTGCTTCATCTATATCATGTGTGATAAACACTGTTGCGAGATCAATTTCAGACATTATTTCAAGATACCATTTGTGCATTGCGGATTTTGTCAATGTGTCCAGTGCAGAAAAAGGCTCATCAAGAAGGGCGATACCCTGCGAAGACAGATATGTTCTGAGAAGTGCTGCACGCTGTCTCATACCGCCCGAAAGCTGTGAAGGATATTTTTTTTCACATCCTTCAAGTCCAAACTTACAGAACATTTCTGCAGCCTTTTCTCTGGCTGCTTTTTTCTTCTCACCTTTAATTATAAGTGGTAAAGCAGTGTTATCAAGAATTGTTTTATAAGGCAGAAGCAAATCCTTCTGAAGCATGTAGCTGACTTTACCCGGCCTACCTGTTATATCTTCACCATTGAGAGTCACCTTGCCGCTGTCGGGAAAATAAAGACCCGACAGCACATTAAAAAGCGTTGATTTACCAACACCACTCTGACCGAGCAGTGAAACAATCTCTCTGTTTTCAAGGTGAATATTAATGTTATTTATTATTTTATTTCCGTCAAACGATTTGCTGATATTTTCTGCCGATAAGACAGTATTTTCAGCTGAGGTATTCATTTGAAAAACCTGTTCCATGAGGAAGTTCCTTTTCTACAAGATCATTTGCATTGAGCCAGTCATAAAAACCATTCCATCTTTCGGGATCAATTACACCCCAGCTCTCAGCATCAGCAATATACTGTTCTGAAATCCAAGCCTGACTCTTTTTTACAAGCTCTTCCGAACCCTTTAGTGAACCTGTATTATCGGCATCTATAAGAATCTGTGCGGCTTCTTCGGGATTATTGACTGCAAATTCATAGCCCTTTTTAACCGCTGCAAGGAATGCCTTTGCTGTATCAGCGTTATTTTCAAGAAACTCATTATTACCGATAATTACGGGTGTATAATAATCAAATACAGAATCAATATCCTTGAAGTAGAAGAAATCATGTTCAAATTCCTGAACCTCGGCATTAATACCACTCCAACCATAGAATATCCAGACAGCATCTGTCTGATTTGCCGCAAGAGCGCCGGGCTCATCAGTAATAGTATTGGGAATAAGAGTAACATCGTCAAAATTACCACCATCGGTATTGACAACTGATTCAAGCATTGCAATCTCAACAGGAGAATTCCATGTGGAATAAGTTTTTCCTGCAAGCCCTTTTGGTGAATCAAGCCCTTCGCCCTTTCTTGAAATGATGCCTGATGTATTATGCTGAAGAATTGCTGCAACTGCTGTTACACCGAGAGGTGTATCACTTACGAAGGCTGCGGCAAGAGTATCCTGTGCTTCGATTGCAAACTGTGCCTGACCTGTAGCACACTGAGTTGCTGAACTGCTGTCTTCAACAAAAACGATTTCAACATCAAATCCTGCTTCTTCAAAATAGCCTTTTTCCTGAGCAACATAAAGTCCTGTGTGATTTGTATTGGGAGTCCAGTCAAGAGCAAATGTAATTTCTGTAAGATCTTTTGTATTATCATCCGTAGATGATTCTTCATTATTGTTGTTTGTGTCTGCACAGCCTGCAAAACCGAGCAAAAGCACAACTGAAAGCAATATTGCTATAATTTTTTTCATTTTTTTCAAAACTCCTTTACACTCCCATGGCATTACGGCTTTTCTTATAAGAGATACCGCAAGCATAAGGAGCAAACTGATTATAATAATTAAAAGTATTACAGCGAACATTTTATCGAACTGATATGCTTTTCTAACTCTTGTCATATAAACACCGAGTCCTTCAAAGCCGCCGAGCCATTCTGCAATAACACCGCCTACTACGGCGTATGATGCAGAAATTTTAAGTCCTGCAAAGAAATAGCTGAGAGCCGACGGAATTTTTACAGAGAAAAATATTCTTAAATTTCCTGCTCCCATACTTCTGAGAAGCGATACAGCATCGGGATCTACACTTGCATAACCGTCAAGCAGTCCCACAGTTATCGGGAAGAATGTTGTAATAACGATAAGAGCAATTTTGGGTGCCATATCAAAGCCCATCCACATGATAAGGATAGGAGCTACTGCAACAGCAGGTATGGTCTGAGTGATTATCAGAAGCGGATAGATTGCATTATAAACAGGCTTGAATCTGTCCATCAGCGATGCTGTGATAAAAGCAAGAACTATTCCTATACCAAGACCGATTCCTGCCTCTGCCAATGTTGTGGCAGAATGCTGCATCAATGTCGGAAAATCGGATATAAATGCATCTATAACCGCTCTCGGTGACGGCAACATATATGCAGGAACCAATTCAAATCCGCAAATTGCCGCCCATATACCAATTATAAGTATAAGAGTAATAACAGGAGAAATCTTATTGGTGATGCTTTGTAACTTTTTTGTCAATTGTTAGCACACCGCCTTCGGGCTTATAACATACCTTTATATAAGCAGACACAGATTCGCATCCTGCATTGATAGCCACATACTGACATTCCTTTACGATATCCATAAGCTGATCATAACTATCACCCTCGATAGTTGTTTCAAAGGGACCTACATAATAATTAAGTCCTGTGCTCTTGATGTAGGCTATGACCTCATCAACAATTCTGATTACTTCATTGTCATCCGTTGTTCCGGGGAGAACCTGGATTGCTACGCTTGCTTGCATAGTTTTTACCTCCGAAAATTTTATTAAAAAAAGAAAACGCACCACATGAACCAATGCAGTGCGTGAATTGAAAACAAATCAATCTGTCTGTATATTCCCTACGCCGGCATTATCCGTATCAGGTTAAAGGGTTCACACTTTTGTGTATCTCAGCTTTTTACAGCACCCCTATATGGTGGCTATTCATTTTTCAAATGTATTATATCACTTTAATTTAATTTGTCAATAGTGCAATCAGAAAATTTTCCTGAAAAATAAATTATCAGCGTACCATCTCTGACACTGACGGTGCTTTTTTGTCCTGTGAACGAATTGCTCACACCTTTTATATTACAGTTTTCAATATCTTCATTATCAAAACTGTAATACAACCCCGTTTCACGGACACCTTTAGCCTCATTATCAAACGAAAAAACAGATATATCGCCTTTCATATACTCAGGAAAAGATATCCGGCTGTCAGTTACAGATGTAATGCAGTAATCTCCGCAATCAAGGAAACCTGTGCATCCGCATTTTGAAATATATGCAAGCAATGCAATATTTGCATATGTATGGTCTCCCCTTTTACCACCTGTACCGCCGAAAATCACAAATGTGTTATAGCCTTTCTCCATTGCATGTTTAACTGCAAATAAAGTATCCGTATCATCCTTTTCAACAGGAAGAACAAGAACATTGTCATTCTCCGGAACAAATCCCAATGAATCAAAATCACCAAGAACAATGTCAGGTATAATACCGTCTCTTTCACAGTATTTCAATCCACCGTCAGCAGCTATGATAAGATCATTTTCATTTTTCTGAATACAGATTTTTTCACAGTCGCCTGCTGCGACTATATAACATACAGGCATTTTTTTACCTCAACAGCATTTTTTTCAATTTTAACACAACATCAGATGAGTTTCAATATAATCTGACAATCTTGCATATTTTTATTAATTATGATACAATTACAAAAAAACAAACACAAAGAGAGCACAATAATGAATATTGAAATCAGATATAAAAACTCTACTATTTATACAGTACCGGTTTCTGTTGAACATGACAGCAGATTCTTTGATTTTATCAACAATTCAGATCAATGGCAACCGCTTAAACAAGAAAAATTAAAAATCAACTACCTGTTCAACTATGCCGCAAATATTGCAAACAACTCAAACACCTGTATAATTTTTGAACACACAAATCCGGAAGAACTTCCTATCTATATGTTTGAAAAAGAACTGAATCTGAACGAGTCCCCGGTTGTTTCTGAAATCAGGCTGGTATATTTCGGTACAGGTGTTGCGTTCATTGAACTTCATATCTTGTATGGTTCACTTTCTGTTGACGACATCATTGAGTTTGCATATTTATTTAAAAAAGCAACAAAAGCTGACGGTAAAGCATATAACCTCGGTGATAAAATCAGTCTGTTTTCCGCACTCAAAAGAATATTGCCGCCCGATAAATCCGGAACAAAACTTTTCTTTGCAAATACTGCAGATTTCAAATTCCAGGCATTATCTTTCCATTTGCTGCTGATTGATGATACCGAGTTTGATGAAGCAAGATTATCAGAAACCATTTTCCTGCTCAAACGCAGTTATAATCACGATTTCATATATGATGCAAATGCAGATAAAAGCAAATACGATATGACATACAAGCCTTTTGATTATACTCATTGGGGCGGATGTCAGGAAGGTATTGTATGCATATCAAAATTGACAGGAAATCAGAAAACAGACAGTTTTATAACATCTTATCAATATGATCATCTTACAAATGATTACAGATTTATGTATCTCTTATTGCTTAATCAACGTTACAGTGCAATCAAATACATAAATCAGATTGCTATTGCCGATGACAAAAAATCAGTAGAAGAATTAAACCACAAAATAATCGATCTGAAAACAAAATATACTTTTCATGTCATATCCGATGAAATGATATATCAGAATGTTTATTCTCAGATGTATTCAATTATGGAAATTGATAAGTTGCATTGCGATATCGAAGAAAACGGTGATAAACTCACTGCTATTCAGAACGAAGGGGCAGCAAAAAGCGAAAAAACGACAGAACGTCTGTTACTCGCAATATCATTATTTTCAATATTTTCTGCAATGATAGATTCGGCAAGTTTCTTTGACAGAATTCCAATAATTGCAATACAAAAATGGTCAACACTTCTCAGTTTTGTTATCACCATTCTGATTGGCATATATTATTTCTACAACAAAATGAAAAACCTTAAAAAGTGAACATAAAAAAGACAGATACTGCTGAACTGCGTATCTGTCTTAATTTTTTTAATGATTACTGAATATAATCAGCTTATCATCGTCCCTGAGATTAACCTTAATCTTATCCTGGTTTCCGGTAAAGATAACCATTTTTTCATCAGGATTTTCAAATCTGCCTTTTCTGACATATCCGAGAAGAACTGCTTCATTGGTCTTGTTGACTTCTCTTTTCGCGTGTTTTGCTGCTTCTTTTGAGCCGTCAAATACAGCACGGATAAGCTCCGTAGCTGTACACTCACCGGGAATTTTTCCGTTAACAAAGTATCTCTTTGCTTTCTTGATGTAAAGCTCTTTGCTTTCATATGTAGCAACATCACTATCGTCATATGAGAGTATATCATTGTAGAAATCGAAAAGTGATTCTTTTTCAGCGATCTGAGTCATCATCTTACTGATATATCTGTTACTGATAACTACATTTTCAACACTGTAATTCTTGACAACATCACTGTTTTTCGGATTCAGAAGTTCTACGATTATATCAATGCTTTCTGTATCAAAATCAGGATTTTTATTCTTTCTTGAATGCACAATGTCCTGTACATAAACAAGATATGTCAATGCTTTACTGTCAAGATCTTCAGTCTTGACCATATCATCTGACAGAATAAGAACACTGACATCACCTTCATGAGTATCAATAAAGTTATTTATGACTTCTGTTATAAGTTTCTGATCATATACATCTGCAGCCACACAATTCGTGACATAATTATATTTACTGTAAAAATCAAGTTTTTCAAGACTTAATGCTTCATCAATTACAGTTATATCGAGGATTGATGTTGCATCCTCACCGGCCAGATGCCATTCATTGCAAAATGAATTAAAGCCTCTCATGATATCTTCGTTTTTGCTGTTGTGCCCGAGAATAATAACATTTCTTTTTTCAAGATTAAAATCAGGAACAATCTCGACCTGCATATCAATAGGCTGAATATCTGATACATTATTGATTTCATGATGACTGTCAGCAACATAATAACAATGGCAACCGTTCTTTTTAGTATTCAGGAAATCAAGAGGTATTGCATGTTTATGATTTTTCATGTATGTGGGCTGATAGCAATTTTCATTCTCATAAAATTCTTCAGATTCAGTTCCGTCCGCATTTATAACTTTACGTTTGTTGACGTAATTCTTATATTTTACAAAAGACAATGATTCGCTATCAACAATTCCTTCATCATAAAATGCTGCACCTTTATTTGAAAACAGCTCACTGTACACAAGGTTGAGTTCAGGCATAATTGAAAACTGTGACAGTATCTGTCCGAGTATTCTGTTGACAGAAACAGGAACTATATTACATTTGCCGCTACGTTCTTTATGTGAAATAATAGTCCGAACAATTCCCAGAGTCCAATCGTCTTCAACTTCAACAATAATTTTCTGATCATCTGCAGAATCATCTGCAGAAGTCAGATCAGAAACCTGAACCAATGTCTTTATTGTTTCTGAATTACCTTTTGAAAGATTTTCTGCTGTTTTTATAAAATCATATTTACATACATTGTTGGCAACATCTTTACCAAGTATAATTACTGCTTTTGCTGCCTTTATACAAATATCATTGAGCTGCTGAGTAAGGTATGTTTCGCCTTCTCTGACAATTACTGTCAGCTTGTTTTTTGAAATACCGTACTTGCTGACATATCGAATCTTTTCAATACCTGACATACCAATTGTTCGTTTTTTGAGTTCTTCCTTTTCTTTTGCCAAAGTGTCTGCTATTCTGTCAGCAATTTCTTTTTCAATTGCTTCTTTCCTGTCAGGCACAAGTATAACAATACGCTCTTTATCAGGACTGTATAACAAGTCATTGACAATTTCAGATGCTCTTGTATTCCAGTTAAGAATTACAGTATGATCAGAAATTTTAAGGCTGTGCATACCTTTGTTCGCCTTATCAATGATGCTTGAAATCCAGTTGGTAATAAAACCGATCATCGCACCTGTAAAAATAACCATACCAAGGAATATAGTTGCAAGACATACAAGAATAACGGCAACACCTGCTGTGCCGACATCTTCAACAACAAACTGAATACATCCTGCATCCATTACCATTGTTATTGTGTAAAAAAGTGAAGCCCAGAATCCGTCATTTGCCAATGATTCAGGCGCAAGCGCAGAAATGATCAATGCTGAAATTACAAGAAAAATCAAGTTTACAACAACAATTATAAGCAAAACCCAAGAAGCAGGTCGGCTTGCCCGCAATATTGACAATTGTTCAAAAAGTGATTTTAACTTAAATTTTTTCATACAAACACCTTTTTCTGTATAATATGCACTAATATTTGCATATTATCACATATTTATACAAAATTCAATATTTATTTCCACAAAAAAGAAATTAAATATTTTAACATACTAAGATATCAAACTAATATCAATTACTAATAACTATAAAAATAGGATTTAAGAAAAAATCGCAGAGGGTGAAAATCCTCTGCGATAAATTTTTAGTATTCCATAGGAACTTTTATTGTTTGTCCGACAGAAAGACCACTGTTAACTGAAATGCCGTTGAAATCACACATTTTCTGAACATTGGCAGGAGTATCTGCAATACCAAAAGAACGAAGAATTGAATAGAAATTATCACCAGATCTTATGGTGTAAACTTCATATGCTCCGTTATAAGCTTCTGTTGTTCTTGCCTGCGTGGTTGTCTCAGGAGCTTTTGTAGTAGTTACAGTTGTTGTTTCTGTTGTTGACTCACTTGTTGGAGCAGTTGTTGCAATCGTTGTAAGCTCTTCTGAAGAATCCTCTTCCTCTTCTGTTACAAACATTTCAGAAACATCAGATATCACAGGAACATCTTCTGTATCCGGCTGATCATTGCTTGAATTGCTTGCCGCATATATCATAATCCCTACACAAGCAATAACGCCAAGCACAATTGCAATAATAAATACAGTTAAGTTAAATCTTTTTTTTTGTGCTGATTTTTTATCTTCCGCGGAAATCTTTGTTTTTTTAGGAGCTTCAATATCGTCTGTTGCTTTTTCAAATTCATCAAGAACTTCATCTATTGATTTCTCAGCATCCTGTTCAACATATACACCGTCTTCTGATAAATCGACTTCAAATTCCATCTCATCGTCATCTGTGATTTCGATTTCGTCACTTTCAGCATCAGAATTATTTTCAGATTCAGCAGGAACTGATGTTCTTGCAAAACTCTCTGCCGCAGCCAATGCTGCCTCCCATGGAGAATCTGAAACGGATGATATCATTTCATCATTTTTTGCGTCTTCAAGAATATCTGAAAACTCCTGTTCATCTTCAAGTTCTTTTTCAATTTTTTCAGCTTCTGCTGCCTTATCACGCCATCTACCGAGTTCTACGATGTCTGATCTGCAGTTATCTGAGAAGATGAATATCTTTTTCTTCTTAAAAATAAGAAGAAGAACAAGAACTACAACACCGAAGAAAGTAAGTCCAAGACCTAAAACAAGGCCTTTGGGTGTATATCTGAATTCAACTGTATGCTCACCTGATTCCATCTTGACACCCATGAGTGCATTACCCATTTTTACGATATTTTCAGAAGGAAGTTTTTCACCGTCAACATAAACAGTCCATCCCTGATCATAAGGAATTGAAGTGAAAAGCATCTTGTTATCAGCAAGGTTTATTGTACCTTTGATATAGCTCTCTCTGTTTTCTGTAACATCAAGTGTACCGTTATCAACAATTGTTTCGTAAGCATCGACAAATTTGTTCTGATCCATTCCGTAAACAAACTGATTTATACTTCCGCTTACTTTATCATCCTTGAGGCTGTATGAGATATACAGGTCTGTGCCAGCCTGAACAGTACCGACATCAAGAACGAACGGTGAATCATCAAGCGACTGATTGTATGTGAAGCTGTCTGCAGAAATAAGCACAGAGCTGATTGACTTATCTTTGCTTGCTACATAAACATACACATTCTGAGTTTCTTTTATTTCATACTTGAATGTTATTTCATTATTTTTTTCGCCTGTATTATCTTTGTAGATATTGAACTTTCCGGAATTAACCAGGCTTTCATCAATATTTTCTATATTTCTTGTATCAGAAACAACACCGGCAACAGGTGAAAGAATATCTGCAACATCTGAAGCGTTGTAGAAGAAATCATTCTGGACAGCAAACGGATTGTTGTTATCGCCGTTTCCGCCCGGATCACCGTTATAATAAACCCAGTTTGTATCTGCATTTTCATTCACTGAGAATGCTATGGGAAGCCAGTAATTATTCTCAAAAATGGTCATATCGTTATATGTGTCCACTTTTGTGTAAAGGAAATTACCTTCCATTACAGGTTTGTAATTATCTGTGGGAACATATGAATGATTATCAATGATATATTTAAGTGACATCATTGAGTTGTAAAGACCTGTCTGAACATTGTAGGTGTAACTATTGATCTCATTGCCGAAAAGTCCGAGATAATACTGCAGATGAGCAACATCTTCATATGCCATTGATGTAAATGTTGAAACACCGTTGTAATAGAACCAGCAGTTATCCATTCTTGTAAGAAGCGATGCAAGTTCTGTACGATAGAGACTGTTATTGTCAGTTTCCTTTTCCTTGATTATATCAAGTGCAGCTTCTGTATCTTCATAAGAGCTTGTGTATGAATTTTTTGACTGAGTAACTTTATAATTAGGTGTATCAGCAATAAGCAACTCTGCACACACAGCAGTAAGAAGAAGTATTGAAATTGAAGCTTTTGCATATCTGGGATTTTTTACAAATGCAAGAACGACAGCATAAACAATAGCAAAAATAACACTTGTCCATATTACTGTCTGATCAACATTTGCAGAACCGATTTTTTCAACAAACACACAGAATATAGCAACTCCTGATGCAGACATAAGAATATCTCGTGATGAAATCTGCTCTATGCGTGTGAAGACTTTGTATGCTATGAAAAGAAGGAAAAATGAATACGCAAAAGAGAATCTGTAAGGCAAGTCGTTGGGGAAATGGAAACCATGCCAGATGTAATTAAGAATATTAATATTGAAACTGAAGAAGAAAAGTGCCGCAACTGCAGTTGATGCAATCTTTTCTTTGATGCTGAATTTCTTTGAGAACATATACAGCGGAACAAGAACAAGTGTAAGGATACCGCAGTAAATATTGGGATATACTGTATTACCGCTGCTTCTGATTGTGGGTTCAACACCCGCAAGATGATTAGCAAAGAAATCAAATATTGAGAAATATGAAGAGAAAGTGGACGGAAAATCTGAATTGGTTGCAGACGAACTCTGAAGAATAAAGAAGACGGGAAGCAGTGCGAATGCTGCTATACATGCCGCAAGAACAGAAGAACCTGCGAAAGCAAATCCGCTTGTCATGAAGCGGGAATTAAAAATTTTCACACCAGCTGTTTTCTTATACTTATCCTTGATAATGATATCGCTATAAAGTTTCTCTGATAATGAATGTTCAGAGAAATAGAAATAAAGGAAGAAAATAACTGAAAGCATACATACCATATATGCCATATAGTAGTTGGTCATCATGATAAATGACAATGAAAGGATATACGGCAGATACTTTCTTTCATTGATTATATACCAGATTCCGAGCATTACTATGGGGAAAACAACTACTGCATCAAGCCACATAATGTTCCAATAATATGCAACAAAGTATCCGCTGAAGGCATACAAAAGTCCGAATGCTGCCGCTGCAACACCCTTTTTCTTTGTTATTTTTTCAGCGAAATATGTGAATGTGAATGCAGATGCTGCTGCCTTTACAAGCACCATTGATGCTATTGCTTCAGGTACATTAAAATGTCCGAAAATAAGAACAAACAGCATTGTCGGACTGGAAAGATAATTAAAATAATTTCCGAGGAATCCGCTGCCAAGACCAGATGTAAAAGAATACAGCAAGGAATCTCCGCCAAAAATTCTTTCATAAAGTTCAGCAAAAAGAGGTGCATACTGATGATAGAGATCCATACGGAGTATTATATTTCCTCCGAAAGGAAAGAATTCCCATACAGCATATGCAAACATCATGATAACTGCCGCAACAGCTGCTGACATAAAACAGCTTGAATTGCGGGCAAATATACCAGATTTTTTACCCGGTTGTTTCGTCTTCAAAAAAATCGACCCTTTCAAAATTACATAAGTATTTATATGATATCATAATTAAGAAAAATATTCAAGATAATTACATTTATTTTTAATAAGTTTTTATATATTCTTAAAAAACTCTTTTTATGGTGCTTAAAATTTAATTTAGTTAACAATTTACTGTTGAATAGTTTGCGAATATATGCTAAAATTTTATAAATTATTCAGGAGGCAAACTTTATGGATCTTAAAAAAATTATTGACAAAAAAGATGAAGCTGCGAAATATATGCATGAAGAAATCACATATATTATCAAAAACTTCGGAAAACGCGATCCCGGATCAAAAGGTGAAAAACAAGCTTGCGAATACATGGCTGAAACTCTGAAAAAAGACTGCGGATGCGACAGAATCCAGATTGAATCATTTAAAGAAAATCCCGGTTCTTTCTTCGGATGGATTTATTTCACAATCACATTTGCACTGATAGCAATTCCGTTATTCTTCTTTTTCCCTCTTGCATCATTTCTGCTTATTCTTGCAGGTTTGATTATCATGTTCCTGCAGTTCGGTATGTATAAAAAAGTTGTTGACAAGTTCTTCCCTGAAAAAACAGGTACTAATGTCACTGCGATCAAGAGCTGTAAGGGTGAAGTAAAAAGAAGAATTCTCTTCAACGGACATCCCGATGCTTGCTGGGAATGGCCTGTAAACTATCGTTTCGGCGGTATTGCTTTTGAAGCACACGCTGTAATCTGTTTTCTCGGCGCTCTGTACTATCTTGTACTTTCACTTTATAAGGTTATAAAATACGGCATCAGCTTTGAAGTATTCAATGATACTTCATCAGGTCTGTTCAAGGCTGCTCTCATCGGTCTTGTTTTTGTTCCTTTCATGTTTGGTCTTTACAAAATGTGGAACAAAAAGAGAGTTGTTGACGGTGCAAACGACAATCTTTCAGGCTGCTACATGGGTATTGCAATTCTCAAGGAACTTCAGGACGAAGGAATTGAATTTGAAAACACTGAAATCGGTGTTATTATCTCAGGTTCAGAAGAAGCAGGTCTCAGAGGATCAATGGCTTGGTGTGAAGCTCACAAGGGTGAATTTGATGATGTTCCCACATTCATCTATTCATATGACACAATCCATGATCCCAAATACCTTATGGCAAACTATCGCGACCTTAATGCAACTGTCAAGACAGACAAGGATGTTTCAGACTTGTTCATGGAAGCAGCAAAAGAACTTGACATCAATTGTCTTAAAGGTTTTGTTCCTCCCCTTGGTGGTGCAACAGATTCAGCTGCATTTGCTCAGGCAGGTTTCAGAGCAACAGGTATCACAGGTCTTAACCATGCTCTCGAAGATTACTACCACACAAGACGAGATACATACGACAACATGAATCTTGAAGGACTTGCAGGTTGTTATGCAGTAAGCGTAAAAGTTCTTGAAATGTTTGACAACGGTGCAAAACAGTAAAATAAAACAAATTCAAGCCTTCGGCAATTAAGCCGGAGGCTTTTTTATCAGGCTGATAAAGATGCTTACAAAACAGTTATCAACAAACTACCCCATTATTATCCCTGAAACTAATTATCTCGTTTTTTTCAACAGGCAATTTATTCAAGTACTGTGGCAGAAATCGATTATGCCGACTATAAGTTTTTTACGTATATTACATTAACATCTACACGCTCTTTACGTATTGTCAGATACACTGACGAAAAAAACATCCGGTGCATCAAGCGCACCGGATGTTAGTTTTTAATTACCAAACGATATTTTTATACTCAGTATGGCTGAGAAGTTTTGCATCAACGTCTGTAGTGATAACAGCGATTTTTGCATCCTGAAGAATCATGTTGATGTTAAGAGTTGTTTCATATGCAACAACTTTTCCGTCAGGTGAAATTGTTGCAGTTGCTGAACAATCTGAGAAAAGAAGTTTAACTTTGCTTCTTTCAACTGTAGCACCGATATCGGGAGCATATGAGTCCATAACTTCATCAACAGTAAGGAAAATAAATACTTTACCGTAAGGTCCTGAAACTTCAGGGTTAGTCATTTCGGGAGCATTTATTGTTATAACATAGTTACCGTTTGAATCAGTCTTATGTGTAATTGACTTGATATCAGACATTGTGAGTGTTGATACGTAATTCTTGCCGTCGGGAGAAATGTTTGCAATAGCAGCAGCTTTGTCACCCTTTGCAATAGGTGTTGTGATAAGCTCTTCTGAAAGCAACTGATCTTTAACTACTGAAACAACTGAATTACCGAGAGGATTTGACAACTTAATATCAGATGTAACAACCTGTTTTTCTTTTGTCAATGCAGGTCCGTCAGTCTTGAGCTTATTAAGAGCTGTATTGAAAAATGCAAGCCATTCAGCATCTGTCTGAGGAGCTGATGTGTTTGAAGGAGTTGAATTATTACTATCGGGAGTTGCAGGAGCATCTGTATTCTGAGGTGCTGTTGTAGCTACATTCTGATCATTTACAACAGGAACATCATTCTGCACGTACTGATCATTCTGAACAATAGGAGTAGTAGTTGTTTCTGCAACGGGAGCTTTTGAAACATTCACCATTCCGGCTACGGATACACCCAAAAGACATATACCAACAGCAAGGATTCCAACAAGTAATCCTACTATTTTTCCGTCAGAAGAACTTTTTGAATATGAAGATGCTTTTTTTGTGGTCTTATTCTCTTCAATTGACATAGTTTTACCTCATTAAATAAATTTTTAATATATCATATCACATATTTTGTATTTTGTAAATTGTTTTTTTTATTTTTTTCTGATATTTCTTCATTATCTGAAAAAATACAATTGTACTCACAGCAGAAAGTTGCTTTTATTCTTTTTGAGCGGAGCTGCGTTTTATTACAAATATTGACTTTGCATATTTTATATTATATAATTAATTGGTATAATAATATAAAAATATAAACGGAGCTTTTTTCATGGATAATACAAAAGGAAAAGTCCTTTCAGGGCTTATATGGAAATTCGGCGAACGAATAACTGCACAAGTTGTTACATTTGCAGTTTCAGTTGTTCTTGCCAGACTCTTACCGACCGAAGCATACGGTCTGATAACACTGG
Organism: Clostridia bacterium; assembly: GCA_017631795.1. Classification (GTDB taxonomy): domain Bacteria; phylum Bacillota; class Clostridia; order Oscillospirales; family Acutalibacteraceae; genus UBA1081. The sequence goes on along the minus strand of JAGBSO010000030.1, from coordinate 203,408 downwards.
TTACAATTTTTATTACTTTTGCAAATTGTATAGTGACAAACGGTTTCGGCAGCTCCCTGATTCAGAAAAAAGATTCGGATAATCTTGATTTTTCTTCTGTTTTATATTTCCAGTTGGGCGCATCATTAATACTGTATCTTATTCTTTTTGTCTCATCACCGCTGATTGCATCTTTCTTTGGTGACGGATATGAATTGCTTTCTCCCGTACTGCGTGTGCTTGGACTCAGAATCCCGTTGACTGCAATAAACAATGTGCAGCAGGCTTTTGTTTCCAAAAAGATGATTTTCAAAAAATTCTTCTTTTCAACAATAATCGGAACCGCATGTTCTGCAGTTGTGGGAATTTACATGGCATATAAAGGATTTGGCGTATGGGCTCTGGTAGGACAGTATCTTACAAACACTGTTATGGACACTGTAATTCTCGGTCTTACGATACACTGGAAACCTGAACTTAAATTTTCATGGAAAAGACTTAAAGAATTGTTCAGTTACGGTTGGAAAATCCTTGTTGCAGGTCTTATAGGAGAAACTTATAACGAACTTCGCTCAATTATAATCGGCAAACTTTACACAAGCAACGATCTTGCATTTTTTGATAAAGGTAAACAGATACCGAATCTTATTGTTACAAACATAAATACCTCAATTTCAAATGTTCTGTTCCCTGCGATTTCAAACGCACAGAACAATCCGATTGATGTAAAAAACATAACAAGACGTGCTATAAAAACAAGTGCATATATCATGTGCCCGATGATGTTCGGACTTGCAGTTGTGGCAGAGCCACTTATAACTCTGCTTCTCACAGAGAAATGGCTTCCCTGTGTGCCGTATCTGCAGATATACTGCATTGCTTTCTGTTTTGAACCGATACAGACAGCAAATCTCCAAGCAATCAAAGCCGTAGGCCGAAGTGATATATTTTTAAAACTGGAAATAATAAAAAAAGGTTCAAGTATTCTTATTCTGTTTGCCGTAATGTGGCACAGTGTTGATGCAATAGCTTACAGTCTTCTTCTTACAACATTGATTGCTTCAATTGCCAATACAGCTCCGAATAACAAACTTATATCATATAGTTTCAAAGAACTTATCAGCGATATGGCTCCAGGATTACTGATTTCATCAATAATGGCTGTAATTGTATACATCGAAGGAGTATTCATTAATCTTTCAGCGCTTCCGTTGCTTATAATTCAGGTCACTACCGGCGGTGTTGTTTATCTGCTGATTTCCGCAATATTCAAAGTTGAAACATTTACTTATCTTATAAAAACAACAATGGAACTTTTAAAAAAATTTATAAAAAAATAATCAGTTCAGGAGAATTTTTATGAAACCGTTAATTTCTGTTATTGTCCCTATTTATAATGTTGAAAAATATTTAAACAAATGTATAGACTCAATCCTTAATCAGACATATGAAAATCTTGAAATTCTGCTTATTGATGACGGTTCAACAGACAGCAGTGCTGAAATATGCGAGAATTATGCAAAAAAAGACTCTAGAGTAAAACCATATCACAAGCAGAATGAAGGCTTATCTAAAACAAGAAACTTTGCAATTTCTGTTATGACAGGTGATTATTACTGTTTTGTTGACGGTGATGACTCTGTGCATTGTGACTACATAATGACTATGTACAACACAATGGTGGAAAATCAGGCAGATCTGTCAATGTGTTTATACTATTATGTATGGAATGACGGAAGAAAAAAGCTGACAAGAAATATCAATTATTCAGAAGACACATTATTTACCGACACAGGACTTGATGCGCTCAGAAAAATTCTTTACGGAAAAATATATGCACCTTCATGCTGTTGTAAATTATTTGACAAATCAAAAACAAATCTGTATTGTCAGACATATCTTACAGGTGAAGATGTTTTAGCTTCTGTAAGTTATTTCCCCACTCTGAATAAAGTAGCAATGTTAAATAAACCTTTGTATTACTATTTACAAAACGATGCAAGCCTTACAAAAGTTTTCAAACCTGAAAACATCTATGACACAGTTCTTACTGCAACTGAAATATATAAACAGAGCGTAAGTACATCATATACATTGGAAAAAGCGGCAACATATTATCTTATTGAAAAGAACCTGACTGTTTTAATGAAGCTATACGGTCATGAAGGTCAGGAAGATAAAATCAAACACATAAAAGAGAACATTAAAAAATACAGAAAAACAGTCATCATGGATTCCGAAGCTGAATTACGCACAAGAATCGCATGTCTGATATCATATTTCGGCATCGGTACACTTTGTAAAATAAGAAATATGATAACAAAATAAAGGAGCTGCAAAAATGAATCCGTTAATTTCGGTTATACTGCCTGTATATAACGTTGAAAAATGTATACAAAGATGTCTTGATTCCGTTGCAAATCAGAGCTATAAAAATCTTGAAATAATTCTTGTAGATGACGGCTCAACAGATAACAGCGGAAAAATCTGCGATGAATACCAAGCAAATGACAACAGAATAAAAGTTATTCACAAGAAAAATGCAGGTGTTTCTGCCGCAAGAAATACAGGACTTGAGCAATCAACAGGTGAATATTACTGTTTCATTGACAGCGATGACAATATTGCTGAAAATTATATTGAAGTGCTGTACAACGCTATTGCAGAACATGATGCAGACATATCCTGTTGTTCATTCACATACCTGTATCCTGACAATACAACTTATTGTCCTCTCGGAAAAGACAAGGATGAGAATTTCGTTTGCACAGAAAAAGGTGCAGATGTACTTAAAAACATGCTTTACGGAAAAAGCAATTACATGCCTGCATGTTTCTGTAAACTTTTCAACAGAAAAAAAACAGGAAATATCAGCTTCCCTCCCTATAAAATAGGTGAAGATTTTCTTGCAGCTCTTGATTATTTCAACAATGCAGAAAAAGTAGTCTATACCAACAAACCGCTTTATTACTATTTCCAGAACAATGAAAGTGTTATGCATTCCAATAATCCTGAAAAACTCTATGACAGAGTGCTTTCAGCTGACATAATCTATAATAAAGCAGTTGACATAAATCCTTTGCTGAAAAAAGCTGCTTCACATTACCTGATGGAAATGAATATGATTGTGTTAATGATGTTGCAGGACAGTGACCATAAAGAAAAATTGGCACATATAACTGAAAATATCAAAACGCACAGAATGACCGTTGTTACAGATTCAAAAGCACGCAACAGAATCAGGATTTCTGCATTTTTATCTTTATTTGGCATCAAACTCTTATGTAAAATCAGAAACATGATAACAAAGTAAGGAGTATCCATGAAAATTACAGATAAGCTTATTGATTTATTTCTCAATATAACAAAAAATTTACCAAGAAGAAATATTATAATATTTGAATCTCAGCCTAATTTTTCAGATAACACATATTGGTTTTTCAAATATCTTTCAGAAAATACTGACATACCGAAAAAATATAAGTTGATATGGTTTGTAAAAGACAACTCAGAATTCAGATCATCACTTTGCGGCGTTAAAATTGATTGTATTGCAAGAAATCAGAAAAGCTTTGTTGAGAAATTAAAATATTTATACTATTATAATTTTGCAAAATTTATAATTGACTGCAATGCTTATGTATACAAAAGAAATCATAAACAGAAAAGAATTTTCCTCGGTCATGGCATGCCTCTTAAAATCGTAAAGGATTATGATCTTATCAAAGGTGAAGTTGACATGAATATGATAACCTCATACAATTTCAACCGCCACTTTTATGATATTGGTGACAAAGATGAAAACATGAGGAATTTCGGATACTGCCGTACAGATGTTATGGCTGAAAATGCAGGTATACGCAAAAACAGAGATAAGACATATATCATTTGGATGCCGACATATCGTCAGCATACAAGGTCTGAATCTTTCAGAATTGAAAACAACTTCCCTCTCGGACTTCCTGTTATCAAATCCCATGAACAAATGGCTGAAATCAATGAGTTCCTGAAAGAAAACAATACAATTCTTTATTTAAGACCTCATCCTGCTCAGGATATAAGCGTTATGAAGCTTGACGAAATGAGCAACATTACCATTGCTGACAATAAATATCTTGACGGCAGACAGATATATGATTTCCTCACAGAAACAGATGCTCTCATCACAGACTACTCTTCCGTGTATTATGATTATCTGATGATTGACAGACCTATCGCAATGGCAATTGAAGATCTTGATGATTTCAGTGCCAAATGGCCTATGTTCTATGATGATTTTAAGGCTAACTACAAATGTCCTTACATCTACACACTTGATGATCTTAAACAGTTTATAAAAGATGTAGCAAATGATAATGACATATACAAAGAAGAACGAACAAAAGCCCTTAACCGTTTTTATGACTACACAGACTCAAAAACCTGCGAAAGAATTTATAACTTCATGGTAAATGAATACGGCTTATAAAAAAACTCCCTTGCGGGAGTTTTTTTAATTCAGAAATTCATTAGCAACAGGAGTTCTGACAAATTCTTTAATATCTTTTTTAAGGCTTATTGCAAGCCAGGTTTTCATATAAACAGAAATGAAACTGCACATCGGTAAAACGGTAATTCCCAGCTCATTATATAATTTCGACGATTCATATGTTGTACCGCCGTGTACATTAACAACCAAAACAGGGATATCTCTGTCTTTCGCCTGTTTGCAGAAATCAGAAAATGCTTTACTTTCAGTGTTGAGTGTACCCGAATGATAAGGACGAAGTATAACAGCTTTATATTTTGATAAATCATAATCAAAACTGTCACCCGGCATTGCAACAACTGAAAGTATCTGCGGATATTCGCAAAAATGAGAAGCTGAAACAACAGCACTCTCCTGACATTTGCAATCAGTATTGAGAATTATATTTTCATCATAAACCGCAAAGGGTTGATTATCAATGCTGTAAATTTCATCAAATGCTTCAGCATGGCTTACGATTCTTGATGCAAGATGTATTTTTGTGTTTTCGTTTTTGTTTTTGTAGCTGACAAAAACTCCCCTGCCGGATTGTGATTTTATAAATTCAACTGCACCGATAAAATTATCAATACCGTTTGCCCTGTCGTCATTTATGGGAAAATTGCTTGAAACAAGAACAACCGGAATACAATTAAAGCCAAAAGAATAAGCCAATGCAGATGCAGCATATTGCAACGTATCTGTACCGTGTGTGACAATAATTCCGTCAAAATTATTTATATTTTCTCCGATACAATTTACAAGAGAATTTATATTTTCTGCCGAGAGATTTTCACTGAGAATTGTATAAGGATTGAGTGTTACAAATTCCATGTCATCGCCCGTCAGTTCACGGTATTTCTCAAGAAGAAGATACTTCATTTTATCATCAGGAGAAATCCATCCGTCAGAAACTGCACTGCCGATTGTTCCGCCTGTAAAAATTACAAGAATTTTCATAAAATCACCATAATTAATTTCGGGTAGCCATCAGACTACCCGAAAATTTTATTACATTTTAACTACGATATTTACAAGTTTGCCCTTGACATAAAGTTCTTTGACAATCTGTTTACCGTCAATGAGTTCTTTTACTGCATCAACATCTTTTGCAGCTGCGATTGCATCTTCATTTGAAATATCAGTAGCAACATTGATTCTTGCCTTGATTTTGCCGTTAACCTGAACAGCAATTTCAACAGTTGCATCAACGCACTTAGCTTCATCAAATTCAGGCCATGACTGGTCTGTAACAGTACCGCCGAAGCTCATCTGTTCCCACATTTCCTCTGTAACATGAGGTGCAAAGGGATTAACAAGGAGAAGAAGTGACTTGAGTTCAGCCTTATTGATTGAACCAACTGCATAAATCTGATTGAGAAGTGTCATAAGAGCAGCAATTGCAGTATTGAACTTCATTGCTTCAATATCTTCTGAAACTTTCTTGATTGTCTTGTGCATTGAGCTTGAAAGCTCTGCTGAATACTCGTCACCGTCTTTTACGATGTCAAGAAGATTCCAGATTCTGTCTACGAATCTCTTACAGCCCTTAACACTGTCTTCGCTCCAGGGAGCTGCCTGTTCATAGTCACCCATGAAGAGTACATAAGTACGGAGAACATCGGCACCCATTGAATCAACAACTTCGTTGGGATCGATAACGTTACCTCTTGACTTACTCATCTTTACGCCGTCAGGTCCGAGAATAAGTCCCTGAGCTGTTCTCTTTGCATAAGGCTCTGCATAAGGTACTTCACCGAGATCATAAAGGAATTTATACCAGAATCTTGAATAGATAAGATGTCTTGTAACATGTTCCATACCACCGTTGTACCAGTCAACAGGCATCCAGTATTTAAGCTTATCGCTGTCAGCGAAAACGTTTTCATTCTTGGGATCGATATATCTGAGGAAATACCATGATGAACCTGCCCACTGAGGCATTGTATCAGTTTCTCTCTTTGCTGCACCACCGCACTTGGGACATGTGCAGTTTACATAACTGTCGATCTTTGCAAGAGGACTTTCACCGTCTGAACCGGGTTCAAAGTTCTCAACATTGGGAAGACGAAGAGGAAGTTCTTCGTAAGGCACAGCAACCATACCGCACTTATCACAGTGAACGATGGGAATAGGTTCGCCCCAGTATCTCTGACGGTTAAACGCCCAGTCCTTCATCTTGTACTGAACGCCGCCTTCACCGATGCCTTTTTCCTGAAGAACATCAATCATCTTTGCGATTGAATCTGCTTTGTTTGTGAAGCCGTTAAGGAATTCAGAGTTGACCATTTCACCGTCGCCTGCATATGCTTCAACTGAAATGTCGCCGCCCTTGATGACTTCAATAATATCAATACCGAATTTCTTTGCAAAATCATAGTCACGGCTGTCGTGTGCGGGAACAGCCATGATAGCGCCTGTACCGTAACCCATCATTACATAGTCTGATATGTAAACAGGGATTTCTTTGCCGTTTACGGGGTTGATTGCAGTAAGACCGTCGATGCATACGCCTGTCTTATCCTTGACAAGCTGAGTTCTTTCAAACTCTGTCTTTTTGCTGCATTCTTCACGGTATGCCTTGATTGCATCCATGTTGCCGATTTTATCTGCATATTTGTCGATTATGGGATGCTCGGGAGCAATAACCATGAATGTTACACCGAAGAGTGTATCGGGACGAGTTGTGTAAATCTTAAGCTGTTCATCAATATCCTTGATTGTGAAATTAACGAATGCACCTCTTGATTTACCGATCCAGTTAACCTGCTGAAGCTTGATATTGGGAAGATAATCAACATCTTCAAGACCTTCAAGAAGCTTGTCTGCATATTCTGTGATACGAAGATACCAAACGTCCTTTGACTTCTGGACAACATCGCTGTGACAGATGTCACACTTACCGCCCTGAGAGTCTTCATTTGAAAGAACAACCTTACATGAGGGACAGTAGTTTACAAGAGTCTTGTCACGGAATGCAAGGCCCTTTTCAAACATTTTAAGGAAAATCCACTGAGTCCACTTATAATAGCCTTCTTCAGTTGTGTCGATAACCTTTGTCCAGTCAAAAGAGAAACCAACTTTTTTGAGCTGAGAAGTAAATCTTTCGATGTTTGTATCTGTTACCTGACGGGGATGGATACCTGTCTTGATAGCATAGTTTTCTGTGGGAAGACCGTATGCGTCAAAGCCTATCGGGAAAAGTACATTATACCCCTGAAGTCTTCTTTTTCTTGAAATAACTTCAAGACCGCTGTAAGCCTTGATGTGACCAACGTGCATACCTGCACCGCTGGGATAAGGAAATTCTACAAGTGCGTAGAATTTGGGTTTGGAATAATCATCGGATGCGTTGAATACACCTGATTCTTCCCATCTCTTCTGCCATTTGATTTCGGCAGATTTAAAATCATAATTCATTATAAAAAATCTCCTTTGAGAAATTATTCACTTATTAATGAAGAAACATCAATTTCTTCGCCGTCCTGCCAGAGTCTTTCGAGATTGTAGTATTCTCTGTCACGGGCTGTAAAAACATGCACAACAACATCGCTGTAGTCAAGAAGTATCCAGCCTGTTGCTCTGCCTTCAATGCTTCTGGGTTCGACACCGACATCTGAAAGCTCTGCTTCAACTTCTTCTGCAAGAGCTCTGACATGTGTATTTGACGTACCGTTTGCTATTATAAAATAATCCGCCATAACTGTCAATTCCGAAATCTTAAGTACTTTGATTTCTTCTGCTTTTTTATTATCAAGCACCTTTACGATTTTTTCAACCGTCATATTAGCTTCCATATTTTCACTCCTGTAATTTTATATCATTATAAGCATCAATTGTATCGGGATGCACAGGTTTTCCGTTTTCAACAAGGTCAGAAATTGTGAAAGAAAGCCCCATATCCATAGCACATTCAAGGCTCTTTTCTGCTCTTTCACGCATTTCATCAGCACCGTTATAATCTCTGTCAGCCGAAATAAAATCTGCAATAAACAGGATTTTTTCACTCAGAGACATATCTGCTCTGCCCGTGGTGTGATATCTGACTGCTGAAATTATATCTTCATCATCAATACCGAGTTCATTTTTTATAAAATCTGCACCGGCAATTGCATGCCAGAGTTTGGGAGTAACCCTTTCAAGCTTTGTTAATTCCGTATCGTATTTATTAAAAAAGAAAAAGGTCTCTTCCCTGTCTGATTCTTTGAGCACATCATGCAAAAGTCCTGCAACATACATCTTTTCGCTGTCTCCGCCGTATTTTTCAGCAAGATAAACTGCTGATTTTGCAACTTCAACAGAATGATTAAAACGGTACGGAGAAAGTTTTGACTTTATAAGGTCAACATATGATTGATATTTACTGTCCATACAGTTTGTTTTCCTTTATATAGTTTTCTGTTTTTTCACTGATTAAACCTTTGCAGCTTTTTCCGTTTTTCAGATTATCTCTTATTTCGGATGAACTAACCTCAAAAGGTTCAATATCAAAAATTAAAACATTGCCGTCACCGAGAACCGAATCAGCATAATTTCTGAGTATCTGCGCACTTTCATTATCATCACGGGAAATCGCACACAATGTACACATGCTCATGATATCCTGATATCTGTACCATGAGTGAAATGAAAGCAACATGTCTGACCCCATAAAAAGAAATAATTCATCATCGGGATACTGCTCTTTTAAAAATGTCAGAGTATCAACGGTAAAACTTCTGCCTCCTCTTGAAATTTCACAATCGGATACTTCAAAAAGCGAAGAATCAAAAACGTCTTTACACATATTGATTCTGTGTGCAGGGTCAATATTGCCATTATTGCTTTTCTGCGGCGAAATGTTTGACGGTATTATGATAATCTTGTCAAGTCCGACGAGACTGCCCATTTTTTCTGCAAGATACAAATGACCGTTATGCGGAGGATTGAAACTGCCTCCGTACATACCTATTTTCATTTTCCGGCCTTTCTTGCAGCATGAGCTTTACGCTGCTGAGCCATTTTCACAGCTTTTTTACTGGGAGCTTTCGGTTTTTCGTTTTCAAAGCCCTTATATCTTCTGGGCTTCACTTTCACCTTGGGCTTCTTCTTTTTTTCATCCTGATGAAGTTTGGGGTTATGTCTGTAAAGTACGATAACACCGCCGATAACCTGAATAACTTCTGCACCTGTCTGAGCAGCAACTTCGTCTGCTGCTTCTCTGGGTGTCATGGGAGATGTTTCAAGAAGCACCTTGAATTTGATTAATTCTCTTGTATTGAGTGCACCGTTGACTGCTTCAATGAATGCATCTGAAATTCCGCCTTTTCCGAGCTGAAAAAGAGGTTCAAGATGATTCGCTTTTGCGCGCCATTCGGCTCTTTCTTTTCCTGTCATATTTATTTTATCCTTTCAGAAATTCGGGTAATTTTTCACAAAGAAGTCTGAGAGAGTTTCCTCTGTGGCTGACTGCATCTTTTTCTTCGGGTGTGAATGTTGCAAAGCTTCTGTCACCGACAAAGAAAACGGGATCAAAACCGAAACCGCCGTCTCCTTCGGGAGCAAAGCCTATCCAGCCTTCACATGTTCCTTCAACAGTAAGTTCTCTGCCGTCGGGGAATATACAGCATACAGAACTTTTGAATCGTGCAGTTCTTTTTTCCTTGGGTACATCTTTCATTTCATCAAGAAGTACTTTCATTTTATGTGAATACGGTGTATCATGGCCGCCTGCATATCTTGCAGAATAAACACCCGGTCTGCCGTCAAGAGCATCAATGCAAAGTCCTGAATCATCTGCAATACAAGGGAGGCCGGTCTCTCTGCAACCGCTTTCAGCCTTGATTCTTGCATTCTCTGCAAAAGTTGTTCCTGTTTCTTCTGCATCTGTTATTTCCATACCGATATCTGATGCGATAACCGCATCAATACCGAGAGGCTTCAGGATACGGCTTAATTCATCACGTTTTTTTACATTATGAGTAGCTATGAGAAATTTCATATTATATCGCCTTTTCCTATAAGATTAGAGATAGAATTTATCGATTGAACCGTAGAGTGAATCAAATTCGGAGTCTTCTCCACTATCGGACGAAGTGTCGGATGATGTTTCTTCTTCATCATCTTCGGTGTCTGATTCCGTCTGTCCCTGTTGACATCCTTCATTGCCTGACTGAACTGCTGTGCTATCTCCTTCGGCACATTCTCCCTCGGAAGAATCTTCATCGATGTCAGACCCGTCTGATACAGCATCGTATCCGTCTTCTTCGCTATCGCCCATGAGGTTTTCAAAAAATTCTTTAACGGCTTCTTCTGCTTCACTTGTGTCTGTGAGTTCAACTTTTTCGAGCGGTTGTTCATAAACAGGTAACACCTCATTTTCCTTTTCTTTATAGCTTTCGGGGAGTTCATTGAATAAGCTTTCTGCAAACATCTGAGGATTGAACGGCTGCAAGTCGTCAATACCTTCGCCTACACCAATGAATTTTACGGGAATCTTGAGTTCATTCTTGATAGCAAGAACAACACCGCCACGTGCAGTACCGTCCAGCTTTGTAAGAACAATACCCGTAATTTCTGCAACATTCATAAACTCTCTTGCCTGACTGACTGCATTCTGTCCTGTTGTTGCATCAAGAACAAGAAGAACTTCACGGTCAGAATAAGGAAGTTCACGGTCAATGACTCTGTAAATCTTACCGAGCTCATCCATAAGATTTTTCTTATTGTGAAGTCTGCCTGCTGTATCGCAGATAAGAATGTCTGCCATTCTTGATTTGCCTGCCTGAATGGTATCAAAGATTACTGCCGCAGGGTCTGCACCTTCTTTATGCTTGATGATTTCAACATCAGCACGCTGAGCCCATACATCAAGCTGATCGATTGCAGCAGCTCTGAATGTATCTGCAGCACCGAGAATAACTTTTTTACCCTGTGCTTTGTACATTGACGCCATTTTACCGATTGTTGTAGTTTTACCGACACCGTTTACACCGATTACAAGGATGATTGAAGGCTGTGTGATAAGCCCCATATCCTCGCCGCCGTAAAGTTTATCGGCAACAATGGATTTGATTTCATCTTTTACCTGTTTTGTTGATTTAAGCTTTTCTTTTTTTACTCTGTCACGGAGTTCTTCGGTGATTTCAACAGCAGTCTGGACACCTACGTCACTCATAACGAGAATTTCTTCAAGCTCAACAAAGAGATCATCTTCAAATGTATCAAACGAATCGAGCATTTCGTCGATTGCATGTGACATTTTATCTCTTGATTTTTTAAGTCCGAAACTGAACTTTTTAAATAATCCTGCCATAATATTTCTCCTATTCTAATCCGAGGTCCTGAGCCATCTGTGCTGTCTTGAGCTGTAAAAGCTTTGAAACACCGCGTTCCTGCATTGTTACGCCGTAAAGCATATCAGCCTCTTCCATAGTACCTCTTCTGTGTGTTATAAGAATAAACTGTGTATTATCCGTCATGTTTCTGAGATATCTTGCATATCTGAGAACGTTTATATCGTCAAGTGCAGCTTCAACTTCGTCAAAGATACAGAACGGTGACGGTGTAACTTTAAGAATTGCAAAAAGAAGAGCAATTGCACAAAGTCCTTTTTCACCGCCTGAAAGAAGTGACAGGCTCTTGACATTTTTTCCCGGAGGCTGAGCCTTGATTTCGATTCCGCATTCAAGAATATCGTTTTCGTCTTCAAGAATCAGTTCTGCATTACCGCCACCGAAAAGTTCACGGAATGTTGCAGTGAAGTTTGCATTGATTATATCAAATCTTTCACGGAACTGCACAGCCATTTTATCTGTCAGAGAATAAATCAGCTTTGTAAGCTCTGCCTTTGATTTTTCAACATCTTCAAGCTGAGTTTTCATGAACTCATATCTTTCAGATACTTCTTTATATTCATCAATAGCGGCAACATTCACACTTCCGAGTGCTTTTATTTTACCCTTGATTTCAGCAAGTCTTTTCTTTGCTTCTGAAAGAGATTCAAGCTGAATATCAAGCTCCATTGCTTCTCGTTTTGTAAGTTTATATTCGTCGTAAAGCTTTGTTTCTGTTTCTTCCTGCTCCTTTACAAGAGCATTTTTCTTTTCTTCAAGTCTTACGAGTTCACCTGAGAGTTTTTCCTTTTCTTCGGTCTTTTCTCTCTCCTGCTGACGAAGTTCACCCGCCTGTTTTTCACAGAAATCACGCTTTACAACAAGTGTTTCAACTTCATTTTTAGCACTGTCAATCTTTTTACGGAGCTCAGAAAGTTTTGAGCTGAGTTCTTCTATTCTCAGTGCTAATTTTTCATTCTTTTCAAGAGCTTCTTTGATTTCAAGATCAAGTCTGCCGATTCTGTCTGTCTGACCGTTTTTGCGTTCTTCAAGATCTTTTATCTGAGAATTGAAGTTCTCCACATCTCGCATCAATGCAACAATTTCCATGTTGATTGCTGCAATTTTTTCGTTTATTGCATCTCTGCGTGTTGTTAGAGACTGTCTGTCATCACTGAGAGCTTCCGCTTTTTCACGATAAACTGACATTTCCTGCTCAACTGCAGCTGCTGCAGTTTCTGCATCTTTTATGACCTGTCTGAAATGCTTTACTCGCTCTGCAGCTGACAATGTTTCATCGGAAAGAGTTTTAAGAGCATTCTCTGCAACAGCAAGTCTGCTTTCTGCAATTGACAATGCGGAATCTGCTTTGATTTTATCTTCCTGAGCTCTTATAAGGTCGCCTTTTGAACCTTCAAGAGCTGCATTATCTGCATTGTAATCCTCTTTGATTCTCTTGAGTTCAGCTTCCATTTCTGAAAGTTTTTTCTCATCTTCAGCAATTTCATTTTTGAGTCTTTCAATTTCATTTGCTCTTGACAGGAATCCTGAATGGTTAATTTTTGAACCGCCGGTCATTGAACCGCCTGCATTGACAACCTGTCCGTCAAGAGTAACAATCTTGAAACGATGTTTATATTTCCTGCCGATCACGATAGCTGAATCAATATCGTCAGCTACAACAGTTTTACCGAGAAGTGATCTGATGATTTCACTGTATTTATCGTCACAGCTTACAATATCAGATGCAACACACAGATAACCTGCACAATCTTCAAGATCATCTTCTTCAATATTTCTGCCCTTGACTGTGCTCATAGGCAGAAATGTTGCTCTGCCGAGATTATTATTTTTAAGATAATACATAGCTTTTTTTGCATTATCTTCATTCTCCGTAATAATATTCTGAATCGCATTACCAAGTGCGGTTTCTATTGCAAGAGAATATGTATCAGGTACGGAAATAAGCTGAGAAAGCGGACCGTGAATGCCTTTAAGACTGCCGTGCGAAGCTGATTTCATAACAGATTTTACGCTGCCCTGATAACCTTCCATGTTCTTTTCCATATCTTCAAGGATACGGACACGGTTTCGTTTCTGTTCAATGTCAAGAGAAGCTTTGTCTGTTGTGAATTTATGCTGTTCAAGCTTCTGAGCCTTTGACTTGACTCTTATCATATATCCTGAAACAGAATTTGTGAGTGCAGAAATCTTTTCTCTGTGCAATTCAAGTTCTGTTTCACAAGCAGCAACTTCTGCTTTTATTTTTTCAATTTCCTGTCTCTTTGCATTTATTTCTTCTTCAACGGAAGACTGTCTGTTTTCAATTTCTTCCACAGAAGATTTTGCTGATGTATATTTTATGTTTTCTTCGCTGAGCTTTTTTGTAAGCGATGAAAGTATATCGGATATCTTTATATATTCATCCGAAACATTCACATCTCTTTCACGAAGTCCTTCAAGCTCCGAAGAAAATGATTTTATTTCTTCATTTTTACCGTCAATCAATCGTTTTGTTTCCTTGATCAATTCTCTGGCTTTTTCAATCTGCTCATCTATCTGAGAAGATGAAAGATTTTCCTGCAATTTTTCGCGTTCAATCCGCTCAACTGTTGCCTTGTTATGTTCAATTGAGTTTTTATTGACAGCAACAAGTGATTCGACTGAAGCTATTTCTTCTTCAACCGCATGAGAGTTTCTCTGAATCTCATCAATTCTGATATTGATATTTCTGATTTCTTCTGCCGTTTCTTCACTTGATAAAATTATCTTTTCAAGATCTTTTTCTGTCTGATTATAATGCATCTGAGCTACGGTATATTTGTTGCTCTGCTCTCTTATAAGATCTGCAGATCTTTCAAGAATATCAAGCCAGAGACCGATTTCAAGTGTTTTTCTCTCAGATGCGAGAACAAGGAACTTCTGTGCTTTTTCACTCTGTTTTTCAAGAGGTCCTACACGCTCTTCAAGAGATGTAAGAATATCACGCAGACGAAGCAGATTTTCTTCTGCCTGAGAAAGTCTTTTGAGTGCATCTGCTCTGCGGTAACGGTAATGAGAAATTCCCGCAGCTTCTTCAAACATTTCTCGTCTGTCTTCACTCTTGGCTGAAACCATGTCCTCGATTCTGCCCTGACTGACCATCGAATATCCGTCACGGCCCAGACCTGTATCCATAAACAGCTCATGTATATCACGAAGTCTTACGGATTCACCGTTGATTTTATATTCACTTTCGCCGGAACGATAAAAACGTCTTGTTACTGCGACTTCATCACTGTCTTTTTTCAGCTGTCTGCCTGTGTTATCAAGACGCAGTGTAACCTCCGCAAAACCCTGAGCTCTGCGGTTTTTTGTTCCGCTGAAAACAACGTCCTCCATTTTTGAACCACGAAGAGACTTTGTTGACTGCTCACCGAGAACCCATTTCACAGCATCGGCGATATTACTTTTTCCCGATCCGTTGGGACCTACAACTGCTGTCATTCCTTTGCCGAATTCAAGCTTTGTCTTTTCGGGAAAAGACTTGAATCCCTGCATTTCAAGTGATTTTAAATACATACTATTCCTCAATCCGGAGCATATATTTTCCGAGATTTGCATCGGGTTTTACCTGTGCGGAAATTCCCATCCGCGAAAAACTCTCAATATTGCTTCTTTTCTGTCCCGTCATCTTAGATATTTCTGAGGGACTTACATATATTGTTATTTTTCCTGTTATATTGTTTTGCTGAATTATTCTGCAGCACTTTTCAAAGTAAAGTCTGCTTTCACAAAGTTCTCTGAATGCCGGATGATATGCACCTGCAACAAATCCGTCTTCAACATTCCCGCCGGAATGAAGTCCGAGTCTTATAACTTTTACGGAAGCTTCATTGAACATGTCAAGCAGTTTACTGCACAGATTTACAGCTTCTTCAACTGTCTGCGGAGTGTATTCTCCTTTTTCGTAAAGAGATTCAAGACGTGTGTTTTCAAGAACAACTGTTGGATAAATTCTGACAGTATCAGGTTTCAGACTGATGATTTTTTCAGCAGTTGCAATTGCTGATTCATCAGTATCGCCGTAAAGACCTGTCATCATCTGAAGTCCAAGTTCAAATCCGTGATATTTTATAAGTTCAGATGCTCTTACAACATCGGCTGATGTATGCCCTCTGTCATTCATCACAAGAACATTATCGGACATACTCTGTGCACCGAGTTCAATTGCTGTCACTCCGTATTTTTTCAGAAGCTCAAGAATATCTTCATCAATTGCATCGGGCCTGGTTGAACATCTTATTCCTTTAAAAAGACCATCCTTAACATACGGATAAGAACTCTCAAGAAGATATGTCATATACTCTTTATCAATTGCGGTAAAGCTGCCGCCGAAAAAGGCAATTTCACTGTCTGATTTATCATAATCACGTGCTGTTGCGATTTTTACAGCTTCATCAATATCTTCTTTTGTCAGTTTTTTTGCACTTCCCGATATAGTTTTCTGATTGCAGAAAGAACACATATGCGGACAGCCTTCATGGGGCACAAATAAAGCTACATTAACATGCTTCATACTTTGACGCCCATAAGACGGAGTGCTTCTTTTGCAGCCATCTGCTCAGCCTGTTTCTTGCTTTTGCCTTCACCTGTACCGATAACATTGCTGTTGATTTTTACTTCAACAATAAATGTCTTGCAATGGTCGGGACCCGACTCACCTGCCATGAAATATTCAAGAATTTCACCGGGACTTTTCTGAACAATTTCCTGTAAAGCTGTTTTATAGTCGGAAATTGCAGGCTCTTCTATTGAAGCATTTGCAATAAACCCGAGAACAAATTTTTTTGCTTCTTCAAAACCTGCATCAAGATATATTGCAGCAATCAGTGATTCAAATGCATCCGCAAGAATAGACGGTCTGTTTCTTCCGCCTGTATTCACTTCGCCTTTGCCCATATACATAAACTCACCGAGTTTTATCTGCTGTGCAAACTGATACAGCGACTTTTCACAGACCATTGATGCTCTGATTTTTGTAAGTTTCCCCTCAGGCATTTCGGGATGATGAGAGTAGAAATACTCTGCTGTTATCATGCCCAGAACCGAATCTCCGAGAAACTCAAGACGTTCATTATACATCACTTTGCCGTTCATTTCGTTTGCGTATGATGAATGAGTCAGAGCTGTCTGTAAAAGCTTTTTATTTTTAAATTCATATCCGATTATCTGTTCGAATACATTCACATTATCAACTTCAATCAATAATCATATTTCCGAGCATTTCAAGGCTTCTTTTTGCCAAAGCTCCGTAACGCTCTTTCTTATCTCTTATTTTTTCAGGCAACTGCGGAAGAAGGCCGAATGATGCACCCATAGGCTGAAAATTTGTGACGAATCCATCACTTATGTATCGTGAAAGTGCTCCGATCATATTTTCAGGCGGTAACACAACTGTGTCTTTGCCGAGTATTCTTCTTGCGGCATTTATACCTGCCATGATACCTGCTGCTGCCGATTCCATGTAACCCTCAACACCTGTTATCTGACCTGCAAAAAAGATTTCCGGGTGTTTTTTCATTGAAAAATCACCGTTCAGAAGTCTTGGAGAATCAAGGAATGTGTTTCTGTGCATAACACCGAATCTTACAAATTCTGCATCATGCAAAGCAGGAATCATTGAGAAAACTCTTTTCTGCTCGGGGAATTTCAGGTTTGTCTGGAATCCCACAAGATTATACATTGTGCCTTCTTTGTTTTCTTTTCTCAGCTGCAACACTGCCCAAGGTCTGTGCCCTGTTTTCGGGTCACGCAGACCAACAGGTTTAAGAGGTCCGAAACGTATTGTATCGGGTCCGCGTTTTGCCATTATTTCAACAGGCATACATCCTTCGTATACGTGTTTTTTATCAAACTCATGAAGCTCCGCAATTTCAGCATTCACAAGTGCTTCATAAAAAGCTTCATATTCTTCTTTATTCATAGGACAATTGATATAATCATCTTCGCCGCCACGGTCATATCTTGACTGTAGGAAGGCTTTGTCCATATCAACGCTGTCTGCTTCAATTACAGGAGCTGCAGCATCAAAAAAGCTGAGAAATGCGCTGCCGGTAAGACCTTTTATACTCTCTGCAAGTGCATCTGAAACAAGGGGTCCTGCTGCGATTACAACTGCATCATAGCCTGTGGGGATTTCTGTTATTTCCTTGCGGATAACATTGATTCTTTCGTTATTTTCGATTTTCTCTGTAACAAGTGATGCAAAAATATCTCTGTCAACAGCAAGAGCACCGCCCGCAGGCACTGCGGATTCTTCCGCACATTCAACACATACACTGCCGAGAAGTTTCATTTCTGCTTTCAGAAGTCCTGATGCTGATTCAACTCTCATAGCTTTGAATGAGTTCGAGCACACAAGCTCACACAGATTTGCTGATTTATGTGCTGGAGAATATTTTGTCGGCTTCATCTCAAAAAGGTCAACATCTATACCTCTTTTTGCAAGTTGTGAAGCACATTCAACACCTGCAAAACCACCACCGATTACTGCTGCCTTACTCATCATCATTCTCCGCATTTTTTTTACTACGTGACACTTTCTGCTCAAAACCGCAGCCTTCAGCATGGCATTTTATAACTCCGCCTCTTGCTTTAAACAAAGTTTTTCCGCACTGGGGACATGAATCCGCTGTGGGAGTATCCCATGTCATGAAATTACAGTCGGGATAGTTTCCGCAACCGTAGAATGTATAGTTTCTCTTGGATTTTTTGCCGATTATGTCTCCGCCACAGACAGGACATTTGCCCTGAGTCTGCTCAACATAAGGCTTTGTATTTTTACAGTCAGGATAACCGGGACAAGCAAGGAATTTGCCGAATCTGCCGACTTTGATTATCATATTCTGACCGCATTTTTCGCAAGGTATATCTGTTTTATCTTCTTCAAGCTGAATCTTGACACCTGCCATGGATTCTTTCGCTTTTGAGAGTGTGTTTTCGAATTCATCATAGAATTCATGAAGCATTGCGATATAATCAAGACTACCTGCTTCAACTTCGTCAAGATTAAGCTCCATACCTGCAGTAAACTTTGTGTTTACGATTTTCGGGAACTGCTCTTTGAGAAGTTTTGTTGTTGCAAAACCGAGTTCTGTGGGTCTGAGCTGTTTTCTGTCTCTTATAACATAATCTTTTGAAGTAATTGTAGAAATGATTGTTGCGTAGGTACTGGGTCTGCCGACACCTGTTTCTTCAAGCACTTTGATAAGCGATGCTTCTGTATATCTTGCAGGAGGCTGAGTAAAATGCTGCTCGGGAACGAGTTCTCTGAATTTGAGCACATCGCCCTGATGCATTTCAGGCATATTGCTTTCGTTTTCCTCTTCCTCATCTGTAACTGTCTGATAAAGAACTGTGAAACCGTCAAATTTAACTGAATAGCCGCTTGAAGTGAACAGGCAGTAACCCTCTGTTTCTGCTTTTTCAGCCTTGATTTCAACTTTAACGGTATCCTGCAGGCAGTTTGCCATAAGGCTTGCCATAAATCTCTTCCAGATAAGATCGTAAAGCTTATACTGTTCGGATGTAAGAGCTTCCTTTGCCTGTTCGGGAGTAAGTGCGGGAACTGTGGGTCTGATAGCTTCATGACCGTCCTGAGCTCTGCCTTTTGTCTTGAAATATCTTGGCTTTTCGGGAAGATACTTTTCACCGAATGTTGCCTTGATATATTCATTACCTGCGGCTCTTGACTCTTCTGAAATACGAAGAGAGTCTGTTCTCATGTATGTGATAAGACCGATTGAACCGTAACCGGGGACATCGATACCTTCATAAAGCTCCTGTGCAACTTTCATTGTTCTTTTTGATGTGAATCCGAGTCTGTGAGAAGCATCCTGCTGAAGTGTTGATGTGATAAAAGGAGGCATGGGCTGTTTCTTTCTTACACCTTTTTTCACACTGTCAACTGTATATACAGCACCGTCAAGTCTGTTCACATAAATATCGGACTGCTCTTTATTGACTATTTTTACTTTTCCGCTTTCATCACCGACAAAAGAAGCTTTGAAAACCTTTCTTGAAGGAGGTGCAGAAAGTTTTGCAGTGAGTGTCCAGTACTCTTCGGGTACGAAAGCATTGATTTCTTCTTCCCTGTCAACTATAAGACGGACAGCAACACTCTGCACACGGCCTGCTGAAAGCCCTCTTCTGATTTTCTGTGAAATAAACGGACTTAATCTGTAACCGACAAGTCTGTCAAGAATTCTTCTTGCCTGCTGGGCATTGACAAGGTCCATGTCAATCTTTGAGGGATTTGCCATTCCGTTCTGAACACTTGTCTTATTTATTTCGTTGAATTTAACACGTTTTGTTTTATCAAGGTCAAGACCGAGTATTGTTGCAAGATGCCATGAAATTGCTTCTCCTTCACGGTCCGGGTCAGTTGCGAGATATACTTCGTCACTTTTTTCAGCAAGCGCTGTAAGTTCTTTGACGAGCTTTTCCTTTCCCTTTATTGTGACATACTTGGGAGCAAAATCGTTTGCAACATCAACACTGAGCTTTGATGCATACAAATCTCTTACATGACCCATTGAAGCCTTTACTTCAAATCCCTTACCGAGATATTTTTTTATTGTTCCTGCTTTTGTGGGAGACTCCACTATAACTAATTTTGCCATATTATCAATCCTGTATATAAAAGTTTAATTAATTTTCAATCCATATCTTTTTCCGCTGTGCATCATTACAATTCCGTAAAGTTCCAGCTCTGTAATTGCAGAAAGCACATCCTGCACCGACATACCTGTTTCAATAACATATTCATCGGCAGTTTTTGCGTCTTCTGTTATTATCCCATATAATTTTTTTGCATTTTCAGTTGCAAATTCAGGCAACTGTGCTTTTTCCTGCTTTTTTCTGACAGGAGGTTCTTTTTTCACAGTTTCCCATGTAACCTGTATTTTCTTCTCTGCATGGCCTTCTTCATTCATTCTGAAATTACTGTTTACTTCAGGAATGATTCCGCCATTGAGTTCCATTATGATATCGCTGTAATAATCAATAACATCCGATACTCCGAATACCGGTACAGCACCGTTATTGATAAGATAATTTGTCCCTGCGTGTTTTTTATTAAAAATCTCACCGGGGACAGCAAAGATATCTCTGCCCTGTTTTATCGCATTTTTCGCGGTAATGATTGATCCGCTTTTCTCTCCCGCTTCAACAACAATCGTTCCTTTGCACATACCGGAAATCAATCTGTTTCTAACAGGGAAAGAATATCTGGTCGGTGGTGTAAACGGAAGAAACTCACTGACAAGTGCTCCGTTTTCTGAAATTTTCTGACGAATCTTTTCATTTTCCATAAGGTAGTCACTGCCGAGACCGTTACCGAGAAATGCTACGGTTTTTCCGCCTGCTTCAATTGCTGCTGAATGTGCAGCGGCATCAATTCCTACTGCACCGCCGCTCACTATTACAGTACCTGTCTTCGCCAATGAATAAGAAATATCCCTTGCAGCTTTTATTCCATATTCGGATGCGTTACGTGTACCTACGATTCCTATGCACAACTGAGATTTCAGAACTTTTTCATCACCGTGAACATAAAGCACAACAGGACTGTCGTTAAGATTTCTGAGCATCGGAGGAAAATTTTCATCATCATAGGTTATGATTTTCCATCCGTTGTTTTCACACTGTTTGATGACCGTGTATGATTCAGAAGGACTGAACATTGCGAGAGAATCTGCAATTTTATGGTTTATTATGCCCGACATCAGCAGATTTTTTCTGCCGGCTTCATAAATTTTTCTCGGGTCACCGAAATATGACAGAAGTTCTTCTGTATCTTTTCCTGTACCCAGAGTACGCTGAAGCCATATCCAGTATTCTACGGGACAACTCATCTGACCATCTCCCACATTATCATACAGGCTGCCGCTGCAGCATTGAGTGATTCTGCTCTGCCTTTCATAGGAATGGTAACTTTACTGTTGCATGAAGAAACTGTTTTTTCCGTAAGACCGTTGCCTTCATTACCTATAACGCAGATAATACCTTTTGATTTATCAATCATGGTTACAGGCAAAGCTGTACTGTCAGGCACAGCAGCATATGTGTTCATTCCGTCCTTGTTGCACTTTTCTATAAATGCCGGCAAATCAGCAACAGAAAAAATATCAAGACGCAGCAATGAGCCCATTGCCGCTCTGAGTGCTTTCGGATTGTAGATATCACAACCACCGCTGACTATAATACCGTCAAGCCCCAACGCTTCTGCAGTTCTTGCAACAGCACCGAGATTATCAGGTGTCTGAACATTCTCCATGGCAATATATATACCATTATATTTTATTTTATCTATATTAGAGAATTTGTCAAGTGTTTTGCACACACAAAATACACCCTGACTGTTTTTTGTGTCTGATAATTTTGCCGCAACATCGTCTGTTATAACATAACAGTCACTGCATGATTTCAGAAGAACATCAAGCTCTGACGCATATTTTTCAAGAGCTGTTTCAGTCACAAAAACTTCCACGGGAGAAACACCGTTTTCTGCTGCATCACAGCACAGGCGAAGCCCTTCCAGAAAGAACATTCCTGTCTTTTTTCTGTAAGAACTTTCAGAGCAAAGTTTTGCCGCATTTTTTATTTTTTCGTTGTTTCTGCTTGTAATTCTGAGCATATCATACACCTTTTTTTCTCTCTTTAAAAAACGGAAAAAGGGAATGCAAAAAGCATTCCCATATATATTTCCAGCTTATTTAAGTGCTGCCTTAGCCTGCTCTGTAAGAGCTGTGAAAGCTGCGGGATCAGCAATAGCGATTTCTGAAAGCATCTTTCTGTTAAGAGTGATGCCTGCCTTGCTGAGACCGTTCATGAATGATGAGTAGTTCATACCGTTGAGCTTGCAAGCTGCTGAGATTCTTGTGATCCAGAGACGGCGGAAGTTTCTCTTCTTCTGCTTTCTGCCGACATATGCATAGTTGCCGGACTTCATAACTGCCTGCTTAGCAGTCTTGAAAAGTCTTGACTTTGAGCCATAATAACCCTTAGCAAGCTTTAATACTTTATTTCTTCTCTTACGAGTCATTGTAGCGCCTTTAATACGTGCCATTTTAAGTTTCCTCCTGAATTATTAATTATTTGTAGGGAATAAGTTTCTTGATCTGCTTTACGTTTGTCTTATCAGTTGTTGTTGTCTGACGAAGATTTCTTTTTCTCTTAGATGTCTTCTTGTTGAGGATGTGAGACTTATAAGCGTGAGCACGGATAACTTTACCGTTTTTGGAAAGCTTGAAGCGCTTCTTAGCACCGCTGTTTGTTTTGATTTTGGGCATGATTATTTCCTCCTGTTTTTTATTACTTATTGATTTATTTGGTCGGTTTTGCTGCAAGGAACATAAGCATCGTACGTCCGTCAAGTTTTGCGGGCTTTTCGATGTTACCGTTTTCCGAGCACATTTCGGCAAATCTGGCCATAATTTCAAGTCCTCTTTCGGGATGAGCCATTTCTCTTCCTCTGAAACGGATTGCAACCTTTACTTTGTTGCCCTGTTTCAGGAACTTGTTTGCATTTTTGGCCTTTGTTTCCAGGTCATGCGTATCGATGTTAAGAGAAAGCTGAATTTCCTTTATATCGATCTGATGCTGATTTTTCTTAGCCTCTTTTTCTCTCTTCTGCTGCTCAAATCTGTACTTGCCGTAGTCCATAATTTTACATACGGGGGGCTTAGCCATAGGAGCAATTTTAACGAGATCGAGATTCTTCTGAGCTGCAATTTTGAGTGCATCCGAAGCTGACATAATGCCGAGCTGTTCACCGTCATCCGTTACAACACGGATTTCTTTATCACGGATTTCCTCATTCAGCTGCACGTCCTTAGTATCTTTAGTACCGATGTTCAAACACCTCCAAATAGAATAAACAAAGCGCAGACGTAAAACACCTGCACTCACACAATAAGACCCGAAAATAACCAATCATCGGGAAAATATTGACCTTACGAGAATGATGTCTGCAAGGTGAGCACACAATGTGTCTACTTTGTTTTGCCCTGACATTATAATACATCATTTTCGTTTTGTCAATAGGTAAATTCAAAAATATTATATTTTTCCGATTATGCAGAGAAAGTAAAAAATATTCAGCTTTTTTAACTACCCTGCATAATCTGATATTATTTCTCAGTATTCCAGAATTTCCTGTCAAGACTTCTGTACTGCAAAGCTTCTGAAATATGTTTTATATCAATTTTTTCTGCTCCGTCAAGGTCAGCAATTGTTCTTGCAACACGCAGAATTTTATCATATGCTCTCGCAGACAGACCGAGATTATCGAATGAATTTTTCAGCACCATGGAAGCAGGCTCTGTCAGCACACAGAATCTGCGTGTCATTTCAGCTGTCATATGGGCATTTGATTTGATATCCGTACCTTCAAAACGTTTTGTCTGTATGCGTCTTGCAGTATTGACTCTTGCCCTGATAAGCTCTGAGGATTCTCCACGTGATGAATCTGAAAGGTCATCAAAATTCACCTGCGGTACTTCAATATGAATATCAAGTCTGTCAAGCAAAGGTCCGCTGACTTTTGACAGATATCTTGCCGGAGCTCCTGACGGACAAGTACATTTTCTTGTAGCATGACCGAAATACCCGCAAGGACACGGATTCATTGCACAAACCAGCATAACCGAGCACGGATATGTAAGAGTACCTGCAACTCTTGAAATTGTAACTACTCCGTCTTCAATAGGTTGCCTGAGAGCTTCCATTGCGTTTTTTGCAAACTCGGGAAGTTCATCAAGAAACAGAACACCGTTATGTGCAAGTGAAACTTCACCGGGCTTCGGTATTGAACCGCCGCCTGAAAGTCCCGGTGCAGATACAGTATGATGAGGTGATCGGAAAGGTCGCTTTCTTATCAGAGAAACATTTTTCGGAAGAATACCTGCAACCGAGAAAATTTTTGTTGTTTCAAGCGATTCATCAAAAGTCATATCCGGCAAAATTGACGGAATTCTCTTTGCCAACATACTTTTGCCTGATCCCGGAGGACCTATCATCATTATATTATGTCCGCCTGCAGCTGCAACTTCGAGTGCACGTTTTGCCTGAAACTGTCCTTTTACATCAGCAAAATCAGCATCAAAATCGTATTTATCATCATTTTCCGACACTTCAAAAACTGCAGGTGCAACCAATTCTTTACCCGTAAGATGATTTATAAGCTGTTTTATATTTTCTATTGCATAGACTTCTATTCCGTCAACAACAGATGCTTCTGATTCATTATCTTTGGGAACAAATATCTTTTTTATACCATTATTTCTGGCTTCTATTACCATCGGCAGCACACCATTGACATGATGCACTTCACCGCCGAGTGAAAGTTCACCCAGGAATGCACATTTATCTATATCACAAACCAATTGCCTTGACGCAAGCATAAGCGAAATGAGAATCGGCAGGTCATAAATCGGGCCTTCTTTTTTTATATCAGCAGGTGCAAGATTTACCGTAATATGAACAAGCGGAAAATCAAAACCGCTGTTTTTCATAGCAGCTCTTACTCTTTCCCTGGATTCACTTACAGCAGCATCCGGCAATCCTACAACGTCGAATTTAGCCTTACCCATAGAAATATCAGCTTCAATATCAACCATGTATGAATGCATGCCGATTATTCCGACACTTGTGACTGTTGAAAACATAAAAACACCTCTGAACATTTGTTCAAGAACATCTTACAATAATTATTTTTATTTGTCAACAAAAATATTCAAAAAATATTTGCATTTGCATAAAATTGGTATATAATATAAGATGAATTTATTTGTAAAGGAATGAATGTAATGGCAGATTATAATTTCTTATACGATCTCTGGCTCAGAAATGCAACAAGTGATCCTGACCTTACAAGTGAACTTGAAAGCATAAAAGGTAACGATGCAGAAATCCTTGACCGTTTTTACAGATGTCTTGAATTCGGAACAGGAGGTCTTCGCGGAGTAATCGGTGCAGGTACAAACAGAATGAATGTATACACCGTTGCTCAGGCTACACAGGGTCTTGCAAATTACCTTAATGAAGAATTTGAAGAGCCTTCTGTTGCAATCGGTTACGATTCAAGAATTAAATCTCAGCTCTTTGCTGAAACTGCAGCAGGTGTTCTTGCTGCCAACGGAATCAAAGTTTATATTTATTCTGAGCTTATGCCCACCCCCATGATTTCTTATGCAGTTATGCGTCTTCATTGCAGCTCAGGTATTGTTATAACAGCAAGCCACAATCCCTCAAAATACAACGGTTACAAATGCTACGATTCTAAGGGATATCAGATGACCGACGAAGGTGCAAAGAAAACATACGATTATATCAGCAATGTTGACATCTTCAACGGTGTAAAATCAATGAGTTTTGATGATGCACTTGCAGAAGATATGGTTGATTTCATCGAAGACTGGCTTATTGATGATTTTTACAGCGATGTTCTTTCACGTCAGATTGAAAAAGGTATCTGCAAAAAAGCTGATCTCAAAGTTATCTACTCTCCTCTTAACGGTACAGGTAACAAACCCGTCAAGACAATACTTAAAAAGATCGGTGTAAAAGACCTTAAAATCGTTCTTGCTCAGGAAAAACCCGACGGAAACTTCCCCACATGTCCTTTCCCCAACCCCGAAATTCAGCAGGTATTTGAAGAAGGCATGAAGCTGACAGAAGACTTCCCTGCAGATATTATGCTTGCAACTGACCCTGACTGTGACCGTGTTGGTATTGCAGTGCGTCATAACGGTGAATACAAGCTTATGACAGGTAATGAAGTGGGCTGTATGCTTGCTGAATACATCCTTTCAAGAAAGAAAGCAAAGGGCACACTCTGCGATAATCCCGTTGTAGTAAAGACTATCGTTACAACAGAGCTTATCAGAGCTATCGCAAATGAATACAATGCAGAAGTATTCGATCTTCTTACAGGTTTCAAATACATCGGTGAACTCATTGAACAGCTTAAAGAAAAAGGCGAAGAAGACCGCTATGAAATCGGTCTTGAAGAAAGCTACGGTTACCTTACAGGTACTCATGCAAGAGATAAGGATGCCGTCAACGCTTCAATGATGATCATTGAAATGGCAGCTTACTATAAAACTCAGGGACTTACTCTCGTTGACGTTATGAACGGTCTTTATGAAAAGCACGGAATGTATCTGAACACGCTTCTCAACTTCGGTTTTGAAGGTGCAGACGGCATGAAGAAAATGGCTGACATGATGGATTCAATGAGAAACAATCCTCCCGCAGAAATCGGCGGTATAAAGGTTGAAAAAGTTTCTGATTATCTTACAGGCAAAGCAACTGATACAACAACCGGTGCAACAGAAACTCTTGACCTTCCCTCTTCAAATGTTCTCTCCTATTCTCTTACAGACGACAACAAGGTTGTTGTAAGACCTTCAGGCACAGAACCCAAAATCAAGATTTACATCACAGCTCATGCAGATACAAGAGATAATGCAGAAAAGCTCACAGATGTAATTGCAGAAAGTATTAAGAAAATTGCAGGTATTGAATAAATGAATAAAAAAGTTACAAAAATCATTTCTATTATAATGGCAATTCTGATGGTATTAAGCGTAGTTTCTGTAATGATCTACGCAATTGCAGCGGCGTTATGATAAATAATAATATATTTGAAAATTGCGAACTGCTTTGTCCCGCAGGTAGCTTTGAAAGCATGAAAACGGCACTTCATTTCGGTGCAGATGCCGTTTATGCAGGCGGACCTTTCATGCAGCTTCGTGCAGACAATGCAGGGTTTTCCGAAGAAAACATCATAAAAGCTGCAGAGCTTGTTCATTCAAAAGGTAAGAAACTTTATATAACGGTCAACTGTTTTGCAACAAACAATGAAATTGACCGTTTGCCCGATTATGCCCGTTTTCTGTATAGCGCAGGAGTTGACGGGGTTATCGTTTCAGATTTAGGTTCTGTTGTGACAATCAAAAATTCTGCACCTGATCTGCCGGTACATATAAGCACTCAGGCAAACATTCAGAATTACAAAACAGCTGAAGTATACTACAATATGGGTGCTGAAAGGGTTGTTCTGGGCAGAGAAATGACTCTTGAAGAGATTGCAGAATTGCGTGCAAGAACACCGAAAGACATGGAAATTGAGGCTTTTGTACACGGTGCGATGTGCATGTCGTACTCAGGCAGATGCCTTATCAGCTCTTATCTTTCAGGTAAAAGCGGAAATCACGGTGAATGTACTCAGCCCTGCAGATGGATGTATAACATCGTTGAAGAAAAACGTCCTGAACAGCATTTTACTGTCATCGAAGAAAACGGAACCTCAGCAATTCTCAGCTCACACGACCTTTGCTGCATTGACTTCCTTGATGAAATTGCAAAAGCAGGTGTTGTTTCATTTAAAATTGAAGGCAGAATGAAATCACCTTACTATGTGGCAACTGTCACCAATGCATACAGACAGAGAATGAACGGCACTGCAAGTCTTGATGAACTCAGATACGAGCTTGAATGTGCAAGCCACAGACCTTATTCAACAGGCTTCTATTACGGCGCATTGAAATATGATCACCACAACGACGGACTTTACCACCAGAGCTGCAAATTCATCGGTATTGTTCTTGGTGAAGACACTCCCGGCAGATATTTTGTTGAAATGAGAAACAGATTTTCGGTCGGTGACAGACTTGAAATTCTTTCACCTAATTCATCAGGAAAGAGTTTCACCGTTGAAAGTATTATCGACAAAAACGGTAATGACAGACAGACAGCACATCTTCCGCAGGAAATTCTCAGTGTTGCATGTAACGAAAAACTCAGCGAAGGCGATATTTTAAGAATAAGACTTTAAAATAAGCACAAAAAAAGCAGTCATTACTGACTGCTTTTTATTTTATTAAAATGTATCAAGTTTGCTGGAAACTCTGAGTATTTTTCTTGCTTCACCTGCTGTGATAGTGTTATCACCGTTGAGATCACCTGCAAGGAAATAAGGACTGAGCAAGTTTGTTAATTTTGCTGATGCACGCAGAGCTTCTCTTGCATCGGATGCCGAAATATTTCCGTCACCGTTCAGATCGCCTTTTATAATGACACATGTTGTATCAACAGGTTCAACTTCACCTGTTTCAGCATTTGGTCTTACAAGAAACAGGAAACATCCGCTGCCTATTATATCATCACCTGCAAGCTGCTTGGGCTGAGTATCCGTTACAAGAATATGACCTGAATGCTCAAACTGAACAAGAACTTCATTCACAGTTGTACCCGGCTGAATACCGTAAACACAGGACCTGTTTTCATTGAATGTAATTTTTGCACCCATTGCCAGTGTCAGCATCATTACATCATCAGGCAACTGTGTTGAAATAACAGGAATTTCTGCTGTGAATGTTTTCCCGCAGACAGTACATTCACCCTGTTTTTCTCCCGGTTCAACTTCTGTGGGATCTTTCAGAACAATCCACTCATCAGCTTTATGTCCTGTTGCAGGGATTCCTGTATTTTCTGTTGAACTGCAAACATCACAAATTCTTGACCTTGTACCGATTTCATCACATGTGGGTTCTGCGGTTACAAACCAGCCTTCACTGTCTGTTGATTCACTGACTATCCATTTATGACCGAATGCAGGATACAATTCAACAGCGACCATTCCGCAGGCATTACATGTATGATTACGTTCACCGTCATTTATACAATCAGGTTCAACCGTAACTGTCCATTCACTCCAGTCATGACCTTTTGTGAGAACAACATCATCTTCGGTTTCTGCACATACAGTACATGTACGTCTTTTTATTCCGTCAGTAGTACAGGAAAGTTCACTGATGGTAACCCATCCGCTCCATGCGTGACCGTTTGCCGGCACAACCTGAGTTTCGGTTTTATTACATTTTATACATCTGTGAACCTCTGTGCCTGTTCCGAGACAATCAGGGGCTACAGTAATCTGCCAATCAGTATAATTATGTTCGCAGTCATCAATTATATAGGTATCAAGGGAGTTATTTACCGCCCAAGCTGATGCTGTTGAATCGCTGTAACAATAAACAACAAAAGCTTCTGATGCTGTATTATCAACATAACCTATTGCTTTTGTTCCGATACTGATAACTGAATCCGGAACAGAGATATATCTCATGTTTTTACATTCTGAAAAAGCATAACTGCCGATATAATAAAGACCGTCAGGAATCACTACTGATTTTACGGGAGTTCCGTAAAATGCATAATCAGCAATACATCTTACACCGGCAGGAATTTCAACATTTTCATCGTCTCCTGTGTAAGAATAAGCAACATTACCCAGCACAAGAAGACCTTTCGGCTGTGACTTATGCCATTGTGTTGCATCGAATGCATATCTTCCTACCGTCTGAACAGAATCAAGAAGTCTGATAGTTTTAAGTGCTGTACAATTTCTGAATGCTGCATATCCGATTCTTGTTGAAGGAATTGTTATTTCTTCAAGAGATGTACAGCCTTCAAATGCATAATATCCGATGGCTGTTGATGCTGAGCTGATGGATACATCTTTAAGTGCAATACATCCTGCAAAAGCAGAGTCGCCTACCGATGATACAGAGGCAGGGATCAGGACGCTTTCAAGAGATATACAATTACTGAAAGCATCTTTCATGACTCTTAATACATTTGATGATATTTTTACACTTCTTATTCCTGAATGTGACGCAAATGCACCGCTGCTGATTTCAACAACAGTTCTTCCGTCAATAATATCAGGAATTACAATATCAGCCTCAATGCCGGTATAACCTGTTATCCTTACACTTGTGCTTCCGGCAACAACCTCATAACTGAAGCCTTTGCTTGTGGCTGCTGTTACAGGCAGACACACAGAAAACATTATAAGAACAGATATAACGACCGAAAGTATCCGTCTGTTTATCCCTTTCATATAATTCCCCTTCATTTTAAATCTTGGAAAGAGCCTGTTCGATATCTGCAATAATATCATCTGCATTTTCAATACCGACAGAAAATCTTACAAGGTCGGGTGAAACACCGCATTCAACGAGTTCTTTATCGCTGAGCTGACGATGTGTTGATGATGCGGGATGAAGAACACAGGTTCTTGCATCTGCAACATGAGTTACGATTGCAGCAAGTTCAAGAGAATTCATAAACTTCTCTGCTGCTTCTCTTCCGCCCTTTACACCGAATGATACAACACCGCAAGTGCCGTTGGGCATATATTTTTTTGCTCTTTCATAATATTTGTTTGAAGGAAGGCCGGGATAATTTACCCAAGCAATCTTATCGTTTGCTTCAAGATATTCAGCAACTTTCTGAGCATTCTGACAATGTCTTTCCATACGGAGTGCAAGTGTTTCAAGACCTACATTAAGATAGAAAGCATTCTGGGGTGACGGTGTTGATCCGTAGTCACGAAGAAGCTGAGCAACGATTTTTGTAACATAACCTGCTTTGCCGAAATCCTTTGTATAAACAGCGCCGTGATAGCTGTCATCGGGTGTTGTAAGGCCGGGGAATTTATCATTCTGTTCCCAGTCAAAATTACCGCTGTCAACAACGCATCCGCCGATAGTTGATGCATGACCTTCCATGTATTTTGTTGTTGAATGAGTAACAATATCAGCACCGAATTCAAAAGGTCTGCAGTTGATAGGTGTGGGGAATGTATTGTCAATAATAAGAGGCACGCCATTTGCATGAGCAATCTTTGCAAACTTTTCGATATCAAAAATATCAAGTGAAGGATTTGCGATTGTTTCACCGAAAACAGCCTTTGTATTGGGTTTGAAAGCTGCCTGAAGTTCTTCTTCTGTACAGTTGGGATCAACAAATGTTACATCAATGCCGATTTTTCTCATTGTAACATTGAAAAGGTTAAATGTGCCGCCGTAAATTGTGGCTGCACTTATAAAGTGATCGCCTGCACCCATGATATTGATAAGAGCAAAGAAGTTTGCAGCCTGACCTGATGATGTAAGCACACCTGCCACACCGCCTTCAAGAGCTGTGATCTTTGCAGCAACAGCATCACTTGTGGGGTTTGCAAGACGTGTATACATATAGCCGGGTTCAAGGTCAAAAAGCTTTGCCATATCGGCACTTGTATCATATTTGAATGTTGTACTCTGACAGATAGGAAGAACTCTGGGTTCACCGCTCTTGGGCTTATAACCTGCCTGCACACATAATGTATCTAATTTATAATCAGCCATAATAGTAACTCCTTTTTATTTTCCGAGGAAATATTTCATAAGTTCAACACCGCTGTCAAAGTAAACACCTGTTGACTTTGCAGTGTTTTCTGTTACAGTTTCAACACCCTGTTTTTCACCGTTCTTATGATAAATCATGAAAGGAACGGGATCTCTTGCATGAGTCATTGTAACAAGAGGTGTGGGATGATCGGGAAGAATCATAACTTTATTATCATCGTATTTTTCAAGTTCTTCAAGCACAACGGGAAGAACTTTCTTATCAATGATTTCAATTGCCTTTACCTTATTTTCAGGCTCATGTCTGTGACCGCATTCATCAGGAGCTTCGATGTGAATATAAACAAAATCCTGACCTTTTCTGAATTCTTCAACTGCAGTCTGAGCTTTACCGTCAAAGTTTGTGTCGATATAACCTGTTGCACCGGGAACATCGGGAGTGTTCATCTTGGCACAGCCGCCGATACCTTTAAGCAGGTCAACAGCAGAAATGATACTGCCTTTAAGACCAAATTTTTCTTCAAATGATTCAAGAACAGGTTTTGTGCCTTCACCCCAGAGCCAGATTGAGTTTGCAGGACGTTTGCCCTCTGCAATTCGTCTTTTGTTTACAGGATGATCCTTGAGAAGATCGTAACTTTCTTTCATCATTGCAATAAGCTCTTTTGCATTTTCACTCTTTGAAAGATATTCACCGACAACTCTGCCTGAAATATCGTGAGGAGGAGTCATGTCTCCGAGTTCTGTTGTACCGCCGTGCCATACAAGGCAATGACGATAAGCAACACCGTTATAGAACTTATATATATCGTTACCGAAATGTTCCTGTACTGTTTTGATGATTTCAGCAGCATCTTCTGAAGAAATATCGCCTGCTGAATAGTCAATCATAGTTTTATCTTCATAATTTTCTTCATCTGAAAGTGTAACAACATTACAACGCATTGTAACATCATCATCAGCAAGGTCAACACCGATACTTACAGCTTCAAGAGGGCTTCTGCCGGTGTAGCATTTTTCAGCATCATAACCGAGTGCACTCAGATTTGCAACGTCACTGCCGGGTTTGAGAGAATCTGCAACAGTTTTTACAATACCGACAGTACCTTTCTGACCGAGTTTATCAAAATTGGGTTTATCAGCAAGCTCCATAGGAGTTTTGCCATCAAGTTCAGGTACGGGATAGTCTGCCATACCGTCATATAATACAACAAGATACTTCAAAATTTTCATCTCCGAAAAATTATTATTCAACATATTATATCATGGTTATTTATATTATTCAAGAGTATTTAAAAATTAAATTTTACCAGCCATAATTTTACCAGTTATCAATTCCTCTTCTTTGCATTGCACCGATAACTTTTTCACGAAGCTGAGGATACTCCTTATTCAACATCTTCACAAGGTCTTTTGTTTTTTCTCTTTCGCTTGTTTTATCCATGGGACATTTACTCTTTTCAACAGGCAAGTCAAAATGCTTTACAGCGCCCGCTACAAGGCTCTCTGAAGCCAAAACCATGGGTCTTATAATGTAAAGGTTTTTCCTTGACATGTATGTAACGGGGAAAAAGCTGCTGATGTTTCCGCCCTTTAAAAGATTCATAAAAAATGTCTCAACAGCATCATCCATATGATGTCCCAGAGCAACTTTATTGCACCCGTTTTCAATTGCAATATCATGAAGAATCCCTCTGCGCATCTTTGCACACAATGAACAAGGATTACTCTCCTTCCGGATATTGAAAATTATATCGGCAAGCTCAGTGCGTTTGATGACATACGGCACATCAATTTTTTTACATAATTCTTCAAATACGGAATAATCCGTATCAACACCGTCAAATCTCATATCAACGGTAACAGCAACAAGTTCAAACTTTGCAGGATAAAATCTTCTCATTTCCGCCAATGCTGCAAGAAGTGCAACAGAATCCTTTCCGCCGGAAAGCCCCACTGCAATTCTGTCTCCATCCTGAATCATATCATACTTTTCCATTGCCGCACGCATACGGCTCATAAGTTTCTGCATAAACTATCACCACGCATATTATAGATTATTATCAATTTTTTGTAAACACCATAGAAGCTAAAAAATATTTTTGCACAAAAGGTTTTTTAATTTAGGCATTTTTTTGTTTATTCTATTGACAAATATTGTTTTTCATGATAACATATTTTTACAAACAAATATACTCATGAGGGAGTAGTTTGCACGCAAACGTGTTTCAGTGTCAACACACATGGCTGAAATCCAGCTTGGCATGAATTAAAAAACCAGACTCGTGTACAGTTTTCGTTTCCGCGGATTCTGTATGCGTTTTTTTAATATCATTTTGCGTAAGATTATTCCTCACAAGTAAAAAATATCCAGGAAAGGGCGAAACTCATGAACTTTTACAAAGAAGAAGTAGCTTCCGTATTAAAAGAAGTTGATTCATCTTTGACAGGTCTCACATCTGCCGAAGCTGCATCAAGACTTGAAAAAAACGGAAAAAACAAGCTCAAACAGGCTGAAAAAGATTCCCTTTTAAAGAGATTTTTTGCACAGCTCACAGACCCGATGATTATCATTCTGTTGGTTGCTGCAGGTATCTCCGCACTGCTTTCAATTCTTGCTTTGACAGGTGTTGTTGAAGGTGAAAGTGAATTTGCAGACGTTATCATCATCCTTACTGTTGTTCTTATCAATGCAGTTCTCGGTGTTTACCAGGAAAGCAAGGCTGAAAAAGCAATTGAAGCTCTTCAGGAAATGTCAGCTGCCACAACAAAGACTATCCGTGACGGAAATGTTATTGCAGTAAAGAGTGAAGATCTTGTTGTCGGTGACGTTATTGTTCTCGAAGCTGGTGACGCTATCCCCGCTGATTGCCGTATCATTGAATGTGCAAGCATGAAAATTGAAGAAGCTGCACTTACCGGTGAATCAGTTCCTGTTACAAAAATGATTGATGTTATCACCGGTAAACAAGAAGATTCCGTACCTCTCGGCGACAGAAAAAATATGGCATATATGGGTTCAACACTTGTATACGGCAGAGGTAAAGCTGTTGTTGTTGCAACAGGTATGGACACAGAAATGGGTAAAATCGCTGATGCTATTGCATCAGCAGAAGAAGGTGAAACTCCCCTTCAGAAGAAGCTTTCACAGCTCAGTAAAATACTCACATTCCTTGTTATCGGCATTTGTGTTTTCATATTCGGTTTCCAGCTCATAAAAACATTTGTAAGCGGCGCCTCTCTTGATTTCACAGTTGTTCTTGATTTCTTTATGGTTGCTATCTCTCTTGCAGTTGCAGCTATCCCTGAAGGTCTTGCGGCAGTTGTTACTATCGTTCTTTCAATGGGCGTTACAACAATGTCAAAGAAAAACGCAATTATCAGAAAACTCACCGCTGTTGAAACACTCGGTTGTGCTCAGATAATCTGCTCAGATAAAACAGGTACTCTTACACAGAATGTAATGACAGTTGTTGATTCTTTCTGTGAAGACGAAAAGAACCTTGCAACAATGATGTCACTCTGTTCAGACGTTACTCTTAACAGTGACGGTACTGTTACAGGTGAACCCACAGAAGCTGCTCTCGTTAACTTTGCACTCAAACTCGGTCTCAATAAAAATGAGCTCCAGGAAAAAATGCCTCGTGTTGCAGAAGCTCCCTTTGATTCAGGCAGAAAGATGATGTCAACTCTTCATCAGACAGCAAACGGCATCGTTCAGTTCACAAAAGGTGCTCCTGATATTGTTGTAGGTCTTTGTAAATATGCTCAGTTTGACGGCAAAGTCGTGCCCATGAGCGACGAAATCAAAGCAAAGATTTCTGCAGAAAACAAGAGAATGGCAGACAAAGCTCTCCGTGTTCTTGCTTGCGCTATGAAGAAATATCCTGAACTCCCTGCTTCAACAGAGCCTTCAGATATTGAAAACGAATTGGTATTTGTAGGTCTTGCAGGTATGATTGACCCTGTCCGTCCCGAAGTTAAGGATGCTATTGACGAATGCAGAAGCGCAGGTATCACACCCATCATGATTACAGGTGACCACAAAGATACAGCTGTTGCAATCGCAAAAGAACTCGGCATTATCTCTGACGAAAAGAACGCAATGACAGGCGCAGACCTTGAAAAGCTTTCTGACGAAGAATTCGACAATGTTGTTGCAAATACATTTGTTTACGCACGTGTTCAGCCCGAACACAAGACAAGAATTGTTACTGCATGGAAGAAAAAAGGCTACATCACAGCTATGACAGGTGACGGCGTAAACGATGCTCCTTCCATCAAGAGTGCAGACATCGGTGTCGGTATGGGTATCACAGGTACTGACGTTACCAAGAACGTTGCAGACATGGTTCTTGCAGACGATAACTTTGCAACAATCGTTTCTGCTGTCGGTGAAGGCAGAAGAATTTACGATAACATCCGTAAGGCAATTCAGTTCCTTCTCGGTTCAAACCTTTCAGAAGTTCTTTCAATTTTCTTCGCAACACTTCTCGGTTTCACAATTCTTGAAGCACCCCACCTTCTCTGGATAAACCTTGTTACAGACTGTTTCCCTGCTCTTGCACTCGGTGTTGAAAAACCCGAAAGCAACATCATGAAGAGAAAGCCCAGAAGCACAAAAGACGGCATTTTCTCAGGTGGTCTCGGTATTGATGTTCTCTATCAGGGTACTCTTGTAACACTTCTTACACTCTTTGCTTACTTCGTAGGTGTAAACAGTGTAAATGGCTTTGACTGGCATTTTGCAACATGGCAGTTCACAAACATCGAACTCAACTCTGCTGCAGGCCATCTCGGTACAACAATGGCATTCCTTACAATGTCAATGTGTGAAATCTTCCATTCACTCAACATGCGTTCACAGAGAGGTTCAATCTTCACAATGGCATTCAAGGGCAGCCACAACATCCTTCTTTACGGTTCAATGCTTGCTACTCTTGTTCTTACAACACTTGTTATTGAAGTTCCCTTCCTTGCTGAAGCTTTCGATTTCGCTCACCTTGACATTGCACACTATGGAATTGCTCTCGGAATTGCATTCCTTATCATTCCGATTGTTGAAATCATCAAAGCTGTTCAGCGCGCTGTTGCAAAAAAATAAATCAATAAATTTACGGAGCCCCGAAAGGGCTTCGTATTTTTTTACATTTTAGGGTTGAAGAAAAACGGATTAAATGATATATTATAAACAATTCTGTTTTTAGAGGTTTTTTATGATAGGTTTAGGTACGATTATAAACACTGCAGCAATAATCATCGGCGGATTGGGCGGTATGCTTTTCGGCAAAAAAATTCCTGACCGTTTGCAGGATACCATAATGAAAGCAAACGGTGTATGCGTTATTTTCATAGGCATTGCAGGCACTTTGCAGGAGATGTTCACTGTTTCCCCCGAAGGAAAGATTTCAAGCAACGGAACAATGATGATGATCGGATGTATTATCATCGGAACGATTATCGGTGAAATTCTGAATATTGAACATCATCTTGAAACTTTCGGAGAATGGCTCAAACGCAAAACAAAAAGTGATAAAGACACAGGTTTTGTTGACGGTTTTGTAACAGCTTCACTGACTGTCTGCATCGGCGCTATGGCTGTTGTAGGTGCTGTGCAGGACGGTATTAACGGAGATTATTCCATACTTACTGCAAAATCAGTACTCGACCTTATAATCATAATGATTATGACTGCATCTATGGGCAAAGGCTGTATTTTTTCAGCAATTCCGATTGCAATATTCCAGGGGTCAATCACAATTCTTGCAACATTCATTGAGCCTGTGCTTACAGAAACTGCACTCTCCTATCTTTCACTTACAGGATCAATGCTGATTTTCTGTGTCGGTGTAAATCTCACATGGGGTAAAATGATAAAGGTTGCAAACATGTTACCGTCTATTTTCATCGCAGTTATATGGGCTTTGGTCGAAAAACTCATCGCTGCATGATGCTTGACAATGCACTATATAACTGATATAATTCAGAAAAAGACATAAATGGTGGTGGACAAAATGACATTGAATTCTGAGCTTATAATCGGGAGAGTCGTCTTGTCCGTTCCGGATTGATAAAATCTTTCAGACTAACTGACATCTCCGTATCTTCGGAGATGTTTTTTGTTTCAGGTGGCAAATATGGAAAAAGTTATAATAATCGGATGTCCGGGCAGCGGTAAAAGCACTTTTGCAAGAGAATTAGAAGAAAAAACAGGCTTGCCGTTGTACTATCTTGATA
Organism: Clostridia bacterium; assembly: GCA_017631795.1. Lineage (GTDB taxonomy): Bacteria > Bacillota > Clostridia > Oscillospirales > Acutalibacteraceae > UBA1081. The sequence continues at coordinate 165,129 of JAGBSO010000030.1, read as the reverse complement.
TGCTTTATTGGAATTCTGACAAGACAACAGTTACAAAAGATATTTTCCGTGAAAGACTGAGAAGCATTATATCTGAAGACAAGTGGATAATTGACGGCAATTATGGGTCTACTATGGAAATGAGAATATCTGAATGCGACACTGTTTTCTTTCTTGATTACAGCGCTGATATCTGTCTTTCAGGAATCAAAGAAAGAATGGGAAAAACAAGACCTGATATGCCTTGGATTGAAACAGAAGAAGATGCGGAGTTTATTGAGTTTATAAAAAACTACAACACTGAAAGCAGACCGAAAGTTCTTGAATTACTGAACAAATACAGCGAGAAAAATATAATTATTTTCAAAAACAGAGAAGACGCAGATACATACTTAAAAATGGGGTAACAAATCATGATAAGAAGTCATATCGAATTCAGAAACAAAAAACCTTTCATAAATATAAACGGTGAGTTGCACTACCCTCTTGCCTATACAACATATTTTGACGAATGCGGTGAATATTCCGACTTTATTTCTCACGGTTACAGAATGTTCTTTGTGAATGTGTCATTCACTACGCTTCCGATAAACAACGTAACTGGTTTTTCACCTTTTGAGACGGGTGTTTTTGAAAAAGAAACACCTTATTATGATGAATTTGACGGGATAGTCAGAAATATTCTGTCCGAATGCCCGGATGCATTTATTTTTCCGAGAATCAATATTGCCATGCCTCGCAAATGGATTGAAGAAAATGCGGCAGAGTGTGTTGAAACTCCCACAGGAAAGAGAGAATCACTGGGTTCTGAAAAATTTCTTCATGACGGCACAGAGCTTCTGAAAGCCATTGTTTCACACATCAGAAATTCTGATTATTCAGAAAGAATTGCAGGATACCAGATCTGCGGCGGTACAACTCAGGAATGGATGCACCATGATCTTTTCGGTTCGTTTTCAGAAAAAGGTCTCAGAAAATTCAGCTCATGGATGAAGAACAATTACGGTATTGAAAATGCAGAAATACCGTCAAAAGAGATCTTTACAAAAGGTTTTGTAAACAACACAACAAAAAAGTATATTGAATTCAGCAATGAAACTGCGGCAAGTGCAATCAATCATTTTGCAAAAGAACTTAAAGAATACATAAATAATGAGCAGGTTGTAGGTGCTTTTTACGGTTACAGTGCGTTTGTAGGCAACAGTCTTTACGGACTGCACGGACTGAGATTCATTATTGATTCGCCTTATATCGACTTTTATTCATCACCCTGCGGTTATGACAATGTAAGACAACTCGGTGTTAACTGGGGTGATATGATACCTGTTGACTCACTCAAAGAACACGGAAAATTTGCATTTATTGAATGTGATATAAGAACATATCTGACACGCAGAATGCAGGATTCACGCCCCGGAAGATATTCATATGAATTTTACGGACTCACAGACAACAACGGCAACAAAACAGTATGGTGCGGTCCTGCAACCGAAGATCTTTCAATTTCTGCAATACGCAAAGCATTCGCTCATCAGCTTATAAAAACCTCAGGCATCTGGTGGTTTGATATGTGGGGCGGATGGTATCATAGTGACAGAATAATGGATGAAATCAGCAGAATGAAAGAGATTGCATATTCATCAATCAACAAATGCAATGAAGATTTTCCTGCCGCCGAAGTTGTTGTTTTTGCAGATGAAAAAGCATACGGCAACATTCCTTATTCAAATCCCCTTGACCGTACTGTCAGCGATGTAAGAGTAGCAATGGGCAACACGGGAATCCCCTTTGACCTGTGTATGATTGAAGATTTCAGCAAAGTCATCAGCAATTATAAATTTGCTGTATTCACAGCCCCTGTACCGTCTGATGACGGAATAAATGCACTTGAATACTGCAAAGAAAACAAAATTCCTTACACATCCGTAACGGAAGAAAAAACTACTTTCAGCACCGATGAACTACGTGATATTCTCATTTCAGCAGGTGTGCATTGCTATAATAACCAAGGCAATGTTATTTATTGCGGTAACGGGTATATCGGAATTCACACTATTGATGACGGTGCGGTAAAAATCGATTTACCTGAAAAATATAATGTCAGACAAATTCTCGGTTCAGGTTTTTCAGAATGTGAAACTGACTCAATTTCACTTGACATGAAAAAATACGACACGGTTTTGTTTGAGCTGACATAAAGAAAGGCTAAAATATGAAAATTGCAGTTTTAGGCTATGCAGGAAGCGGTAAAACTTATCTTTCCGATTACATGGCACAAAAGAAAAAAATCCCTGTCCTGCATCTTGATGATATCAAGTGGAACAAGGAATGGAAACCGATAGACGATTCTGTTGTTCTGCCAGCTGTAACAGACTTCATGAATAACGAAGACTGGATAATTGACGGATATTATGAATATCTTCTACTTGAAGAAAGGCTTGAATCTGCCGACAAAATTATTCTGTTGCAACTGCCTCGGATGACTTGTTTTTGCCGTGCCGTTAAGCGCTCAAAAACAAGAAAAGCTGCAGGATATGTAAATGATATGAATTCATGGTTTATCAAGTTTCTTTTATTCGGTTGCAGAGACAAGGCAAGACGGCATTTTTATAATAAAACAGCAAAAAAATATAAATATAAAACCGTTGTGCTGAAAACAAAACGACAGGTTGAAGAGTTTATAAAAACTGTATAACGGAGATTATTATGAATAAATATCTCAGAAATCTGAACCGCATTGAGTTTGTTGTTACTATGGCTTGTACAGGGAAATGTAAGCATTGTTCTCAGGGTGACCATAAAACAAATGAAAACATTGATAAAGATATTGCCGCAGAAGCAATCCGCAAAACAGCCAAAGAATATAATATAAAATCTGTTATGACATTCGGCGGTGAGCCTTTGCTTTACCCTGAAACTGTCTGTGAGATACATAAAGCCGCAAAAGAAATGAACATTCCAAAAAGACAACTTATAACAAACGGCTATTTCAGCAAGGATATCAACAAAATCCGAGAAGTGGCGAAAATGCTGTCTGATTGTGGTGTGAATGATATTCTGCTGTCAGTCGATGCTTTTCATCAGGAAACTATTCCGCTTGAATATGTAAAGATATTTGCTGAAAATATAGTTAAGAATAATCTCCCCATAAGAGTTCATCCCGCATGGCTTGTAAGTGAAGCAAATAACAATAAATATAATATCATAACACGAGAAATTCTCAGCGAATTCAACACAATGGGCATTGAAACAAGTGATGGCAATGTGATTTTTCCGAGCGGAAATGCCCTTAAATATTTAGGTGAATATTTTGAATCAAGCGACACCGGGAAGAACCCGTATGAGGAAGACCCTGCAGATATAAAGGCAATTTGTTTCAGCGCAAACGGAGATATCCTGGGAAGCAATATTTATAATCAGGATATAAGTAAAATCTTAGCTTCTTATATGCCGAAATAATAAATATGTTCTGTTCAACATACAAAAAGCACCCGAACTTTTTTTGTTCAGGTGCTTTTACTTAATACAGCATCATTACTGCATCTTCAATTTGCTTTGCGACTTCGTCAACTGTTCCGTCTGCATTGATAACTACGATATTTTCTTTGTCTTTCAATGAATCAATCACATTATAAAAACGTTTACGGATGCTTGTGAGATATTCTGTGTTTTCATAAATTTCAATTTCATCCGCATTTCTGTTTGCGTTGATTCTTTCCATGCTCTTCTCAGGAAGAAGATCAAGAAAAATGCAAAGGTCGGGCTTTCTGATATCTTCACATTCAAGATTCAGGCTCATGAGCCAATCAAGACCGACATCAACCCCCTGATATGCAAGAGTTGAATAATAATATCTGTCTGAAATAACAGTATCACCTTTGCCCACATGCATATTTATTCCGTCTTCAGGATTAAGATTGTGATCGATTCTGTCTGCTGTAAAAAGAAGTGCAAACTGACTTTTTGTGACCTTTTTTCTGCCTGAAAGAACTTCACGACACATTTTTCCGAATTCATGAGGTGTGGGCTCTGCCTGATTTATAACATTGATTCCCTTAGCTCTGAGTTTTTCTGTTATTATGCTTGTCTGCGTTGTTTTGCCTGAGCCGTCAAGACCTTCAATAACAATAAATTTACCTTTTTCCATTCTTATTACCTCATTTTGTACAGCTCTTCGCTGAGTGTGTAAAGTTGTTCCATTGTAAGTTTTTCAGCTCTGACATTTGTTGCAAGACCTGAATTTTCAAGTGCTGCAAAAATTTTGTCCTTAGACATCCCCAGACCTGAAGAAAGTCCGTTTGCCGCTGTTTTTCTTCTCTGAGAAAAAGCAGCTTTAACAACTCTGAAGAAATATTCTTCATCTGTCGGGGTAAATTCAGGTTTCTCTCTGACTTTAAGTTTTATGACTTCACTGTCAACATTCGGTGAAGGCATAAATGACTCTCTGGGCACAAAGAAAAGCTCTTCTGCAACAGAATAATAATTAACCGCTACCGATACAGCTCCGGCATCTCTTGATCCGACATCTGCACAAAGTCTCTCCCCTGCTTCTTTCTGCACCATTACTGTGATAGCCTTTACGGGCAGACGGCTTTCAAGAAGCATCATGATAATCGGAGATGTTATATAATACGGAAGATTTGCAATAACATGAATATTCTCACAATCTGAAAAACTTTCTGCAAAAAGTCTTTCTAGATCGGTTTTCATTACGTCAGCATTGATGACTTCCACGTTAGAAAAATCTTCAAGAGTATCACCCAGTACGGGAATAAGTCTTGTGTCAAGCTCAAGTGCTACAAGTTTCTTAGCTTTTTTTGCAATTTCCTGAGTAAGAACACCGACACCGGGACCGATTTCAAGCACACCGTCTTCCTGAGTAACACCTGATTTTTCCACAATCAGCGGACACACTTCGGGATCAATGATGAAATTCTGACCCAATGCTTTGGAAAACGTTACGCCATGACGTGACATTACTCGTTTTATTGTGTTTATATCTGTTAAATTATACATAATCAAATTCCTAATTTCTGCTGTCTGATATCTTTTCCTGCAAAGGTAAGGATGTTATACTCACCGATTATTCTTGATGCAATTCGTTCTGAATATCTCTTCTGCATCTCTGTCAGGCTAAGATTTGTGCTTATAATTGTGGGCTTTGATGTGAGCATTCTTGTATTGACAATATTATTGAATGTCGCAACTGTGAAACTTGTTGTAAACTCAGCACCGAGATCATCAAGAATGAGAAGATCGCATTCAAGGAGCATTTTTTCTGTTGTTCCGTCTGCATCAGTTGCTCTGCCGAAATGTTCCTTTTCAATGTTTGAAAAAAGATTCTGAACTGATCCGTAAACAACACCGTAGCCTTTTTTTAGCACTTCACCTACTATTGCAAGGGAAAGATGTGTTTTCCCCAGACCTGTTTCACCCATCATAAGAATGCTGTATGAATTCAGATCAAAACTGTTTGCATAATTCAGGCAGAATTCGTAATTTCTGCACATAAGGCTGTGATTTTCTCTTGAATCACAATAATATTCAAGACTGAAATCGTCAAAAGTTGATATTTTAAGGGGTGAACTTTTGCAGAGTTGTTCATAAGAAAGCTGTCTGAGAAGTTCAAGATGACACTTACACAGCTTACCGTCCTTAAAACCTGTATCATTGCAAAGAGAACAATAATATTCAGGTTCAAGATAGTTTTCACTGTATCCCATTTCAACAAGAAGACTCCTGATTCTTGCCTGTGCATCAAGGTTTTCGTTACGGAGATTTTCAATATATTCCATTGTTTTTTCGCCCATGCCTATGACCTTTACAAGACCATATGCTGATCTGCGCATTTTATCCTCAAGTTCACGGATTTCGGGACACTTCATTGTAACAGAAACATGTCTGTCTGCCGCATCAGCTTCAGCTTTCATTCGTCTCTGCGAAATCTTTTCTGTTGCAAGGGCAAATAATTTTTCATTGTATGCCATTATATCACTGTCCTTTTTTCGTCTTGGTCGGGTCTATGGCAAGACTTCTCTTCATAGCAAGTTCAATATCGTACGACGGTTTTTTGTCGCTTTCTATTTTTGCTGCCGGCTTCTGTATTCCGTTTGCATATTCTTCTGCTGCACGTTCAACATCATCTGTTGTTTTATAACCGCTTTCAAACCATGAACGCAGAACTCCGTTCATATAACCGAAACTGATTTTTCCTTTTTTCTCAACAGTTTTTTCATACGCATGATAAATCATATCAATATCATATAAATAATCATTTATCCATATTTCAAGGAACTCTGCCTGTTTTGCAGTCGGTCTGGGATTTTCTACCCCTGTAAGGCGTTTGAATTCTGCCCAGATATTCTGAGCATTTTCCATTCTTGCAATCTTATGACTTGCAGAATCAAAATCGGTAATTCCTTCTTCTGCCCATGATTTTCCCATCTGAACTATGTACGCAATAGCACCCTGTTTGCCCACAGTTTTTGCATAACTGCACAGCATGACAATAACTTCAGCAGGCAATCCGTAATGATCATGAAGAATAAGAAGATTGGACTGACCGTCATAACCTAATGTTCTGCCGAACACTTCCTGAACTTCATTGAACATTGACGCAACATCACTTGATTCCTCAAGTCGTCTTGCAATATCTTTGATAGACGGTTTTACAATAACTGTTTTTTCCTGTTTTTCAGACTGAACAACAGGTTTTTCCTCAAGTGCTACAGGTTGAGAATCAGCAAACGGTGTTTTTTCTGCTCTTAACTGCTGTGTTGCAGAAACATTTTCCTGCGGCACAGTTACAGGTGCTTCACCATCTTTTATAATGAGACCTGCATCGATCCAATACAGCATCGCATCATCAATTTCATCTTTCGGAATTCCTGTATCACGGGAAACAACATCAAGATCAAAGGTTGTATTCGGATTTCTGTACAGCCACAAAAGCACCTTCAGCTGGGCTTTTCCTGCCATTCGAAGATGCTTGTCTGCAATTTGTGTCGGGATTACAAATACCGACGCATATGAACCCGGATTTACTTTATACATAAAATTCTACTTCTTTCCTGTTGATCCGAAGCCACCTTCGCCTCGGTCTGTTTCATCAAGGCTGTCACACTCTTCTGCAGGCATAAGACTTACGGGCATAATTACCATCTGGGCAATTCTTTCACCGGGCTCAACTGTATAAGGCTCTGAAAACTGATTTACGAGACCCACAATAACTTCGCCTCTGTAATCACTGTCCACAACACCGACACAGTTTACGGGAGCAAGACCGTGATTAATTGAAAGTCCGCTTCTTGCAAAAATAAATGCTCCGTAATTTTCTGAAGGCAATGCAATCGCTATGCCTGTGGGAATTTTTACACATTCATGGGGATTTACGGTGACAGCTTCTTCGATGCAGGCATAAAGATCCATACCTGCACTTCCCTTTGTTGCTCTTCTGGGAACAACAGCATTTTCTCTGACTTTCTTAATCTTAAGAGTTTCCATCAGAATTCACCGTTTCCGTTTTTCTTGAGCTTTGCAAGTTCTCTTTTAAGCATGTCACGTTCACTTTTTGCCTGTGCTGCATCTGTAAGATACTCTTTAAGCTGCTGTTTCATGGTTTCTGCATTTTCAGTGAGCTTATTTACTTCGTCTGCATACTCAAGCAAAGTAAGAACTGTTGCCTGAGTCGGTGAAACAAAAGATCCTGCACTCATAACAGAATTTATCTTCGCTTCAATTTCTTTCGCAAGATTGACGGTGTATTCGGGATTATTGTCTGTTGCAATTGTATAAGGTACGCCTGCAATAATAATTTTAACTTTTTCCATTTTCATCATTCCGTATCAAAATTCTTTTAGTTTTACTATTATATCTTTTTTTTCCGAAAACTTCAACATAAATATCAAAAACAAATATTTTTTTTATAATTTATAGAATAATTCATAAAATCAATCAAAAAAAACGCTGATTTAACAAATAATTAATATTATCATTTCAAAAAAATATTGACATAACAGCAAATTATGTTATAATTACCATGAACGATCACAATTATACGCAAACGGAGGTATTTTTTATGAAAAGATCATTCGCAAAGATCGTATCTGTTGTTCTTGCACTGATGTTTGCTCTTACAGCATTCAGTTGTCTTGCAGCAGCAGAAACAACTGTTGTAAAGTGCAATTGCTGCCTTAACAACGCTGGTTCCGCAGGCGATACTATTACAAAATTCCAGGGTGACAGAGACATTTATCTTGTTCTTGACATTTCAGGCAGTATGAGTGGCGAACCCATGAAAAAGCTCAAGGAAGCTGCAAAAGAATTTTGTAAGACAATGATTGAAGACACAACAGGTGACAACAGAATCGTTATCGTTACTTACAACACAACTGTAGATTCATATTCTTTCTCAAACGATTATAATGAACTTGCAGCTGTTATCGACGGTTTCAAAGCAAAGGGCAGCACAGCTATGTATGATGCGCTTCTTAAAGTTAAAGAAATCAGCGAAAAATACGGTAATGAAGAAGCTTCAAAACATGTTGTAGTTATGGCTGACGGTCTTCCCAACGAAGGCGCTGTACTTACAAGCGGTAAGTATACATCAAAAGACAGCACAATGTACTACAAACACGGCAATGCTGTATTCTCAACAGCAGCAGGTATGTGGCATGATTACCTTATCTATTCAATCGGATTCTTCCACAATCTTGGCGGCAGTCAGCTCAGATTCGGTCAGACTCTTATGAAGGATATCCAGAATGCACTCTACCTTGAAGTTTTTGAACCCGGTAAGCTTCTTGACGCATTTACAGGTGTTGCAGACAACATCATCGGCAAACCCTGTGACGGTTCTTGCCAGGGCAAGTGTGACTGTGCAAACTGTGATTGCGTAAGCAAAGCACCCTGCACTGACGTAACAAAGCCCGATGGCAGCTGTGCTTGTAAAGAAGGTTGCACATGCGGTGTTAACTGTGTTTGCGGTGAAAACTGCACATGTCCTGAAACAACAGCTCCCTCTACAACAACACCCAATTCAATTCCCCAGACAGGTGAATCTTTTGCAGGTGTTGCAATTGCTGCAGTAGTTATGCTTGCAGGTATTGCAGTTGTAGCAACAAAAAAACGTGAAGACTGATTCATAACTTTTTAAGCACTCGCTGATGCGGGTGCTTTTTTTTATTACCATTTTATTCTTGTTAATATGCACATATTATAATAAAATATTACTATATATTTCTTATTTATTTTTTTATTTTATACTGTACATTACAATGTTTTTGTGTTATACTATGATAGATATTGTTATAAGTATAATTATTGCCATATTAATTTCTTTTCAGAGTTGATGATAATGAAAAATCATGCTGAGACAGCAGTGAATCTGCTGAAAAAAAATAATCTGAAAATAACAACTGCCGAATCATGTACAGGCGGCCTTATTTCAAAAATGATAACTGATGTAAGCGGTTCATCTGAGGTTTTTGATTGCGGAATAGTTTCATATTCAAACGAAATCAAGATGTCTGTGCTCGGAGTAAAAAAAGAAACTCTTGAGATTTACGGTGCAGTCAGCGAACAGACAGTCAGAGAAATGTCAGCAGGTGTGTTAAAAATATCCGGTGCAGATGTTTCGGTGGCAGTCAGCGGTATTGCAGGTCCTTCTTCTGACAGCACAAATAAACCTGTCGGGCTTGTTTATATTGCAGTAAATTACAACAATGAAATCACAGTAAAAAAATTAACAAATCAATTTGATGTAAACATAAGAGAAAACAACAGAAATTCTGCAGCAAACGAAGCTTTGATGCTCGTATGCGATATTCTCAACAACAAGGCGGTGTAAATTAATTATGGAAGAAAACAAAAAAGCTAACCCTGTAAGAAACACTCCGATAGCAAGAACAGGTGCGGTAAACAATCCTGATAACACAGCAGGCGACATTTTCAGTGCAGTCTACCGTGAGAAAAAAATCCAGAATGAACAGGAAAAAATTGAAGCGCAGAGAATTGCTGCTCAGCAAGCTGCTCAGGCTCAGCAGATAACAAGTGTTTCCGCAATTCCTGAAAATGATGCAAACGATAAAAAAATCAAGCCTGTTTTTATAATATTGATTATAATTACAATTGTGCTTTTTCTTGCATCAGGTATTTATCTTGCATTATCATTCCTTAATAAAAAACCGTCTGCAGATAACAGCATTGATGTGCCTGTTGTAAACACAACAAGTGCATCACTCTCCTCTCCTTTTGAATATCAGCGTCTTTACGGTGTTGATTTCCCTGAAGGAATGCAGGATAAATATAAACTTCTTTATGCACAGAATGATGATTTTGTCGGCTGGATCACCGTTCCGAACACAAGCATTGACATGCCTGTTTACCAGTGTTCCAACAATGAATACTATCTGAAGCATGACAGTTACGACACATATACAAAGTACGGCACACTCTTCCTTGATAAAGAAAACAATCCCGTCAATCTTACAAGAAACACAACCATTTACGGTCACAACTTTGACAACAAGTCAATTTTTGATGAACTTCATAATTATCAGGATCCTGAATTCTTCAAACAATCACCTGTTATAGAATTCAACACACTTTACAAAGACTACAAATGGAAAGTCATCGCTGCTTTCCACACAAACGGAAGTTCTGAAGGTGATAACGGCTATCTGTTCTATTACATCGCATCTGATTTCGGAAACAACAGTTTTATGAAATTCTACGATGAATTACAGCAGCGCAGTTATATACACACAGGTGTAGATGTTCAGCCTACAGACAAAGTTCTCACTCTTTCAACATGTACATATTTCTTTGACAGAAACGGTGCTCTTGAAAATGCTCGTTTTGTAGTTATTGCAAGACTTGTACGTGACGGTGAAAGTGAAGAAGTAGACACAAGCCTTGTAACAACAAATAATAATGTCCGCTATCCGCAGCTTTATTATGATGTATTCGGCGGCACAAACCCATGGAGAAATTCATCAAAATGGGTACCTGAAATCAATTAATGAATTTTACCCGAAAGGAAGATAATGATATGACAGATTTTGATAATAACAAGCCTACAGAGACATCTGCTAACGGCAGTGATATCATATCTGATCTTGATGCGTTATCAAAAAAATACGGTGTATCAACAGGAGCGTCAGCTTACAGTTCAAAACCTGCAAACTCAGGCAGTCCCAGAGCTTACAATCCCCCCAAAAACAACACCCCCGCAAGAACTCCGAGAATTGTTTTTGATTCAGATAATCTGACAGGCGGTGTGAGAATTGTTTACGGCGATGAGGATGATACTCCGAAAGGTCCGGAAGGAAGAAGAGTCATATATTCCGAATCTGAAAATGAATCCATTGCAGAAAAAAGACGCCGTAATGCTCAACGTTCAGCAAAAGGATCTCAGGGATTCGGCAGTCAGCCTTATGTAAGACATGTAGCAAGCAGTCCTGCCGCAATCAAACGTGATGACGAAGAAAACTTTTCAAGAGCATATAAAACAAGAAAAGAAAACCAACCGGAAACAACAAAACCTGAAACACAGCAAGAAAAAACAGAAACCACAGTTACAGGATCAACCGGCAGACTCGTTGCAACTAATCCTGATTATGAAAAGAAAAAAACTTCTGTTCATATGCACTATGAAAAAACTGCAGGTGAAAAAGTTGCTGCATTCTTCAGAACATTCATCCCCTGGAAAGGTGACAGTGCAAAAGAAGTTGTCCGCAAACTTATAATGAACCTGTCCGCAATACTTGTTCTTGTCTGTTTCGGATATTTTATAAATAACTATATTCAGCATCAGGATGAATTGCAGAAACAGGAAGAAATAAAAAACAACATACCTGAAGTTGAAACTGTTGATGATCTTGAAGCAAAGTGGGCAGAAAAAAAGGCAATGTATCCCGATGTTGACTTCCCTGAAGGAATGAACATCAAATGGGCAGATCTTTATGCAAAGAATACCGATCTGATCGGATGGATAAAAATCGACAATACAAACATTGATTCAGCAGTAATGCACACTCCTTCAGACCGTGACAAAGACACTGAAGATTTCTATCTCAGAAGAAATTTCTACAAAAAAGAAGACAAATACGGAACACCTTATCTTGATAAACATAATTCAGGCAAAACTCTTGACAGAAACAATACCATCTACGGTCATAATATGATGGACGGATTGTCTTTTGCTCAGCTTGAAAAGTATTATACAATCGAAGGTTTCAAACAGTCACCAATCATAAAATACAGCACTATTTATGAAGATTATTATTTCATAGTCTACGCTGCATTTATAACAAACGGTTATCCGTCAGGCGATAACAACTATCTTTTCAACTACAACTTTTCACATTTCCCGTCTGTTGCAAACTATGAAAAATTCATTGAAGCAATCGACGAAAGAAAACTCTATGATACAGGTGTGGATATAAACAAAGATGACAAGCTTATCACATTATCTACATGTTCATACGAAATCAAAAAAACAGATATGGGCAGACTGGCAGTAGTTGGCAGACTTGTACGTCCCGGCGAAAGCCTTTCTGTTGACACATCAAAAGCAGTTGTAAACGATAATACACGCTATCCGCAGATATGGTATGATGAACATAACATGAGCAATCCTTATGCAAATTCATATCAGTGGATACCCGAATAAACAGGAGAATTTTTATAGCATGAAAATCAAGACAATTATTTTTTCCGATACAAATAATCCGTCTTTCACTCATCTTGAAAGCGTAATTGCTGATTCTTTCACATCAATCACAACACCTGATAATATTTCTTCAGTTGTTCATGCAACCGTTCAGAGCGGACTTCCGGAAATTGCATTAGCATTAAAAACAAACAATATGATTTTCATCTATGCAGATGAAAAAATATATCATGAAACAAAAAGAAGCATATGCAAAGCATTCAAATTTGAAATGATTCATGCTGATGATGTTCTTGATAAGATCAGAACTCTTGAAAATTCAGAGAGATATATGCTTCATGCACTTATGCCGAAGAATGCTACATCATTCCCTCTTTCTGATGGTTTATTTCCCGGATTTGCAGTCAGATCAAAAACACAGTGCATATTTTTCATTCCGTTTTCAGAAGACAGAACTTTTATCACAATGAAAAAATATGTCTTCCCGTATATAAGCAGAGTTTACGGTGCACATCTGCCTGCATTCAATGAATACGAAACTGCATATGCAGCATCTATTCTTGAATCACGTCTTCATGAAAATGCAGTTCAGATAGCAATTGCAAATACACCTGTTTGCAAATATATCGCACATGCAGGCAAAAAGATTGATTGCTTCGCTGATTATATTTCCTACGCTCCCTATGATGCTTCAAAAAAAGAAAAAACTGCTGCCCGTCTTTCAGCGGTAAAAGCTGCAGAATACTATGAATGTCAGTTCGGTGCATCTGTTATTGAAAATGAAAAGGATGAAAACGGAAATTTCTCAGCAACAATCATAATTTCCAACAGAAAAACTGCAAAAATCAGATCTTTATCTTCAGTCAAAGATGAATCTCACGAAGATTTTATAACTACAGTCATAACTGAGTTTTTCCTCATGCTTGCTCAGGAAATTTCAGAAACACCAGTAATGACACAGGAAGAACTTAAGCATATCCGTCCGACACCCGCAATACACGGTGCACACATCGCACTTTATATAATACTTTTTGCCACAACATTCTTCCTTACATACGTTGCGGCTTCATTCTCAAATCTTACATTATTTTCATAAGAAAACATGAAGAGACCAAACAAATACGATATTCTGGGACGAATCGGAAAAGTGCTTATATTTATTCCTCTTGCACTCACATTTGCAGTTGTCAGTATAACTTCAGATTATCAGCTTGCTGCAACAGCAAAAAGAGGAGATATGAATGCTGACGGAATTATTTCCTCAACAGATGTAAACATAATTATGGGATATTCGTCAATTCAGACCAATCAGATATCCGATACTGATTTCAAAAAAGCAGATATGGACAACGACGGTTTTATTACCGCAAAAGATGCATATCTTGCAAATGCACAGATTTCATCATCTGTTATAATCAAATACGATGAAGAAATTGAGCCTACCACTGCTCCCCTTGTAAACAATAATTTCACATCAACCGGTGCTGTTCCTGTTATCAGCGAAAACGGCGAATACAATGTGATCAGCAATCAGAAAATGTACATCTATCCTGATTTATCACAGGTTATGCAGATGCGTGATTCATTTATAATCATTGCTTTCGGTTGGGGACACGGTGTAGGCATGAGCCAATGGGGTGCTGTCGGACTTGCAAGAGCAGGATATTCATACATCCAGATAGTTCAGCACTATTATCAGGGTGTTATGATAATGAAAGAACAATACCCTGCAACAGTCAGATGTGCAGGTCGTGATGTCGATACTGTAGAGATGCTCGCAAGAATTGTTCAGCAGGAGATATCCGGAATCACAAACAGAAATGACCCTGTTGACATGAATGCTCTCAGAGCACAGGCAGTTGCTGCATATACAAACATGAAGTACAGCGGATATTCAGTCAGCGGTTGCTCATATGTCAACTCATATTCATCCTGTCGTGACGACGTTAAAGCTGTAGCTCAGGAAATTGCAGGTCAATATATGCTTTTCAACGGAAAAGTTCCCTATGCCTATTATTCTGCATGTTCAGCAGGTGTTGCGGCAACTTACAGCGACGTCTGGGGCAGCACATCCCATGATATGTCTTATCTTACAAATTCTGCATCATATTACGACTGTTATACAAAAGGATATATTTCAGCCACTGCATACTCCCCTGACGTAATAAAAAATTATATTCTTTCTTATGACCCGTCAATAATATTATCTGATAATCCTGCAGAATGGATAAAAATACTGCGTCATGATGATGCAGTAAATGAAAATATAGGTTATGTTTCAGCTATGCAGATAGGAAACAGAACAATCTCTGAAGCAGCAGGAATTACATTCAGAGACAAAATAATGAAATACAATGTAAAATCTCCGTGTTTTACTATTATTTATAACGGACAATACTTATAAAAGGAAAGGTGTTTTTCTATGTCAATTCTTATCACAGGCGGTGCCGGTTACATCGGCTCACATACTTGCGTTGAACTTATTGAAGCAGGTAAAGATATTGTTGTTATCGACAATTATTCCAACAGTTGCAGTGAATCTCTTGAAAGAGTAAAAAAAATCACAGGAAAAGACTTCAGATATTATGAATGTGACATCCGTGACAGAGAAGGGCTTGAAAAAGTTTTTGCAGAAAATGAAATCGAAGCTGTAATTCATTTTGCAGGTCTTAAAGCTGTTGGCGAATCATGTCAGAAACCCTGGGAATATTATGATAATAATATTGCAGGTACTCTTGTTCTTGTTGATGTTATGCGTAAAAACGGCTGCAAGAAGATGGTTTTCTCTTCATCCGCAACCGTTTACGGTGAAGAAAATCAGGTTCCCTTTGTTGAAACAATGAAAACAGGAACAACAACAAACCCTTACGGCACAACAAAGCTTTATATCGAAAACATTCTCAAAGATATTTATAATGCTGATAACGAATGGAGTATTGTCCTTCTTCGTTATTTCAATCCCGTTGGTGCACATGAAAGCGGTCTTATCGGCGAAGCACCCAGCTTCCCCAACAACCTCATGCCCTATGTTTCTCAGGTTGCTGTAGGTAAGAGAGAATTCCTCAGCATTTTCGGTGATTGCTACAACACACCCGACGGCACAGGTGTAAGAGACTACATCCATGTTGTTGACCTTGCACTCGGTCATGTAAAAGCAATTGACTTTGCTCTTCCCAGAACTGGTGTTGAAATTTTCAATCTCGGTACAGGTAACGGTGTCAGCGTTATCGGACTTGTAAAGGCTTTTGAAGAAGCAAACAATGTTTCTGTTCCCTATAAAATCGTTGAACCCAGAGCAGGCGACGTTGCATATTCATACGCAAACGCTCAGAAAGCTCTTGAAATCCTCGGTTGGAAAGCAGAAAGAGATGTCAAGAAAATGTGCGAAGACACATGGAGATGGCAGAAAAATAATCCCAACGGATACGCAAACTGATTTTAAGGAGGTGCCGTATGAAAAAATCAATATGTTTATTGCTGATACTTATTATCACGGCATCTTCAATTATCACATCGTCAGCTGCTGATTCACTACCGGCACCAGACTGGGTCAGAATCACACTGAATGCAGATGCATCAAAAACTCTGACAATCACTACCCCGACATATATGATTGACAAGGTTGATTATTACGAATACAGCACTGATGATTTTGTAACGGCTCAGAAACTCAGATACAATGAAGGCGGAGAATTTGTTTTTGAAACAAACTGTAAATTCTCTTTAAGATATTACAGCAACGGTTTTATGTCAGAAACTTATACAGTTGATATCATTATCACAAAAACAACAGTTATAACAAGCCACTCCACCAACATCTCAATTCTGATTCCGCTTGGCTCTCCTATCCCGACGGATATAACAATTTCAGGTTATGAAATAACAGGCGGAAATGATTATAACACGGCAAAAAAGAAAATCGGAGAAAACAAAAAATTCCGTCTTTACAGCGTTGCTGTAATGCGAAACAACAAGGAATATAAAACAACTACTCCGTATAATTTCCTTTTCCCGTGCAGTAATTTTGATGTACGTTACTGCAAAGTTTACAGAATGGATTCCAAAGGTAATATTACTCTTATTGAGAGTGTGCCTGAAATGAATATGCTTCTGTGCAAAACAGATATGACAGGATTGTTTCTTGTTGTTGAAGACAAAATGTACAGTCCCGGTGACCTGAATGGTGACGGTAAAATACTTGCAAACGATGCAAGACTTGCTCTCAGAATTTCAGCAAAACTTGAAACAGCAACCGAACAACAGACTGTTTCTGGTGATATAAATAAAAACGGCCACATAGATGCTTCTGATGCGAGAAAAATTCTCAGAGCAGCAGCATCTCTGGAAAAATTGAATTAAGGAGTTTTATTATGGATATACCTGCAAAACTTCTGAAAACTGCCACATCGCTGGTAAAAAGTAATGCACACAAAAAATACTTAAAAAACAGCGTCGAACCTGTTCCTGACGGCGTGTTTGACAAATCCGATACAGAACCTGCAAAGAATTTCACGTTTGGTTTTGGTAAAGCAGTTATAATGCCCGATGAAAAAATTCCGAACAAAAAAAAGACCTACTACGTGGCAGGCTACAGAAATAACAACCCTGCGGTAGGAGTTCTTGATAATCTGATGGCAAAAGCCTTATGGATTGACGATAATTCAGGCAGAGGCGGAATTATACTCGTTTCCGTTGACTGTGTAGGACTTTTCGGTGTTGATATAGCAGAAATCAGAAAAAGACTTGAACATTTCTGTCTCATCACAGGTTGCAGAAGTGTAAATATCTGCTCAACCCACACCCACGCAGGAATTGATACAATGGGCATGTGGGGTCCTCTTCCGAAATCAGGCAGAGACAATGACTTTATAGAAATTGTATACTGCGGCATCATTTCTGCTGTCGAACAAGCTTATAAAAACAGAAAGACAGGACAGATATATCTGGGTTACGGAAAAGCAGATAAAGGCTCTCAGAGCGCAGGAAGACCGCCACATGTTGTGTCTGATGTCATTACAAGACTTCGCTTTGTTCCCGATGACGGCTCAAAAGAAGTTTATATGATTAATTTTGCTTCTCATCCCGAATCATTGCAGGGTAAAAACTCTTTGGTCAGTGCTGACTTCCCTTGCTACATGGCAAAGTATATCGACGAGCACAAAAATGCAGAAATGATGTATTTTGCAGGAGCAATCGGCGGAATCTGCATGAATGAAATGGATGAAAACAATATAATTTCAACCATTAAAACAGGTCAGAGACTCGGTGAGATTATCTGTAATATTAAAAAGGAAAAGAAGCTTACGCCGAAAATCAATATTCTCAGACAGGAAATATCCCTTTCTTGTGATAATCCTGTTTTCTGGTTAGCATCCAAGCTTAAAATAATTCCCGAAAAAATCCTTGTGACAGGCAAAGGAAAACTGAATCTCGGAATGAAAGCAGAGATGTCTTATATTCAGTTCGGTGAACTCAACATGCTTCTCATACCCGGTGAACTTTTCCCTGAGCTGGCTTACGGCGGATATCTAAAAAAAGAAGAATCATCAATTGATGCTTCACCTGATATAAACCCTGCTCCGTTATGTGAAATCGCAGACGATGAAAATCTTCTTGTTTTCGGTCTTGCAAACGGTGAAATAGGTTACATACTCACACCGAATGATTTTCTGCTTCATCCTTCACTTCCCTATATTGATCAGCCCCGTGATAAATTCGGAAGAAACCATTATCCCGAAACAAATTCACTCGGACCTGATACAGCATATACAATAGCAGATACATTCAAAAAAATGATGAAAATAATTAATAAATAATGATGTTTTTAATACAAAGGAGATGATATTAATGTTTGTAGCGGTTATGGGATTCGGAACTGTTGGCTCAGGTGTTGCTGAGCTTCTCGACAAAAACCACGACAGCATTGTCAAAAAAAGTATGCAGGATTCTTTGGAGCTGAAATATATTCTCGATATCAGAGATTTCCCCGACAGCCCCTATAAAGACAAACTGATAAAAGATTTCAACATCATTCTTAATGATCCTGAAATTGAAATAGTTGTTGAAACAATGGGCGGTGTTACTTTCGCTTATGATTTCGTAAAGAAATCCCTTCTTGCAGGAAAAAGTGTTGTAACATCAAACAAAGAACTTGTTGCACAGCACGGTTATGAACTTCTTACAATTGCAAACGAAAAGAATGTAAACTTCCTGTTTGAAGCAAGTGTTGGCGGCGGTATTCCCATTATCAGACCTATGGCACAGTGTCTTGCTGCAAATGAAATCGACAGCATTGCAGGTATTCTCAACGGCACAACAAACTACATCTTAACAAAGATGATTACAGAAAACCAGAGCTTTGATGAAGCACTCAAAAAAGCTCAGGAGCTCGGTTACGCTGAAAAAGATCCCACAGCAGACGTAGACGGCCATGACTCATGCCGTAAGATCTGTATTCTTGCAGCGCTTGCATTCGGCAAACATGTTTATCCCGATTCAGTACACACAGAAGGTATCAGAAATATCACACTCAGCGACGTTGCATATGCAGCATGTTGGGGTGGCGTTATCAAACTTATTGCATCTGCAAAAAAACTTGATAACGGACAGGTTAATGTAACTGTAGGCCCGACTTTCGTAGCTCGTCACAGTCAGCTTGCAGGTGTTGATGACGTATTCAACGCAGCGCTCATCAGAGGCGATGCAACAGGCGACGTTGTATTCTACGGTAAGGGTGCAGGTAAAATGCCCACAGCTTCTGCTGTTGTTGCTGACGTTATTGATGCTGCAAAGCACATTGAGAAGAAAAAATTCTTCGGCTGGGATGCAGCAGAAGACAATTATATTGCTGATTACAACACAGCTGTCACAGCTCTCTATGTAAGAGGTACAGCTGATGACAAGCAGGCAGTTATCAAGGCTCTCAACGATTCAATCGGTGCAGTGCATGTTCTTACTCGTGAAAATGCACCTGAAAACGAAATCGCTTTCGTTACAAATCCTGCTGCAGAAGGCGAACTCAAAGCAAAAATCAATGCAGTCAGCGGACTTTCAGTTACTTCTGTTATCCGTGTTGCTGATTATTAATAAAATCTGTAACAGCATAAAAATCCCTCGGACATGAGGGATTTTTTTATTGCTATTTTTTTAGATATTTTTCCTTTGTTGCCTGACCACCTCTGATATGCCGCTGAGCTTTATTATCATCAAGCACTTTCCTGACTTCTATGTAAAGTGACGGACTTGCTTTTTTAAGCCTTTCCGAAACATCTGAATGTACAGTGCTTTTTGAAACTCCGAATTTTTTTGCAGCCGCACGTACTGTTGTGTTATTCTCTACTATATATTCTCCAAGCTCAATTGCTCTTTCCTCTACAATTGTTTTCAAAGAAAAAAACCTCCTTAAAACATATCATTCAATAGATATGTTCCAAAGAGGTGAATTATGAATTATTGCTTAGATATAAGGCTATCAACAAACTGTTTTGCAACCCTTGCACTTCTGCCGCCTTTTATAAGGGCAAAACGCTCAGCTTCCATAAACATTTTTTCTTCATCATATTCAATATTATGATGGTCTGCAATATTTCTGACAATGTCAAGATAGCACTCTTTTGAGGGTTTGACGAATGTTATTGCAAGTCCGAAACGCTCTGAAAGTGACATAAGTTCCTGAACTGTGTCATTACGATGGATATCGTCGCTTGAATCACGTTCTTTGAATGATTCTTTGACAATATGGCGTCTGTTGCTTGTTGCATAAATAGCAACATTGCTTGATTTTGCAGAAACAGAGCCTTCAAGAATTGCTTTGAGCGCACTGAAATTATCATCTGTCTGATTGAAAGAAAGATCATCAATGAACAGAATGAACTTCAAGGGATTGACACTCAGTTCATCAATTATAGCAGGAATATCAACAAGCTGATCTTTTCTGACTTCAATAATTCGCAAACCGAGATTTTTAAACTCATTGACAACAGCTTTGATTGTTGACGATTTACCTGTACCAGCATCACCTGAAAGCAGTATATTTGCCGCAGGTTTTCCGTCAATCAGAGCCTTTGTATTGTCAATTACAGCTTGTCTTTCATTCTTATAACCTGATAAATCTGAAAGCATTACAGGGTCAGGATGCTTTACAGGACAGATAACGGAATCTTTGACATTGAACATATGATATTTTGCATATATTCCGTAGCCGAATTTACCTATATCTGCACAACGGCTGAAATATTCTGTTTCAAAGTCAATTTCATCAGTTTTCCATGAAGGTAAAAATCCGTCATATCCGATGAATTCTCTGAGTTTTGCACCTGAAAGCTTTGATAATTCTTCAAATACAGAAAGCTCTGCACGTACACATTCGTTAAGCTCATCAGAAATAATCTGACCGTTTGCAACTTTTTTTATAAACACATTCTCATCATTTGTAACGATATTGAGAATATATCTGCTCAGATTTTCTGTGTGAACATAAAGCATATGAGCAAAATTGCCGTATTTATTGACTTTTTCAGTTATATCCGCATCTGTTACAGACAACAACTCTGACAATGCACTGACAACATCATCTTTTAAAAGATTTCTGAATACTGCAACAGAATTAAGCCTTGTTGCAAGCATTTGCATATTATTCATTATTAATCAACCTTAAGTATTGCGCCCTTTGAACCGCTCTGAACGAGTGCAGCATAGCGCTTATGATAACCTGTGAGTTCCTTTGTCTTGGGAACAAATGAAGCCATTCTTCTATCGATTTCTTCCTGAGGAACTTTGAGTTCAAGCTTGTTAGCAGGGATATCAATGCTGATGATGTCACCGTCTTCAACAATACCGATGATACCGCCTGAAGCAGCTTCAGGTGAAACGTGACCGATTGATGCACCTCTTGTTGCACCGCTGAAACGTCCGTCTGTGATAAGAGCAACTGAGCTGCCGAGTCCCATACCAACGATTGAAGATGTGGGATTGAGCATTTCTCTCATACCGGGACCACCCTTGGGGCCTTCATAACGGATAACAACAACGTCACCTGCAACAATTTTACCACCGTTGATAGCTGCCTGAGCATCTTCTTCACAATCGAATACCTTTGCAGGTCCTTCATGGCAAAGCATTTCAGGAGCAACTGCAGAGCGTTTTACAACACTTCCGTCGGGAGCAAGATTACCCTTAAGAACAGCAATACCGCCTGTTTCGCTGTAAGGAGCTTCAACAGGTCTGATTGTTTCAGGATCAAGATTTATACAGCCTTCGATATTCTCGCCTACTGTCTTACCTGTAGCAGTGATGAGATCAGTATGAAGAAGACCTTTTTTATTAAGTTCGTTCATAACGGCATAAACACCGCCAGCTTCTTCAAGATCTTCCATATAAGTTCTGCCTGCAGGAGCAAGATGACAGAGATTGGGAGTCTTCTTGCTGATATCATTTGCAATATCAAGGTCAATATCAATTCCGCATTCGTGTGCAATCGCAGGAAGATGAAGCATTGTGTTTGTTGAGCATCCAAGTGCCATATCTACTGTAAGAGCATTTTCAAATGCTTCCTTTGTCATGATATCACGGGGCTTGATATCTCTCTTTACAAGTTCCATAATCTTCATACCTGCATGTTTTGCAAGTTCAATACGGCTTGAATAAACAGCGGGAATTGTACCGTTTCCGCGAAGTCCCATACCGATAGCTTCTGTAAGACAGTTCATTGAGTTTGCTGTGTACATACCTGAACATGAACCGCATGTGGGACATGTCTTGCACTCAAACTCATGAAGTTTTGCGTCGTCAATTTTACCTGCAGAATGAGCACCGACAGCTTCAAACATCATTGAAAGGCTTGTTTTCTTGCCGTCAACCTTACCTGCAAGCATAGGGCCGCCGCTGACAAAGATACAGGGAATGTTGAGTCTTGCTGCAGCCATAAGAAGTCCGGGAACATTCTTGTCACAGTTGGGTACCATAACAAGAGCATCGAAACCGTGCGCAAGAGCCATAGCTTCTGTTGAGTCAGCAATAAGGTCACGTGTGATGAGTGAATACTTCATGCCCTTGTGACCCATTGCGATACCGTCACAGACTGCAATTGCAGGGAAAACAATGGGAGTACCACCTGCTGATGCAACACCGAGTTTAACTGCATCAACAATTTTATCTATATTTGTGTGACCGGGAACGATTTCATTATAAGAGCTTACAATACCGATCATAGGTCTTGCAAGTTCTTCATCTGTAAGTCCCAATGCATGATAAAGTGATCTGTGAGGCGCATTTATCGCACCAAATTTAAGATTATCACTGATCATAATAATTCTCCTTTTCAATCAATTAACAATTAACAATTTACAATGTACAATCAGGCGGTTATTGCCATTAAGGCAGTTTCTGAAAACATTATAAATTGTACATTATTAATTGTACATTATATTTGAAACTGCACCAACCGAAAAATCGGCTGATGCAGGTCTTTTTTTAATATTAGTTGTTGATAAGCTTTGCTTCGTCGTTCCAGCTGTAAAGCTTACGGATATCTTCGCCGACAACTTCTGCGGGATGCTCAGCTGCAAGCTTTCTCATAGCCTTGAAGTGAACCTGTGAACCTGCGTCTGACATATCAAGAAGGAAGTCTTTTGCAAATGTACCATCCTGAATGTCTGAAAGAATCTTCTTCATAGCCTTCTTTGTTTCTTCTGTGATAACCTTGGGACCTGTGATGTAGTCACCGTATTCAGCTGTGTTTGAGATTGAATATCTCATACCTGCGAAACCACTCTGGTAGATAAGGTCAACGATGAGCTTCATTTCATGGATACATTCAAAATATGCGTTTCTGGGGTCATAACCAGCTTCAACAAGTGTTTCGAAACCTGCCTGCATAAGTGCGCAAACACCACCGCAAAGAACTGCCTGTTCACCGAAAAGGTCTGTTTCTGTTTCTGTACGGAAGTTTGTTTCAAGAACACCTGCACGAGCACCGCCGATACCGAGAGCATATGCAAGACCGATATCCATAGCGTCGCCTGTTGCATCTTGTTCAATAGCGATAAGACAAGGTACACCCTTACCTGCCTGATATTCGCTTCTTACTGTGTGGCCGGGGCCCTTGGGAGCGATCATGATAACGTTAACATCCTTGGGGGGCTTGATGCAGCCGTAGTGAATATTGAAACCGTGAGCAAATGCAAGAGTCTTGCCTGCTGTAAGGTTGGGTTCAATGCTTTCTTTGTAAAGCTTTGCCTGAAGTTCGTCGTTGATAAGAATCATGATAAGGTCAGCCTTAGCTGCTGCATCTTTAGCTGTGAAAACTTCGAAGCCCTGTGCTTCTGCCTTTGCCCAGCTCTTTGAACCTTCGTAAAGACCGATGATAACGTTTACACCGCTTTCCTTGAGGTTGAGAGCGTGTGCGTGACCCTGTGAGCCGTAACCGATGATAGCTACTGTCTTGCCGTTAAGTCTGCCAAGATCGCAGTCCTGCTGATAATATACTTTTGCTGATGTGTTCATATTTATTTCTCCTTTAACAATATACAATTATTTATCATTTTCATTAAGAATACTTCCGTTGCCTCTTTTAAGAGCTACCATACCTGTACGGCAGACTTCGATAATTCCGAATTCAGCCACAAGGTCAACGAATGCATCTATTTTTGAGGACTCGCCTGTTATTTCAACAATCATTGCTTCAGTGCTGTAATCAACAACCTTAGCTCTGAAAATATCAACAACACTCATGATGTCCTGTCTTGATTCTTTGCTGTTCTTTATCTTAACGAGAACAAGTTCTCTTGAAACAGATTCTGCTCTTTCAAGCTCTGTAAGACACTCTACATCGGGCATCTTTGCGAGCTGACGGACAATCTGATTCTTTACTGCGTCGTCACCGTTGAATGTGACGGTCATTCTTGAATATTCAGGGTTTTCTGTTTCGCCAACAGTAAGAGAGTCAATATTGAAGCCTCTTCTTCTGAACATACTTGAAATTCTTGCAAGTACGCCGTACTGGTTGCGGACGAAAACTGAAAGTACGTGTCTGTCCATATCAGTTACCTACCCTTTCAACAATGATGTCATCCATAGAACCACCGGGCGGAAGCATGGGAAGAACCATTTCATCTTTATCAATAAAACATTCAATAAATACGGGGCCTTCTGCATCCACAGCTTCTTTCATTGTCTTTTCAAAATCTGCCATTTCTGTGCATCTGTAACCCTTTATTCCGAATGCTTCTGCAAGACGGACAAAATCAGTCTTTCTGTCAAGCACTGTATTTGAATAGTGCTGATTGAAGAAAAGATTCTGCCACTGACGAACCATTCCGAGAACACCGTTATTCATCATAACGATAACAACGGGAACGTTGTATGAAGCCGCAGTCGCAAGTTCGTTAAGACACATGCCGAAGCTGCCGTCACCTGTGACAAGAATACTCTTGCCGCCCACACCGATTGCCGAACCGATTGCAGCACCGAGGCCGAATCCCATTGTGCCAAGACCGCCGCTTGAAATAAACTTACGGGGCTTTGCAAATTCACAGAACTGTGCAGTCCACATCTGATGCTGACCGACGTCTGTTGCAACGGGTATATCATCTGTTTTGCACTTATTGATGACCTGTAATATATTGTAAGGATTCATTTTTTCAGAAACGGGAACATGTTTCTCTTCTTCTGTAATGAAATCCTTTACAGTCTGTATCCATTCGGGGTGTTCAACTTTTGTGACACCTTCAATGATCTGACTGAGTGCAAGCTTCAGATCACTGCAGATACCAAGATCTGCAATAATGTTTTTATCGATTTCAGCTTTGTCTGTATCGATATGAATAATTTTTGCCTGAGGCGCATATTTTGCCTTGTTACCTGTAGCTCTGTCAGAGAATCTTGCTCCCACAGTAATTATAAGGTCGGCATTATGCTGAGCCATTGATGAAGCATAGTGACCGTGCATACCCTGCATGCCAAGGAATCTTTCATTTGATGTTTCAATTGAAGAAAGTCCCATAAAAGAGCATCCGATAACAGCATCAATTTTATCTGCAAGAGCTTTTACTTCATCACTTGCACCCGATGAAATTGTACCGCCGCCGCAATATATGTAAGGTTTCTTTGCTTCGTTTATAAGCTTTATCGCACTTTCGATCTTGTGAGCCTTGGGAGGAATCTTATCAAAAGCTTCAACAACACTTTCAGGCTCGTAATCATACTGAGCAATCTGAACATCCTTGGGGATATCGATAAGCACGGGACCGGGTCTGCCTGACTTTGCAAGTCTGAAAGCTTCTCTGATTGTATCAGCAAGATCTTCCACTTTGCTTACAAAGAAATTATGCTTTGTGACGGGCATTGTGATACCGGTGATATCAACTTCCTGGAAACTGTCTCTGCCGATAAGATCGTTTGAAACGTTACCTGTGATGGCAACCATGGGAACAGAATCAAGATAAGCTGTTGCGATACCTGTTACAAGGTTTGTTGCACCGGGACCTGATGTTGCGATACAGACACCGACTTTGCCGGTTGATCTTGCATAACCGTCTGCCGCATGGGAAGCACCCTGCTCGTGAGCAACAAGAATGTGTTTAAGTTCATCCTGATGCTCATATAATCTGTCATAGATGTGGATAACCTGTCCGCCGGGATAACCGAAAACAACATCGACCTGTTGTTCTATCAATGTTCTGACAAGTATTTCAGCACCTGAAAATTTCATTATTTCACCACACAAATATAATTCGTAATGCACAATTCACGCCTCGTAATTATTTTACTGCTGAATCAGCATAGAGAATTAAAAAAATTAAATAATATTATAATATAAAATTTATTAAATATCAAGTTTTTTTGAAGAACAATTCTTAAAAATCCCAAGAATTAAATTCTTTCTGCAACAAGGTCGCCCATCTGCTTACAACCGACTTTCGTCATGCCTTCCTGCATGATATCGCCTGTTCTGAAACCGTCGTCAAGAACCTTGTTTACTGCGTTTTCGATTGCATCTGCTTCATCAGCCATATTGAATGAATAACGTAGCATCATTGCAGCTGAAAGGATTGTACCAAGGGGGTTTGCGATGTCCATACCTGCAATATCGGGAGCTGAACCGTGGATGGGTTCATACATACCGAGTGTACCTTCTGAAAGTGATGCGGAAGGCATCATGCCGATTGAACCTGTGAGCATACTTGCTTCGTCAGAAAGGATATCACCGAACATATTCTCTGTAACTGCAACATCAAATCTGCCGGGATTTCTGATAAGCTGCATTGCTGTGTTGTCAACAAGGATATCTTCATATTCAACATCTGAATATTCCTCTGCAAGACGGTGCATTACACTTCTCCAGAGTCTTGATGAATCAAGAACGTTTGCCTTATCTACTGAAGAAACCTTGCCTCTTCTCTTTCTTGCAGATTCAAAAGCAACTCTGCCGATTCTTTCTATTTCATATTCTGAATATTTAAGCTCGTCTGCTGCGAACTTTTCACCGTTTTCTTCACCTGTTGTTCTCTTACCGAAGTAAATACCGCCTGTAAGCTCTCTTACGATAAGAAGGTCGATACCGTCACCGACAATTGAAGGCTTGAGAGGTGATGCATCAGCAAGCTGAGGGAAGAGTTTTGTAGGTCTGAGATTAGCAAAAAGGCCGAGTTCACTTCTTACAGCAAGAAGTGCCTTTTCGGGACGGATTGCGGGAGGACAGTTATCCCATTTGGGACCGCCTACCGCACCGAGAAGAACACTGTCACAGTTTTTGCACTGTGCCATACCTTCATCTGTGATGGGCACACCGTATTTATCAATTGAGCAACCGCCGATGTCCACATATTTATATTCAAATTCGTGACCGAACTTCTCCCCTACTTTACCGAGCACTTTAAGAGCTTCGTCAACTATTTCGGGACCGATTCCGTCACCTTTGAGAACAGTAATAACTTTTTTCATAATTTTACCCTCACTTGAGTGAATTGAGAAGACCGTTTGAAGCGATGATCTCTTTTATGAATTCGGGGAAAGGCTGAGCCTTGTATTCCTCATTCTTTGTGATGTTTGTGATAACACCTGTATCGAAATCGACTGCAACTTCATCACCTGCAGCGATTTTTTCGCTTGCTTCGGGACATTCAAGAATTGCAAGACCGATGTTGATTGCATTTCTGTAGAAAATTCTTGCAAAAGTTGATGCGATAACGCAAGAAATGCCTGATTCCTTGATAGCGATGGGAGCGTGTTCACGTGATGAACCGCAACCGAAGTTTGCTCCGCCTACCATAATATCGCCGTCTTTTACATTGTTTACAAATTCTGCGTCAATATCTTCCATACAGTGAGCTGCAAGCTCCTTATGGTTTGCAGTGTTGAGATATCTTGCAGGGATGATAACGTCTGTATCAACATTGTCGCCGTATTTATGTGTAAAACCTTTAACGTTCATTATTCCATAACCTCCTTGGGATCAACAATATGTCCCACAACTGCTGTTGCTGCTGCAACTTCGGGGCTTGCAAGATAAATCTTTGAGCTCTTTGCACCCATTCTGCCTACGAAGTTACGGTTTGTTGTTGCAACTGCGATTTCATCATCAGCAAGAATACCCATGTAACCGCCGAGACAAGGACCGCAGGTGGGAGTTGAAACTGCACAGCCTGCATCGATGAAGATATCCATATATCCTCTCTTGATACACTCTTTATATACTGACTGTGTTGCAGGGATAACGATAACTCTGATATCCTTTGCAACTTTCTTGCCCTTGAGAATATTAGCTGCAGCTTCCATGTCTGAAATTCTGCCGTTTGTGCATGAACCGATAACAACCTGATCGGGAACGATGTCTGTAAGCTCACTTGCAGGTCTTGTGTTTTCGGGAAGATGAGGACATGCAACTGTTGAGACGATTTCGCTCAGATTGATTATGTATTCTTCATCATAAACAGCGTCTTCGTCTGCCTTATAAACTGTGAATTCACGGTTTACTCTGCCGTTTACATATTCAAGAGTCTTGTCGTCAACTTCAAAGATGCCGTTCTTTGCACCTGCTTCAATAGCCATGTTAGCCATTGCAAGTCTGTCGTCCATTGAAAGAGAGTGAAGACCTTCACCTGTGAATTCCATTGAACGGTAAAGAGCACCGTCAACTCCGATCATACCGATGATATGAAGAATAACGTCTTTACCTGAAACACCCTTCTGAAGTTCACCTGTGAGAGTAAACTTGATAGCTGAAGGAACTTTGAACCATGCTTTACCTGTTGCCATACCTGCAGCCATATCTGTTGAACCGATACCTGTTGAGAAAGCACCGAGAGCACCGTATGTACATGTATGTGAGTCTGCACCAATGATGCAGTCACCGGGTGCTGCAAGTCCCTTTTCGGGAATAAGTGCATGTTCAATACCCATTTCACCTACATCGTAGTAGTTTGTGATACCAAATGATTTTGCAAAAGTTCTGCACTGCTTTGTCTGCTGAGCAGCCTTAATGTCCTTATTGGGAACAAAGTGGTCCATAACCATTGCAACTTTTGTATTATCAAAAACTTTGTTGAAACCGTTCTTTTCAAACTCATTGATAGCTACGGGAGAAGTGATATCGTTACCGAGAACAAGATCAAGCTTTGCCATGATAAGCTGACCTGCTTCTACTGATTCAAGGCCTGCATGTGCAGCAAGAATCTTCTGTGTCATTGTCATACCCATAATTAGTTCTCCTTACTCTTTTCGTATCTGTTGATAGCTGAGAAAAGTGCATATACTGATGAAAGAATAATATCGTCATCAACACCGACACCCCAGCTGACTTTGCCGTCAGGCATTGTGATGCTCACATAAGAAACAGCCTTTGAAGTTGAACCCATATTGAGCGCATGTTCTGTATATTCAAGGTGGTCAAACATAATTCCGCCCTTGTGAAGTGCTTTAACAACTGCGTCAAGTGAACCGTTACCGTTACCTGCGATATCATCTACAATACCGTCTTTTTCAAATGTGAGGTAAGCGACAGTGTCATTCTTACGGACAAAGTGACAGTCGATGTATTTGACGGGACCGTCAATAATATTGATATAGTTTTCTTTGAATACGTTGAAAACCTCATCAGGCTGAAGCTCTTTGTGAGCCTTGTCTGAAACGTCCTTTACGCAGTAGCCGACATTTTCTCTCATCTTCATCGGGAGTGTATAGCCGTACTGCTTATCAAGAAGATAACCGATACCGCCTTTACCTGACTGAGAATTGATACGGATAACGTCTGTCTTGTATTCTCTGCCGACATCCTTGGGGTCGATGGGAAGATAAGGAACAGTCCAGTGTTCACATTCGTTGTCTTCTCTGTATTTCATACCCTTTGCAATAGCATCCTGATGTGAACCTGAGAATGCTGCAAAAACAAGGTTACCTGAATAGGGAGAACGCTCATAAACGGACATTCTTGTTACTTTTTCGTAAACAGTAACGATTTCAGGCATATTTGAGAAATCAAGTTCAGGATCAACACCCTGTGAGAACATATTCATGCCGAGTGTTATGATATCAGCATTACCTGTTCTTTCACCGTTGCCGAAAAGTGTACCTTCAATTCTGTCTGCACCTGCAAGAAGACCGAGTTCACAGTCTGCAACAGCACAGCCTCTGTCGTTATGAGGATGAAGAGAAATTTCAACATTCTCTCTGTATTTAAGATTGTTGCTCATGTATTCAATCTGATTTGCGTAAACGTGAGGCATTGAATGCTGAACAGTTACGGGAAGATTGATAACAACTTTTCTGTCAGCTGTAGGCTGCCAGATATCAAGAACAGCATTACATACTTCAAGAGCATATTCGGGTTCTGTACCTGTGAATGATTCGGGAGAATATTCATAACGGTACTTGACACCGTATTCCTTTGCAAGTGAATCGAAAAGCTTTGCACCGTCGATAGCGATCTGCTTGATCTGTTCCTTACTCTTTCTGAAAACCTGCTCTCTCTGAGCTACAGAAGTTGAGTTATAAAGATGAACGATAACATGATTTTCATTCTTTATACCTGCAAGGCTTTCAAATGTCTTTTTGATAATATGTTCTCTCGACTGAGTAAGAACCTGAATTGTTACATCGTCGGGAATAAGATCATTTTCGATAAGTGTACGCAGGAACTGATATTCAGTTTCACTCGCTGCGGGGAAACCGACTTCAATCTGCTTGAAACCGATTTTTACAAGAAGCTTGAAAAATTCAACCTTCTCTTCAAGACTCATGGGAATGATAAGTGACTGATTACCGTCACGAAGGTCAACAGAGCACCAGATGGGGGCTTTGTCGATATAAGTTTTATGCATCCAGTCACCTTTTACTTCGGGAGGCATAAAAAACTGTCTTGTGTACTTTTCTGTTCCTCTCATGGGATCACCTCTGTGTAAAATTATACAGATAAATAGAAAAACTCCGTCTCAACAAAGAGACGGAGCATAAAGTCCGTGGTACCACTCTAATTGGTGAAAAATCACCCACTCAATTCACACATCGGGCACGTAGCCGAATATGCTACTTCTTTAACGATGAAGCTCCGTTCTTCCTACACGACTGCCATAAAGACAGTGTTCAGTCGACCGCTCGAAGGAGAGATACGATCACTCACGGCTACAACCTCACACCACCCGGTTGCTCTCTGAAAACACCGCTACGAATGACCCTTTAGCCTTGTCATTGCGTTTATCTGTATTGCAAACATTATACTAAAAAGCATATATCAAGTCAACACAAAATCACAAAAAACTTCAACAAATTAAAGCGTTGAATTATGTATAAGTTATACATAAAATTTTCGGTAATACAGATACAGTCGGATATCAGTACAGAATACCTCATCAGGCACAGCAAAACGGACATTCATCCCGATCTGAGAAAGAATCAACCATGTGTTTTTTGCCTGAATATTTACGTATCAGAATAATAATATTGCTTGATTTTTTCATTGAATTTACAAACTGTTTGATATATAATATCTGATGGTGATTTATGATGGATGACAAAATATATTTTATAAAAAAAGCGTATGAGCTTCTTGACCGTGCAACTCCCCTTACATACGATTGCGGAAAGCTCTGCGGCGGCAGATGCTGCAAAGGTGATGGAAACACAGGAATGTGGCTTTTTCCGTATGAAGAAGATCTGCTTAAAAATATTTACGGTTTTGAAATAAAAGATTGTGAAGGAAATTTCGGTTACAAAATGATTGTCTGCAACAGTACTTGTGACAGAAAAACAAGACCGCTTGCCTGCCGCATATACCCATATTTTCCTATGATAACAGAAAACGGTTACGACGTAAGAGCTGATATAAGAGGCATTTCAGGTTGCCCTGTTCTTTATGAAAACATAAAACCTGATTATTCATTCATAAGACAGGTAAGAAAAGTTGCAAGACTTTTTGACCGTGATGACATTTTGAAAAATTATATAAATAATATCAACTCCATGCTTGATGAAATTGAGAATTTTGCAAAGGAGTTTGTGTAATGGAAAAATATATTGATCTGCACACACATTCCACCTGTTCAGACGGTACACTTTCACCCTCTGAGGTTATAAAACTTGCAAAAGAAAAAGGACTTTCTGCAATTGCACTTACTGACCATGACACAATTGACGGTCTCACAGAAGCAATTGAAGCAGGAAAAAAATACGGTGTCCAAGTAATAACAGGAATTGAATTTTCCGTTAATACAGACACAGAAATGCACATGCTGGGTCTCGGATTCAATATTGATTGCCCACATATACGCGAAGTTCTAGACGAAATGATTATTGAACGTGAAAAAAGAAATTATATCGTCATCGAAAAACTTGCTGAACTCGGCATGTATATTACAATTGAAGATATTCTTGCTGAAGCTACATCACCAGTCACAGGCAGAAGTCAGATTGCAAAAGCAATGATGAAAAAAGGTTATGTTTCATCACTCAAAGAAGCTTTTGACGAATATCTCTATTTCGGCAGACCTGTTTTTGTTGAGAGACGTTCTATCTCTCCGGAAAAAGCAATTGAACTGATTCATAAAAGCGGCGGAAAAGCATTTCTTGCTCATCTGAATCAGACAGAAAAAACAGATGAAGAATTATACAATATTCTGAGCAATCTGAAAAAAGCAGGTCTTGACGGCATTGAAGGATATTACACTGAATATACAGAAGAAATGAGTATCCGATACAGAAAAATGGCTGATGATCTGGGACTCATTCTTTCAGGCGGATCTGACTTCCACGGTGAAAACAAAGCAGGTTATGAACTGGGCACAGGCAAAGGAAATCTCAGAATCCCTTATGAATTGATTGAAAATTTAAGATAATTTTCTTGAAATTTCCGATTCTAATAATGTATAATATAAACGGAGGTTGATAAATATGTCATTTTTCTCATTTCTGTTAAGTATTGCTATGACAATCACATCATTTTTAGCACCACTTGCAACTCCGCTTGTGACACCTGAAAACAAAGACGATGATTTTGTTCCCGTTCTTCGTTTTGTTGCAACAAGTGACTCACACATCATCACCCCCGGAGATATAGGCAGCACAAGGGTTGCAAAGATGATTAATACAACTTATGCATATGCAGATGCTGATGCAGATTACACTGCACTTGATGCTGTTGTATTTTCAGGTGACATCACAGATGATGGTGCATACATTTCTTTTGCATCTTTCGTTGCAGCAACCGACAATGCAATGCGTGAAGGAACTGAAAGACTTGCTGTTGTGGCTCAGTCACACGACTGCTCAAACTACGGTAAAAAAGCTCTCAGCATATTCACAGAATTCACAGGTCAGGAAACAGATTTCCACAGAGTTATCAATGGTTTCCACTTCATCGGAATTTCAACATCAGATTCAGAAGAATATCAGTATACTGAAGAACAGGTTCAGTGGCTTGATGCTGAACTTGCAAAGGCTGTTGCAGATGCTCCCGATCAGCCCGTTTTCGTATTCAATCATGAGCATGTTCTCAACACTGTTTTCGGTAGCCGTTCAAATGACGGTTGGGGGCTTGACGTATTCACTGAAGTATTTGAAAAGTATCCTCAGGTTATTGATATTTCAGGCCACTCACACTACCCTGCAAACGATCCCAGAGCTATCTGGCAGGGTGCTTTCACAGCAATCAACGACGGCGGTCTTTCATACTTTGAATTCACAGTTGATGATGAAACATCTGTACATCCTTCAGGCAGCAAGACAATGACTCAGGCTCTTGTTATTGAAGTTGATGCAGACAACAGAGTGCTTGTAAAAGTTCTTGATGTAAACAAGGGCAAATTCGTTGATGAATATCTTATTGACAATGTAACTGAGCCTGAAAAAACAAAGTACAGCCACGAATACAGAACATCTCTTTCAACAGCTCCTGAATTTGATGAAGGCGCTGAGCTTGCAGTTTCCAAGATTGCAGGTAAATATACAGTCAAAGTTCCACAGGCAAAAACAACAGGTGACAACAAAGTTTACCTTTACAGAATCACTGTTACTGATACAAACGGCAATGTTGTTCACACAGATTGGGCACTTTCCGAATATTATTTCGCATCAGTACCCGACACAATCAAATTCGACGCTTTCAAAGTCAAAAACGGAAGCTTCAATGTGAGTGTTGTTGCAGAAGATGTATGGGGCAATATAAGCAACCCGATCACAACAGTAATCAACGCATAAAACAGACAAAAACGACAGCCGGAAGGTTGTCGTTTTTTTGCATAAACTGACCTGTTCTGTGCATTTTCCTATTGATTTTATAATACCGCTTTGTTATACTATATAATGTATGAATAAATTTTAAA
Source organism: Clostridia bacterium (assembly GCA_017631795.1). Lineage (GTDB taxonomy): Bacteria > Bacillota > Clostridia > Oscillospirales > Acutalibacteraceae > UBA1081. The sequence goes on along the minus strand of JAGBSO010000030.1, from coordinate 130,668 downwards.
GGAGATATTAAAAATGTACGATATTGCAATTGTCGGTGCAGGTGTCACCGGTGCAATGACTGCAAGAGAGCTGTCAAAGTACAATCTCAGAATAGCACTTCTTGAAAAGTGCAACGATGTCGCTATGGGTGCTACAAAAGCAAACAGTGGTATTGTTCACGCAGGTTTTGATGCTGCAGAAGGCAGCCTTATGGCAAAGATGAACGTTGAAGGCTGTGCAATGATGCCCGATACATGCGAAAAACTTCATGTTCCCTATATCAACAACGGTTCACTTGTTGTTGCATTTTCAGATGACGAAATGAAGCATCTTGAAGTCCTTCTTGAAAGAGGTAAGGCTAACGGTGTACCCGAAATCAGCATTCTTTCAAAGGAAGAACTCCTTGCAAAAGAGCCCAATCTCAGCCCCGATTCATTCGGTGCACTCTATGCTCCCACAGCAGGTATTGTATGTCCTTATGAGCTTACAATTGCTGCAGCAGAATGTGCTGTTTCAAACGGTGTTGAATTCATAAGAAACTGCGAAGTCAAGGCTGTTGAAACAACTGATACTCATCTTGTTCTTGAAACAACTCAGGGACAGATTGAAGCTAAATATGTCATTAATGCGGCAGGTGTTTTCTCTGATAACCTTGCAGCTATGGCAGGCGATGACACAATCAGCATCACTGCAAGAAAAGGCGAATATTTCCTTCTTGACAGAGCAGTCGGCAACACAGTAAGCCACACAATTTTCCAGTGCCCCAGCAAAATGGGTAAAGGTATTCTTGTTTCTCCCACAGTTGACGGCAACCTTCTTGTAGGCCCCACAGCTGAAGATATTGATGACAAGACAAACGTTGCAACAACAAATTCAGGTCTTAATGATGTAAGAAAGTATGCAGTAAAGAGTGTTCCTTCAGTCAACACAAGAAATGCAATCACATCATTCACAGGTCTTCGTGCTCACGCTGCTGCACATGAATTCATCATAGGTGTAAGCGAAAAAAATTCAAGACTTATCAATGCTGCAGGCATTGAATCTCCCGGACTTTCATCTGCTCCCGCTATTGCAAAGTACATCGGTGAAATCGTAAAATCCGTTTTCGGTGAGCTTGAAGTTAAAGCTGATTATGACGATACAAGAGAGGCTCCCGTAAGATTCAGACATATGACTGATGAAGAGAGAGCTGAACTTATAAAGAAGAATCCCGCATACGGCAGAATCATCTGTCGCTGTGAAACAATCACAGAAGGTGAAATCATTGATGCTATCAAGGCTCCTGCAGGTGCAAGAGACGTTGACGGTGTCAAGAGAAGAACAAGAGCAGGTATGGGCAGATGCCAGGGTGGTTTCTGCGGTTCAAAGGTTGTTGAAATTCTTGCTCGCGAGCTTGGTCTTAGCATAAACGAAATTACAAAATTCGGCGGAAATTCAAATATTCTGTTCGAGAAAACAAAGTGAGGTGAGAATGATGTTAAACTATGATCTTGTAGTTGTAGGCGGCGGTCCTGCAGGTATGGCAGCAGCTCTCAAAGCCAGAGATTGCGGTGTAGAAAAAATCATCGTTCTCGAAAGAGCAGAAACTCTCGGCGGTATTCTTGAACAGTGCATTCACACAGGTTTCGGTCTTCACTACTTCGGTGAAGAACTTTCAGGTCCCGAATATGCAGCAAAATTCATTGACATGCTGAAAGATACAGACATTGAAGTCAAAGTCAACACAATGGTTCTTTCAGTAAGCGATGACAAAGTTGTTACAGCAGTCAACACAGTTGACGGCCTTATTCAGATTCAGGCAACTGCAGTTATACTTGCAATGGGTTGCCGTGAAAGACCCCGCGGTGCGCTTCAGATTGCAGGCACACGTGCTTCAGGCATCATGACAGCAGGTACTGCTCAGAAATATGTTAACATAGACGGTTATATGCCCGGTAAGAAAGTTGTCATTCTCGGTTCAGGCGATATCGGTCTTATCATGGCAAGAAGAATGACTCTTGAAGGCGCAGAAGTTAAAGTTGTATGCGAACTCATGCCTTTCTCAGGCGGTCTTACAAGAAACATTGTTCAGTGTCTTGATGACTTCGGAATTCCCCTTAAGCTTTCAACAACAGTTATTGAAACTCACGGTAAGGAAAGACTTGAAGGTGTTACAATCGCAAAGGTTGACGACAGACTTCAACCCATTCCCGGCACAGAAGAATACATCGAATGCGATACACTCATGCTCTCAGTAGGTCTTATCCCCGAAAATGAGCTTACAAAACAGGCAGGTATTGCAATTGACAATATCACAAGCGGTGCTGTTGTAAACGAAATGCGAGAAACTGACCACGAAGGTATTTTTGCCTGCGGTAATGTTCTTCAGGTGCATGACCTTGTTGACTATGTTACACTTGAATCACAGATTGCAGGTGAAGGTGCTGCAAAGTATATTCTCGGCAAAGATTCAGATGAAAAAGTTTACATCAATACAACACCCGAAAACGGTGTAAGATATATTGTACCTCAGAAAGTCAACATAAAATCAAAGGAAGACATCAAGCTTTATTTCCGTGTGGGCGCTATCTACATGAACAAGAAGCTCACTGTGGAAGTTGACGGCAACATTATTTCATCAAAGAAAAAGGTAAAACTTGCTCCCGGTGAAATGGAAAATGTTGTTATTCCTGCTGATGTACTTGCAACACTTAACGAAAACAGCACAATAAAGGTCAGAGTGGAGGAATAATCAATGAAAAAAGATATGACTTGCGTAGCCTGTCCTTTAGGCTGTCAGATAACAGTTGAAATCGAAAACGATGAGGTTATTTCTGTTACAGGTAACACCTGCAAACGTGGTGATGCCTATGCAAAAACAGAAGTCAAGAATCCCATGCGTTCAATTCACTCAACAGTAAAAATCAACGGTGGTAACTACCCTGTTGTGCCCTGCAAAACATCAGGCCCCATCCCCAAGGGTGCTATATTTGATGTTATGAAAGAAATCAACAAAGTTACTGTTGATGCTCCTGTTAAAATCGGTGATGTTTTTATCAAAAATGTCTGCGATACAGGTGTTGACATTGTTGCAACAAACAACGATTCCGGCAAATAAAAAACTTGAAGCCGTAGCGCAAACTACGGCTTTTTATCTATGGTGAAATTATGAAAGCATATGAAATCGCATCAGAAATCAGACCATCCGAAAGACAGCTCAGATGGATGGATATGGAGTATTATGCCATTGTTTACTACGGCATGAATACATTCACGGGAAAAGACATCGGAGACGGATTTGCTGTGCCAGAAACATTCTGTCCTGAAAATATTGACACAGATGAATGGGCAAAAGCAATTTCAGACGGAAACATGTCAGGTCTTGTGCTTACTGCAAGACATTATGACGGTTTCTGCAACTGGCCGACCGAAACAACAGACTATTCCGTTAAAAGCTCAAACTGGCTTGAAGGAAAAGGCGACCTTATAAAAATGGTTGCAACTTCTGCAAGAAAACACGGGCTGAAATTCGGACTTTATATTCCTGTGTGGGACAGACACGAGCCTTCTTTCAAAGAAAATGATGACAGTTACAACAACTTCTTGTTAGCACAGATAAAAGAGCTTGTGACATCATACGGTGAACTTTTTACATTGTGGCTTGACGACAGATGCGATGAACGGATGCCATATATCGACTACGAAGCTGTTTATTCACTCATCAGAGAGTATCAGCCTGACTGTGCAATTGTTTTCAGAGGTCCTGACGGAAGATGGCTCGGCAACGGCAGAGGTGTGCTGAGAAAAGCTGAATGGAGTGTTGTTCCTGCTTCTTATACATATAATGAAGACGGCACTGTTCCCCGTTCCGTAATCAAACCGAAATACGGTCAGATGGAAACAGATATAGGTTCAAGAAAATTTATAAAAAAAGAAACTGAATTCCGTTTTGCACCTTGTGAAGTGAGCATCCCCATGCGTCCTCATTGGTTTTATAAAAAGGACGATGATATGATCGCAAAAACAAAGGATAAGCTTCTTGCATGGTATTATAAGACAGTCGGTGCAAACATGAATCTGATGCTGGGGATTGCCCCAGACAAGCGAGGAAGACTTTATGAACAGGATTTACAGATTCTTGAGTCCACAGGTCATGAAATGAAGGTCATTTTCGGTTATAACATTCTCAAAGATCCATGCAGAATCACAGCATCAAGCGAACTGAGCAAACTTTACAAAGCAACAAACATTGCAGATGAGAATGATAGCTTCTGGAGTCCTGATAAAAAGGATAAAAAGCCGGAAATTGTAATTGAATTTGACGAAGCTCAGATGTTTGACAAGATAGTAATCAAGGAAAATATCCGCAACGGTCAGAAGATCGAGAAATTTGAGGTTTTCATTGATGTAAAGGGCAAATGGAAAAGCTTTGGCGAAGGCACTGTAATCGGTCATAAAGCTATATGCCATACAAAACCTGTTGAAACAACAAGAGTCAGAATAAAAATAAAAGAATACAGAGCTACTCCTGAAATTCTTTATGTTCAGATAAATTAAAATAAACCGCCATCGGCGGTTTATTTTTTTGCTATATCTTTAAGAATTTCCGATGCAATTATAAGACCGGCAACAGCAGGGACTATTGCATTACTGCCCGGTGTCTGCCTTTTTGAAGTCACTTCATCATTATCACTGACGCAAAAAGGTGTTATTGCCTCTTCCTTTGAAAAAACTACTTTGAGTTTTTTTATTCCGTTTTCCTTACAGAGTTTTCGCATAACTCTTGCAAGAGGACATACGGAAGTTTTATAAATATCAGTAATCTCAAATCTTGTTGGGTCAAGCTTATTTCCTGCACCCATTGAGCTGATTACCGGTATGTTATTTTCATAGGATTTTTTTATTATTGCAAGTTTTCCGCTGACTGTGTCAATTGCATCTGCAACATAATCATACGCTGAAAATTCAAAATCATTTATATTTTCAGGTAAAACAAAAGTGTTATATTTATTGACAACACACTCCGGATTTATGGAATGTATTCTCTCTTCCATAACATCCACCTTCGGTTTCCCCACCGTTTCATGTGTTGCAATAATCTGTCTGTTGATGTTTGTTACGGATACGGTATCATTATCAATAATATCAATTGTGCCGATACCGCTTCTTGCAAGAGCTTCTGCAAGATGTCCGCCTACACCACCGATACCGAAAACTGCAACTCTTGATTTCTTGAATTTTTCAACTGCTTCTTCAGAATAAAGAAGACTTGTTCTTATAAACTGGTCTGCCATACTATCACCGATAAAATAATACTACAAATCAATAAAAAATGCAACAGTCCTAAGACCGTTGCATTAATAATATTATTCGCCTTTCATTTCAAGGAGCTTGACTTTGCCGTCATATGATGCCTGGCTGACCTTGATTGAATCTGTGATAGCAGCCTTGATGTCATCTTCTGTTGCACCAAGTTCAACACTATACTTTTTATCAATGAAAAGATTAAGTCCCATGATATCTGCAAGACCGTCAACGTCAATACCGCTTTCAATGCCTTTTTCAGCATATTCTTTCTTAACGCCACCGAGACCCATTCTCATCATCCAGGGGGCTACGCTGATAATTTTTCTGTTATCGCCCATTCCTCTTGCAGCATAAACAACCTTAAGGAATTCCTTCCATGTCATATTATACATGCTGATAGGCCATGCTTTTGCGCCCTTTGATTTTTCTGCTGCACCGACAATAACTTCAGCAACCTGACGAACTGTAAGCATTGCTGTACCGCCGCCGGGATACATTGTGAACGGAAGCTTATCCATACGCTTGATCTGTTCAATAAGAATAACCCATACAGGCTTTCTGCCGGGCTGTGTGCCGAAGATATAAGGAAGTTCAAGAACTGCAACATCGAAGTTTTCATCAGCAAAAGAAAATGCAACATTTTCCTGATCGATACGGCTTCTGATGTAAGGATGCTTTTCTGTAAGCTTCATATCAGGACGCTCTTTTGCAAGATATGAGAAATATGAACCGAGAACAACAGCCTTCTTCATACCAACTTCTTTACAGATAGGAAGAATTCTCTTGAGAGGAGCAATGTTGTATTTGTAATATGCATCATATACGGGTGCAGGGAATTCTACACGTTCGTCAATACCTGCTGCAAATACAAAACAATCATAACCCTTCATCATCTCTTTGAGTTCGTCGTCTGTCTTTTCATTTACATTGCAGAACTCAATTTCCATTTCCTCAGGAATAGGTGCTCCTTCGGGAAGAGGAGGAAGAGACAATGTCTTTACACTGTGACCTTTGTCAATAAACAACTGTGCTGCAGCAGAACCGAGAAGTCCTGTACCGCCGATCATAAAAACTTTCATGTTAACACTTCTTTCCATGTTATTTTCCGTATAATTATATCAAAAAAGGTTTCGTTTATCAATAGATAAACGAAACCTTTTACATAATTTTTACAAATCTTATTTTTTTAACAGATCAGAATGTAATGCCTTTTCCGAGATCTGCAATCAGCTTACCGATAGCAGTGAAAATACTTGCAATATATTCGATAAACTTAAGAAGTAAGCCTTTGTCTGCCTTAACAGTTTCTTTATCGTGGTCATGGCTTGAATCCTGAACTTTTTCAATGATCTTGTATGTGAATGTTGCTTCTGCTGCACAATGATCTGAAAGAGGTCTGTTTGTAAGATCTTCTGTGATCTGAAGATAACCGAATGTATCACATGTCAGATCAATACCGTTACCGTCTGCATAGCAGATTCTTTCAACTGAGTCATAATGTCCCTGTGTTTCACTATAACTGAGATCAGTTTCTTTTGCATATGTATAGTATGCTGAATAATCTTCAGGATTTTCTGTGATTTCTGAAATCTGCTTTACTGCCCATGCATCATTAAGATGAGCGGGTTCAAGAAGCTTTGAAATAAGATAAGGATCACCATCAGAATCTTCTGTACAGATGCTTGAATTGAAGTCACCTGTTACGATAACTGCATGGTCATATGTACCTGTTACTTCATCATAAACTGAATGCTTTTTGATGTATTCTGCAAGCTGAGTATACTGAGCTTTTCTTGCATTAACTGATGCGATTCCGCCGTATGCATCTGCATGGATATCATAAATATCAACATAACGGCCTTCTGCAAGTTTGATTGTTATTACAACAAAGCCCTTGTTTGTAAGCGCATCTGAACCGTCATCCAGAACGCCTGCACTTTCTTCCCAACGGATTCTGTATTCGTTGTACTGAGCAAATGTTGAGAAAATGTTAAGACCGTCACCGAGAGGCACACCGCCTGCATGGTCAGTCTGATGTCTTTCACCGATACCGCCTGACCAGCTTTCTCTGTTTACATAATTAGTCATCAGCTCTCTGAGATATATATCATAGTTGAAGTCTTCCTGAAGAGCTACGATATCATAGTTCATTGCATTAAGCTTTGCACCGATCTGAAGTGTGTCAGCATAAGCATCTCTGCCGTCTTCAGTTTCGGATGCAGGAATAGGAAGACCTGCAACATTGAAATTGATCATGTTGAAAGAACCTGTTGTACCGATCAGTTCATCTGCTTCATCTGCAGAAACTGCAATGCCCATACATGAGCCTATCATCAAAACTGAAAGGACTACGCATAAAATTTTCTTAAAATTACGCATTTAAATCACCCTTTTTACATAATTTTCATTTATGATTAATTATATCATTTACAAATATGTTTGTCAACATTATTGTGCAAGACCGTAAGTTCTGATGTTGTATTCCTGCTCAGACAGAGATTTTGCAACATGGAACTCATTATTTCTGTCATGGATAAAGTAGTAATAACCTGTATCAGGTGCATTAAGAACAGCATCTATAGCGTCAATACCGGGATTACATATAGCACCAACAGGAAGTGAATAACATGAATATGTGTCATAAAGTGCATCATACGCTGCAATATCTTCTTCAGAAAGCCCTGCAAGATTATTTCGCATATAAATGCTTGTTGAGTCACATTCAAGACGCATATTTGCATCAATTCTGTTGAACAGGATTGAACCTACAACGGGCATATCTGCACCTACAGCTTCTTTTTCAACGATTGAAGCAAGTTTTATTATCTGGTCAACTGTCATACCTCTTGCTTCTGCAAGTTCAGAATAACTGTCTGTCCATTTTCTGTCAAAGTTGCCAAGGAACTTCTTTATAACACTTTCGGGATCTTCACCGATATAAAATTCATAAGTATCGGGGAACAGAAAACCTTCAAGGAGCATATATCTGCTTTCAACCTTAGTAAGTGACTCAAGGAAATCAAAATCTTTTGAAAAATCTGTAGCAGTCATAGCTGAAATAAAGTTTTCGCGCGAACAAACATTATTTTCTACAAGCATTGCAATAATCTGGTCCACAGTATAACCTTCAGGGAATGTCAGTGTTACAGTTTTTGCTGTATCTGAAGTCTTATCCTTTATTTCATTAAGCATATTTTCAAGACCCATCGACGGTTTGAAATCATAAGTTCTGGGTATGTATCCCTCGTCAGAATAACCGATAATCTTTGCAGCCAGTTTGCAGAACCACGCATTGTTGATTACACCTGCATCGGAAAGAGCATCAATTACATCATCCGTTCCCATGTTTTCAGTAATAACAACAGAAACTTCAACATCTCGTTTCGGGCTGACATGAATTGCAAGGATATCATTTACACATGAAATGACAAAAAATGCAATTGTCGCAGAAATAGCTATAACAACAGCCATTATTATAACAACACGTCTGATATTATTCAGAACCATTTTTCGCTGTGCAGCTTTTCTTTTCTCATATTTACGTAATTCCGGCGACATTTCTATTGGTTTTTCAGTGGTATTAGGAGCTCGTGAAGGACGTTTGCCCTGATTCGCTTTACTATTTACATTATTATTGGCATTTCTCGGATTGTTCATATTTATTAATCCTTTCTGTAATTAATAGCAAGTCTGTACGGTTGATTTTACTTCCTGTGCTTTTTCTTCGCCACACAGATATCTGATTATTTCAAACGAAAATTCACTTGCTGAACCTGCGCCTTTAGCTGTAATAATATTACCGTCTGTTACAGCATATCTATCGGATATAAATGCTCCGTAAAGATCATTTTCAAAACCGGGGAAACAAATTGCATTTTTACCGTCAAGCAGTTTCTTATGACCGAGAATTGACGGTGCTGCGCATATCGCAGCAATCATTTTATTGTTTTCTGCACAAAAGTCAATTGCGGACTGAACCTTTTCTGAATTTTCAAGTTTGATCGTTCCGGGCATTCCGCCGGGAAGAACAATTCCCTCATCATCAAATCCTATATTGAACTCATCTATTGATATATCACATAAAACAGGAATATTATGAGCTCCTGTTACGGTTTTTCCCGTAACACCGACTGTCACAACATTTTTTCCTGCTCTTCTTACATAATCAACCGGAGTCAGAGCTTCAACTTCTTCAAACCCGTCTGCTAAAAAAACATAAACCATAATTTGCTCCTTTCTACATACAAGGTTGTCCTAAATATATATTTTCGTCTTCAGGAACATTGTCACTCAGAGTCAACATCATTCCTGATTTTTTTATTTCATCATTAAATCCTGCAAGTTCTATACATACAGGAGTTTTTAAAATGTATGAGTCACATTCAATATCAGCAATCACTGAGAGTATGTGTTCATAATTTCCGTCTGCAGAAACAGCTTCATCAATAACAACATGTCCGTCTTTCTTATTACCGATGACAAAGACCTTATCTTCATCATCAAAAACAGCACATATTTCAAAACCGTATCTGACTGCACAGAATCTCGAAAAATCAAGATAAGCAGAATCAAACTTAATATAACTTTCAGACGGAATATTATCCCTCATTTTTTCGTAAGATAATGCAGTATTGAAATATCTGTTGCCTTTATATTTTTCGATTTCTGTTTTTTCTATTTTATAAAACCGTTCTCTGAACTGAGAAACAAAGCCGAGATTACCGTAATACTCATAGAGTTTTTCATCAGCAGGATATAAAAACAGAATATCAGTGCCTTTTATCTTCAGAATATCCGCAGCATATTTTATCATTTCACTCATTATACCCTGTTTGCGGTATTCGGGTAATGTTGCTGCAGCATAAAGATATTTCGCTGAGAATGTTTTATTATTTTCAATCAAAGTTGAATCTATAAGATAGAATGCAGAAACAATTTTTCCATCCTTGCGGAATGCATAAATATTTTCGGATTTTACAGTGTTTTCAAAAAATGCATCAAGAACAGCATCACTGTCACCGAAAACTGTTTTCCATAAAGCTTTAAGCTCCGGGTAGTCGGATTCTTCGGCACTGTATTTTCTTGCAGGGTCATTTTTCAAACTTGCTGTATATTTGTTAAGAAGGAATTCAGGATAATAGGACAACTTGGCTTTTCTCAGACCTTCTGAGCCTGTGTCCTCCTCCCTGTTCACATAATCATAGGAAAGAAGCATAAGTTTTGTAAAACCGTTATTGATAACGGGAAACGCATCCCTGTATTCGGGAATTGTCTTTTCATAATGTGTGCAGAAGGTATTATTTTTAATCGGTTCACCCAATGTAAATGCAACCGGTTTACCGTCTGCATAGAGAATTGCCCCCATCAGCCCGAGTGCTTTGAAATGTCTGACTGATTTTTCAAGAGCATTATACTCACTCTGCAGCTCCCCTGCTTCATCATCCCTGTCTGAACGCCAGCTGTCTGCAATTTCAAGGCAGATGTGAACATTATCTTCAGTAACAGGATCACAATACACATCTGTATGTTTTCTGAAAAATGCATTCACATGACCTTTTTTTCCATGAAATTTCTTTCCGGGCAATTCAGCCATGTTTTTTACAGAATACACATACTCCGATAAATGTCTGTTAAATCTGAAATCAAACATTCCGGGGAACAGTTCATTAAGGGTTGCAATGTTTTGTTCAAGAACATGATGCATACGGAACAATTGACCGTTTTCACGGGCTTCATCCATAATTGCAAGCATAGCTTTTTTTATATCACCTTTACCTGCAGGAAAAGCATATGAAGTCCCTTTGGGGCTATTACTTCGCATAAGACACATTCCTTCAAATTCTGCAATCTCAAGGAAATATGAATCACCCCAGGCAATAAGATTTCCGAAGCTGTAACAACAACCGTCTGTTTCGCCTTCATTTATGCAATTGTTTATCCATTCCCTGTCTTTTATCTCAGGTTTTCTGAAATTCAACATCCAAACATTACCTTCCGAAAATTTTATATGTTATACATATTATATTTATTAGCGTTTTTATTTATTTTTATACTTACCCCACTCAAAGCGCTTTGCACACTGTCTTACAACATCAGGAATATAACTGAAAAATGCCATAAAGGTAAGAATTACTGAAATAACAACAAGAATAATCATGACAGTATCCGGCAAAACAATATAATTGCGGAATGCGCCCACTTCAGGACCGATTGCCATGATAAGAGCCATTACAGAATAAAATGCAAGAGTTGCTATTTTTCCGTAAATCTCTGCTGCAACAGGATGCATACCGAGAAGAATCATAAACAGACCGAAACCAAGCATTATTATATCTTTTATGATAAAAAGAAGAAATACCCAGGAAAAAGCTTTCAGTGATTCATTCTCTGCCTGATTGAATTTAAGGAACAATATAATTGCAATTGCAAAAACTGTAAGCTTATCTGCAATCGGGTCAAGCATTTTACCGAGATTACTGATCTGATTGAGCTTTCTTGCGATTTTTCCGTCTACCATATCAGAGAGGCCTGACAACGCAAGAATAACAAATGCAGCAATTGTATAGTCCTTATAAAACAATACTGCAAATACAGGAATAAGCAAAATTCTTACAAATGAAATATAATTAGGAATTGTTTTCCAATCTTTGAAGTAATAGGCTAATTTTTCTTTCATAACAATTCAATCCTTTTATATACCTATAAGTTGTGAAGCAAAAGAACAGATATATGAATCTGCAGTATAAGTTGCAATTGTTTCAGAAGCAAAAGAAACTATGCAAAGGATTACTGCGATTACAAAAACATAAATAACACCCTTGAGAACTCCGGCAACACCGCCGAGAAGAGCGTTGAATTTTTCGATAATTTTTATCTTTGACAATATATCCGAAATCAGTTTGCCTACAATCTTAAGTATGACTGCACCTGCAAAAGCAATCACAGCAAAACAGATAATATTGATAACTGCAGTCACTACGGGTTTTACGATGTTTGATTCAATTTCGGCAACAGTTGTAATTTTTGAAAGAACATCCTGTGCCATTGCCGAAGGGTCAAGCAATCCTGTTTTTGAAGCAAAAGCATATATGCCGTCGGGAAGGAATCCGAAAACAGAGCTGGCAGCATCTGTCATTGCATTTCCCACAGCATTGTATTTTTCTTCCAGAAACGCAATTACTGTTTCTTTAGCTATCTTGTCATAAATAAAATCTGCTGCATACGGTGCAGTAAGTTTCGCAATAACTACAGATGCTATGCCTGAAAAAAGATCAAAAACTGTCAGTATAAATCCTCTTTTTGAGCCGAGGAATGCTATGAGTGCAATAAGAAGCACAAGAATAATGTCAATTATATAATTCATCAGTTGCCTCCGTTATCTTGTTTCTTCTTCAATTACAGTTTCACTATCCGAGACACTGCCATATGCCGGATACCTGAGAACTGTATCAGCGGAAAGAACATACATATAATTACCGTTAAGTACAATATCATCAAAATGATTGATTTCCTCTGCAGAACCTACAAGTTTACCCCATTTTGAATATGTTTCGGTTTTATCTGCAAACAATACAGAAACGCTCTTATCAGAAACGGACAATCCGCGGACTTTTCCGTTTACGGGAACAGAGTATTTTAATTTACCTGTTTTTGAAAACAGTGAAAGAAGATAATAATCATCGTGACTGTAATCTTTTGTTATAACTGCCGAATATTTTTCACCAAAATCACTGAAGCAGATATCTGCGGTGCCGTATTCATACACAATCTTCTGATCTTTTCCTGATATCAGATAAACATTTTTGTCAGTTACAACCTGAATTTTTTTGTTTGTGATAAATTTTGTTCCGAGTACAGTTTCGTTTTTATAATCAAACTGAGCATATGCAGAATCATATTCAAAATCAAGCACATATACAGTAGAGCCCAATACGGCATTTTCTGCATTCAGAACTGTAACAGCAACCTTACCACCGGAAGATGTTATTACAACATCTGTTATATAACCATGAGGACAATTCCACTGAAAAATGACTTTACCTTTAGCATCCATTCCGTAAAGAACAGATTTTGAATTTTTATCTCTTACCGCAATTGCATAGTTATCCTTTGAACTCAAAGCAAAATCTATGATCCGTTCATCTGTTTTCTGCTGAGAATATATATTTTCATTTCTCATCAACAGATATGAGTTGTTTCCACGGTCATAAACAACTACCCTGTCATCGTTGATTTCGAGAGACGGAGAACTGTATGTCAATTGTTGAGATGATGATACATTACCGGATTTTTTTACATATGTAATGCCGTTTTCTGTAAGCATGACAAATCCGTTTCCGTAGGATTCAAAATCATATATTGTATCTGCATTTGTTTCAACAGAAAATTCCTGTGAAGAATTTTTCGTTAAGAATGACACAAAACGTCCGTTTGCAGTATACAGAAAACCGCCGGAACAGAGATCTGCAATCACATACACAAATACAAATATAAGCACAATTATAACAGCATATGCAACCGGTGACAGTCTGGCTGTATTTTTCACCCGGCTTGAATCGATTTTTTTAAGAAAACGTGCAGCTTTACGCTTACGTTCATCATTACGCTTATCTTTTGAGTCATCGGGAATCTCTGTTATAGGGTTTTCATCTTCACCGACAACATGAAGTTCGGGCTTTTTTTCTTCATCTTTCACTCAGATCACCGCCTTAATAATTTACTTTATTGAGGTATAATCCCTCAGGAGAAACGGTTTTACCCGCTTTATTTCTGTCAAGAGAAAGAATGATATTTTTTATATCATCTTCTTTTATTTTTCCTTCATTTATATAAATGAGAGTACCGACCATAATACGGACCATGTTGTAAAGAAATCCGTCTCCTGATACTCTGAAAACAACCATATCACCTTCACGCGAAACAGAAGCATCAAAAACTGTTCTGACTGTATCCTGCACAGAACTTCCTGAAGCACAGAATGCGCCGAAGTCATAAGTACCTATGAAATCTTTTGCAGCCTTATTCAATTTTGTTTCGTCAAGCTTATATTTATATTGAAAAACTGTATCAAGCAGAAAAGGATTTCTCAGTTCGCTGTTCCAGATTTTATAAATATACTCTTTTGATTTTGTATCGAATCTTGCATGGAATTCAAAAGGTACTTCTTCACATTTGAGAACAACGATATCAAGCGGTAATTTTGCATTAAGCGCTCTGACAACTGTTGCACACGGCATCGGATTTTCTGTTCTGAAATTACAGCAGAATTCATTTGCATGAACCCCCGCATCAGTTCTTGAACAACCGTTGACTGATATTTTTTCACAGAAAATTTTTTCAATTGCTGATTCAAGCTGTCCCTGAACAGTGTCTGCATTGTCCTGAATCTGCCAGCCGTGATATGCTGTTCCGTTATATTTTAGCCATAATCGCAAATTACGCATCAAATAACAGCTCCGAAAAAGTAATTGAGAAGAATGATACCGGCAAGCATTACTGCAATTACAACAAATGAAACTGCATCTCGCCACGAAAATTTCATCTGCTTCATTCTTGTTCTTTTTTTGTTTCCGTTATAACATCTGCATTCCATTGCAAATGCGAGTTCGTATGCTCTTCTGAATGAATTGACAAACAGCGGAATAAATATAGGCACAAGAGCCTTTGCACGCTGAATAAGATTACCTGAATCAATATCTGCTCCTCTTGCTTTCTGAGCATTCATAATCTTGTCGATTTCTTCGATAAGCGTAGGAATAAATCTCAATGCAATTGTCATCATCATTGCAAGAGTGTCAACGGGGATTTTTATCTTGTTAAGAGGTGACAGAAGTCTTGAAATACCGTCGGTCAGCGTTGTAGGTGATGTTGTGTATGTCAGAAGTGAACTGACAAGAATAAGGCAGATAATTCTGACTGCCATAAATATAGCTGTAAATATACCGCCCGTGGTAATTTTTAATTTCCACCAGTCGAGAAGAACTGTTCCTTCATCGTTATAAAAAATCTGAAGTACCGAAGTGAGAACAATGATGAAATAAATCATCTTCATTCCCTTGAGAACAACTTTGAATGAGATCTTTGAAATTGCAACAGATGCAATTGCAAAGATTACCACAACCGCAAGAGATAAAAAGTTTTTGCAAAGGAAAATCTCAACAAGTGAAAGAAACACAACGATAAGTTTTGCTCTTGCGTCAAGTTTGTGAATAAATGATTCACCGGGGAAATACTGACCGATTGTAATATCTTTTATCATAATCAGTTACCCCCTTTATGAAGATATCTGAGAATTTCTTCCGCAGCATCATCAACTGTATATGTTGCAGCATTCAGATTAAAGCCGTATCTTTTCAGTTCAGAAAAGATTTTTGTTATCTGAGGAATATTCAATCCCATTTCACGAAGCTCCTGTTCATGCGAAAAAACTTCGTCAACGGTATCGTTGAATGCTATCTTTCCTTTATTCATAACAAGAATTCTGTCTGCAACGGAAGCAACATCTTCCATTGAATGAGAAACGATAATAACCGTGCTTCCTGTCTTTTCACGGTAATTCTTTATAAGGTCAAGAATTACTTTTCTGCCTCTGGGATCAAGACCTGCTGCAGGTTCATCCATAATGAGCACTTCAGGCTCCATTGCCATAACGCCTGCAATTGCAACTCGTCTTTTTTCACCGCCTGAAAGATCAAAGGGGGATTTTTCAAACATACTCTCTTTAAGCCCAACAAATTCAGCGGCTTTTCTGACTCTTCTGTCTATTTCAGTCTTATCAAGCCCCATATTTGTCGGACCGAAAGCAATATCTTTATAAACAGTTGATTCAAAAAGCTGATACTCAGGATACTGAAAACAAAGTCCTACTCTGAAACGGGCTTTATGTGCAGATTCACGGCTTTCGTTTATATCCTTTCCGTCAAGGAGCACCTGACCTTCAGAAGCCTTGAGAAGAGCATTGAAATGCTGGATAAGTGTTGATTTGCCTGAGCCTGTATGACCGATAATCGCAACCATTTCACCTTTTTCAACAGAAAAATTTATATTTTCAAGAGCTGCGATTTCAAAGGGTGTGCCTACACCGTATTTATAGGAAAGATTTTTGATTTCGAGAATACTCAATGTACAGCACCTCCCGAAAGACTGAGTTTAAAAGCTTCAATGAATTCTTCAGGCGTAAGAATACCATCCGGAAGATTTACACCGCTTTTTTTTAGTCTTAAAGCAAGTTTTGCGCTGTCGGGCAATTCAAGACCTGCATCTTCGATAATTTTTTCATGAGAGAAAACTTCCTGCGGTGTGCCGTCAAGGACAACATTGCCTGAGTTCATAACAATAACTCTGTCAGCTTTCACAGCTTCGTCCATGTAATGAGTGATAAGCACAACAGTCTTGCCCAATTCTTTATTGAGACGGAGCATTGACTTCATTACTTCTTCTCTGCCTTTAGGGTCAAGCATTGCAGTAGGTTCGTCAAGCACAATACAGTCCGTCTGCATTGCCATTACGCCTGCAATGGCAACTCTCTGCTTCTGACCGCCTGAAAGCTTATGTGGTTCATGAAGTCTGTACTCATACATGCCGACCGCCTTGAGTGCATCGTCAACTCTCTGTCTGATTTCATCAGGTTCAATTCCGAGATTTTCAGGACCGAATGCAACATCTTCTTCAACAATCGTGGCAACAATCTGGTTGTCAGGATTCTGAAAAACGACGCCGACCTTCTGACGGATTGCATATTCAAGACTTTCGTCTGCAGTGTCCATACCTTCAACATAAACGTTTCCGCTTTCAGGCAGAATGATTGCATTTGAAAGCTTGGCAAATGTTGATTTGCCTGAGCCGTTATGTCCGAGTATAGCTACAAACTCACCTTTTTTTATGTCAATATTTATATTTTTAATCGCAAGAGGTAACGGAGTTTCGTTATCCGATTCATAACGGTACGAAACATCACAGAACCTTATGAGAGCTTCATTATTCATTTTAAAATTCCTTAAAATTCAAAATTTTATTTCTGCCATATTGCAGTTGAACCGCAAGGAAGGCAAAGTCCTGATGAAGTTACGGGAAGACCGAGCTCATCTGCCGAAACAGTACCGCCGAAAACAGGCTTGATAACAGAGCCGAGTATGTACTGCATAACTGCTGGTGAAAGTCCTGTTGTATATGAATTGATAAGGAACAACAGTGATTCGTCTGTAAGAAGTTCACGGCAAAGTTCACAAAGATGATAAACCTCATCCTCAAGTTTCCAGACTTCACCGCCGGGACCTCTGCCGTATGAAGGCGGATCCATAATGATGATATCGTAATGATTACCGCGTCTGATTTCTCTTTCAACAAACTTGATACAATCATCAACAAGCCATCTGACAGGAAGTTTCTCAACCTGAGTTGACATTGCGTTTTCTTTTGCCCAGAGCACCATACCCTTTGAAGCATCAACATGAGTTACCGCAGCACCTGCTTTAAGTGCAGAGATTGTTGCACCACCTGTATAAGCAAAAAGGTTAAGCACCTTGACTTCCCTGTCCTGCTTTTTTATTGTGTCTGCAACAAAGTCCCAGTTGACCGCCTGCTCGGGAAAAAGACCTGTATGTTTGAAGCCCATTGTCTTTATATTGAATGTAAGATCATTGTAATCAATTGTCCAGCGGTCGGGAATATTTTTATAGACTTCCCATTTACCGCCGCCTGAATTTGAACGGAAATATCTGGCGTCTGCCTTTTTCCAAAGAGGATGTTTTTTAGGGGTATTCCAGATAACCTGAGGGTCAGGCCTTATGAGTGTTACATTACCCCATCTTTCAAGTCGTTCTCCCGCGGAACAATCTATTAATTCATAATCAATCCATTTATCTGAAATTCTCATTTTATATAAGCCTTTCTTCAACTATTTTTGCAATCATTGATGCAAGGTTTTCAATCTGTTCACTGTCTCTTCCCTCAAGCATGACTCGAACAAGAGGCTCTGTGCCTGATGCTCTTACAAGCACTCTGCCGTTATTGCCGAGTTCTTTTTCTGCCGCTTCAATTGCAAGTCTGATATCATTATCCTCTGCAAGCCTGTGTTTTCCGAAAGCCGAAACTTTAACATTTTTAAGCACCTGCGGAAAAATTTCAATTTCTGAAGCGAGTTCATCAAGTGATTTGCCTGTATCTCTTATAATATTGAGTATCTGAACAGCAGAGAGCTGACCGTCGCCGGTTGTGGCATGATCAAGAAAAATCAGATGCCCCGACTGTTCACCGCCGATGTGATAACCTTTTTCAAGCATTCTTTCAAGAACATATCTGTCGCCGACTTTTGTTTTTTCGCAATTGATGCCGTTCTTTTCACAGAACTCAAAAAGTCCCATATTACTCATAATGGTTGCAACAAGCGTATTTCCGTTGAGTTTGTTTTTCTCTTTAAGATATTTTGAAGCAATCGCCATAAGCATATCGCCATCAACAAGTTTACCGTATTTATCAACCGCAAGCAGTCTGTCCGCATCGCCGTCAAAAGCAAAACCAAGTTCGAAACCGTGTTCTTTTACAAATTCACCGAGCACTTCAATGTGAGTTGAACCGCAGTTTTCATTGATGTTTGTACCATCAGGATTAGCATTTATAACAACACACTCAGCACCAAGCTGTTTAAAAAGTGTATTTGCAGTGACACTTGCAGAACCATTTGCACAATCAAGAGCAATTCTCATACCGTAGAAAAGTCTGTCTGCTGTTTCTGCAATGTGATTTATATAATCTCTCACTGCATTCTGTGCATGCGTGACTTTTCCGACCTGACCGCCTATAACAACAGGAGGAATTCTCACTTCATCAAGAATTATTGATTCAATTTCTTCTTCCATAGCATCAGGCAGTTTATAACCTGTACGCTGAAATATTTTGATTCCGTTGTATTCACAGGGATTATGTGATGCTGAAATCATCACACCCGCATCATATCCGTATTCTTTTACAAGAAATGCAACGGCAGGAGTAGGCACAACACCAAGCATAAGAACATCTGCACCCACGGAACAAAGTCCCGAAGCCAGAGCAAATGAAAGCATATCTGCCGATTTTCGCGTATCCGTTCCGATGAGAACTTTCGGTTTATATGCAGAATTTTCTGCAAGCACCATTGCTGTTGCTCTGCCGATTTTCATTGCAAGTTCACTTGTGATTTCCGTATTTGCGATTCCTCTTGCGCCGTCTGTTCCGAATAATCTGCCCATAACAAAAACTCCTTAGTACATAGTCTGTTGACCGGGTTTCTCAATTCCTAAGTGTGTGTATGCTGCATTTGTTACAACCCTACCTCTGGGTGTTCGTCCTAAGAATCCTATCTGCATAAGATAAGGTTCATAAACATCTTCAATTGTGACTGCTTCTTCACCAATTGCAGCTGAAATTGTTTCAAGTCCGACAGGTCCGCCGTTATAGTTATTAATCATTGTTGTGAGAAGAAGTCTGTCTATATTATCAAGACCCAGCTCGTCAATTTCCATTCTTGACAAGGCAAGTCTTGCATCCTGCTCTGTTATCATACCGCTTCCGATAACCTGAGCAAAGTCTCTTGCTCTTTTGAGAAGTCTGTTTGCAATACGGGGTGTACCTCTTGAACGTGATGCAATTTCCAGTGCACCGTCATCATCAATACCGATTCCGAGAATCCCCGCACTTCTTTTGACTATCTCTGCAAGCTCCTGAGGAGTATAAAGTTCAAGTCTCAGGACAACACCGAATCTGTCTCGAAGCGGTGCTGTAAGTTGCCCTGCTCTTGTTGTGGCTCCCACAAGTGTGAATTTTTTTATATCAAGTCTGATACTTCTTGCAGAAGGGCCTTTGCCGATAATGATATCAATAACATTATCTTCCATTGCGGGATACAGAACTTCTTCAACACTTCTTGAAAGACGGTGGATTTCGTCGATAAAAAGCACATCACCGTCATTAAGGTTTGTAAGAAGTGCGGCAAGGTCACCCGGTTTTTCGATTGCAGGACCTGATGTGACTCTTATCTGCACATTCATCTGGTTTGCGATGATACCAGCAAGTGTTGTCTTTCCGAGACCGGGAGGTCCGTAAAGAAGAACGTGGTCAAGCGTTTCACCTCTGCCGAGAGCAGCATCCATATATATTTTCAGGTTTTCTTTTACTTTTTCCTGACCGATATAATCATCAAGTGTTTTAGGTCTGAGAGAAACTTCCGTGTCATTATCATTCTGTGTAAATTCGGGTGACATCATACGGTATTCATTTTCTTCCAATTTTATTCACCCTCCTTATAAATTCTTTGAAAGTACGGCAAGTGCTTTTTTTATGAGCTCTTCAACCGAAAGATTTTTGTCAAATGCCGAAACTGCCTTTGCAGCTTCATATTTTGAATAACCGAGAAACTGCAGTGCACTCACTGCTTCTGCAGTATTGTCTGATGCATTGACAGCAGAAACCGCATCAAATTCTTCGCTGCTGTCACTTGCAACCGCAGTAAGTTTGCCTTTGAGTTCAAGCACAATTCTCTGTGCGATTTTAGGACCTACGCCCTGAGCCTTTGTGACTGATTTTGAATCACCCGCAGCGACAGCCATAGCAAGTTTATCGGGTGTCATTTCGGAAAGCACCGAGAGTGCGGCTTTTGGACCTACACCTGAAATACCGATAAGCAGCTTAAAACAATCAAGCTCATTTGTATCGCTGAATCCGAAAAGCTCAAGAGCATCTTCCCTGACGGCAAGATATGTATAAAGTGTTGTCTGAGAGCCTAAATTACCTGCTTTTTTGAGAGTATTGAGTGAGCAACTGCATCTGAATGCAACACCTGAGCATTCAACAGCAACTGAAGTTGCATCAATATGAACTATATTTCCCGTTACGGAATAAAACATTTTTTTCAGTCCTTTTTATCTGAATTGATTCAGCCTGCCAAGTGCAGAACCGCTTGAATGTGCATGACATATTGCCATTGCAAGAGCATCGGCAGTATCGTCGGGTTTGGGAACTTTATCAAGATTGAGAATAATTCTTGTCAGCTCCTGCACCTGTTTTTTCTCTGCTCTGCCGTAACCGACAACGCTCTGCTTCACCTGAAGCGGTGTGTATTCATGAATCCCGACACCATGCTGTCTTGCGGAAAGAAGAATTACACCTCTTGCCTGTGCAACATCAATGGCTGTTTTCTGATTTGTGTTGAAAAACAGTTTTTCAATTGCCATTGCATCGGGTTTATAAATCTCAACAAGATTTGTTATGCCTGAATAGATATGAAGCAGTCTGTCATTAAAATCTGTGTGTGCCTGAGTTGTTATTGCACCGAAGTCAAGAACACGGAAATGATTGTTAAGATATTCTATTACACCATAGCCGACAATTGCGTATCCGGGGTCAATTCCCAATATAACCAAAGCACACTTCACCACCATAATATAATTCATCTTAGTATATCATAACAACATAAATTTAGCAAGTAATATATATAAATATTTATATAAAAAATATTTGATTTTTATTATTATATATGCTAAGATTAGTTATAAAATCAACTAAGGAGAAATATCATGTCTGATTACATACATATGACCCACGGAAAAGCACACCAGAGAGAAGAACTCCTGCGTATGCTTGACATTACTTTTGATTTTGATAAAGGTGACACAAATTTTCTGAATCTTCTTCCCAAACTTTACAAAGAACAGTACAATCCTGCCGAAAACAACATTATCCTTGATGTTGAAGGCGACATGAGAGCTGCTGTGGGACTTTATTACAACACTCTCACAGTCGGTGACGAAAAACTTAAAATCGGCGGCATCGGCAATGTTGCAGTGCATCCTGACCACAGAGGTAAAGGCTATATGCAGTTCTGCATGCTTCTTGCTCTTGACGAAATGAAGCAGAATATGACTGATATTTCCTGCCTTGGCGGTGCAAGACAGAGATATGAACATTTCTCATATGAACCTGCAGGCATCCAGACAATGTTCAGTTACAGAAAATGCAACGTAGTAAGAACTCTCGGTGCAGACAGAAAATCAAAGTTCACCATCAGAGAACTTCAGGCTGATGACACAAAGTACATCAAGGAAATATGCGAAATCTACAACAGCCGTATTTTCAGAGCTGAACGTCCCGAAGAAGCTATGTTTGACATTCTTCATTCATGGAAATCCGTGCCTTATATAGCTCTTGAAAATGATGAAGTAAAAGGCTGGTTTGCTTATTATCACGACAGACAGGGTCTTCACGAATTCTTCTACAAAAATGAAGAAGACATTGAAGATCTCATACTTCTTGCACTTGAAAATTCAGGTCTTGATGCTGTAAAAATCCCTGTTCCCGTATTTGACAAGCCTCTTTACAGATATCTTGCACTCAACTGCGAAACTTATGATGTGTGCCACGCAGAGCAGTTTTCTGTTTTCTGCTATGAAAACGTTATAAGAGCATTCCTTAAGCTGAAAACTTCATATCAGAACCTGCCTGACGGTGAACTCAGATTATTCATTCAGGGCGAAAAACTCCCCGAACAGCTTAAAATAACAGTAAAAGATAACAATGTTAAGGTCGAAGAAACAGACGAAAAACCTGATATTGTTCTGAAGCATCTTGAAGCAATGCGTTTTATCGGTTCACACTATTCTGAAAGAAGAAACGAAGCACCTGCTTTCTGCCATGCATGGTTCCCTCTTCCCTTCTACGGATACGGTCTTGATAATGTATAAAAAAAATCCGCTGTCACAAAGACAGCGGTAATTTTTTAGTCAACAAATTTTACTATACCCTTATTTTCTCTGTCTGCAGGCAATTCACAATCAGCATAACCGATTGCAGCACATCCGAAACAGATATGATTTTCGGGAATTCCTGCTTCTGTCAAAATCGCACGGACGTCAGCATTGTCATAACAATCACGTATCTGATTAATCCACACAGAGCCTACACCAAGTGAATGTGCAGCAAGAAACATATTTTCAAGCACACATGCAGTATCAACTGCACCGTGTCGATAATCTCCGGGCACTGTAACAATTATAAAAACAGGTGCACCGTAAAATCTGTGATAATCAGGTCTGTCAAGTGCCTTTGAAATTGACTTCTGCAGTCTAACAAGCATATCTTCATTTTTAACAACTGTCAGCTGCCACGGCTGAGTATTCATAGCACTTGGTGCATAAAGCCCTGCAGTTATTATATCATTAAGGATATCTTCGGGTATGGGTTTTGCTGAGAATTTTCTTACACTTCTTCGTGTAAAAATATTTTTAAGAACATCGTTCATTTTCATTCCTCCTTTCACATATTTTAGCATTAAGAGATATTTTTTTCAACACAGAAAAGAAAAAAAATCGATTTTTAAAATTGAATAAAATGTAAATAAATCTTGAAATTCCATACAAAATATGGTAAAATTAGATAAAAATATAACTTAGGAGTGGCTGTATATGAACAAATCGCAGATGATTTTCAAGGCAATCGATGTTGTTTTTGATAAGCCTCAGAATCCGTATAATTATGAAAACATTTACTCTGTAAGAGATATCGCTTACAGCAACATTGATGCAAAAATGACTGTGGGTGATCTTTATTTTGATCCCGCAATCCTTAAAGACGGAAAGAAGCACGCTGTAATTCTCAACTTCCACGGCGGCGGTTTTGTTATGGGTGACAAAGATTACAGAAAAACTCTTTCTGAGCTTTATGCAAGCCGCGGTTATTATGTGTTCAATGTCAATTACCGCATGCCTCCTGCTGTCAATATTTTCGGCTGTATTGAAGATTCTGTCAATGCAGCAAACCACATAAAAGTGCTTGCTGATGAGTATAATATTGATACAGAAAAAATCATCATCACTGGCGATTCAGCAGGTGCATTTCTTGCGGCATATATAGCAGCGTTACGTTTCAATGAAGGTCTGAATGAGTCCATTCATGTGCCTGAAGTCAATATTGATATTGCAGGTCTTGTTCTCAATTCAGGACCTTATGACCTGAAATCAATGCTCAACGCAAAACTTCCCCTTGGTATCATTCCGGAGCTTGCAACAATGCTTGTGGGATTCCCGCTTAAAGAAGACCTGAGCGATATTTATGATTATGAATATTTCAAATACATGAGTGCAAATGAATTTGTAAATGATAAGTGGTGTCCCGCATTCATTTCATGGTCTGATTCCGACTTTATATGCCCCAATCAGGGCAGACCGATGGCAGAAAAACTCATGAAGCACTGCCCGTATGTAAAAACATTCACAGCAGAAGGTCTTAAATACGGTCATGATTTCCATCTCACAATCAAAAATGAAAAATCAATGCAGTGTGTTGAAAGCGGAATAAAATTCATGGATAAAGTATGTGAAGAAATTGATAAAAAACAAGCTTTGATATAACAAAAAAAGGAGTCGGCTGACTCCTTTTTTTATTCACCTGCAACTGCAGGTTTATTCTTTTTTTCAGTCTGTCTTGCTTCATCATATTCAATAACAGGTGCTTCACCGTCTGTGATGCATTCTTTTGCTATTGTCACCTTGCAGATAGTTTCATCTGAAGGAACAGAGAACATGATATCAAGCAACGCTTTTTCTATAATTGATCTCAGACCTCTTGCGCCTGTCTTCTTTTCAAGTGCCATTTCAGCAACAGCTTCAAGGGCTTCATCTGCAAAGACAAGTTCAACATTATCCATTGCAAAAAGCTGAATATACTGCTTTACAATTGAATTTTTAGGCTCTTTAAGGATTCTTACAAGTGATTCAAGATCAAGATTTTTAAGCGGAGCAATAACAGGAACACGACCTACAAGCTCGGGAATAAGACCGAATTTGATTATGTCATGCGGTGTTGCCTGTGACATAATGTAGTCAAGGTCGATTTCAGATTTATCTTTAACCTTTGCTTCAAAACCGATAACTGAATTACCCATTCTTTTTTCAATTATCTTCTCAATGCCGTCAAAAGCACCGCCGCAGATAAAGAGAATGTTGGTTGTGTCAATCTGAATAAATTCCTGCTGAGGATGTTTTCTTCCGCCCTGAGGAGGAACATTTGCAACAGTACCTTCAAGAATCTTGAGAAGTGCCTGCTGTACACCTTCACCGCTTACATCTCTAGTGATAGAAGGATTCTCTGAACGTCTTGAAATTTTATCAATTTCGTCCACATAAATAATACCTTTTTCTGCACGTTCAATATCAAAATCTGCAGCCTGAATCAGACGGAGAAGAATATTTTCAACGTCTTCACCGACATAACCTGCTTCTGTAAGAGTTGTTGCATCCGCAATTGCAAAAGGAACATCGATAATTCTTGCAAGAGTCTGTGCAAGCATGGTTTTACCTACACCGGTAGGACCAAGCATAAGAACATTACTCTTCTGAATATCGACATCGCAATCGCCGCCGAAATATATTCTTTTATAATGATTGTAAACAGCAACAGAAAGAGCAGTTTTTGCACTGTCCTGACCGATTACATATTCATCAAGCTTTTTCTTGATTTCTGCAGGTTTCGGAAGATCTCTTTTTACTGCGCTTTTTGTCTTCTTTTCTTCATAAAAAGCGTCTTCTTCAACAATTGCGCTGCAAAGTTCTGTACATTCATTGCAGATATAAACATTATTAGGTCCTGCAATCAGCTTACGGACCATATCCTGCGGTTTGCCGCAAAATGAACAACAAACCGATTTATCTCTTGAATTTCCATTCTTAGCCAAATGTAATTCAACTCCTAATCAATATAAATAATCGGGCAAACCGTGTGATCTGCCCGACCAATAAATTTATCTGTGCTTTATTACCTTATCAACAAGTCCGTATTCAAGGGCTTCCTGAGCTGTCATATAGTTGTCACGTTCTGTGTCAGCATAAATCTGCTCAATGGGTTTGCCTGTATTCTCAGCAAGGATTCTGTTAAGATTTTCTTTTGTTTTGAGAATCTGTTTTGCAACGATTTCTATATCAGTTGCCTGACCCTGTGCACCGCCAAGAGGCTGATGAATCATAACGAGACTGTTGGGAAGTGCAAATCTCTTACCCTTTGTTCCGCTTGACAGAAGGAATGCGCCCATTGAAGCTGCCATACCCATGCATATTGTTGATACATCACACTTGATATACTGCATTGTATCGTAAATAGCCATGCCTGCAGAAACAGAACCGCCGGGGCTGTTGATATAAAGACTTATATCTTTATCAGGATCCTGACTTTCAAGGAAAAGAAGCTGAGCCACAACAAGGCTTGCTGTTACATCATTCACTTCATCAGAAAGAACGATAATTCTGTCGTTAAGCAAACGAGAATAAATATCGTAGGCTCTTTCTCCTCTGTTTGTCTGTTCAATGACGGTAGGTACCAATGCCATATTAAAAAACCTCCTTAGACCCTTTGATTATAGACATTATATTAAGTAATTATTCAGATTATTCTGCAGATTCTTCAGCTGCGGGAGCTTCTGCTGCGTCTTCTGCCTTCTTAGCTGTTTTCTTTGTTGTTGTCTTCTTTGCAGCTGTCTTTCTGGGCTTTGTTGCCTTTGCGTTTTCTACAATAAGGTCAATAGCCTTCTTTGAAGTGATATCATTCTTAGCTGTCTTTTCTGAAACAACCTTCTTGATTTCTTCAATAGCCATGCCGTAACCGTCTGCAAACTTCTGATAATGCTCGTTGATTTCGTCTTCAGTTGCATCAAGACCTTCGATAGCAACGATCTTTTCGATAGCAAGCATAAGCTTAACATCTTTTTCAGCCTGAGCTTTGTACTGCTCTCTTACAACTTTTTCATCCATACCTGTATACATAAGGTATGTCTTGAAATCAAGACCCTGCATACGGAGTCTGTAATCCATATCCTGAATCATGTCATCAATTGCTTTTTCAATCATGCATTCGGGGATTTCACCCTTAACTGATTCAGCAACCATATCAAGAAGCTTTGATTCAAAATCTCTGTCTGCATTTGCCTGCTTAGCTTCTGTCATCTTCTTTTCGATGTCTGCCTTGAGTTCATCAAGAGTATCGAATTCGCTGATATCCTTAACAAATTCATCATCAAGTTCGGGGAGTTCTCTTACTTTGATGCCGTGAAGCTTGATTTTGAATACAACGGGCTTACCTGCAAGATCTTCTGCATGATATTCTTCGGGGAATGTTACGTCGATATCGAATTCTTCACCGATGTTGTGACCGATGATCTTTTCTTCGAAACCGGGGATGAACTGACCGCTGCCGATTGTAAGGTCGAATTCTTCTGCCTTACCGCCGTCAAATGCAACACCGTCATTAAAGCCTTCGTAGTCGATTGTTACGATATCACCGTCTGCAACAGCTCTGTCGTCAACATCAACGATTCTTGCATTGTCATCCTGCTTTTTCTTGAGTTCAGCTTCAACTTCTTCAGCTGTAACAGCAACTGCTTCTTTTTCAGCCTTGAGGCCTTTGTATTCGCCAAGCTCGATTTCGGGCTTAACTGTAACTTTGCATGAAAGTTCAACACCGTCTTTGCCTACTGACTTGATATCAAAATCAAAGGGATTGTCAACGGGATCAATACCTGCTTCTTCAACAGCAGCTTCGTATGCTTCGGGGAATGCGATTTCAAGTGCATCATCATAGAATACACCTTCACCGTAATACTTTTCGATAAATGCCTTGGGAGCTTTACCCTTTCTGAAACCGGGAACGCTGATGTTCTTCTTTACCTTGTTGTAAGCTTTTACGTTAGCATCAGCAAATGCTTCTGCACTGATTGAAAGCTCGATGGTAACTTCATTTGTACCGGTTTTTTCACATGATTTTAAACTCATTTAAATTTTCCTCCATTCTCACTTAACATGAGATGATATATTTTAACTTTTATATTATAACAGACTGTTCAGAAAATTTCCACTATTATTTAAAAAAATTTCCATAAATTATGAAATTTTTTATTGTTTTTCTATCAGCTTAGGGCAAAATTTCAGCCAATCACCCGATATAAGTGAAAATTTTATATTATCTCGTTCAAAATGATCATACTTCCCTGTTTTTTCACCATGGATATGACCGAAGAAACAACGTCTGATTTCATATTCAAGAAGCACAGAATACAATTCTTCACACACTCTGTCATCAAAAACAGGCGGATAATGCAGAAATACTATAGGTTCTTTCCCATCTGCCAGACCGCTTTCGATTGAACGTATAAGCCTTTGTCTTTCACGCAGAATCACCTTTTTATCACTTTCCGGCGAATCATAAAACCAGCCTCTTGTTCCGCATACAGCATAATCACCAAAGCTGAAAGAATTATTGAAAAGAATGTCAATTGTGGAAAAATTGTTCTCTTTAAGATAGTTATTCATCTTATTGAGAGTTGTCCACCAGTAATCATGATTGCCTTTGAGAAAAATTTTTCTGCCGTTGAGTCCATTGATAAACCTGAAGTCTTCATAACATTCGCTGAGTCTCATTGCCCAGGAAATATCTCCGTTTATGACAACTGTATCATCCTGAGAAACAACGGCATTCCACTGTTTTTCAAGTCTTTCAACATAATTATCCCAACCCTTGAAAATATCCATGGGTTTGTCTTTACCGAATGACAAATGAGTATCACCGATACCGAACAGATTCATAATACCGTCTCCTTTCAGGGAAAATTTTCCGTTAATATAATCAATATTAACGCTCATAATAACAGCAAGAGGTATCTCTTTAATATACAGCCTACGGGCAAAAAAAGGTGATTGAATATGATGGAAAACAAAATCAGATGCGAAGTTAAAAACTGTATTTATCACACAAAGCAGGATCACTGCACTGCATCATGCATTGAAGTCGGCAACAAGAATGCCTGCAAATGCGGTGAAACAGTCTGCAACACTTTCGAGCTTAACGATAAGGCAGTCAAAGGCTAATTCAATCAGCAAAGAGGACGGTAAAACACCGTCCTCAGTTTTTTTAGTTGATACCAAGCATATCGAAAACAACTTTTCTCATGCTGTCTGCATCTTTATCACAAACATTGTTGAATCTTACTTCCTTGTTCTCAAGACCTCTGAGCTGTTCGGGTGCGTTTACACCTGTCTTTGATTCAAGGTCTGCAAGCATAGCAAATTCATCACCGTCTGCGTTACCTTCTATAGCTGTGAGAACACTTGCACAGAATTTATAAGGACTTGCAGTTGATGCAACAACAACGGGTGTCATATCGCCTGTTTCCTTACGGTAATCTTCGCATACCTTAACAGCAACTGCAGTATGAGTATCGCAAAGATAGTTATATGTTTCGTATACTTCCTTGATTGTTGCCTTTGTTTCTTCATCATCACAGCAACCTGCAGAATAGAGAGCTTTGATCTTTTCAAGAACTTCCGCAGAAACTTCAAATGTACCGTTGTCTTTGAGTGAACCGTAAAGTTCTCTTACTGCTGCATCATCTTCACCGTGAAGAGTGAACATAAGTCTTTCAAGGTTTGATGAAATAAGGATATCCATTGAGGGAGAAATAGTAGCATAGAAGCTTCTGTTTCTGTCGTACTTACCTGTTGTGATGAAGTCTGTGAGGACATTGTTTGCATTTGAAGCACAGATAAGCTTGTTAAGGGGAAGACCCATTTTCATAGCGTAGTTAGCAGCAAGAATGTTACCGAAGTTACCTGTGGGAACAACAACATTGATCTTGTCGCCAAGATTAATCTTGCCCTGTTTCAACATATCACAGTATGCTGAGAAATAGTAAACAATCTGAGGAACAAGTCTGCCCCAGTTGATTGAGTTTGCTGATGAGAATACAAGATTGTTCTTTGCAAAAACATCTTTGATTTCTGCATCTGTGAAGATTGTCTTAACGCCTGTCTGAGCATCGTCAAAGTTACCGTTGATAGCACAGACACCGACGTTATTACCTTCCTGAGTACACATCTGGCGCTTCTGCATGGGGCTTACACCGTCATTGGGATAGAAAACAAGAATCTTTGTTGAGTCAACATCCTTGAAACCTTCAAGAGCAGCTTTACCTGTGTCACCTGATGTAGCAACAAGAATAACGATTTCCTTATCCTTGAGTGTCTTCTTTGATGAACCGATAAGAAGATAAGGAAGAAGCTGAAGAGCCATATCCTTGAATGCACAAGTGGGACCGTGCCAGAGCTCAAGAATATTTACATTGTCATGAAGATTCACAACGGGAGCAACTTCGTCACTTGAGAATTTGCCTTCTTTGTATGCGCCCTCAACAAATGAAGCAATTTCATCTGCAGTAAAATCTGTAAGATAAAGACCGAGCACTTTTTTTGCTCTTTCGATATATGACATATCTTTCATTGAAGCGATAAAATCAAGGTCAATCTGAGGAATTTCGCAGGGTACAAAAAGACCGCCTTCCTCTGAAATGCCCTTTGTGATAGCTTCTGCTGATGTCACTTTAAGAGATTTATCTCTTGTTGATGTATAAAACATTCGGATTACATCCTTTCACACATAAAAATCACATTATAGTATAACAGAATCAATTTATTTTGTAAATAGCAGATTGCTAAAAAATCTGTCTGCGTTTGCAAAAAATATTTTATCAAGCAGTTTTTTATCAAAACCGTGAATATTCAGATAATCATATAATCCCTGTAGTTTTTCAATTCCTGCCAGGTCGGGATTTATATCACAGCCGTCAAAGTCTGTGCCCATTGCAACAACATCTTCCCCACCGATTTCAATCATGCGGGACATATGACGAAGCACCGCATCAAAAGAATTATCTTCATTACCCAGAAGTTTTTCCCAGAGATTGATGCCGATAACACCACCGTGCTCTGAAATAATTTTTATCTGGTCTTCTGTAAGATTTCTGTGTCTTGCCTTGAAATTATCAACCATATCGACACAGGAATGTGATGCCATAAACGGCTTCTGAGCAAAATCTGCAAGGTCGTAAAAACCTTTTTTTGAAAGATGCGAAACATCTGCTGCAATGCGCAGTTTTTCCATTTCTCTTATTGCATCTCTGCCGAAAGCTGTCAGACCTATATCCTCTTCATCAAAACAACCGCTGGCAAGTTCATTTCTGCCGTTCCATGTAAGAGTGATGAGTTTCACACCGCAGTCCGAAAGATGATGCAGTCCTTCAATAGTGCCGCCCATACCTGCACCGCCTTCAACGGAAAGAATAGACTTCACTTTTGTGTTTTGTCTTTCAGCATATTCACTGATTCCGTTTGCTGAAAGCTGTTTTTTATAATAAGCATATACTCTGTCAAAATAATCTGTTGCAGCTTTTCCTCTGTATTCATCGGGAATAAAAATTGCAAAATCCTGAACATATTCTGTCAGATATCCTGCTCTGTCAAGAGATATATGTCCGTCATTTTCCGCAAGACTTTCATTTTTCTTTTCAAGCTCTGTTATTGTATCACAATGCAGATCAAATAATCTCATAATTTCACCTCAGAACGCATTTTCCGTATGCCTGATTTTATATTGCTTTTCACACAAAACTACTTCTATTATATCAAATCTTATATTCTTCTTGCATTTTGTTGCAGAAATAAATGCAGCTGCGGTACTTTTTACATTCTCTTCTTTTGCAGAGTCAACAGCAAAAGCGGGATCAAAATAAGCTCCGTCTTTACGTGTTTTGACTTCAACAAAACATATTATATCATCGTTTTCGGCAATAATATCTATCTCACCGCTTTTTGACCTGAAATTTGCGGCAATTATATCATAGCCTTTATTCCGCAGATACCGTGATGCATATATTTCGCCCAATAAACCTGTTTTTCTCGGTTCGGCAATCATTTGTCCAGAATCTTTTTAAGAAATGAACGACGATGATCAGGCAATATACCGTACTGTTCGATCATTTCATAGTGAAGTTTTGTGCCGTAGCCTTTATGCTGTTCAAATTTATATTCGGGGTGTCTTTCTGCCAGGTCTTTCATATATCTGTCACGGCTGACTTTTGCAAGAATTGATGCTGCAGAAATTGAAATTGACTTTGCATCACCTTTTACAAGCGTCATTTCTTCATAGCCCGTATTCGGTTTTCTGTTGCCGTCAACAAGCACAAGGTCAGGTTTTACACCCATTGCTTCAACAGCTCTTCGCATAGCAAGGAATGTTGCATTCAGGATATTGATTTCATCGATTTCTTTTTCTGTTGCAAAACCGATTCCGTAAGCCACCGCATTATCGACAATTATATCAAAAAGAGCTTCTCTTTTCTTTTCGGTCATTTTTTTTGAGTCATTTATACCCATTTCTTCAAGCCCGTCAGGAAGAATTACTGCGGCAGCATAAACAGGACCTGCAAGAGGACCTCTGCCTGCTTCATCCACACCGCAGACTATTTTATAACCGTCTGCATGAGCCTGATTTTCAAATTCATAAGTCATAATCTTTCACCCATTCAAGTGTCATTCTGCCGAGTTTACCGCCACGGTATTCATCAAGCACTGCAACAGAAGCTCTCATCGTGTCAATTTCTCCGCCTCTTATCATCATGCCTCTTTTTTTACCGATAAGTTCAAGGATTTCCCATGCTTCTAAGTCTTCGAAATTATCAATTTTATATCTTTCTCTGAGTCTTTCGGGATAATTGTCTTTCATAACCTGAAGAAATCTTACGGCAAGAGTCTCAATATCAAGAATCTGATCTTTGACACCGCCTGTAAATGCGAGTTTATCGCCTACTTCGGGATCTTCAAATTTCGGCCAGAGAACACCGGGAGTGTCAAGCATTTCAATACCGCCGCCGATAACAAACCATTGATTGTTTCTTGTAACACCTGCTCTGTCTTCAACTTTGGCTTTACCGCCTGCACCCATTTTATTGATAAATGAAGATTTTCCTGTATTGGGAATGCCGACAACCATAATTCTGAGCGTTTTTCCGGGCATTCCTTTATCTTCATTACGTTTGATTGTATCTGCAAGAACTTCTCTTACAAGAGGTCTGAATTTATTGAGACCTTTACCTGTTCTGCAATCAACTTCAAGTGATGCAGCGCCTTTTTTTGCATAATAATCAATCCACTGCTTTGTTGCATTTGAGTCTGCAAGATCTGCTTTATTAAAGAGAATAATTGTAGGTTTTCCCTGTATGAGTTCATCTATTTCGGGATTTTTGCTGCTTTCGGGAACTCTGGCATCAAGAAGCATAGTTACAGCATCTACCTGTTTAAGCTGTTCTTTAATAAGTCTTCTTGTTTTTGCCATATGGCCGGGAAACCACTGTACCTGCTGTTTTATAGCATCTGCCATTTTATCACCTCATCTGAAAAAGAGGGCTGAACACACAGCCCTCCGGATATTAATCATTGTAAATATGGAATTTGGACATATCAAAACCGGTTTCGCCTGAAACTATTCTGTAAAGAGCCTTTCCGAGCACATAACGTTCGTCAACAAAGCCTACAAGTGATGAACGGCTGTCTGTTGAGTTATTTCTGTTATCACCCATTACAAAAAGACAATTTTCGGGAACCTGAATAGGATACTGGTTCAGATCTGAAAAAGGTCTGGTAGTTGCAGGTTCTGCAATATAGTTTTCTGTAAGTTCAACCATATTGTCTTTTGAATCACCGACAAAAAGCTTACCGTTTTCATAGTCAACATCAATCCACTGGCCTTCTGTTGCGATAACTCGCTTTACAAGAGGCTCATTAAGCACACCGGGCTGAACAACGATAACAATGTCTTTATATTCAAATTCACTGTTTGCAGTTGATGTGATAAGCCAGTCCTTGTGAGAAAGTGTGGGCACCATTGATGAACCGTCAACACCGACAAGTCTGAATAAAAATGCAAATATAACCGCTATTGCAACAACTGAAGTTACTGCAACAGATGCTATTTCAAATATATTATCAACTAATTTTTTATAAAATTTCATTCAATCACCATCAGTCATATATATTAAAATCACCAAAAGGAACAATACGGAAAACTACCTTGCCGAGTATATAGTTTTCATCAACAAAACCGACCTTATATGATCTGCTGTCTGTTGAATCATTTCTGTTATCACCCATGACAAAATAATGGTTTTCGGGCACCTGCACGGGATATTCATGTCTGTCATCGTAATATTCTCTGTCTGTAAGAGAAAAAATATACGGTTCGTCCAAAGGATGCATTTCCTCTGCAGAATCACCGACATAAACAAGGCCTTCATCATAACGGACATCTATCCACTGCCCTTCTGTTGCGATGATTCTTTTTATAATAGGCTTGTAAAGTTCATCATTGGGCTCAACAACAACCACTATATCTTTATATTCATATTCGGATGTCATTGCTGTTGTCAGAAGTCTGTCACCGCCGTCGAGAGTAGGCTCCATTGAACTCCCTTCGACAGTTGTGAGACTGAAACCGAAAGCGAGAATCAAAACAACAGGAATTATGACACTCACAAGAAATGACGCAGTTTCAAATACTGTTGATACAATTTTATTTTTCACAATCAATCACCACTGTCAGTCATATATATTCATGTCAGAAAACGGCAACAATCTCACTACAGCCTTTCCGACAATTCTGCGCTCATCAACAGCTTTGACTATTTTGCTTCGGCTGTCTCTTGATTCATTTCTGTTATCGCCCATGACAAAAACACAGTTTTCCGGCACTGTGTACGGATACTCAACCTCATTATCCTCCGGCACAGACATTTCAGAAATATAATTTTCCTCAAGAACAACACCGTCTACTGTAACCTTGCCTGTTTCATAATCAACATCAACAGTCTGATTTTCTGTTGCAATTATACGTTTTACAACCGACTGATCATCTTCTGAACTGATAATAACAATATCACCCTGACGGGGAGTATAAGTCATAGTGTATACAAACAGTTTATCATTGTCATTAAGAGTCGGCAACATGGACTCGCCATCAACACTGACAACTTTAAAAAACAGTATAAACAAAATAAAAACAACAAATAAAAAACCTATGATACCATA
This sequence comes from Clostridia bacterium, assembly GCA_017631795.1. Taxonomy (GTDB): domain Bacteria; phylum Bacillota; class Clostridia; order Oscillospirales; family Acutalibacteraceae; genus UBA1081. The sequence continues at coordinate 95,481 of JAGBSO010000030.1, read as the reverse complement.
CAACCAATGAAAAACAGAAGTCCATGCAGTTTCCTGAATCTCTTCTTTTTCGGTTTTCTTATGATAGTCATAGTATATATAACCGTTTTTACTGTCTTTCATAAAATCACCAACCGGAAATATATGTCGAAAGAATAAATTTAAGCAAAAAAAGGGACATAACTGTCCCTTTTGCCCGGAAAAAACTTATTTGATCTGTTCCTTAACCTTAGCTGCCTTACCAACTCTGTTACGAAGATAGTAAAGTTTTGCTCTGCGAACCTTACCGGTTCTTACGATTTCAACTTTAGCAACGTTGGGTGAGTGAACGGGGAATACTCTTTCAACACCTACACCGTAAGAAACACGTCTTACTGTAAATGTTTCAGCTACGCCACTGCCCTTGCGAGCAATAACTGTTCCCTCGAAAACCTGAATACGTTCTTTTTCGCCCTCACGGATTTTTACGTGAACCTTTACAGTGTCACCAACCTTGAACTGAGGTGCTTCAGCTTTGATGCTGTCCTGAGCAATAAGTTTCAATGCGTCCATAATTTACCTCCTGAATTTTTTCAGCCGTTCTTACACATTATGCCAGAGGACCGACCGCTTTAATGTACGCTGTGCATTAATCGCCGTTTAGTGGTTTTAATCTCTAAACGCAAACGAACGCTTATATATAATATCACAACAAAATCAATAATGCAATAGTTTTTCTTTACTATTAATCGCTTTTTTTTGTAGTCCGATTTATTCAAATGGTATAAGTTTTTCGTCAAGAAGTCCCAATCTGACTATATTCAGAGGAACAATATCAGTTCCGAGATACTTGTTTACAGCATCAAGAAGATTCATGGGGTTTACATTCTTTGTATTACCGCCGGGAAGAATTACATTCATGATAACAGATTCATCATTTTCACGCAGCGAATACTTTCTGATATTCTCAGAAACATTGACTTCTTTAACTCTCTTTCTGCCGTTGACTTTGCCCATCTTTTCACAGACAAGCTCGTCTGACTTCATTGCACGGTCAAGATCTGCAACAAGATTTTCTTCCTTTTCAAAATAAATCTCATATTCTGCAAAAGCAAGGTCATTTGATTTCATATAAGGCTCTGTGACTTTTGTAACTTTTATACCGACAGGAAGAACAGCATTAAGATTATCCATAATCTCTTTATCTGAAATTTCGCCCTCAATTCTGATATCAAGAGGCTCATTAAGACCTTCAACACCCAAAGGCATGGGCTGAAGGAAGTTGAGATACGGATGAGGATTGAAGCCCTCAGTATACCACAGAGGTATATCGGCACGTCTGACAGCTCTTGTCATACAACGCATTATATCAAGATGTGAAACATACTTGATTCTGCCCTGTTTACTGAACCATATTCTTACACATCGCATCACATTTACCTCCGTTCAGTTTATTTGCACCGCATGCAGAACATTTCTCTCTGCACTGAGGTGTGGTTGCTGCTTCATAAGCTTTTCTACATTCATTTTCAAGGTATTCCCTGCGGATACCGTAATCAAGATGATCCCATGGAAGAACTTCTGAAAAATCTCTCTTTCTTGATGCATAGAATGCAGGATCGAGTCCGCATTCTCTGAATGTTTCCATCCATGTGTCAAACCTGAAGTGATCATCCCAGCTGTCGAATTTACAGCCTTTCTGCCATGCTTTAAGGATAACTTCACAGAGTTTTCTGTCACCTCTTGCAAAGACACCTTCAAGGAAGCTGATCGGGATTTTATGGAATTTAAGAGTGACCTTCTTTGTGGTGACACTCTCTTTGAGATGCTCCTGTTTTGCTTCAAGCATTTCGGGAGTATCCTGAGCTTCCCACTGGAAAGGTGTAAAAGGCTTGGGCACAAAAGAAGATGCACTGACACTTACATTGACACCCTTACCCTTGGGTTTGTCCGGATTATAATAGAAAGCGTTTACAACTTTCTGAGCCAACTGAGCAATACCTTCAACATCTTCCATTGTTTCTGTGGGAAGACCAAGCATAAAGTAAAGCTTGACTGCACACCAGCCGCCTGAAAAAGCTTTTTTTGAAGTTTCAAGAACTTCTGCTTCTGTTACATTTTTATTGATGACATCGCGCAGTCTCTGTGTACCTGCTTCAGGTGCAAAAGTAAGACCGCTGCGTCTGACTTCGTTGAGCTTTTTTATAAGTTCTTCAGGGAAATTATCAACACGCAGTGAAGGAAGTGCAACATTGATTTTATCATCTGTTGCCCAGCTTAAAAGTTCACTGAGAAGCTCAGGCAATTCCGAATAGTCACTGCTTGAAAGTGAACAGAGGGAAATCTCATCATAACCTGAAGATGCACACAGTTTTTTGCAGTCTTCATTTATTACATCAACTGATTTTTCTCTGATAGGTCTGTTAAGGAAACAAGCCTGACAGAAGCGGCAGCCTCTTGTGCAGCCTCTGAAAATTTCAGTTACTACCCTGTCATGAACAATATCAATAAAAGGCACAACAAATTTGTCAGGATAAAAAACAGTATCCATATCGCTGATAATTCTTTTTGTGACCTTTTCGGGTGCATTTTCCTTAGCTGTGACACATTTCACGGTACCGTCCTCATTATATTCCACATCATAAAGCGAAGGGACATATATACCCTGAATCTGAGCAGCTTTTTTAAGAAACTCTTCCTTACTTTCACCGTTCTTTTTGCACTCTTTAAGAAGATCGAGAACATCATTCATCATTTCTTCGCCTTCACCAAGCTGAAAGAAATCGACGAAATCTGCAATCGGTTCGGGATTACATGCACATGCACCGCCTGCCATAACAATCGGCGTCAGATCATGTCTGTCTTTCGCAAGAACAGGAAGACCTGCAAGGTCAAGCATATTAAGAAGATTTGTATAGCACAATTCATATGAAAGAGAAAAACCGATTGCGTCAAAATCTTTTATATAGTCACCGCTTTCAAGTGCGAAAAGCGGAATATTGCGCTGACGCATAATTTCTTCCATATCAACATCAGGCGCAAAAACTCGTTCACACCAAGCATCGTCTCTTGCATTGATAAGTGAATACAGAATTCTCATGCCGAGATTTGACATTCCTATTTCGTATGTATCGGGAAAGCAGAATGCATAACGAAGGTCCACTTCGTCTTTATTTTTTATAACTTCGTTGAGTTCTCCGCCTGTATATCTTGCAGGTTTCTGAACAAGACCAAGCACTTTTTCAACTTCTCTTTTCATGTTATCACATCCAAAATTAAGTAAACAATAATTTAGCAACATTTCATGTAGGGCGGCTTGAGGGCAAGCCACCCTACATTAATTAATATAATTTATTGTTTATTATACTATTTTCAAATCAGAATTGCAATAGAATAATCATAACAAGTGTTACTGAAAAAAATACAAATGAAGTATTTGTATAGCCTGTTATCAAAGAAATCAGCATTACGGCAATAATGATAATCACAGTAATAATTTCGAGAATCCTCATTATTCTGTCTGTTTTTTCTTCATCATTATAAATCATCATCAGATTATACAGAAATCGTCCGCCGTCAAGTGTTTTAACAGGAAGCATATTGATAACAAACAAACCTGAATTAACGGCAAACGGCAGACTGTCACTATCAACAATCGCAAATATTACGGCAAATAACAGATTCACAAAAGGTCCGCAAAGAGAAACTATACATTCATCACGATAAGAAAGCATCATTGATGTTGTTTCAATTCTTATCCCCATGATTCCGAAAGTTATATTCTTCGGTTTTTTACCGAAACAATACAATGCGAGAATATGCCCTGTTTCATGAAGACCGGAAAAAAGTACGGCACAACAATAATTTGTCCGCATATCACCTGCAAGAAAAAATGCTGCAGATGCAAGAAACGGAATTTCTACCGAAAAAATAACATCATTTATCCTGAATTTCATTTGCCGAAAAGTTCATATCCCGGGTTTATGCGTATGTTATCCTTGCGTATTTCGAAATGCAGATGGTTTCCCGTTGAAGCTCCTGTTGAGCCGACTCTTGCAATCCTGTCACCAGCCATGACTTTTTCACCTTCATCAACACACAAAGATGAACAGTGTGCATAAATCGTGACTGTATTATTTTTGTGCTGAATTTTTACATAATTACCGTAACTGTTATCCCATGCAGAGTCCACAACAATTCCGTCTGCTGCTGCATAAACGGACTGACCGTAATCTGCCGCCATATCAAGCCCCGTATGCACACCCGTTTCTCCGCTGAGCGGACTGAATCTGTATCCGAAAGGTGATGTTATTACATACTCTTCAAGCGGAAGTGACATTTCTATTCCCGTATCGACATCATCAAAAGATATACCTTCAAGAGTTTCGAGTGATGAAAACTCAAGATCTATGCCACCTGTGGGCAATTCTTCCTGAGTCAGTGTTTCACTTGTTTCTTCAACTTCATTAAAAACGACAACGGTTTCAGATTCTTTTTCATCAACAAAAACTGCAACATAATCTTTGAAAGATCGGAACGCATCTTCAAAATCTTCGCCTGTAAAATCAGTTGACATGAATTCAAGATATCCGTTTTTCATAATCTTTGCAAATTTTCCGTCTGCTCTTGCTGACAGCAGCATCAATACAACAAGAACTGCACATACTGCACTCTGAACAATCATAACAATTGTAAAATAATCTTTTTTTTCTTTACTCTGTCTTGCTTTTGCCATTGTTATACACCTCTTTGTGTAAATATATGACAAACAGGAAGATTTTAGAATTTTTTATTTACAAGTATTGACAAAATATATGTTGTAGCATATAATGAACTTGTAAACATCATTATACAACATCTTGTTTTTCAGATATCTACTCATTTTTCATATATAACAATCCTTGAGAAAACAACAGACGGAAGTAAAATTCCGTCTGTTGTTTTCTTTTTTGTATTCTTATTTGATTTTGATATCTGCATAGACAGGATAATGGTCAGAAACAAATCTTCCGTCAACACCGGCTGTTACAACCCTGTAAACCTCAGCGCCAAATTTATCATTTATCATTACATAGTCAAGAATTCTGCCTTCATTTGCTGCAGGATCAAGATTATGGAATGTAAGATAATCCATCGTATCTTCGGCTGTGTACTTTGTGTCTTTGAGCGCACCGTCTGCAACCATATTATTGTAATGCTCCGTACCCTCTACGATATTCATATCAGCGGTAAAAACAACAGGAAGCTCACTGTATTCTTTTACCTTATCAAGTATCATATTGACACTGTTTTTTCTTGCTTCTTCACCCTGATGATCAAAATGAGAATTCACATGCACATATTTTTCGCCTGTTTCTTTGTTTTCAAGAACAGCCCATGTGCAGATTCTTTTTATCTGAGCATCCCAACCCTTTGAAGGTTTTTCAGGTGTTTCCGAAAGCCAGAATGTGTCTGAATCAACAAGTTCATATTTGTCTTTCAGATAGAAAACAGCAGAAAATTCGCCTGAGTTCTTACCGTTTGTTCTGCCGACACCGACATAGTCATATTTATCGCCGATTTCCTTATCAAGATAATTCATCCATGTGGGAGTCGCTTCCTGAACACCGAAAGAATCGGGCATGCCTTTTCTGACAGTTTCGGCAACATAATATTCTCTGGCTTTTCTGGGAAGATTTTCAAGACCGAAACAACGGACATTGAAAGTCATAACACGGATAGAATCATCTGCTTTTTCATCAAAATCAGCAACCTGTGCAGGTTGTGCTTTTGCACTGAGTTCATCATAGATTTTATCTGTGTTTCCTGCAAAAACTGCAATCAATACGGCTGCAACAGCAATAACGCAGACTGAAACAATTAAAATAATCTTTTTGGTTTTTGACATAAAATCACATCCCTGCCATCAGGCAAAAATAATATCAGCGTATATCGGGAAATGGTCTGACACATAATTACCGTCTATTCCCGCTGTAACTACCTTATATACAAGAGCATCGAATTTTTCATTCACCATAACAAAGTCAATAACCGAACCCCAATGAATCAGAGGCATTCTGTCGTGGTAAGTGAGATAATTCATAGTATCGTCTGCAATCTTTTTTGTGTCGAAAAGTCCGCCGTCAGCAGTCATAAGATTATACTCATCCGAACCTTCGGAAATATTCATGTCTGCAGTGAATACAACAGGTAGATCGCCGAATTCCTTTGCCTTTGCAAGAATCATATCAACACTGTTTCTTCTTGCTTCTTTTCCGGCATTGTCGAAATGTGAATTAATGTGAACATACTGTTCGCCTGTCTCATTGTTTTCAAGCACAACCCATGTGCAGATTCTGTTGCTGCCTGCATCCCAGCCGAGAGAAGGCTCATCGGGAGTTTCTGAAAGCCAGAAGTTACCGCTGTCAACAGCAGTATATTTATCTTTCAGATAGAAGATTGCAGAATGCTCACCTGCACTCACGCCGTCATCACGACCGATGCCGACATGTGCATATTCATCACTGAGAGCTTCAGTAAGATATGCCATCCATTCTGTTGTGGCTTCCTGAAGACCTACTGAATCGGGATGACCTTTTCTGATAGTTTCTTCAATCATGGGATATCTGTCTTCTGCTGTAAGATAACCGAGATCACCGTAACGGATATTGAATGACATCACTCTGATTGCGCTTTCATCTTTTTCCTCAAAATCTGCTGTTACAGTCGGTGCAAACATCTTGTCATGGATATCTGCAAGAGAACCGTCCACATCAGCAAAAAATCCTGAAACTGCAGTTACAATTGTCATTATAAATGCGATAAATTTTGAAATCATTGCCATAAAAATTCCTCCTTTTTTTACAATAATACATTATCGGATTGTTTTTATCAAGCGAAATGCAAAAATTTTATTAAAATGTTAAAAATAATCTCGGTATTTTTAACATTGATTTTTTTCTGCAGTTGTGTTAGAATTTCTGATTGGAATTTGATTTTGAGAGGTTAAAAAATGGCTGATCTTAGAACAGAAATAAACAGAAGAAGAACCTTTGCGATTATCTCCCATCCTGACGCAGGTAAAACAACACTTACAGAAAAGTTCCTGCTCTACGGCGGAGCTATTCAGTCCGCAGGCTCAGTTAAAGGTAAAGCCAGCGACAAACATGCTGTTTCCGACTGGATGGAAATTGAAAAACAGAGAGGTATTTCTATCACTTCATCAGTTCTTCAGTTTGAATATGACGGTTACTGCATCAATATTCTTGACACACCGGGACATCAGGATTTCTCTGAAGACACATACCGTACACTCATGGCTGCTGACAGCGCAGTTATGGTTATTGACGCGGCAAAAGGTATTGAGCCTCAGACCAGAAAACTTTTCAAGGTCTGCGCAATGAGAAACATTCCCATCTTCACATTCATCAACAAAATGGACCGTGAAGCAAGAGATCCCTTTGAACTGCTTGATGAACTTGAAACAGAATTCGGTATTGAAACATATGTAATGAACTGGCCCATCAGCTGCGGCAGCAACTTCAGAGGTGTTTACGACAGAAGCAAACAGCATATTCTTGCATTCAATGAATTCCATGCAGGCAGAAGAAGAATTGAAGGTATTGAATGTGACATAACTGATACTGAAAAGCTCGATGAACTCATCGGTGAAGAACTCAGAACAAATCTTGTTGATAACATTGAGCTTCTTGATGTTGCCAGCACGGATTTTGACATAGAAAGAGTAAGAAACGGTAAACTTACACCTGTTTTCTTCGGTTCAGCTCTTAATAACTTCGGTGTTGAGCCTTTCCTGCAGAGTTTCCTTGAAATGACATCTGCCCCCCTTTCTCACAAAACTGATGAAACAATTGTTGATCCCTTTGATGAACATTTCTCAGCTTTCGTTTTCAAAATCCAGGCAAACATGAATAAAGCTCACCGTGACAGAATTGCTTTCATGAGAATCTGTTCAGGTAAGTTTGAAAGAGGCAAGGATTATCTGCATGTTCAGGAAAACAAACTCATAAAGCTTTCTCAGCCTCAGCAGATGATGGCTCAGGAAAGAGAAATCATCAATGAAGCTTATGCAGGCGACATCATCGGTGTATTTGATCCCGGCATTTTCTCAATCGGCGATACAATATGTGACCGTGACATGAAAGTAAAATACAAAGGCATCATGACATTCGCACCTGAACATTTCGCAGAAGTTGAACAGGTGGATTCAATGAAGCGTAAGCAGTTCTCAAAAGGTATGAATCAGATTGCACAGGAAGGTGCGATTCAGATTTTCTTCCTGCCCGAAACAGGTATGGAACGAGTAATTGTAGGCGTTGTCGGTATGCTTCAGTATGAAGTTCTTGAACACAGAATGGAAGCTGAATACGGTGTTAAATTCCGCAGACACAATCTCAATTACCAGGTAATCAAGAAAATTGTTTCATCTCCCGTTTCACCTAAAGAGCTTGACCTTACAAACTCTATCTGGGTACAGGATGTAAAAGGCAGAGATTTCCTTATTTTTGCTGGTCAGTGGTGCGTTGACTGGGCACTTTCCCACAACAAAGGTCTTGAACTTGACGACTTTGAAGATCTTGAAGTTCTTGAATAAATTCAAACAGGCTATGTGTAAAATCATAGCCTGTTTTTTTGTTCATTTAGCCAAGTTGACACTAAAATCAAAAAATGATAAAATTAATTAAATGAGGTGAGAAAAATGGCTCAACCGGACAAAAAAGATGATCTGATACTGGAGAACTCGGATATCTCCAATTATCAGTTCCACGACAGAAGATATGTAGGTAACAAAGAAACATTTGCATACCTGCTCAATGACGTTTCAAATGCTTTCAACATCAACGGTTATAAAGACCGATTCATATGGGACGTTGTTAAAATTGACTTCAAAATCAACGCCGCAGCAAACCTTTTCACAGGTGCATGGGACATTATCAATGACCCGCTTATCGGCACACTTGTTGACAGGACAAGAACCAGATGGGGAAAATTCAGACCCTATATGCTGTTTTTTCAGATTCCCCTGACACTTATCGGTACGCTTTATTGGTTCATGCCCTATCTGTTCCCTGATTCGGCAGGTACATATATTCCGAAACTGATATTCTACTTCGCATTCAATGTTATAACAGAAACTGCAGGAACATTCACATCTGTGGCAAAAACAGGTTACATGACAACCATAACACCACACCCGAATGACCGAGCGCGACTGATAACAATGGCAGAGCTATGGACCGGTTACATGGGTGAAGACTTACCCGGCATCATAATGGGTGTGGTTATTGACCTTATAAACAACGGTATCATTCCGATGCAATTGAGAACAGCATTCCTCGGCATGGGACTTTTCACAAATATCGTGTCCTGCATATTCACATTCTATTTCTTCACTGTTTCAAGAGAAAGAGTTCCGCAGTCACTTGATATTCCGGATATAAAACAAGGATTCAGAGCTGTCATCAACAACTATCCGATACTGCTTATGATTCTTGCGGACTTCCTCGGTATTTTCAGCATCAGCACAAGCACACAGAACTACTTTATAGATGTTCACGGCTCTGCAACACTGCTGACAATCCTGAATCTCCCGTCAAGTATGATAGGAAGCATCAGTTACGCATTTGTAAAACCGATGAGAGCAAGATTCTCATCAAAAGCACTCTGGGTTGGTGAAGACCTTTACACACGATTCTGGTGGTTGCTTGTTTTTGCATTCGGAAGCATAAACAAAAACTATACAAAAACACTTCCCATGTGTATCGCATTCGGTATTCAGGCATTCTTTGACAAGTGGGCATTCGGCACAAGAAAAGTTATCAATGCCGAGCTTTATAACGAATCAATGGACTACTGCGAATGGAAAAACGGTTACAGAATGGAAGCGACAATCGGCATTGCAAAAGATATGATTCTGAAAGTAAGAAATGTTGTCAACAGTTCAGTGCAGAATCTCATGCTCAGCAGAATCGGTTACATTCAGGGTAAAACAATCGGATCTCAGGCTGACACAACAAAATGGTGGATTTTTGCAATGTGTACAGGCATTCCGCAGATAACAGGTATCTTATCCGTTATTCCGAAATTCCTTTATCCCCTTACAAAGGAAAAACGTGAGAGAATGTATAATGAGCTTCTCGAAAGACGTCATAACACTATGGCATCAATGGACGTTTCAAAATAACTGTATTGGAAAACATTGACTGTTTAATCAAAACTAAATAAGGCTATAATAAAAATATCCTCTGTGTACATAACTTGTATACGGAGGATTTTTTTATGCAGTGGGGAAAAGTTGAGATATGCGGTATTAATACATCAGAGCTGAAAATTCTTAAGGAAAGCGAAAAAATCGAACTCCTTAAAAAAATCAGAAACGGAGATAAAAAAGCAAGAGAAGAACTTATTCAGGGAAATCTCAGGCTGGTTCTGTCTGTAATTCAGCGGTTTGTAAACAGAGGTGAAAATCTTGATGACCTTTTTCAGGTTGGATGCATTGGTCTTATCAAGTCAATCGACAACTTTGATGTAAGCCAGAATGTTCGTTTTTCCACATATGCAGTTCCGATGATAATAGGTGAAATACGCAGATATCTACGTGATAACAACACTGTCAGAGTCAGCCGTTCAATGAAAGACACTGCATACCATGCAATGCAGATACGTGAAAAAATACAGAATGAGCAGAACAGAGAAGCAACAATTGAAGAGATTGCAGAACAACTTGAAAAACCGAGAGAACAGGTTGTTCTTGCGCTTGAAGCAATTGTTGAACCTGTTTCACTCTATGAGCCTGTATATTCTGACGGCGGTGACACAATTTATGTTATGGATCAGGTGGGTGATAATGCTTCAGAAACGGACTGGATAGATGAAATTCTGATAAAAGAATCCATAAAAAATCTGAATCCGAGAGAAAAGAAAATTCTCTCAATGCGTTTCATGCGCGGACTTACGCAAATGGAAGTTGCAAATGAAGTCGGAATCTCACAGGCACAGGTTTCAAGACTTGAAAAGAGCGCAATAAAGAAAATCAAAGAACACGAGTAAACAATAATTTATGTGGCTTTACGCCACTAAATTATTGTTTAGCATCAAAAAAAGCCGTACTTCCCTGTGATGGAAATACGGTTGATTTTTTATCTTGCCGATTTATAGAGTTCATCAACTATTCTGACTGCTATACTGCCTGATTTTCCGTTGACAAGAAACTCTTTTTTATTAACCACACAATCATAGAAATCATCTATAATTATTTTATGGCTTGTTCCCCAGTAATTCTTTACATCTGTTGATTTTTTCAGTGCAACGACTTCCCTGTTACCGTTTTTATCTGTTGTCACAAGGTCATCATACATAACAACTTTGCCTTTTTCAAAAAGAATTTCAAGGAATACAGAAGAATTTGTTTTGTAACACAATGTACCGTAAAACAAAGCTTCCACACCGTTTGAGAATTTAATAAGTGCATCTGCTGTGTCTTCCGTTTCAACCTTGCCTTTAAGGCGTTTCTGTGAAACACTGCCGTCAACAGATACAACTTCATCATCAACGAGCCACTGAATAAGGTCAAGAGTATGTATGCACTGGTTTATAATAACACCGCCACCCTCTTTATCAAGAGTGCCGTGCCAGTCATCCGAATAATATTCTTCATCTCTGTCCCATGTGACATTGCCTTTGACAGCAACGATTTTTCCGAGTTTTTCGCTCTTCACAATATCTTTTATATACTGTGAAGAAAGGTTATATCTGTTCTGGAAACATGCAGCAAGATAAACACTGTTCCTTTCTGCACATTCACACATTTTCACTGCATCGTCATAATGTATTGCAAGCGGTTTTTCACAGAAAACATGCTTTCCTTTTTCCATTGCAGCAATTGCCATAGGTGCATGAAGATAATGCGGTGTACATATGTGAAGCACATCAAAATCAGCATCATTCATCATCTCGTCGAATGAATAATAAGCTTTTATATTATACTTTTCAGCCATATTGTCTGCTTTTGATGAAACATTGTCACAGCAGGCTACAAGCACGCTGTTTTCATTCTGAAATGCTGCTTCAAAATGCCTTTTGCTTACATTTCCGCAGCCGACAATTGCAACTCTGAGTTTATTCATGGAATATCACTTCTTTCGGTGATATTATATAATAGGAACACAAAGTTTTCAAGAGTATTTACAAAAAATCAGACCGTCTTCCGACAGTCTGAAAATTTTTTATTACTGAATTTCTGAAAGTTTGACAGGTCTGCCTTCGTTTGCTGATTTTTCAGCAGCAAGAGCGATTTTAACAGACTGAAGACCTGCATGAATACCGACAGGTGTTTCCTTATCGTTTACACAGCAATCAACAAACTGTCTGACTTCTTCTGAGAATGAACCCATATATCTTTCAAGGAAGAAATAGAGCGGTTTTTCACCTGTAACACCGTTAGCATCGGAAACAACTGCAGTTGAAAGTGTATCGTTAGCAGTTGCAACCATACCCTTTGAACCGAAGAGCTCTGCTCTCTGGTCATAGCCGTACATTGCCTGACGTGAGTTATCAATAACAGCAAGAGCACCGTTTTCCATTTTCATTGAAATGATAGCTGTATCAAAATCACCGTATTCACGGATTCCGGGATTGATAAGAGCATCAGCATAAACATAAAGTTCTTCAACATCACTGTTTGTAAGGAAGCAAGCCATATCAAAATCGTGAATTGTCATATCAAGGAAGATGCTTGCTGCACAGTAGCCTACAGGAGGAGCCTGAGGGTCACGTGATGTGATTTTAAGAATCTGAGCATCACCGATTCTGCCTTCGTCATAAGCCTTGCGGACTGCTGCAAAGTTATGGTCAAAACGGCGGTTGAAACCTACCTGGAATTTAACCTCGGGATGAGCTTTGAGAGCATCTGCAATTTCAAGAATTTTGTCAACAGTGTTTGCAAGGGGTTTTTCACAGAAAACATGCTTGCCTGCGTTGATTGCTTCGATTGAAATAGGTGCATGAGTATCAGTTGATGAACATACAAGAACTGCGTCGATTGTTTCATCTTCTATGATTTTCTTGTAATCTGTATAGATTTTTTCAACACCGAAGCCTTCACAGAATGCCTTTGTTTCATCATTCATAAAGGGGTCTGCGATTGCTGTTACAACTGCGTTCTTTACGTGATATGAAATTGATTCAAGGTGAACCTTGCCGATGCGTCCTGCACCGATAATACCGATATTAAGCATAATTATCTTTTCCTTTCAATTATAAAATCAGATAGTGCCGTCCCATGTGGAAACTTCTGTCTTCTTGATTTCTTCTTCATCAAACCAACGTGTTGTTACACATTTGCTTTCTGTGAAGAAACGATAAGCATCCTTGCCAAGACAATGAAGATCACCGAAGAATGAGTCCTTATGACCTGAGAAGGGGAAGAATCCGATGGGTACGGGAATACCAACATTGACACCAACCATACCGCCGTGAGTATGACGTGCGAATTCTCTTGCATAGTGGCCGTTCTGTGTGAAAATTACAGAACCGTTTGCGTAAGGATTAGCATTCATAACTGCAAGACCTTCGTGGAAATCCTTTACTCTCTTCACGCAAAGAACAGGTCCGAAAACTTCATCTCTGCCGATAGTCATATCTTCTGTTACATTATCAAAGATTGTGGGGCCTACAAAGTAACCGTTCTTGATTTCTTCGGGAAGTTCGGGATTTCTGCCGTCAAGAACAAGTGTTGCACCTTCTCTGACACCTTTTTCGATATCTGCAACAACTTCGTCATAGTGTTTCTTGTATGTAAGAGGTCCGAGTTTTGATGTTTTATCAACTGATTTGCCGACCTTGATATTCATTGCCTGTTTTTTGAGTTCAGCAACAAATCTGTCTGCAATTGATTCCTGAACAACACAGCATGAAAGTGCCATGCAACGCTGACCTGCACAACCGTAAGCAGAGTTGATGATACCTGCAACAGTTCTCTCAATGGGAGCATCTTCAAGAACAAGCGCATGGTTTTTAGCCTGACAGAGAGCCTGTACTCTCTTGCCTGCTTTGGCTGCTCTTTCATAAATGAGCTTACCAACGGGAGTTGAACCTACAAATGTTATACCCTTGATGTCGGGATGGTCAAGAAGAGTGTTGATTTCATTTCTTGAGCATGTAACAACATTGACAACACCGTCAGGCATGCCGGCTTCTTTATAAAGTTCTGCAATTCTGAGAGCAGTTCTCGGTGTGAGAGAGGCTGCTTTAAGAACGATTGTATTACCGCATGCAACACATGTGGGAACCATCCAGCCGAAAGGAATCATTGCGGGGAAATTTACGGGAACGATACCTGCAAAAACACCCATTGATTCACGGTAAAGAGTTGTATCAAAGCCTGAAGAAGCATCCATAAGGCTTTCACCCATCATGAGTGAAGGAACCTGAGTTGCAAGTTCTGTGCCTTCCTTTGCTTTGAGAACGTCACCTTCAGCTTCGCCCCATACCTTGCCGTTTTCTTCTGCAACAAGGGTTGTGAGTTCTTCCATATTTTTTATAAGAAGATCACGTACATTATAAAGAATCTGAGCTCTCTTGATAGCGGGTGTAGCACTCCATGCAGGATAAGCTGCCTTTGCTGCCTCAATTGCTTCAAGAACTTCATCATTTGTACAGCAGGGAGCCTGACCTGTTACTTCACCTGTGCTGGGGTTGTGAAGGTCATACCAGACATCTGTCTTTGAATCCCTGAATTCACCGTTTACAAAATACTGTAATTTTTCCATTTTTATTCTCCTAATTAAAGTCCTGATTTTTCTCTGATATATTTTCTTGCTTTTACTGCATATTCAAAGGGATTTGCCTTTGCGGGATCCTGTTCTGCTTCAACAAGAACATAACCTTCATAGTCATTTTCTTCAAGCACTTTAAAAATAGGTTCAAAGTCAATTGCACCGTCTCCGGGAACTGTAAATGTACCCATTCTTACACCTTCAAGGAAGCTAAGACCGTTTTTCTTGACTTCTGCAACAACTTCGGGACGGATATCCTTGAGATGAACATGCTTGATTCTGCCGATGTACTTTTTGAGTACTGACATATAATCTTCACCGCAGTATGCAAGATGACCTGAGTCAAAGAGAAGATTGAAAAGTTCGGGATCTGTGTTTTCCATAAGTCTGTCGATTTCTGCTGCAGTCTGCACAACAGTACCCATGTGATGATGGAATGTGAGAGTGATTCCCATATCCTTTGCAACTTTACCGAGCTTGTTGAGACCTGTGCAAAGCATATCCCATTCTGCATCATTCATTACATACTTTTCATCAAAAACAGATTTATCTGTGCCCTGAATTGAGTGTCCCTGTTCTGAAACACCTACAACCTTTGCACCCATAGCCTTAAGGAATGTGATGTGCTTGATGAATTCTGCTTCTGTTTCTTCATAAGGCTTTGTTGTGAGGAATGTTGAGAACCATGCGTTACAGATCTGAATTCCTCTGATGTCAAGATACTTATGAAGTTCATCGGGATCTTTGGGGTATTTGTTACCTACTTCACATCCTGTGAAACCTGCAAGTGCCATTTCTGACACGCACTGCTGGAATGTGTTTTCTGCACCGAGATCGGGCAGGTCATCATTTGTCCATGCAATGGGAGCAATACCGAGTTTTACTTTGTTTTTATCAAGCATATCAATACTTCCTCGCTTTTTTAAGATTTTCTGTTTTATTTTTATAAGCTTCCCTTACACTTTCACTTCCGGATACAGATGCAAGACCTACATTCCACCATGCACCGTAACCGTCTGTCATTGATTTGGGGAGAACTTTTATATCTATAAGAGTTGAAACTGTCTGTTTCTTACTGTCTTCAAGAGCAAATTCAAGGTCTTCAAGAGTTCTGACAGTATAAGTTTTACAACCGTAACCTGCAGCACTCATTGCAAAATCCATAGGCATAAGAGCACCGAGAAGTTTACCGTTTTCATCTCTCTTTCTGAACTCTGTTGCAAGGTTGCCGATACCGTTGCTCATCTGAAGATTATTGATACAACCGAAACCTGAATTATCAAAAATAAGAACATTGATTTTTGCATTTTCCTGAATTGATGTAACAAGTTCAGAATGAAGCATCAGATAACCGCCGTCACCGCAGAAAGCATATACTTCCCTGTCAGGATGCGCAAGTTTTGCACCGAATGCACCGGAAATCTCATAACCCATACATGAATATCCGTATTCCATATTATATGTGTAAAGACTTTCGGATGTCCACATTCTCTGCATGTCACCGGGAAGTGAACCTGATGCAGCAACAGCAACAGCATCCTTGTCGATGTTGTTTCTTATATATGCAAGAGCCTGTGTCTGAGTGAGCGATGAACCGTACATCTCAACAAATTCAGGAATTGTTTTATCATAACGGGCATTGATAAGCGGTTTGAAGTTTTCATCATATGTATATGATGAAAGCATATCCATCTCATCATTCCATGCTTTTTTTGCATTGTCAAATTCATCTGTATACTCAGATTTATAGCCTTTGGCTTCAAGAACTTCAGTGAGTTTAAGAAGTGTAGCCTTTGCATCACCCACTGCCTTTGTTGCACCGAGTTTATAGGCATCAAAACGGGATGTGTTTATTGTTACAACCTGTTTTTCGGGATAAAGAGACTTTGATGCGGTTGTGAAATCAGAAAAACGAGTGCCGATACCGATTATGCAGTCTGCAATTTTTGCAACATCATTACCTGATGAGTTACCTGTAACACCGACACCGCCCATGTTATAACGGTTTGATGAGAATGTTGCACTCTTTCCTGCCTGAGTTTCGCCATAAGGAATATTGAACTTTTCGCAGAAATCAACAAGCGCCTGACCTGCTTCGGAATATCTTACGCCACCGCCGCAGATAACCATCGGTCTCTTTGCTGATGCGATAACCTGAGCAATATCTTCAATTTCTTCATCGGGAGCAGTAACTCTTGTGATTCTGTGAACTCTCTTCTTAAAGAATTCTTCGGGATAATCATATGCTTCACCCTCAACATCCTGACAAAGAGAAATATTTACGGCACCTGTGCATGAAGGGTCTGTAAGAACACGCATTGCATTTATCATTGCAGACATAAGCTGTTCTGGTCTGGCAATTCTGTCCCAGTATCTGCAGACAGGCTTGAATGCGTCATTTGTTGTGATTGCAAGTGAATAGGGCTGTTCAAACTGCTGAAGAACAGGATCAGGCTGACGTGTTGAGAATGTGTCAGCAGTAAAAAGAAGAAGAGGAACGTTGTTTACTGTTGCAGTGGCAGCTGCAGTTACCATATTGGCACTGCCGGGGCCGATTGATGAAGAACAGGCAATGATTCTTCTTCTGTTGTTTTCTTTTGCATAAGCTGTTGCGGCATGAGCCATTCCCTGCTCATTCTTACCCTGATAAACACGAAGTCCGCCGGGATTTTCGTCAAGAGCCTGACCGAGACCGACAACGATACCGTGTCCGAAAACGGTAAAAATACCGTCTACAAACTTATTTTCCTTACCGTCGAAGGAAACATACTGATTATCAAGGAACTTTACAAGCGCCTGAGCTGTTGTCATTAAAGGCATACTATTACCTCCTTATACTTTTGTGAGCCATTCATGCTCGGGTGAAACAAATCTTGTTGTTTTATACCACGGATCACCGTCAAGATGTCGGATCATCCAGACATAATACATATTATAGCCGGGAGCTACCACCTGCTGATGGTCTTCACCGTCGTGAATGAAACATGCGGAAGAATCCACACTTTTATATACTTCATCTGCATTGAAACAGGCACCGAATCCCTGAGGTTTATCGAATCTGTAATAGTAAACTTCAGGCTGAGGATGATGATGCGGCG
Source organism: Clostridia bacterium (assembly GCA_017631795.1). Classification (GTDB taxonomy): domain Bacteria; phylum Bacillota; class Clostridia; order Oscillospirales; family Acutalibacteraceae; genus UBA1081. Next base: position 77,651 of record JAGBSO010000030.1, on the reverse strand, counting down.
GATAACTTGACCATCTGCCCGGTTTATTGAAAACCTCACCCATAACCATGTTTGAATACGGAGCATTGTCAGGGTCAAACATAGTTGAAACAACCCTGTGTCCTGCACCGTCCCACTGTCCTTTGCCGAATTCCTGATAAAGGCAGTTGTCGGGATTATAAAATACGGCGTCAAATTCTTTATCATTATCTGTCTGCTGAATGACAATCTCACTGTCTTCATCAGCAGTAACTGTAAACTGTGTGTTTTTTGAAACATGCAGACAATAAGGCTTCATTTCAAAGGGATCTTTTCTTTTTCCGCTTTCTTTGTTGCCGTTCCATTCAAATGTAACAGCGCCCGCAACAAGCAGAACTGCTGTTTCATCTTCCTTTTCAAAGAATGAAATACTCTCTCCTGCTTTAAGATACTTGATTTTTATTGTCATAAGCATATCTGCGTTTTTGCCGTTTCTTTCACACAGAATTTTTTCGTTATTTTCATTCAATACGGGTACTTCAAACATTTATGCACCTTCTTTATCATTTGTGATGTCACCGTTTCCGTTTATGGGAATCAATTCTCCGAGATAAGTCGGTTTCGGATTCAATCTTACATAAATAAATTCTTTGTTTCTTGCAAGAAATTCTCTGATTGTGTTGTAAATATTTGTGTCAACAGCATACGGTCTGAGCTGACTGTCCACACCGTAAGCTTCAAGACCTAAATATTCTGCGACATAAATTGCACGGTACAGATGATATTTCTGCGATATAATTATAATTTTTTTACAGCCGAAAACATCTCTTGCCCGATACATGGATTCATAGGTTGAAAAACCTGCATGATCCATAAAAATATCTTCAGAGGGAATACCTTTTTCCTTTGCATAGTTTTTCATGGCATTCACTTCATCATAATCATCCTGACCGTGGTCACCGCTCATAAGAATTTTAGGAGCTGATCCCAGTTCATAAAGCTGAATACCTGTTTTTACTCTGTCTTCAAGCATATGACTGAGTGTTGTTCCGTGCACACCTGCACCGAGAACAAGAATACAGTCCACATCACTGAGCTCTGCAGATTCTTCTGCTGTCAGAATTTGATCTTCAGATGAATTTACGATATACGCATTCACACTCAGTGCATATATACCTGCAACAACTGCAAGACAAAGTATTACGATCAAAAATATTATCATAATTTTCTTGACTTTCGGCATTTGATTGATTTTATTTTTAAACACGGGCAACCATCTCACCGTAAAGAGCTTTTTCTTCTGCAATGAATTTTTCTACTGCTTCAAGTGAAGGCATTGCTGCAGAACAGCTGTGTGCAGAAACAAGCATTGATGCTGATGCAGAACCGTATTCAAGAGCATCGATAATTTCGCAACCGTCTATGAGTGCTCTGATGAATGATGAAGCATAACCGTCACCGCCGCCGAAACCTTTGAGCAACTGTACGGGGAAAGGTTTGATTGAATAGCTGTTGCCGTCATTTGTGTATGCTGTTGATCCGTCTTTACCGTGCTTGATAACAACGATTTTTGCACCGTATGAACACCATAGTTTTGCACTCTCTTCATCTGTTGCACAAACTCCTGTGATAGCTTCTGTAAGATCGAATTCTTCACGTGAACCGAGAATGATATCTGCATTTCTTGCTACCATTGAATAATAAACAGAAATTTCATCCTTATTCTTCCATGTGTATGAACGATAGTCAATATCAAATATGAGAGGAACATTATTCTTCTTTGCAAGCATCATGGCTTTGAGTGCAGCCTCTCTTGAAGGTGACTGGCAAAGAGCTGTACCTGAAATAAGAAGAGCCTTTGTTCTCTTTATGTAATCTTCGTCAACATCGTCGGGATGAAGCATAAGGTCTGCAACACCTTCACGATACATAAGAATACTGCTTTCTGTGGGGCTCTTGATTTCAGTAAAAGTAAGTCCGAGATTTTCACCATTCTTGCAACGTGTGATGTGGCTTACATCAATACCGTCATTTTTGAAATAGTTGATGACATAATCACCAAACTGATCATCTGAAACTTTTCCGATAAATCCGACTTTTTTTCCGAGTCTCGCCATACCGACTGCAATATTGGCAGGTGAACCGCCTACATATTTGTTGAAGTTACTGCTTTCGGAAAGAGGCTTGTTCATATCCGTTGGATTGAAGTCAATTGCAACTCTGCCGAGAGGAATCAGGTCAAATTCTTTTGTGCTGTCAAATTCAATATATTTCATATTTTTCTCCTTTTCCCTGAACATGGTCAGAAACAGGGGTTTTATGTGTATTTTTTACAACAAGTCGTTGATTGCCATATTAATTATATTATAAATTGCACAATGACTTTAATCAAGTCAAATATATAGCATTTTATAGACAAATATTGCGGTTTTTGTAAATAAAAAAAGGTACCGAAAGGTACCTTCAGCTGTGTTTTCTGTAATCATACGGGGTTGTTTTTATAATCCGCACAAAAACTCTGTTAAATGTCCTGATAGAACCGAAACCGACTTCTTCCGATATACTTGCAATACTTTTATCTGTCTTCCTCAACAAATCGCATGCTTTGTTTACTCTGAGCATATTTATATAGTCATTAAAACTTATACCGAGTCTATTATTAAGAAGATGCGATATATGATATTTGCTCAAATGAAGTTCACGTGCCATATCATCAAGAGTAAGCTCCCCTGAAAAATTCAATGAGCAGTAATTTATGATATTCTGTAATGTGGCAGAATTACTCTTCATACGGGGACTCAGCGCAATCTTCGGCAGAATCATTGCAAGTGCATGGTTGATAGCACCTGCTCTGTATGTTTCTTTATACTGACCGTAATAAGTTACCGAAGAAACCAGTGTTCTGAGTATATCATCATCTTTGCTGAGTCTGAGAATATTATCAACGGGAATATTCTCAAAAAGCAGATCTTTTATACCGATACAATAATCAGGACTTATGGTGAAAAGAAAATACTGTCCGTGAGATGAGCGCTCATAACAATGAATCTGATTCGGAAAACAGATAAACAGATCTCCGTCTGAGATTGTCTTTTTCTTATTGTCAATAAACAGATGCGATTCACCCTTGACAACATAAATCAGCTCAAGCTCTTTATGAAGATGCGGAATCGGTTTGAGATAATCCTCTGCCCAGACTTCCACTTGCTTTGTTCTGTTTTCATAAACAACATTTTTATCCATCGGACATCCCTCGGTTATCCTTTATCAATCTTTATATTTTACTTTACGCAGACCGAAAATTCTGACAATCAGATGACCGCTGCCCTGCAGAAATCTTTCTCTGAGACCTTTAAGAGCCACAGACTTCGCAGTTTTATAAACAACATCACCTTTATTTTTATATTCTGCCAGGTTCTCAGGTTTATAAATATTGTACCAACGGACAACTCTTGATTTATACACAGAAGTGTCTTTTTCTTCCACTTCAATGATTCTGTATCCGTACTGTGTTGAAAAACAGTCATCCTGATATCTTGTGCTGAGAGAATTGACGATATCAACACCTTTGTATTTCACACCGAAAGCATTTGTGTGGTCATGTCCCGTAAAAATACCGAGGCAGTCTCCTCTCTCAACAAGCGCATCAAACTGACCGTGATTGATTGCACCGCAACAGGGAGGTTCTTTGAGAGTGCCGAAATTCTGTCTTTTCGGATCAAATCTGTAATAATCTTCGTGATGATAGATGCCTTTGTATGTATAAGGAGTCATATATTTCACTTTTTTGAGTGCATCATATGATTCGGGAACAATTATATGCTGAAAAGCAAGCGAAAATACTTTTTTCCCGTACATTGATTCATATGCTTTACTCTTTTCTTTATACCATTCAACTTTTTCTTCTGATACATTGGCATATTTACCTTCATCGTCGTAATCTCCGGAATCAAAAATCCAGAGATTGAATTTAACTTCATCACTTCCCGATGCAAGTACAGGCACATTATATGTACCGCAGCCTTCCATAATATCGCCCTCGTCAACAGAGATGCTGCAGGAAAACTCATTGTAACAAGCCATAAGCTCTTGTCTTGTTACAACACCTGATTCAGAATCGTGATTGCCGAATGTCAACGCAACAGGGATATTTCTGTCCTGAAACAACTGCATGAATCTTCTTGATCTTTCAAAAACTTCATTTCTGTCGTTATCGGATGAAATTGTATCACCTGTGACAACAGCAACATCAGGCTTTTCACGGTCCAGCGCCTGAGCTATAAGACAAAGAGTCATCTCTTCATTGCCGGAACCTATATGTGTATCTGTAATATGCATTATTTTCAGCTTTCCGTTTTTAAAGCAGAGCGGTGTTGCCGATGTTTTGTCAAAAATATTTTTATCCATTATATTATTCTCTCACTTATTAAGAAATATTTCGATATGTTTTTTTACATTCCCGTAAACTGCATCTGCCATATACGGAGAAAGCTTGAAATAATCCGGTTTATCTGCAGTTTCAGTATATACCTTTGCTTTTTTTGCAAGCGCATCAAAACTTGCTGTTGCTATATTTATTTTTCTGATACCGAGTGAAATTGCCTTTCTGAACATTTCATCAGTTATACCCGTACCACCGTGAAGCACAAGAGGTTTGCTGACTTTTTTGCATATTTCTTCAAGCACATCAAAACGGAGTTCAGGCGAAACAGGATAATTACCGTGTGCATTTCCTATTGCAACAGCAAGGCAATCCACACCTGTTTTCTCACAGAATTCAAACGCATTTTCAGGATCGGTGCATGTTATTTTATGTTCAGCGGTATCGCCTTCATTACCGCCGACAACACCCAGCTCAGCTTCAACCGTTGCGCCGTATTTATCTGCCAATGCACGCACCTTTTTTGTAAGCTCAATATTTTCTTCAAAAGGCAGAAGTGAAGCATCAAGCATGACTGATGTAAATCCGTATTCAAGTGCAGATACAATACAATCCATTGTCAGACCATGATCAAGATGCACAGCAACAGGGACTTTTGCATTTTTTGCGGCAGAAACCATCATCGGTGCCATAAGATGCATCGGAGACTGCGCAAGTCTCTTTTCTGCAATCTGCAAAATTATCGGGGTATTCATTTCTTCTGCTGCCCTGACAGCACCAATAATCATTTCCATGTTGCCGACACTGAAAGCTCCGGCAGCACAGTTATTCTCCTCTGCCCATGATAATACTTCCGTCATTTTTACAAGCGGCATTACAATTCACCTCATATTGAACTCATATACAGTTATTTTACATCTTTTAACTCAACAAATCAACATCTTTATTAAATAAAAAAACAAGACGGTAACCACCGCCTTGCTGAATGTTATTATTTACTTTCGGATGTATCAATAACAGTTTCTGTGTTTTCTTCTTTTTTCACTTTTTTGTTAAAAACATGAATTATGCCTTCTTCATTAAGCAGGTTTATAATTATTACAAGTAACGGAAGAATAAAAATACCGGCAGGTCCGAAAATTTTGATTCCGATAAACATTGCAATAATTGTCACAACGGGAGATATGCCAACCTGACCCGCAACAAGTTTGGGTTCAATAAATTGTCTGATAACAGTTATAACAGCATAAATGACGATAAGACCTATACCCATTCCGATATTTCCCGTTACAAATGAATATACACTCCAGGGAAGAACAACAGTGCCTGTGCCGAGAACAGGAATGATATCAATACATGCTATTATAAAACTGATGATAAAAATATGAGAACCGTCAAGCACGCCTATAAGCTTAAGAATACTCAAGCCGACAAATACTTCAATTGTCGTAATACAGATAATTCCGATATAGGCTTTGATCATTTTCCCGACAGAAGAAATAAGTATATATTTTGCCCTTCTTACTTTGTACTGATTTTCTTCATTGAACTGACGGATTATAAAATCCTTGATATCATCAAAAGTTGCAGTCATGAAGCATGTTGCAACAGCAGAAACAACAAATCCGATAATAAAATTGGGAACTGTTGAAATAACACTTCCGAGAGGAGAAATAAATTTTGAAACATTTTCTGTCAATGCAGTGAAGACATCACCGCTTGCAAAATATTCACTTATCGAATCAATACCGCTTGTAATCGCATTATTTGCTTCTGCAGGAAGAAGCTGCGCAATCTCAAGGCTAAGATATCCTGATTTAAGAACCTCAAAGAATTCGACAAGATTTGAACATCTGTCTGTAAAATAAGTGATCAGGTCTTTGATACTGTAAACAATTCTTATACCGCCAAGAACAAAAGCTCCGATAATTATTCCGAAAACAAACAGCGACAGAATTGCACTGATAAGCCCCTTTGGTGCTTTTTCATTTTTTGTCAACATCTTTAAAGGTTTTTGCAGTACAGCAGCTACCAAAAAAGCAAATAAAAACGGGAATACAGTCCAGAATGCATACTTCATAAAGAAATAGAATGCAACTATAAACAAACCGAAATACAATGTATTTACAATAAAAGACCAACGCTTCTGTGTCTTATCCATTCAAACACCTCTTTGTTATTTTATACTCCTTACTCTATTTTACACCAATATAAATTCTAAAACAAGACTATATTTCAATATTTAAGTAAATTAATTATTAAGATTGCATAAAAAATTCCGCCTGTGAATAATCACAAGCGGATAATTTCTAATACAAATTATTCTTCATTCTTTTTTCTTGTAGCAACAAAAGCAACACTTGCAATTACACATACTCCCCCAACAAGTGCAACAATGCTTGATTCTCCTGTCTGAGGAATTTTATCCTTTGTTGAAGGTTCGGTTGTAGTTGTGCTCTTATCAACAGGTTTTGTTGTAGTTGTGTTTGTATCAGCAGGTTTTGTTGTAGTTGTGCTGGTATCAGCAGGTTTTGTTGTAGTTGTGCTGGTATCAGCAGGTTTTGTTGTAGTTGTGCTGGTATCAGCAGGCTTTGTTGTAGTTGTGCTTGTATCAGCAGGCTTTGTTGTAGTTGTGCTTGTATCAGCAGGCTTTGTTGTTGTTACATTATTACCATTGCTCAAAACGCTTATCATGCCTGCTTTTGTTTTTACAGATACATTTTCATTTGACTGATTAACACACTGCACAACTGATATTGCAATGAAATGATCTTTTATTTCAGCATTATCAGCAACTTTAAATGTTATAGAAAACAATTTACCATTATAGTTTTCATCTTCAGTTGATGCATATAAATACACATACGGATTGTCATTCTTATTTCCTGGTGTTGGTTTCATATAATCAAACAACTTACCATCTTTTACTGCTGTAATTGTCATTGCCGGTGAATATTCTACCTTTAATTTAAGATAATTAAATCCGGGATTGTTTTCAAGCATAACATCAACAGTTACTTCTTCACCTGCTTTTACTGTTTTGTCTGCAACGGAAATTGTCATTGAATTTGCAGCAAATGCAGGAATGCATAAAGACACAAAAATTGCAAAAGCAAAAACAATCGCCATTAATTTTGTAATTTTTTTCATTTTTTGGTTCTCCTTTTTATGAAATTTATCCTAAAACAACATCCCACTCTGCGAGATATTGCAATAAGCGAGTAATATCAAGTCCATCAACCACGCCATCAACATTAACATCAGCAGAAGCAAAGTTTATTACAACATCCCATTCTGCCAGATACTGAAGAAGTCTCGTCGCGTCAAGACCATCAACAATGCCGTCATCATTGACATCACCATATAATGTATCATCGACAACAGAATAGAGACAGCACTCACCAACAAACATCAAATTACCATCTTTATCAAAGAACTTGGCTATGGTTCCTGAAAGAACAGAAATTTCGTTTGCCGAATATTCTTCACTTGTTACATACTCTCTTGTAAGTTCAAGCAATTCTCCGCCCGTTTTATTGCATACAACAAGTTTATCATAATCTGTGTTCATAAGAATATCGCCATAGGGAGTACCCGGCATAATATTGATTATTCGCTGTTCATCATAATCAAATTCAAATGATACATCGCCATTTACAATCGCTGCAGAAGCAGCATTGCCTACAACGAGATTAGCAACATCACCCTGTGCAATATATGTCCAAGGCCACAAGCTTCCGTCCTGCTGAATAATTCTTCTGATTGTAAGAATATACTTATATCTGCTGTTATCTTTAAGAGATGCTTCTACAACAGCATTACCTGTTGTCATGTGTATGAACTTACCGTTTCCGCTGTAAAGACCTACATGATTCGGTATACCGTCTTCATTCCAGTCAAAAAGAATGAGATCACCAATCATAAGATTGCTGTAATCCTGTTTTTTTGCCTTTTCAACACCAACCGGTGCACCTCTGTGTTGCTGAATTCTGGTATTTCTACCAATGTTCACACCAAAGACTGTCAGATATAATGATGATGTAAATGATGAACAGTCCATAGTAACAGGAGGATTATTGAAATCAACTATCTCTGTTTTACTTGTGTCAACATTCTGACTGTAAGTCACTTGTACATTTATCCAGTTTCTCATTACAGAATTGAGTTTCTGAATATTTTCACTCTGAGATGCCGAATCTCCTGTACCTGATGAAGTTGTAACATCAGAAAGTTTCCATTTCTGTAAATCACTTCCGGTATAACTTTTTACAATTACATTGGCACGATGTGCATTGGATTCAGCAGTCAGTACAAGATTTGCATTCAGAGCATTACGGACTACATAGTATCCGGCCCCGACACTTTCAAAATACCAATGTTTTGAAGCATAATCTGTATTATGATACACCCATACATTAGCACCGTCTTCTGCAACATTTGCAGGTGTATGAACATCTACACAATAAAGATTTGCATTTGAAAGTGAACGGATAAGATATTTTCCGTCACCGATAGACTGCAATTTAAATTTCTGTTCATTTGAATTATCCGGATTTGATGCACATACATTTGTTTGTGCTACAACCTTAGAATCATTCGCAAAACAATTCAGATATGTACCTGCAGACTTATTTGCAAGACTGTACACTTTATCTGAATCAATTTCTGATGCAACAAATTCTTCTTTATTTTTTTCAATTGAAAGATAAACCCAAACAATAGATGTTCCCAATGTTCCCGAAAGACTTCCGCTATGTACACCAGTATATGCATAACCTGTTGATGGTTTTATATCTGTTATCTCATAATTGGTGCCTACAGGATAATCCGCACAAAAATCATTAGTATCATCAGCAACCAAAGCACCGTTAATATAAACATCAGCCGTTGCCATGTCCCCTAAATCATATATAATCTCATTGTTATAATAACCATTAAGATCGAGTGTTGTATATGTAGGAGTAGGAGTTTCAACAGGATATAAATCAACAAGCTTCCACTTCTGATTATCGCCGCCGGTATATGAACGAACACATACATTTGCCCTGTTTTCATTTCCGTCAGCAGTCAGAACCAAATTCGCATTCATTACATTTCGGATAACATAATATCCGCCACCGGCATCTTCAAACGTCCAGTGTTTTGAAGATGTTGTATTATAGTTATAAAGACGGACATCAGCGCCTTCTGCAACATAATTCTGTGGTGACCATGCATTCACACAATAATAACCTGTATTAGAACAACTTCTTATATAATACTGGTTTGAACCGTTATATTTTTCAAGTTTCCATACCTGCTCCATTGTTCCGTCTGAATTGGACACACATACATTGGATCCTGTTCCGGAACTGACTTTAGATGCTGTTGCTTGTCCGGGGTTTGCAAAAGCATTAAGATAATTACCGCTTGATTTACTGATAATTTTGAAATTGCTTTCACGAACTGTTGATGAATTTGTTGACGGCTGAGATGTAACGGGCGGTGTTGCAGACAGATTTACCAATTGCCATTTCTGCAAATCACTTCCGCTATATGTCTGAACACAAACATTTGCTCTGGCTTCATAACTAACAGCAGAAAGAACAACATTTGAATTCAAAACACTTCTGATAACATAATAACCGCCGCCGACATCTTCAAAATACCAATGCTTTGACGCAAAAGCGGTGTTTGAATACAAATATACATTTGTACCACTTGATGGATTTGAGCTGTCTGTTTTTATATCAACGCAGAAAAGATTACTGTTTGAAAGAGAACGGATAAGATATTTTTTGCTCCCCAATCCTTCAATTTTGAATTTCTGTTCTGCACTGTTGTCTGCATTTGATGCACAGATGTTTGTTGTGCTCTTTGCAGCACCGGCATTTGCATAAGCATTAAGATACTTACCTGACGCTTTATTGATGATATTATAGTCGCCTTCACTGACAGATGCAAAATCATTTGATTGAGTTGTTGATGAGCCTGACGGTGCAACACCGCCATACCATCCCCAGCCTCTATAGCCATTGGTTTTGAAATTTCTTATCTGTACACCACCATACTGTGATTGTGCATCTATCATTTTGCCGTTACCGATATATATGCCTACATGACCGTATTTTGGTGCCCATGTCTCATCAAAAAAAACACATGCACCTATAGGAATGTCAGAAGAGCTTGTACTAACAATCCATTTATTTCCAGCTTCCATTGCATGACTTGCACCTTGAGAACTGTAGATTCCAGCTTTTTCATAACAAACCCTACAAAATGCTAAGCAATACCCATTATATGCTTGACTCCCTATCAAACTTTTTGCAGCCGAAACAATATCATCAACCTGTGATGCAGTTGATGGTATTGAAAACAAGCTAATAATCATTATCAACGACATTATGCTTGCTATTATTCTTTTGGTTTTCTTCATATTTTTTCCTCCTTTTTCAACAATTTAAATACTCATTACCTAAAATAAACGAATAAAGAGTACCACATCGTTTATAATACATCTATAGTTATTGTTTGTCAATAGCTATTGTTGATTTTTTTAATCTTTTGTTTGATGTATACTATATCTATAGAGGTGACATTGATGAAAACTGAAAATGCTGTTTTTGGTTCGAGAATACGTTCAGTCAGAGAAAAGCAGAAATTATCAAGAGAAAAATTAGCCGAACTTGCAAATATTTCAACTCAATTTCTTGCAGATATTGAAACCGGAAAAAAAGGCATGACAGTAGTAACACTAAAAAAAATCTGTTCTGCTTTGCATATTTCAGCAGATTTGATTGTTTTTGATACCAAAGATACTGAAAATTCATATATCACTTCAATGATTGCAACAGTTCCCTCTGAAAAGAAAGAAGAACTTCAACAAATAATAAGCATGATAATAAAATTGATATAAAAAAAAGACTTGCCGATTCGAGATGGCAAGTCTTTGCTTTTTTGTTAACTTTATCTTTTGTCAAACGGAACGTAGTCTCTTCTGTCCTGGACATTCATATATGCGGGACGGATGATTTTGCCGGAATTTATAATTTCTTCAAGTCTGTGTGCAGACCAGCCTGCAATTCTTGCAACTGCAAAGATAGGTGTATAAAGTTCTTCGGGAATACCGAGCATTTCATATACAAATCCTGAATAGAAGTCAACATTTGCGCTCACACCCTTGTAAATCCTGCGTTTTTCAGCAATTGCATCGGGAGCAATACGTTCAATATTTGCATAAAGCTTGTATTCATTTTCAAGGCCTTTTTCAACTGCAAGCTGTTCAACAAAGCCTTTGAAAACTTCTGCTCTGGGGTCTGAAAGTGAATAAACTGCGTGTCCCATACCGTAAATGAGTCCGCTCTTATCAAATGCTTCTTTATTGAGAAGTTTAAGAAGATACTCTTTTATTTCAGCATCGTCATTCCAGTCCCTGACATTCTCTTTTATATCTTTCAGCATATTACGGACTTTTATGTTTGCACCGCCGTGACGGGGACCTTTGAGTGAGCCGAGTGCAGCTGCAATTGCAGAATAAGTATCTGTACCTGAAGATGTTACAACATGAGTTGTGAATGTTGAGTTATTACCGCCGCCATGTTCTGCATGAAGAATAAGTGCAAGATCAAGAAGCTGTGCTTCAAGCGGTGTGAACTGACCGTCAAGTCTGAGCATATAAAGAATATTTTCTGCTATTGAATATTCTTCCTTGGGTTCATGAATAAAAAAGCTTGAATTGCCTTTTATATAATAATTGTATGCCTGATAACCATATACAGAAAGCAACGGAAACAGCGAGATAAGACGCACACACTGTCTGAGTACATTGCCGATTGAAGTATCATCGGGCTGCTCATCATAAGAATAAAGTGCAAGAACACTTCTTGCAAGTGAGTTCATAACATCTCCTGACGGTGCTTTCATTATAAAATCACGTACAAATGAAACAGGCAGTTCACGGTAATTTGCAAGAACCTGCTTGAATTCATCAAGCTGTTCTTCTTTCGGTAATGCACCGAAAAGCAGAATATAAACAGTTTCTTCAAAACCGTATCTGCCTCTTTTTGCCATATCATTGATTATATCTTTAACATTGTATCCGCGGAAAAACAGCATACCTTCTGCAGGCACATCAACACCGTCAACAGTCTTCTTTGACTGAATTTCGGAAATTTCGGTAAGTCCCGTGAGAACACCTTTTCCGTTTACATCACGAAGACCTCTGTTAACGCTGTATTTTGTGTAGAGAGCAGGGTCAATACAGCCTTCATCAATACACATCTGCTTGTATTTTTCAAGCTCAGGAGCATTTCCCGAGTAAAATTTCTTTATCAAATTCTCTTCCTCCTTTTCAGGGATTCCTTTTCACTCTTATTTTATATCAAATAATTTTCTCGTGTTATCTGCAGTTATATCAAGCAATTCCTGTGCGGAAATTCCTCTGACAGATGCAATTTTTTCTGCAACAAATTCTATATATGCAGAATTATTTCTCTTCCCTCTCATGGGTACAGGTGCCATATACGGACAATCGGTTTCAAGAAGAAGACGGTCAAGGGGAATCATTTCCGCAACTTCAACGGGTTTTACAGCATTTTTGAATGTCACTGCACCGCCCAGCCCTATATACATACCCAGTTTAAGAACTTCCTTTGCCATTTCGGCACTGCCTGAATAGCAATGAAGCACACCCTTGGGTTTATATTTTTTAAGTAAAGCCATTGTATCGGCATGAGCTTCCCTGTCATGCACTATAACAGGCATATCATGTTTTACCGCAAGCTGCAGATGTTTTTCAAAAACAGCAATCTGAACATCCTTCGGCACAAAATCATAATGGTATTCAAGTCCGATTTCACCGACTGCCACACACTTTCCGTGTGACAACATTTTTTCTATTTCAGTAAGATTATCATCCGTAAATTCAAGTGCTGATTCGGGATGATAACCGCATGCAGCATAGACAAACGGATATTTTTCTGCCATTTCAAGTGATGCTGCGGATGATGCAACATCCGTGCCGCAGTTTATAATACCGACAATGCCCGCTTCGGGTAAGGAAGCGAGCAAAGAATCACGGTCGATATCAAATTGCTCATCATTGTAATGGGCATGTGAATCGAAAATATTTTTCATTATCTGATTTTTGCTCCTGTGGGCAGATCATCAACAAAAATTACTCTTACATCATTTTCGCCTGCATCTGCGGCAAGAATCATGCCGTGGCTTTCAACACCGCAAAGAACGGCAGGTTTAAGGTTAGATACAATAATAACCTTTTTGCCGATGAGCTGTTCGGGTTTGTAGTAAAGTGCAATACCCGACGCAACTGTTCTGGGAGTTTCTGTTCCGTCGTCAAGTGTAAGCTGTAATAATTTCTTTGCTCGTTTTACAGGCACACAGTCTGTAATCTGAGCAACTCTGAGATCTACTTTTGCAAAATCATCAATACCGATTTTTGCAACGCCTGCTATTTCTTCTGTAAGTTCTGCTTTTCTGTTATCCTGTTTTGCAGCCTTTGCCTTTGCTTCCATTTCAGCCTGAATTTCTGCTGTCAGCTTTTCAACATCGATTCTTGCGAAGAGAGGTGTTGCTGTGCCGACTTTGTGTCCTGCAGGAATTGCACCGAATGTCTTTATGCTTTCGTATGTGTCGATATCTGTGTTTATCTGACCGAGAATTGCCTTTGATGTTTCAGGCATGAATGCTGAAAGTTCAACTGCAATAATTCTTATACTCTCAATAAGGTTGTAAAGAACAGTTGAGAGTCTGTCCTTCTTTTCTTCATCCTTTGCAAGTGCCCATGGAGCTGTTTCGTCAATATACTTATTACTTCTCTTTGCAATTGTAAGAACTGCATCAAGAGCATCTGCAATTCTGAAATCATCGAAAGCTTTTTCCATCCTGGGAAGTGCTGAAAGAATATCAGCCTTGAATCCGTCATCAAGCTCTTCTGCTGCAGTGTTACAAGCGAGAACACCGTCAAAATACTTATTTGCCATTGCAACTGTTCTGTTTACAAGGTTGCCGATTGTGTTTGCAAGGTCTGAATTATATCTCTCAATCATTGTATCATAAGAGATTGAACCGTCCTGCGCATGAGGCATTTCTGAAAGAAGATAATATCTTACAGCATCAACGCCGAATCTTGCAACAAGCTCATCAGCATAGATAACATTGCCCTTTGACTTACTCATTTTGTCTTCTCCGAAAAGAAGCCAGGGATGACCGTAAACCTTTGAGGGAAGAGGTTCACCCATTGCCATAAGCATAATTGGCCAGTAAATAGTATGGAATCTGATGATATCCTTACCGATTATATGCACATTTGCGGGCCAGTATTTCTTATAGAGATCTGATGAACCGTCGGGATCATAGCCGAGTGCTGTGATGTAGTTTGAAAGAGCATCAATCCATACATAGATAACATGCTTTTCATCAAATGTTACGGGAACACCCCATTTGAATGATGTTCTTGAAACACAAAGGTCCTGAAGACCGGGTTTGATGAAGTTGTTGAGCATTTCTTTTTTACGGCTTTCGGGATAAATGAAGTCGGGATTATTTTCGATATGCTCTTCAAGCTGTTTCTGATATTTTGAAAGTTTAAGAAAATATGCTTCTTCCTTTGCAGGTTTTACTTCTCTGCCGCAGTCAGGACATTTGCCGTCAACAAGCTGTGATTCAGTCCAGAAAGATTCACAGGGAGTGCAGTAAAGACCTTCGTATTCGCTCTTATAGATATCGCCCTGGTCATAGAGTTTCTTGAAAATCTTCTGAACAGTCTTTTCGTGATAATCATCTGTTGTTCTGATGAATTTATCGTATGTTGTGTTGAGCATATCACAGATATCCTTGATTTCACCTGCAACTTTGTCAACATATTCCTTAGGTGTTACGTTTGCAGCCTTTGCGTATTCCTCAATTTTCTGACCGTGTTCGTCAGTACCTGTAAGGAAAAATACATCATAGCCCTGAAGTCTCTTGAATCGTGCAATCGCATCGGTAAGAACGATTTCATATGAATTACCGATGTGAGGCTTTCTTGATGTATATGCAATGGCTGTGGTTATATAATATTTCTGTTTTTCCATTATACATAGTCCTCCGTAAAGTTATACATGATGTATTATACTATTATTTTCATAATTATGCAAGAACTTTTTATTATTAATATAAAATATGCATCAGATATTTCAAGCCAACACAAACGAATCTTTACAACTTTTTGTCATAAGTGTAAAATTTCCGGACACCTGACGGCTTCTGTTGACAAAAAAAAAGGAAGATGATACTATTATTATGTATTTTTATAGGAGGTAGAATAATGAAAACTTTTAAAAGAATATTCGCTGTTATTCTTGCGCTTGTTCTGAGTGCTTCTTCATTTGTATGTTTTGCTGCTGACGATTCAAAACAGTATCACAATTATGAAAAAGTTCTTCTTCTCGGAGACAGTCAGGCAAGCGGTTACTCTGATTACAGAGATGTTTACAGTGAATTCTGTTATGTTGAAGAATCATACGCTGCATATCTCGCAAAGGATCTTGGTGCAGAGCTTCTCCCCTTTGCTTGTCCCGGTTTCAGAACAATCGAGCTCAGATACATGCTCGATGACAATTATGCAGGCGATGACCGTCTTTTCAATGCAGTACCGAGCCTTCCCCGTGAAGCATTTGAGGCATCAAAACCCTACATCCGTCAGGCTATCAAGGATGCAGATCTTATCACAATCGGTATCGGCGGTAACGACTGGGGTGCTTACCTTACATGGATCATGGCTTCTGTTCAGCTTGAGAACAAGCTTCCAGAGGAGTTCAGAAACGAACTGAAAAAATTCCTTAAAAACGCATCTTTTGAAGACAACATCATTGAAAAGATTGTTGAAATTGCAGACTACTGCAATGCTCTTGATGAACTTGCAACAGCTCTTCCCGAGGCTATGTCCTACGGTGTAAGAAATATGCGTACAAACTGGAATTATATTGTTGAGTACATTTACGAAAACAATCCTGATGTAACTCTTATGGCTATCGGTATGTTCGCAGGCGATTACAAGACAACAAAGGATGAGCCTGATGTTATTATTGAATCAGACCCGATCACATCAGCAATCGAAAACTATATTGTTAATTTCGGAAATGAACACGTTCTGAGCAATCAGGAAAAATACGGTTATATTTTCGTTGACACAAAGGGAACTATCGTTGAGGAATCCCATCCTACTGTTGCCGGTCACAGATTTATTGCAGACAGAATCCTTGAAGAACTTCCCGATGCAAGATTTGACCTTACAGACATCAAGGCAGGTCAGGCAAATTACAAGGCAGTTGAATATATGTATCTGAACGGCCTTATGAATGCAACTGCAGACAAGACATTCAACGGCAGTGCAAATATCACAAAGGCTGATTTCTCAGCGCTCATGAACAATTACAACACTGTTTATCCGGTTTCAACCTCAGACAAGCCGGTAACACTCTTGGAAGTAAAGCTTGCAGCATTCATCACTGCTGAAAACAAGACTGTGAACGATCTTTTCAATCTTCTTTCATATTTTGCAAAGCTTTCCTTTATAAATGATGCTTTTGCACCCGCTACAAGAATGCAGGTTGCAGCAGAGTTTTATTCATATATCAGATAACAGGAGGAATACACATGAAAACATTAAAAAGAACATTGGCAGTAATTCTTGCACTTATTCTCATTTCATCTTCATCTGTATGCTTTGCTGCTGACAGCGAAAAGGTCTACCACAAGTACGACAAATATGTACTTCTCGGTGACAGTATCGCAAGCGGTTACACTGACTTTGCTTACAGAAATACAGAATTCACATTTGCTCCCGATTCTTACTCAGACTTCCTTGCTCAGGATCTTGGTGCAGAGCTTGTTCCCCTTGCATGCCCCGGTTTCAGAACACTTGAAATGAGATACATTTTCGAGGATGATTACAGACCCAACGACAAGTATCTTTTCAATGCAATTCCCAACACTCCCGGCTGGATGATCGAGCTTATGATTCCTGACATCAGACGAGAAGTTTCTGAAGCAGACATCATCACTCTCGGCATCGGCGGCAACGACTGGGGTGCATATCTCGGTTGGGTTATGACAGAAATTCAGGACAGCAACAAGCTTCCCGATGAATTCGTCGAAGAACTCAGAAATTATCTTACAACAGCATCTTTCGACGATAATATTATTGCAGAAATCGTAGACATTGCGCACAAGATGAATGCCATTGATGAACTCATTGAAGCAATTCCCGAAGCAGTTATGTATGGTTTCGGCACATACAAAGAAAACTGGGATTATCTTATTCAGGATATCTACGATCTCAATCCCGATGTTACACTTGTAGTTGTAGGTATGTACAGTTCAAAGTATTCAACAACAAAGGAAGCTCCCGATGTGGTTGTTGAATCAGAACCTCTCAAGGCTTATGTTGAACAGATGATTATTGACTACGCAAATCAGACAATGATTGCATCAAAGGAAAAATTCGGTTATATCTATGTTGATACAGCAGGTACAATCGTTGAAGTTTCACATCCCAACGTTGCAGGTAACAGATATATCGCAGACAGAATTCTCGAAGCTCTTCCCGATGCAAGATTTGACCTTACAGACATCAACGCATCAAGCGATGACTACAAGGCAGTTGAATACATGTATATCAACGGTCTGATGGACGGCACTGCTGACAAGAAATTCAATGGTGATGCTGCAATGACAAAAGCTGATTTTACAGCATTTATAAGCAACTTCAACGCATCTTATCCTGCTTCAACAAGCACAAAGGCTGTATCACTTCTTGAAGTAAAACTTGCAGCTTTCTTCACAGCAGAAAACAAGACAATCAATGATCTTTTCAATATTTTCAAATTCATTGCGCAGAGCTTCAAGACAAACACTGTGTTTGCTCCTGCTACAAAAACTCAGGTTGCAGCAGAATTCTATTCATACATAAAGTAAATATTAAAATTAAAATCCCGTGGAAGCACGGGATTTTTTTATGCACAAATGTGCAATGTATATTATTTCAAAATCAGTATTGATTTTTGGATACAAAATGTTATAATAAAAATGAATAATTATAAAGGAGCGGTCCTTATGAAAAAATTCTTATGTGTTTTATTATCAGTAATGATGATAATCTCCGCATCTTCCGTTCTTGCATTTGCCAAGGAAGATGTAACTCCCGTTATTTTTGTTGACGGCATCGGTTCATCCAACACTGTCAATACAGAAACAGGCGAAACAGTATTCCCTCCCGCAACAGATGCAATCATCAGCGGTGTCTCAAAGGCAGCATTACCTCTTATGGGTGCTCTTGCAAGCGGTAATTACGAAGAAGTAAGTGAGCCTTTGTGCGAAGCTCTCGTAACAATTTTCGACGGTATGGCATGTGACGAAAACGGTAACCCCGTATACCCCACAACTTCTGCTTACGAATTCCCCACTGCAGAAGAGATTCTCAGCGGTGAAATTGCAAAAAATACAGTCAATCTCGGTTTTGACGCTGAAGAAGTTGTTTATTTCAGCTACGACTGGCGTATGGATATGCAGACTGTTGCAGCACAGCTCAACGACCTTGTCAAGCTTGTCAAAGACACAACAGGTGCAGAAAAAGTAAATCTTGTGGGTTTCAGCATGGGTTCATGTGTTGTTACTACATATCTCCACGATTTCGGCTATGAAGATGTAAAGGATGTTGTTATCCTTTCAGGTGCATTCAACGGTGTTTCAACCTGTGGTGAACCTTTCAGCGGTCAGATTGCTTTCAACGAAGACGGCATGATCGCATTCCTTAAAACAATGCTCGGCGACAGCTTCTCAGACAAACTTGTAAAAGCGCTTATCGATGTTCTTCAGGCTGCAGGCGTTCTCGGTAACGTTCTTGACATTGCAGAAGAACTCAACTATGCAATTCTTGATGATGTATTTGAAAAAGGTCTCAAGACAACATTCGCAAGAATGCCCGGCATATGGTCTGTTGTTCCCTACAACATGTATGAAGATGCAAAAGATCTTCTTATCGGTGACAATGTAAGTGATGAATTCATTGCAAAGATTGATTACTATCACAACGTTCAGGGGCAGAACAAGGAAATCCTTGACGGTGTTATCGAAAACGGCGGTCATCTTGCAATTATATCAAAATACGGCAGCACAATTCCTCCCGTATGCGTAAGTCAGCTCAACATCGGTGACATGGTTATTGACACTGTTTACACTTCATTCGGTGCAACATGTGCTCTTGCAAACGAAACTCTCGGTGCTGATTATGTTCAGGCTGAAGACTGCGGTCATAACCATATTTCAGCAGACAACATGATCGATGCTTCAACTGCTGCATATCCCGAATACACATGGTTTATAAAAGACCTTATGCACGCAGACCACACTGCTGCGCAGTGGGAACTTATCAGATTCATTTTTGCATCTGAAGAACAGCCCACAGTTTCTGATTCAGAGACATATCCTCAGTTCCTTATCAGCATTGATGAAGAAATCGTTCCTCTTACTGAAGAAAACGATACAGGAAAATACGGCAGCGATGAAAAAGCAGAGAACGGCATGCTTGCAAAAATTATGAATTTCTTCAAGATGTTTATTGACGCTGTCAAGAATTTCCTTGCAAAGTTTATCTAAGGAGTTTTTGATATGATTAAAGTCGGTATACAGTCATACACAATACGTGACTACTGCAAAACAATTGAAGATATTGACAAAACTCTCGCAGAACTTGCTTCATGGGGAGTTAAAGATATTCAGATTTCGGGAATCGGCAAGGTCGACTGGAATGAACTTGCCGAAACAGTAAAAAAATACGGCATGACAGTATGCGTAACTCATACATCTTTCGAAAGAATGATGAAAGAAACAGACGCAGTTATCGATGAACACATAAATCTCGGTTGTGACTGTCTCGGAATCGGTGCAATGCCCGGTGAATACGAAAGAACAGAAGAAGGTGTTGAAAAATTCCTTGCTGATCTTATTCCCGTGGCAAAGAGAATGCGTGAAAGAGGTGTGCATCTTGCATACCACAATCACGATTTTGATTTAAAGCTTTTCGGAGAAAAATCAATTCTTGACAGAATGCTTGAACTTGACTCAGACCTGTTATGGTTCATCCCTGACGTTGCATGGCTTCAGATTGCCGGTGAAAATCCTGCAGAGTATCTTAAGAAAATGCAAGGCAGAGTTAAAGTTCTTCATTTCAAGGACTATAATCCCGTGGAAGGTCAGGATCACCCCTGGGCATTCACAGAACTTGGAAAAGGCGTTGTTGATCTTCCTGCTTGTTATGAAACTGCAAAAGAAATGGGAATACCCTACATCATGTTTGAACAGGACAATAACTGGTCTGTTGATGCAATGCAATCAAGTAAAGAAGCTTTTGAATATATGAAAAAGCTCGGATAAAGAAAAAAAATCAACCGTGTCTTGCGTTATGCAAGACACGGTTTTAATTTTATCATTTATTCTGTTTCTTCGGGAATTGAAAGAAGATGTTTTCTTCTTATCATAAAGAATGCAAGCAATACAAGATATTTTACTGTATTGAGAATTCCTGTAAAGCCCGGCAGGAAACTATTTTCTACGCCTCTTATTGAATACACGGAATTAAGAATACTGATAACCAGATGAACCACAAAAATAATCATTGCAAGCAGTGCAAAATTACTTATTTTTTTGCTTTCAGGTGTCAGCTTATATATTTTCCAAAGATAAAAAATGAATGGTGTTGAAACAGCAAAAAACTGCATTACAATGTTTATAACTGCTGTCAGAACAAGAATATTATTTCTTGCCTGAACATCAGAAGCAGTAAGACCTTCAGCAGAATTATACTCTGCAATAAACTTACTGAATAACAATACGGCAACAAATAAAACAACTGTAAAAACAATGCAGATTACGGAAAAAATTGTAAGATTTCTACCCATGTAAAAATTCTCATTTTTCTCGCTGAGTTTGCAAGCTTTATCTACCGTAGCAAAACCTCTGACAATCATTACGCAGGAAAACAAACTGAAAACCGCAACAAAAACAGCTATCAGAACTTTTACAACCAAATGCATATCAAAAACACGTGTAAAATTGTTAAGAAGAGAGTTTACGGCAAGGGCTGTTACTGTTGCGATAAAAATGGAAGTGGCCTTCAGGTCAAGACCTTTTGCAATATCACTTTTTCTCATCTGCAGGTCTCCTTATATGTTTTTATAAGCATCCGCAGTAATTCTCTTCATTTCTTCAAATTTCTGTTCCATATCAGCAACAAGCTTGAACTGTGTATGGCATCTGTCGAGATTATGCTCGGGATATGCTGTGCCGAAATATACATCACCGTCAAGATAGTCTGTGAGGAATCTCATACCGCATTCAAAAGTAAGAAGCTTTGCTGAGAAAGGAAGAAATTCAATTTCTTTTTCTGTAAGACTCTTACCTGCTGTTGAAAGAAATCCCTGCACATATTTTTCATAAAGATGAAGATCCATTGAAACCTTTGAAAGATCCTTTTCATCCTCAGCAGCTGTACTTGCACCGAAACGGATAGCATCGCCGAAATCATAAAGTGCTGAACCGGGCATAACAGTATCAAGGTCAACCACACAGACAGGTTTCTTTGTTTCGCTGTCAAACATGATGTTGTTGAGTTTAGTATCGTTATGTGTCACACGTACGGGGATTTCACCTTTTTCGATAAGGTCAACAACAATCTTTGTATCTTCTTCCCTGTCGTATGCAAATCTGAGTTCTTCTGCAACCTCATTCAGGCGGCCTGCAGCATTTCTTTCTGCAGCAGCCTTGAGATTGAGAAATCTCTTATAAGTGTGATGGAAATCGGGAATTGTTTCAAAAAGTGTTTCACCGGGGAAATCGGCAAGCTGTGACTGAAAATTACCGAATGCAGCACCTGCTCTGTAAAACAGGTCATCATTTTCAATTGAATCATATGAAAACGCATTTTCAACAAAATTATAGAATCTCCAGTATCCGCCCTTTGAATCACAATAGCAATTCTTACCGTCACGTGTCAGGAATACTCTGAGTGTTTCTCTTTCGGGGTCTCCGCCTTCTTCTGCAATTTTTTCACGCAGATAATCAGTCACACGTACAACATTGTCCATAAGCTCAAGCGGTTTTTTAAAAACGATTGTATTGATTTTCTGCAACAATCTTTTCTCGCCGTTCCGGAATGTTATATGATAAGTACGGTTAATGTGTCCTGCACGGATCATTCCCCAATCAGACATTTCACTCTCAAGGTCATATGCCTCAAGTATTTCATCTATGGTAGAAGGGAGTTTTTCTTCAATAATAGCCATTTTATATAAGTCCTTTCAGTAATATAAATATTAAACCTTTATAAGTATATACTTTTTTTTCAAAATAGTCAATAATTATTGATAATACTCTTTACAGAATGTGAAAAATAATGTAAAATATAAAAAAACCATTGATCAGACGGAGGTATTCTCTTTCATGGACAGAAAATATAACAGAATTCTTTTGAAGCTCAGCGGTGAAGTTCTTGCAGGCGACAAAAAGCAGGGCATCGACTTCAATACTGTTGAAAGCGTTTGTGAAATCATAAAAAAATGCACCGATATCGGCGTTCAGATAGGTATCGTTGTCGGCGGCGGAAACTTCTGGAGAGGAAGATCCAGCGGCAATATGGACAGAACAAGAGCTGACCACATCGGTATGCTTGCAACAACAATGAACTCACTTGCTCTTGCAGACACTCTTGAAGCAATGGATGTTCCCGTAAGAGTGCAGACTGCTATCGAAATGCGTCAGATCGCAGAACCCTACATAAGAAACAAAGCTATCAGACATTTTGAAAAAGGCAGAGTTGTAATCTTCGGCTGCGGCACAGGTTCACCTTTCTTCAGCACAGACACTGCTGCTTCTCTCAGGGCTGCTGAAATCAAAGCTGATGTTATGCTTAAAGCAACAAATGTTGACGGTGTTTACAACAAAGATCCCAACAAGTTTGATGATGCTGTCAAGTTTGATACACTCACTCATGCTGATGTTGTTGAAAAAGGATATGGTGTTATGGACAGCACTGCTGCTGCACTCTGCAAAGACAACAACATCCCCATTCTTGTATTCAATCTTCAGGATCCCGAAAATATTTTCAGAGCTGTTACAGGCGAAAACATCGGTACTCTTGTTGTTGACTGATATTTAACAAATTAAAATATACGGAGGTTTAATTATGGAACTCAAAGAACTTTATGAAAAGACCAAAGAAAGAATGAATAAAACCATCAACGCTCTTCATTCAGAATATGACTCAATCAGAGCAGGCAGAGCAAGTGCAAAAGTGCTTGAAAAAATTCAGGCAGACTACTACGGAACACCCACACCCATCAACCAGATGGCAAGTGTTTCCAATGCTGATGCACGAACTCTTGTAATCCAGCCCTGGGACAAATCTGCTCTCACACTTATCTGCAAAGCTATCCAGCAGTCAGATCTCGGTATCAATCCTCAGAACGACGGCACTGTTATCCGTCTTAACTTCCCTCCTCTTACAGAAGAAAGAAGAAAGCAGCTCACAAAAGATATCTCAAAGATTGCTGAGGATTCAAAAGTTGCTATCCGTCAGATCAGAAGAGATTCTATCGACAAGATCAAGGCTATGAAGAAAGCTAATGAAATCACAGAAGATGATCAGAAGCACGGCGAAGAAAAAATTCAGAAGATCACTGACGATTTTGTTAAGCAGATTGATGATATAGAAAAGGCAAAGTCAGCCGAAATCATGGAGATTTAAAATGGCTGAAAAAAAGAATTTGCCTGAGTTTGCCGTTCTTCCCCGTCATGTGGGATTCATTATGGACGGTAACGGCAGATGGGCAAAAAACAGAGGTCTCAACCGAAGCGAAGGACATAAGGCAGGTGCAAAAACATTCAGAAAAATCGGCGAATATGCTGCTGATTTAGGAATTGAATGTGTTACTTTCTATGCCTTTTCAACCGAGAACTGGCGCCGTCCCGAAGCTGAAGTCAATGCCATAATGGAGCTGTTCGGTGATTATCTGAATGAAGTTATTGAGCGTATCCGTGAAAACGAAGAAAAAGGAATCAGACTCCGTTTCATCGGTGACAGAAACGGGATTGCTCCCGAGCTTCTGAATCTCATGGATTATGCCGAAAAGCTGACAGAAAACAAAACAAGAGTAACTCTTAATATTGCAATAAACTATGGCGGCAGACATGAAATTGCTTCCGCTGTAAAAGAGATTGCGAAAAAAGCCGCAAACGGTGAGATAAATCCCGAAGAAATAGACGAAAATCTTATTTCAGATTATCTCTACACAAAGGGTCAGCCTGATCCTGACCTGATAATCCGTCCCAGCGGTGAATTCAGAACATCAAACTTTCTCACCTGGCAGGGTGCATATTCAGAGCTCTGGTTCTCAGATGTGCTCTGGCCCGATTTCACAGAAGAAAACTTCAACGAAGCTCTTCGTGATTATGAAAAAAGAAACCGTCGTTTCGGCGGAGTATAAAACTGATTTTCAGCGGAACTGTTTTTCGGTTCCGCTGATTGTGCTGTTAAAAACAAAATAAAAAGGATATCAAGCTTGATTAAAAGCTTGGAAGGTACAATATCAAATGAAAACAAGAATTTTAACTGCTCTTGCAGCAATTGTCGTGATTCTTATTCCCTGTATCGTATTCATGCATACTGTTGTTCTGCCTGTAATTCTCGCAATTTTTGCAGCTATTGCAGTACACGAAGTTATAAAAGCCACAGGCGGCAAGAACAATGTAATTCTCGCACTCAGCTGTATCACAGCAGCTGCAATCCCGTTTTTATTCCACTTCAACATTGAAATTCCGTTTATGCCCGTTGCAATATGTTATGCACTGGTATACTTTATAATAATGGTGCCCATGCACAAGAAAACAACATTCAACGATGTTATCACTGCACTTTTTGCAACAGTTGCAATCCCCTCTTCCATTTCGATTTTTATTCTTCTTCGTGATGTATACAAATCAAACCCCGATACATATACAAAAGCAAGCGGTGTTTTCTTTATTCTTTTCGCAATGTTCTGCGCATGGATGACAGATACATTTGCATATTTTTCAGGAAAATTCCTCGGAAAACATAAACTCTGCCCCAATGTCAGCCCCAACAAACAATTGAAGGTGCTGTAGGCGGTGTTATCGGCGCAATTGTGATGAATCTCATTCTGTTTCTTGTTTTTGATAAATATTTCTTCACTGTGCATACACTTGCATGGTGGCAGATTATAATTATAAGTGCAGTACTTTCTGTTGTGAGCATGTTCGGAGATCTTTCCGCTTCAATCATAAAAAGAAATCACGGAATCAAGGATTTCGGCAAAATTTTCCCCGGTCACGGCGGTGTTATGGACAGAATTGACAGCTGTCTTTTCGTTCTTCCCGCACTCTGGTTTGCATTTTATCTTATAAATATCTGAGGATGATTAATTATGAAAAAAATAGCTATTCTCGGTTCGACAGGCTCTATCGGAACACAGTCTGTTGATGTTGCACTCAAACACGGTTACAAAGTCACTGCGCTGACTGCACATTCAAACTACAAACTGCTTGAAGAACAGGCAAGATTGCTGGGACCCGAAAAGGTTGCACTTCATGATGAAAAAGGTGCTGCTGAGCTGAAAACTGCTCTTGCCGATACAGATATAAAAGTGCTGTCAGGTATGGACGGTATTATAGAATGTGCCGCCGATACATCTGCTGATACAGTCATCAACTCTGTTGTGGGCATGGCAGGTCTCAAGCCTACTCTTGCCGTTATCAATGCAGGAAAAACACTTGCACTTGCAAATAAGGAATCACTTGTTGCAGGCGGTCAGCTTGTTATGGGTGCTGCAAAAGAAAAAGGTGTTGCAATTCTCCCCGTAGACAGTGAGCATTCCGCAATTTTCCAGTGTCTTGAAGGAAGACCTTCAAACAAAGCTCTCAAAAAGATAATTCTTACAGCTTCGGGCGGACCTTTCTTCGGCAAGACAAAAGATGAAATCAGAAACATGACTGCTGCAGATGCACTAAGACACCCAAACTGGAGCATGGGTGCAAAAATCACAATTGACTCCGCAACAATGTTCAACAAAGGTCTTGAACTTATCGAAGCGGTATGGCTTTTCGGTGTATCTCCCGACATGGTTGATATTGTTGTGCATCGTGAAAGCATTGTTCATTCAATGGTTGAATATGATGACAATTCAGTTATCGCACAACTGGGACTTCCCGACATGAGAATACCCATTCAGTATGCACTGACATATCCTGAAAGATTTGAATCACCTGTGGGTGAAATAAACTTTGCAAAACTCGGAAAACTCACATTTTTTGAACCTGACTACGAAACTTTCCGCTGCATAGATATATGCAGAAATGCTATAAACAAAGGCGGTCTTATGCCCTCTGCAGTCAACTCTGCAAACGAAGAAGTCAACAGACTTTTCAGAGAAGGCAGAATCACATTCGGTGATATTCCAGACCTTATCTTAAAGGGTGCTGCTGTCGCTCCCGAAAAAGACATTTTCACGGTTGAAGATGTCTGCGAAACAGACGCATTGGTAAGAGAAGCTGTGCTCTCTTTAATATGAAAGGATTGATTTTTTGAACATACTACCCCTTGCTATTGATATTGCTTCCGTATGGAATAAAACATGGCCGATTCTCATGGCGATACTGTTTTTCGGACTGATAATAGGTTTGCACGAACTGGGACATTTCCTTTCGGCAAAGCTTTTCGGAGTAAAAGTAAACGAATTTTCACTGGGCATGGGTCCTGCAATATTCAAAAAGCAGAAAGGTGAAACAAAATATGCACTTCGTCTTCTTCCCGTCGGCGGATATGTCAGCATGGAAGGTGAAGATGAAGCAAGCGATGATGAACGTGCATTCTGCAACAAAAAATGGTGGAAGAAATTCATCATTGTCGTTGCAGGTGCAGTGATGAATCTTGTGCTCGGTTTTATTTTTGTTATCATTCTTACTTCAATGGATAAGCTCATCGGCACAACTCAGATTCACAGTTTCTATGAGAATGCAACAAGTGCGCAATACGGTCTTGAAGTCGGTGACACAATCAAGGAAATCAACGGAACAAATATTTATTCAAGCCGTGACATCAGTTATGCTCTGCAGCGTGACGAAGACGGCATCTATGATTTCACAGTTGAAAGAAACGGTACTGACGTTGAACTCACTGATGTACATTTTGAAACAAAACCCGGAGAAAACGGACATAACACAATTGTGTTTGACTTTATAATTGTCGGTGTTGAAAAAACACCGCTGAATGTTCTTTCAACAGCTGTGCTTGATACTGTTTCAACGGCAAGACTTGTATGGCTTACTTTATTCGATCTTATTACGGGCCATTACGGATTAAACGACCTGTCAGGTCCCATCGGTACGGTTTCAATAATTGCAGAAACCACCACTCAGGCTGTTGAAACAGGTGCCGGTTTTGATATGGTAATTTATATCATGGCTCTTATTTCTATTAACATCGGCGTATTCAACCTGCTTCCCATCCCTGCTCTTGACGGCGGCAGACTGTTCTTTATACTCATTGAAGCAATCAGAAAAAAACCGATTCCGTCAAAATATGAAGGCTATATTCATGCAGCAGGCTTTGCACTGCTTATACTGCTGATGATAGTTATTACATTCAACGATATTAAAAATCTGATTATTAATTAGGGTGATAACAATGTATTCAAGAAGAAAAGCAAAGGAAGTCAGAATAGGAAATATAACAATCGGCGGTAATCATCCTGTTGCTGTTCAGTCCATGCTCAACACTCTTGCATCCGATGCTGATGCTTGTGTTGAACAGGCATTAAGACTTCAGAATGCGGGCTGTGAAATAATCAGAACGGCAGTTCCCGATCTTGATTGCGTCAACACTATTTATAAACTCAAAGAAAACCTCAGTATACCTGTCGTTGCTGATATTCACTTTGATTACAGAATAGCTCTTGAGTGTGCAGAAGCAGGTGTTGATAAAATCAGAATAAATCCCGGAAATATCGGATCTGATGACAGAGTCAAAGCTGTTGCTGACAAATGCAGAGAGAAGAATATCCCCATAAGAATCGGTGTGAATTCAGGATCTCTTGAAAAAGAAATCCTTGCAAAACACGGTTCACCTACTCCTGAAGCACTTGCAGAAAGTGCAATGTATCATGCATCTCTTCTTGAAAAGTTTGATTTTGACAACATCGTTCTTTCACTGAAATCATCTGATGTTATGAAATCATTTGAAGCTTACAGCATTGTGGGTTCAATGTGCGACTACCCTCTTCACATCGGTGTTACAGAAGCCGGCACAGAAAGAATGGGAATAATAAAATCATCGGCAGGTCTCGGTGCACTTCTTATAAACGGTATCGGTGACACTATCCGTATATCACTCACTGCCGATCCCGAAAAAGAGATTTATGCGGCTTATGATCTTCTCAAATCACTCAATCTCAGAAATAAAGGTATCCGTTTTGTTTCATGTCCCACTTGCGGAAGAACAAAAATTGACCTTATAAAAATTGCTGCCCAGGCAGAAGAAAGACTCAAAAACTGCAATAAGGATATCACGGTTGCAATCATGGGCTGTGTTGTAAACGGCCCCGGAGAAGCACGTGAAGCAGATATCGGCATTGCAGGCGGTGACGGTTGCGGTCTTATTTTCAGAAAAGGGGAAATTCTCAGAAAAGTATCTGAAGAATGTCTTCTTGATGAACTTGTAAAAGAAATCGAAAATAATTTTTAAAGAAAGTAACATATGAAGAAAATTAAAAAGAACATTAAAAACAAAACATGGTTCAAGCTTGATAACGCAGGTACTGTTTTTCCGGGGCAGAATACCCCGACATGGTCAAATGTCATCAGAGTTTCAATCAATCTGAAAGAAGAAGTTGACCCTGAAATCCTGTTCAAAGCTGTAAAGAAATGTCTGCCGAGGTTTCCCACAATGGCGGTCAGACTTCGTAACGGTTTTTTCTGGCATTACATAGAAAAGAACCCCGAAGACCCTGTTGTTCTGCCAGATGCAAACAACCCTTGTCTGCGAATCAAATTCAATGAAAACAACCGATATATGTTCAAGGTTTTCTATTACAAAAACAGAATTTCTCTTGAAATTTTCCATGCCCTGACTGACGGTTACGGTGCATGTGTATTCCTGAACACTTTCACAGCCGAATATTTACGAATGAAAGGCTATGATATTCCCGTCGGCGGTATGGTGCTTGACATCAATGAAAAACCGAAAGAGGAAGAAATTGAAGATTCATATGTAAAGTATGCCTCAAAAACAGGTAAAGAAAAAATACCTCTGTTCAAGACATACCACAGAATCGGCGAAAAAATGCCGAAGCATACATCAAATATAACAACAGGATATATACCTGTTGATAAAATCAAGGCATTGTCAAAAGAAAACGGTGTGACAATCACCGAATATCTTTCAGCAGTGCTTATGTATCTGCACATGCAGTTCCAGAAAAATGAAAACATAAAACAGAAAGACGTCTGTATGCAGATTCCCGTAAACGGCAGAAATCAATTCAATTCACAGACCCTCAGAAATTTCTCTGTCAATTACAATCTTCGTATTGATCCCAACTGGGGCGATTATACTTTTGAAGAAGTATTGCGTCATTTATCGCTGAGTCTTCGTCTTACAAATACCCCACAACATCTTTCGGTAATGTATGCAGGAAATCTTGCAATGGAAAAGAATCCTGTCATGAGATTTATTCCGATTATTATCAAAGACCTGGCAGTCGGTATCACATTTGCAATTGCAGCGGAAAAAACAACGACAGCAATCTTTACAAATGTCGGTATCGTAAGAATTCCAGATGAAATGATGGAGCATGTGAAAAGTTTTATTCTTATGCCCAGCCCCGGTCAGCTCAACGGCGCAAGAGTCGGTGCTGCTTCAATCGGCAACACAATGGCAATCACTTTTGCGAACATGTATAAAGATACAGATGTTGAGCGTGAGTTTTTCCGTTTTCTTGTAAAAAAAGGAATACCTGTAAAAATTGAAAGCAATAAGCAATAATCAAATGCTTATTTTCAAAAAAAAGGAGAACTGATATGTCCTACTGTGTAAACTGTGGTGTTGAACTTGCGGAAAGTTCAAACAAATGTCCCCTTTGTGACACACCTGTTATAAATCCCAATATAATCAATCCCGTCAGCACACCGCCTGCATTCCCTGAAAACATCGTAATTCCAAAATCAACAAACAACAGGTTCAATGCAATAATCTTTTCAATTCTTTTGCTGATACCCAATGTTGTTTGCGTTATTACAAATCTTCTTTTAACACCTGATCTGCTCTGGAGTATTTATGTTGTATCATCTTCAGCCATGTTCTGGTTCCTTTTTGTATTACCGTTCATTATGAAAAGCAATAAAAAATACCTTACGATAGCAATAGATGCGATTGCAACTGCGCTGTATATATTCATATTCTATTACTACAACTCTGCACAGACAGGCTGGTTCTGGAAAGTTGCAGTTCCCCTTGATCTGGGTGTTTTTGCAGGTGTTGCTCTTCTTGCTGCATATTTTTCAAAAAAACGTCCCCTTGCACAAAGTCTTATTGCAGTATTTTCCGCACTTACGCTTCTGAATATCTACATCTGTCTTATTGTAAATCTTTATGCGAATGTTGTAATTGTGACTTATATTACAATTATTTTCGGAATCTCTTCCCTTATTTTACTTCTGTTCTTCATTGCAGTAGAAAAAAACAACAAGCTTAAAGAATGGCTCTCAAGAAAATTCTTCTTCTGATTTTCCAGAAGAAACCGTCTTGAAATCTTATCAGAAACATTGCATAATAAATACAGTATAAAAACATAAGGATTAAAAAATATGAAAAAATTCATTTCTATCGTTACTGCAATTCTTCTTATTTTCACATCTGCATATGTAACTGTTTTTGCCGATTATGAAAACACTCATAAAAATACAGGTGATTTAAAACAGGATATCATTGCAATTGCAGCAACTCAGATCGGTTATAAATCCGATAACACAGGGTCAAAATATGACAATGCTGTTTCAGGCAAATACGAAAACTGGAGTGCTGCGTTTGTCGGATGGTGTGCAAATGAAGCATCTGCACCCGAAGCTGCCTTTCCGAGAACTGCAGATATAAACAAACTTTACGAATTTTTTGAAAATGACGGAAAAATACATAATCCGAATGAACATTTTCCTGAAGAAGGCGATATTGTCTTTATTTCAAAAAACGGAAAGATAAATCTCTGCGGTTTTGTTACAGATTCAGATGACGAATACATAACTGTAATTGTGGGCGGTGAAAACAATTCTGTTTACAAAAAGATGTATTCCGTAACTCTGAGCAAAATTTATGCATACGCAACGCCGGACTATTCTCTTGAAGCAGAAAATAATCCCGGAAAATACATGACAACTGCATCTGCACTGAATTTCAGACCTTCTCCCACAACATCATCTTCTGTAATATGTACAATTCCTCTGGGTACTATTGTTACTATCACTGCAATAAACGGTGAATGGGGTAAAATCACATACAACGGGAAAGAAGGCTGGATCAATTTACAGTATGTTGTTTCCTATGATGATTCTCACATAGATAATTCAGAATACAGTGTACAATGGAACGTTATTGATGTTTCAAAATGGCAGGGAAATATCAAGTGGGATAAGATTGCAGAATCAAACATCAATGCGGTAATTCTCAGAATCGGTCTGAGAGGTACAGCCACAAAAGAGTTGCTGGTTGATGACAAATTCTTTGAATACTACGAAGGTGCAGTCAATGCGGGATTGCACATTGGTTGCTATTTCTACTCTGCGGCAACAACAAATGAAGAAGCTGTAGAAGAAGCTGAATTCGTTGTTGACATGATAAGAAAACACAAACTGAAATTCGACATGCCTGTTTATATGGACATGGAAGATAAAGTTGTTCAGAGAACAGGCAGAACACAGATTTTCAACTCAACAAAAGCTTTTCTTGATGTCATGAAACAAGAAAATATCTACACAGGTGTTTATTGCAGCACAACATGGGCTCAGGATTATTACACACCTGCACTTTTCAGCGGTCACTCATTATGGATTGCAGATTGGCATGACAAGTGCGGCTATGAAGGCGATTACGGTATGTGGCAATATACAGACCGAGGCAGTGTCAGCGGTATTGATGCAAATTACACAGACCTTAACCTGTGTTACATAAATTATCCCAAACTCATTGCAGACAACGGTTATAATAAAATCCCCGATATAAACACAAGTGATATCAAAGGCGATATCAATAACGACGGAAATGTTACGGCATCCGATGCAAGAATTGCATTGCGTACTTCCGCAAAACTGCATACTCTTACAGAAGCCGAAATCAAACGTGCCGATATGGACTCTGACGGAAAAGTTTCTGCATCTGATGCAAGAAAAATATTAAGAATTTCAGCAAAACTTGACTGATATGAAGAACAGTTGCAAAATAACGGCAACTGTTCTTTTTTTCTTGACAAAATCAAAAATATATCATATAATGTATCATGTGATACAGATTTGGAGTGTTTTTATGAAAAAATCTTTTCTCAGTGCACTTGCTGAATGTCCCCTTTTCAGGAATATATCAGAATCTGATCTGTGTAATATTGCGGAAGAATATGCAACATTTACAGTCTGTGAAAAAAATGAAGTTATTTTTTCTGAAAACAATTACACAAGAAGTCTGGTTATAATCATAAAGGGTTCAGCTTCCGTTACAAAACAAAGCGGTAATTCAAAAATTCTGATGAATATTCACAGCAAAGGTGATATTTTCGGAATGGCTACACTCTTTTATGAAGAAGAAAATTACCTGACACAGATAACTGCGCTTGAAAAAGTAACCATGGCTGTTTTCTCTAAAGAAAACGTGAAAAAGATTTTTTCTGTCTACCCTGCAGTTTCTGAAAACTATATCACTATTCTTTCAGAAAAAATTCATTTTCTGAACAAAAAAATAACCACATACACAAAAGCTGAAACATTACAGAAAGTTGCATCATTCATTCTTCAATACACAAATGATGAAAAAACTGAATCTGTTTTGCCTTTCAGCATAACAAGTATCTCAGAAGCATTGAACGTCGGCAGAGCCTCAGTTTACAGAGCTTTTGATACACTTGAAAATGATTCGGTTATAAAAAGAGACGGTAAAAAAATCATAATCCTTGATTTGTCTGCTCTCGAAAACATATAAAAATCACAGGAGTGAACAAACATGACAAAAACAAAAATTCTTGCACTCATTATGGCTGTTATGATGATCCTTGTTTCATTTGCAGCTTGTGCAGACACAAAAACAAGTGAAGAACCCACAACAGACGCTGAAATCGTAACTGATGAAGCAGAAAACACAACAGCAGATACAGATGTTATCAATGTATCTCTTCTTAAAGGTCCCACAGGTATGGGCGGTGCTTACATGTGGACAAAGTCCGATAACGGCGAAACTGCAAACAAATACAACATCACACTTGACACAGATGCAACTGTTGTAGGTCCCAAGCTCATGCAGGGTGAATATGACATTGCTGCAATCCCCACAAACCTTGCTGCATCTCTTTATCAGAAATCACAGGGCAAGGTAAAAGTTATTGCTGTAAACACTCTCGGTGTGCTTTACATCGTTACAAAAGACGGTGCTGTTGATTCTGTGGATGACCTCAAAGGCAAGACAATCCTTGCATCAGGTCAGGGTACAATTGCTGAATATGCACTCAATTATGTTCTTGAATCAAACAATCTTGTTATCGGTGAAGATGTAACAATTGAATTTGCAACAGAGCATGCAGAATCAGTTACAAAAGCTCTTGCAGGCGGTTATGATGCAATTCTTCTTCCCGAACCTTTTGTTTCACAGATCAACACAAAAGATCCTTCTTTCACAGTAGGAATAAACATCACAGAAGAATGGGAAAAGACAGGCGACTGTACTCTTACAATGGGTTGCGTTGCAGTGAATGCAAAGTTCTATGAAGAAAACAAAGATGCTGTCAAGAACTTCCTTGCAGATTACAGCGAATCCGTAAACTATGTAAATGCAAATATTGAAGATGCAGCAGCACTTATCGAATCACACGATATTATGCCTGCTGCAGTAGCAAAGAAAGCTATTCCCAACGCAAACATCGTTTGCTACACAGGTGAAGAAATGAAAACAGCTCTTGCAAGCTGCTACAACGTACTTCTTGCACAGAATGCAAAAATAATCGGCGGACAGATGCCCGGTGATGATTTCTATGTTGACACAAACGCTTAAAAAAATCGGTAAAAAAATTATTATTGCACTGATATGGCTCGGCATTTGGCAGATTCTTTCTGCCGTTGTCGGGCTAAGCGTCCTTTTTCCGTCTCCTGCAGACACATTGACAGAACTTAAAAATCTTGCGGTTACAGGCGATTTCTGGCTGTCGGTTTTATTGTCCGTAATCAGAATTTCGGCAGGATTTATCATCGGAACTGTTGCAGGTGTGCTTACAGGTGCTGTTTCTTCATTTTTCAAAGGATTTTCGGAGTTTCTCGCCCCTGCCGTAAGCATAATAAAAGCAACACCTGTTGCATCGTTTATTATTCTTGCAGTAATCTGGCTAAAAACAGGCAACATACCGTCATTTGCAACTGCACTGATTGTTTTTCCTTTTGTTTATTCAAACATAAAAACAGGTTTTGAGGAAACAGATGAAAAACTCATTGAGATGTCAGATGCTTTCGGTGTGTCTTTCAAAAAGAAACTGTTAAAGCTTTATATTCCGTCAGTTAAACCATACTTTATTTCTGCGGCAACAACAGCAATGGGACTTGCATGGAAAGCAGGAATTGCGGCAGAAGTCATCTGCAATCCGACAATGTCAATAGGCAACGGAATATATGAATCGAAAGTCTATTTTGAACCTGCTGCAATGTTTGCATGGACTGCAGTTGTTGTAATTCTGAGCATAATTCTTGAAAAGATTATGATATTATTGCTGAAAAGAGGTAAGAAAAATGATTCAGATAAATAACATTTCATTCTCATTCGGCAGCAATAAAATAATTCAGGATTTAAGTTTTGAAATTGAAAAAGGCAAGACTTACTGCATTATGGGCAGGTCAGGTATCGGCAAAACAACGCTCATCAAACTCATTTCAGGTCTTATTAAACCTGACAACGGCAAAATCTCAGGCACGGAAAAGTTAAAAAAATCATTTATATTTCAGGAAAACAGACTGCTTCCGAATCTCAGTGTCTATGAAAACCTGAAATATGTTACTGCAGATGAAAACAAAATATCCGAAGCTTTAAAAAATACTGAGCTTTTGTCTGAAAAAAACAAAATGACCGATGAACTCAGCGGAGGCATGGCAAGACGTGCCGCAATCGCAAGGGCAATTGCCTTTGACGGTGATGTGTATTTTATAGATGAACCGCTGTACGGACTCGATGTAAAAACATCGCAGGGCATTCTTGAACTGATAAAAAATACAGTAAAAAACAAGACTGCAATAATTATCACTCACAGTCCCGAAGAGGCATTTTATCTCAGCGACAAAATCGTTTTTCTTAAAAATATTCCCGTCAGCGAAACCGAAATCGTTGATACTTCCGTTTTCAGCTCTGCTGATGAAATAAAAACTCATCTTTTAGCATAATTTCTATTGCAAAAATAATAAAAATATATTATGATTTCTTTTAGATATTTAAAATATTTAAAGGAAATCTTTTATTTTATAGTAAAGGTGATAAATTTGAGCAGATATCTCAGAACATTTGCCGAAATTGATGTAAACGCAATTGAGCATAATCTAAATGAGCTGCAAAACTGCATAGACGAAAACACTCTGAAATGTGCTGTTGTCAAAGCAGATGCTTACGGTCACGGTGCAGTCACAATTGCAGAATTACTTTCTGACAAAGTTGATTTCTTTGCAGTCGCATCTGCAGACGAAGCTATGGAAATCCGTCGCGCAGGCATCAAAAAAAACATTCTTGTTCTTTCTTACACACATTCCGATGATTATGAAGAGCTTATATCAAACAATGTAAGACTGACAATTTACAACAAAGAGAGAGCAAAGAAAGTTAACGAAGCAGCAAAAAAAATCGGCAGAAAAGCAAAAATACATATCGCAATTGATACAGGTATGACACGCATCGGTTTTCATCCCGATGAGGAAGCCGTAAAAGCTGTCTGTGAAATAAATGAGCTTGAAAATATTGAGCTTGAAGGAATTTTTTCACATTATGCATGTGCAGACATGACAGACAAAACCGTGTCTTACAATCAGACCGAGCTTTTCAAGGATTTTGTAAAAAAATGTGCTGATTCAGGTATAACATTCAGAATTCATCACATGTGCAATTCCGCAGGTATATCTGAATTGGATGAAAATTTTGATATGGTCAGAATGGGAATTTCTCTTTACGGATTATATCCGTCTGACGAAATTGACCAGACTGTTATCGACCTGATTCCTGCGCTGACTTTCAAAAGTCACATCATCAGCATCAAAGATGTACCCGCAGATACAGGCATCAGTTACGGTCACACATACAAAACAACTCAGGCAAGACGCATTGCAACTGTTTCGGCAGGATATGCAGACGGTTATCCCAGAGCATTGTCAGGCTGCGGCAGAGTTATCGTAAACGGCAAATACGCGCCTATTGTGGGCAGAGTCTGTATGGATATGTTCATGATTGATGTTACAGATATCGATTGCGAAGTAACCGACGAAGTTATCCTTTTCGGATCAGACGGAAATCTTACCGTATCTGCAGAAGAAATAGGCGAAAAGTCAATGAGTTTCAACTACGAAGTTATCTGCGGTGTTTCAAGAAGAATACCGAGAGTTTACAAAAAAGACGGAAAAATAATCAAAACAGTTAATTATCTGAGGTAATAAAATGGACAAAAAATTAAAGGCACAAAAAATTATCAGTCCCCTTCTTATCGTGCTTGCAGCGCTTATCTGGGGTATTTCATTCGTTGCACAGAGTGAAGGCGGAGACGTTGGCTCTTTCACATTCCAGAGCATCAGATGCACTCTTGCTTTCCTTTCAATCGGCGCTGTTGTTCTTTTTCAGAACAACACAAAAAAAGCAAGACTCAACAAGAAAAAGTACAACAGCTTAAAACACTGGTTCAGCGAAAACAAAGTTCTTGCCCGTGCAGGTATCATCTGCGGTATAACACTTGCCGCAGGATGTATCTTCCAGCAGTTCGGTATTGATATGCAGGGTAAAGATGTTTCAACAGGCAGAGCTGCGTTCCTTACTGCCCTTTACATAATCTTTGTTCCGATTTTCGGCATCTTCTTCAAAAAGAAAGTCGGACTTATGGCATGGCTGAGCGTTGCAGTCGGAGCTGTCGGTCTTTACTTCATTTCCATCACTCCCGGTGAAGGTCTTACAATGTCTGCAGCTGACATCATGCTTATTGCGTGTGCTGTCGGTTACGGAGCTCAGATTATTACAGTTGATTCAGTTTCAGATAAAGTTGACGGTGTAAAGCTTTCATGCATCCAGTTCGGAATCACTGCAGTTATTGCAACAGTTCTCATGCTCATTTTTGAAAAACCCGACATGGAAGTCATAAAGGCAAACGCACTTCCCCTGCTTTACTCAGGTGTGCTTTCAGGCGGTGCAGCATTCACTCTTCAGATTATCGGTCAGAAGCACTGCAACCACATTCTTGCTCCGCTTCTTATGAGTCTTGAATCTGTTTTCTCAGGTCTTGCAGACTGGGTTATCAGAGGCAATCTTCCCACTCAGAGAGAATTCATCGGTTTTGCTGTTATGTTTGTTGCAATCATCATGGCTCAGCTCCCCGATTTTAAAATCGGTAAAAAAGCAAAACAATGATGATAAATATTTTTGAAAAAGGATTCAATTACTCTCAGGACGGTCCGGGGAACAGACTTGTTTATCACCTGTCAGGCTGCAATATGTTCTGCCCGTGGTGTTCAAATCCCGAAGGTATGGAAAAAGGCGGCAGACAATACAGCACAGATGAAATCATCCGTGAAATACAATCTTCCGCACCGATGTTTTTTGACGGCGGCGGTGTTACTTTCACAGGCGGTGAATGTACTCTGCAGTCTGAAGCAGTAATTGAAATCATCAATAATTTACCTGAAATTGATTTCTGCATTGAATCAAATGCCGCCACTAAGACATTCCTTTCAGTTGCTGAAAAATGCAATACTGTGATTGTGGATTACAAATCCCCTTGTGCAGAAAAGCTGAAAAAAATCACAGGCGCAGATATCTCGGTTGTAGAAAACAATATCAGAAACATTCTTAAAACAAAAAAAATACACATCAGAATTCCGCTTATCCATTCATTCAACGACGATGACGATTCACTTGAAAAATTTATTGATTTTTTCAATTCACTCTGCGGAGATTTTGATATTGAAATTCTTCCGTATCATGAATACGGCAAAGAAAAATGGAACAGAATCGGAAAAGAATATTCAGTTTCAGACGGTTTTGTCAGTAAAGAAACAATAAAAAAATTCATTGAAACATTAAAAGCAAACTCAATCAAAGTTATAAAAACATAGGGTGTGATCAAATGAAAATCGGCAATCACGAACATCTTACAAACCTTGCAAAAGAACTTTTCAAGGAAGAACGCTCACTTAAAAAACTTGACGGCTGGTTCAGAATCAAGGAATTCAGACGCGAAACAGATGAACAGTTCGCTGATCTTCCTGCTGTTGAAAAAGCAGGTCAGCAGCTTAAAATCATTGCTGAAAAACTTCCCATCTCAATCAGCAGATATGCAGTTTTTGCAGGTACACAGAGAGATGCATTCGCAAGAAGCTATGCACTTATCAATCCTGCATTCAGAGTTGAAACATTTTCAGGTTATTGTGACCCCACTGCAGTTTACAACGACATAGATGAAGATGCAGAATTCACAAAAGAACGCATTGAAAAAATGCGTGCATACGACAAGGAAACTCCTTTTGTAAAAGAGCTTTCATCCGTTTACGAAAAATACACGGAATACACAGATGAAGTTGCATTCTTCGTTGAGCAGGTTACAGGTCATGTTATTCCCGATTTCCGCCCTGCAATAAAATACGGTGTAAAACACCTTATTGCTGAAATTGACAAAAAAGAAGGCAACGATAAACAGAATTCACACCGCAGAGCTATGAAATCTGCCCTTGAAGCTGTTATTATCCTTGCTGAAAGATACAGAGCTCTTGCTCTTGAAAAAGCTGAAAACGCAGAGAATGAAGACGAAAAGTGCAGAATGCTCAATATTGCCGAAGCACTTGAAAAAGTTCCTGCAAACGGTGCCAAGACTCTTTTTGAAGCCATTCAGAGTTTCATTCTTCTGTGGCAGGTAATGTGTCTTGAACAGGCTCCCAATCCCTTTGCATTCTCAGTCGGCAATGCAGACAGAATCTTTGAGCCTTACAGAGCAATGGAAAATCTCAGCAGAGAAGACACTGCTGCACTTCTCAAGCATCTTCTCGTTTTCTATAACGTTGCAGACAGAAGCTGGGCAATTTCTCAGAATCTTATCATAGGCGGTAAAGACGAAAACGGCAATGATCTGACAAATGAAACATCATTCGCCCTTTTCGATGCTTATTATGACATGAATATGCCCCAGCCCATTCTCTCTGTAAAACTTCACAAGAATACTCCCGATTCAGTTTATGAAGCAATGGGCAGATTCTTCTTTACTCCCGGATGTCTTACACCCTCGCTTTTCAATGATGACGCAATGTTTGAAGTTCTTGCAAAGAACGGTGTTGCGGCAAACGACCTTGCTGATTATTCAATCGCAGGCTGTCAGGAGCCTCTTATCATGGGTAAGGATTCAGGCAACACAACAAACAGCTGGTTCAATCTGGGCAAGATTCTTGAACTCACTCTTACAGGCGGTTACTCCGAAATCACAGGCAAGAAAATCGGCAATACAGACGATTCTTCTGCTCTTGAAAAACTTCAGAATATCAGAGAAAAGTTCTATAAGAATGCAGAGACTTACGCAACTCTTATGACTGATGCGGCAAACGGCTGCTCAAAGGCTCTTTCTCTTCTTCCTGTACCATTCCTGAGTGCAGTTATGGGCGGTATCGAAACAGGCTACGATGCAAGAGATACTGTTGACCAGGGCACTCCCTACAACGGCAGCGGATGTCTTATACACGGCACAAGTGTTGTTGCAGACAGCTTTGTTGCAATTGACTGTCTTCTTAAAGACCGTCCCGAAGATGCGGAAAATCTTATTGAAGCAATCAGGAATAATTTTGAAGGCTATGAAGAACTCCGTGAATATCTTCTCTCCTGCCCGAAATTCGGAAACAACAACGATGTTGCAGATAAAGAAGCTGTTGAAGTTACATCAAAAATCGCAGACATTGTTGCATCAAAGAAAAACTATCTGGGCAATCCTTTCCGTCCCGATTTCAGCACACCTTCAACACATCTTCTTTACGGCTACTGGGTAGGTGCTCTTCCTGACGGCAGAAAGTCAAGAGAAATGCTCAACTACGGCATTGACCCGCTTCACGGTGATGCAAATCAGGGACTCGGTTTCCGTACACTTTCACAGATGAAGCTCCCCTATGACAAAATGACAGGCGGTTGTGCTTCACATCTCGGTATTGATCCCAAATATTTCAAAGGTGAAACAAACGAAGAAAAAGGTCTTGAATTCAGAACAAAGGTGCTGAACCCCCTCTTCTTCAATCCCATGCAGAACGGAATTTCACCTTTCTACACATACCTTAACATCACAACACCCGAAATTCTCAGAAAAGTTCTTGACAATCCCAAGAAATATGCTCCGTCAGGTGTGTATATTATGAGAATCCACGGCACTTTTGTAAACTTCCTTGATCTTTCACCTGCAATTCAGCAGGATATCATAACACGACTTGATCCCAAGTCAACAGGTGGAATAGAATGTTGAGAATTATCGGACTTGACATCGGTACAACAACCATCAGCGCTGTTGTGTGCGATGCGGAAAACGGAAATATTCTTGCAAGCAGAACAGTAAAAAATGATTCGGTCATTGACGGAAGCAAACTGCAGAATCCCGAAATCATCATAGGCAAAGTGCTTGATATAAAAAACGAGCTTCTGAAAGAATTTGCACCTGTTTCTGCAATCGGTGTAACGGGTCAGATGCACGGAATTGTCTACATTGATAAAAACGGCAACCACGCAAGTCCCCTTTACACATGGCAGGACACAAGCGGAAACAATGTTTTCGGCAACGGTACATATGCCTCATATCTGACCGAAAAAACAGGTTACACCATGGCTTCAGGTTTCGGACTTGTAACACATTTTGTCAATATACAGGAAAACAAAGTGCCTGATGAAGCAGTCACACTCTGCACAATTCATGACTATCTTGTTATGAAGCTGACAGGCAGAAAAACTCCCCTTATGCATTCAAGTGATGCAGCAAGTCTCGGATGTTTTGACCTTGCAAAGGGTGATTTTGACGAAAATGCACTCGGAAAAATCGGAATAGAAAGAAGTTTTCTTCCCGAAGTCTGCGGCACTGCTGTTATAGCAGGAAACGACGAAAACGGCATTCCCGTTTCTGTTGCAATCGGAGACAATCAGGCATCCGTCATGGGATCTGTCAACGATGAAAACAGTGCTCTTGTAAACATCGGTACAGGCAGTCAGGTGTCTGTAATCACAGATACACCCGTTTCACCAAAAGACGGTGAAGCAAGACCGCTCAATGACGGAAAATTCAT
The DNA here is from genome assembly GCA_017631795.1 of Clostridia bacterium. Taxonomy (GTDB): domain Bacteria; phylum Bacillota; class Clostridia; order Oscillospirales; family Acutalibacteraceae; genus UBA1081. The sequence continues at coordinate 35,497 of JAGBSO010000030.1, read as the reverse complement.
TCTTGTGGGTGCACCTCTTTGCGGTGGCAGAAGCTTTGCAATTCTTCATTCATTCTTCTGTCAGTGTGCTGAAATCTTCGGCGGAAACAAAGATGATGTTTATAAGAATATGGATGCAATTGCTGAAATCTTCCCCGATGAGCATCCGATTACGGTTGACACAAGATTCTGCGGTACAAGACTCAACCCCGATATAAAAGGTCTTATTTCAGGCATTACAGACACAAATTTCACACCGTCTGCACTTGTAAAAGGTTTCCTTTTCGGTATGGCTCAGGAACTTTTCAGCCTTTATGACGGTTTCGGCAAAAAAGATATTTCAAAGCTCACAGCATCAGGCAATGCAGTCAGAAAAAGTCCTGTTTTAAGACATTATCTTGAACAGCTTTTCGGCGCAGAAATCTGCACACCTGCACACACGGAAGAAGCATCATTCGGTGCTGCCGTTTTCGCAAGTGTTGCAACAGGTGTTTACACATCTGTTTTTGAAGCAGGAAAACAGATGATACATTATCAGTGAGGTGAATAACATGAACCTTAACAAACCTTTATTTTTCAAGAAAAACAGAGTAAGAAGAATATATACGGGCGGAAGTCAGTTTGCATCATTTTTCGGTGATGACAGCACAGAAGGCTTTTTTCCCGAAGAATGGGTATGCTCTTACGTAAAAGCTCTCAACGAGGGCAGCGACATTCCCGATGAAGGAATATCAATTACGGAAGACGGAGAAAAGTTTGACGAGCTTCTGAAAAATCACACAGAAGAAATGCTCGGCAAAGGCAGAACAGAACTTGGAATGCTGACAAAAATTCTCGACTCTTCAATCAGACTTCCCGTGCAGTGCCATCCTGACAAAGAATTTTCAAGAAAATATTTCAATAGTGACTACGGCAAAACAGAAAGCTGGATTATTCTCGGTGCGGGTGAAGATGCCTGTATCTACTTCGGCTTCAACAAAAGATATACAAAAGAAGAATTCAGAGCTGCTTTTGACAAGGATGAAAGCGTACTCGTTTCAATGCTCAACAAAATCCCCGTAAAACCCGGAGATGTTTTCCTTATTCCCGGCAAAGCGATTCACGCAATCGGCAAAAACTGTCTTCTTCTTGAAGTTCAGGAGCCCACAGACTTCACAATTCAGCCTGAAAACAAATGCGGAGACTATGTGCTCAGCGATAACGAAAAATACTTAGGTCTTGATCCTGATATTGCTTTTGACTGCTTTGATATGGAGCTTGATTCACTTGAGAAAACTATTAAAGCGGCAAAATGTGAGCCTGTCAGAGACGGTCATATCGAAAGACTTATCACTCACGAAAAGACTCCCTGTTTTGCTGTGACAAGATATAACGTAAACGGTGAAAGTGTTGCACTTCCCTGTCCGAGTGTTTTTGTCGTGACAGACGGCAACGGAAAAATCACATGCGGTGACTTTGCAAGAGATGTGAAGAAGGGTGATTATTTCTTTGCACCTGCTATAATCGACGGCAAACTCTTTGCTGCGGGTAATATGCAGATTATTCAGTGTGATCTGCCAATGATCAATTTATAATTTATAATGTACAATTTACAATCAGCAGTTACTGTTTCATACAGTGACTGCTTTTTTTGCACAAAACAATAAACCCGCATTTATGCACATTCAACAAAAATTTATTTTCATAAAAAATGGTATTTCAAAACAGCTTTTTGAGAGTTATAATTAAATAAAGGAGTGAAAATTATGAAAAAAATCATTATAAAATCAGCAATAGTTCTTATTTTTGTTGTTCTCTGCAGCATTTTAATTTTCACTCTGTCTCAGCGGACTACAATCCCATTTTATCCATCTTCTGTTGAAATTGTCAGTTCAGCTAATAATGAAATTCTCAGCCGTTTCAGACTTTCAAAAAACGAAATAAATAAAATTCTGAATAACAGTGATAAATATTATGTTATTGAAGTACAAGGTGTAATGCTTAATAACAGTGGTACGCAGATTTGCGACGAACATATAAATGCAGAATTCAAAAAACCGTCAGCAGATTTTCTTGAAGTTGAGTATATGCTGAATGAGTCTCCCGCTTTCTCAAGGACAGGTATTGACGAAAAAACAGATTGTTCGGTTTTGTTATTAATTGAAGCTGATTATTACGACAGTATGAGCGAAGCTGAATTTTTTGATTCAATAGAATTTAACGTGTCTGTACTGAAATATTCGGATGAGAAGTTTTCCCGCGTGTATGGTTGATACAAATATCAGTAATTCGCAAAAAAGGATTTTAAAATGAGCAGAATTTATATAACTGAAAATCTGACAGGCAAAAATCCAGCATGGTATTGGGATAAAACAGGCGGATTTCATGATGCAAAAATCATTTCTTCAAAAGAAATAAATCTTGATTATGACTGTACCGATCCGAATCCTGTCAGAAATTATTATGAAGTTGAATTGCATCTTGTAACAAACCAACTTATTAGATTTTATAACAGTAAAATAGTTCAAGGGTATTTTGAAGACGGGAATTGGTGGCTTTGTGATACACTCAGAGAAGAAAATAACAAATTTATTCTCGATATAACAGTGTGTGACAGTAACGGCAAAGAGAAAAAGGTTTCTGTAAAATTCGATTATGCAGAAGTTTTATAAACTATAAACCATGCAAAAGCAGTTGCTGAAATTCAGCAACTGCTTAATTTTTTGTATTACTTTTTAATCCACGGAGTTGTGAGAATACCTACATTTTTAAGGTTATATTCATAGCTCCATTTTTCATCTTCTTCACGCCAAGCTCCCGGACCGTGCCATGAATGGCTGACATCTGTAAGATGTACTGCACCGAATGAATTGAATCGGTGTGTGAAGAGTTTTATATCAACCTTATGTTTACCGTCTGCAAGGCCTTTAACAAGAAGTTCATTGGGTGAATAAACAATATTACCCTTGTCTTCACCGTCAACGATAACCTTTACAAGACCGCCTCTGTAACGGGGTACTGTCACAAGAAGCTCACCCTTGTCGGTTTCTGCTTCAAGGTGATATGTGATGTTACCGCCGTAGAAAGGAAGTCCCTGCGGCACAATGTCACCGAATGCAAGTTTTTCTGCCTTTTTGCAGATTGTGGCTGTTGAGCCGATAACTCTGACACCGAAATCACCGAGAAGATAGCACCATTCGGTGTTTGTACGGTTGCCGAGAGGAAGCTTCACAGTAAGAATATTTGCACCTGCATTGAGTTTCGGAAGTGCAACCCTCTTGATTGATTTATCAACATACCAGCCGACAATTTCATTTGAAACAGCCTGACCGTTGAGTGCGATTTGAGCAAGTTCAGCATCTTCAAGAGCAAGTACGGGAGATGCGACTTCAATCTCTGAATTGATGGTGAATTCGAGTGTGATTGAGTGTCTGATTTCTTCTTCGGGAATTACCCAGGGCTGAGGCACTGCACCGCCTCTTTCGCTGAGACCTGCTTCTGCTCTTGCAACATTGTCTGCAATAAGAATTTCTTCTGTTTCGTGCCATTCACCGTCATCTGTCTTAAAACGGCACATATCAAGAAGAAGTACGTTTTCTTCATCGAGAGTATAATCAACAAATGCGGGGATTTTTACAGTTTCGTTTGCTTTGATTTCTGCAGCTGCTTCAGCTTTTTCGTTTCTGCCGTCTTCAATCTTGACAAGCAGAGAATCGAAATCATACATCTCTTTCTTTATGACTGTTTTGCCGTTTGCGTAGTCAACATCTGCAGGGTAAATATCACCTGTGACTGTATCATAAACAGTAACTTTTCTCTCACCGTCAAGATAGATTCTGACGTTTCTGCTGCAGAAAACATCTTTGTTATAGGGATTCTTTGCGTGAGCCACAAAGAGCCACTGACAATCGTTATCCTGACGCATCTGATAGATAAGATTATCAGAGAGTGAACCGTTCTTGTAACGGATTGTGACTGTTCTGTTGTCTTCAAGTGAAGAAAGAAGTTTTTCACGGTCAAAGGAAATGACGGTTGACTTTTCGTAAAGTGCTTTGCCTCTTTCACTGGGAACAGCATTTTCATAAACGGGAGCCGAACCCATGAATATGAGTTTACCGCCGTTTGCCGCAAACTGTTCAAGTCTTTCGAGAGTTGTTGAACGCAGTGTTTCACAATCGGGAACGATAATTGCATCGTATTCCATTTCACCGACTCTGATGGGATTTGTACCCTTTTCGCAAAGAGTCGGGAAAAGTGATTCGCTGATAAAGTTGAAGTCTATGCTGCCCTTAAGAAGCCAGTCTGTGACATTCTGGAATTTTTCATCAAGAGCATCTCGTGCAAGTTCTGATTTGTCATTGGGACCCCAATGAAGCCAGAATGACTCAACAGGATGAATAACACCGACTTTTACAACGGGCTTACCACGTGTCATTGCAGTGTAAACTCTTGCGAAATGGTCTTCAACATATGAATATTCTTTATACCAGGGTGACTGATAATGAATTGAGGCGGGATAGTCACGCTTTGCTTCACCTGCCATTGAAACCCATGACAGATGCGGTACTCTGACAGTTACACCGAGAGCTGCCTGCCAGTCGCCCTGAAGCTTATGACCGCGGAAATCGAAATCCCAGCCTGTTACACCGTAAAGCTCGGAAAGAACACCTTCTCTGCCGAACTGATGACAAGCTGACTGAGCCTGCTTTGCAGTTGTGAATTCAAAGCTGTTGCAGAGCATATCTATACCGGGAAGATCAAAACCACGGTATGAACGCATTGCTTCACCAAGAGCAGCTGTCTGAGAATCGAGTGTAGGCTCTTCCATCATGTGACCTGTGAGATAAAGTCCGTTTTCACGGCACCATGAACCACATACATCTGCAAAAGCTTCAGAAAAACGTTCTGAAATATGGTCATGATAACGGTAACGGGAAAGGCTTACGCCGTCTTTCTTATCCCAGAAAAGTTCGGGAATAAAATCAAGAATATCTTCTCCGTAAGCTGCTTTATATGTTTCGGGGATATCATCTGTCCAGGGAAGATTGATATCATGCTTATCTGTTGAATTGTTAAGTGTCTGCTTTCTGCAGAACTGAGGTTCATCGGTAAAAATTGCAGGAACAGCATCACCGAAATCAGCACCGACGGTTTCTTTGTATCTTTCATGTGTCACTTCAACAAAGCGTTTTACTGCATCCTTGCTGAGTGTGTCAAGATATGACTGATTATTATACCAGCTTGAAGGTGAACAAACTTCCATATATGCATACCATTTTGTGCCTTCAGCAGCTGCATCTTTGTCTATTCTTCTGAATGAATCAAGGTAACCGTCTTTATCAAGAACAACATCGTAAGCTGCAAGAAAATCGCCTTCGCCGTTTCTTCCGCCTTCACTTCTTGAATCATTGACCTGAAGACTTGCAGAGCTGTCTTCATATGAATCGGGAGTGAAAAGAAGGTATCTTGCACGGTATTTCTTATCTTTTGTTACAAGACCGCCTGCTGCACCCGAGGGCCATCTGTCCTCATCATAAAGCCATGCAAGCATTTTTTCGTCTTTTGCCTTTTCAACACAAGCCCTGACAATATCCATATATTCGTCTGAAAGATAAGGTGTTGCCATACCTGTTCTTACGTGCATATGGAATCCGCCCAGCCCCATTTCCTTGAACACTTCAATCTGCCATTTGAGTTCTTCTTTATCAAGTTTGCAGTTCCATGCCCAGAAAGGTGTGCCTCTGTATTCACTTGTGGGATGTTTAAAAAGCTCCTTTGAAAGACACTTTTCGCTGTTCTTCTTATAAATCATGTTATCCTCCTTAAAAAATCTCTTTATCAATTTTTCCTTTAAAGATATTGTTTTCACAAATAAGAACTGTTTTGTCGGGGTTTTCGGAAATTATTCCGTAAGCAGGTGAATCAGTTTCATCGGGAGCAAGGAATATGTTGTTTCTGACCTTTATGTCATAAACCAACGGTCTGAAGATGATATAACCTCTGCTCTTACCGTCTCTGCCGCAGGGACCGTCAAAAATATTATCATAAATTTCAATATTATAATGAGGTGCATCACCATGATGTCCTACACCGGGAAAACCGTCACACTTGAAGATGTTATCATGAATTTTAATATTACGGCAGACAGTATCATCACGATTGAAATCTATCAGAGCACCGTCACAGTTATAAACGGGGCCGTATGAGCCTTCACGGGCAAGGTCAATCTGAATCTCTTCATTATAAAGATTTTCATTTACACTTGTGTAAGTCGGTCCGTCAAAAATACAGTTTCTGACAACTGCATTCTCTGTTGCATTGATTTCAATCATATGCCACTGTGAACAATGAACAAAACGGCAATTCTCTATTGTTATGTTTCTGCAATGAACGGTATTGACAAGAGTTGATTTCTCGGTCATACCGACATTACCGTCAAATGTACCACCCGAAATCACAACATCATGTGTGCCTTCATATCCGCCCCATTCCGGTTCGGAATATGATGCAAGAAGATACTTTGTAAGCGGCTCACTTTTGTCACTTCTGAGTATTGTTGCTTTATCTGACAACTTAAAAATCTGATTGGAATAGAAAATGAGTGCATTGGAAATAAGATATGTACCGTCGGGAAAATAGACTGTCCCGCCGTCTTTCACTTCATCAATACATGCCTGTAATGCTTTTGTGTCATCGTGAATTCCGTCAGCAACAACATTTTTGTTATCAAGGACATTTACAAACTTCATAAATAAACCTTCTTTTCAACATTTTCAAATTAATTCAGATGTATGAGGAACTTTTGAAATTCTTGGTGCTGCTCCTGTAAGATGCGAAATATCACGGTATGGCGGGATATCAGCATCATCAAAAAGTCCATCGGGAATCTGTGCGGTCCACCCCTGTTCATCAAATTCAGGAGCATCAATGCCCAAAGAATAAAGAACTATCGCTGCAAGGTCTCTTATATTCATTTCACTGATTATGCCATGTTTAACACCTTTGCCTGATGCTGCAAAAGTAACATATTTTTCGCCGTCAGTCCAACCGCCATGACTGCCGCCCTTACCGTTTCCGGGGTTTGTTCCGCCGTGGTCTGCAATTACTATAAATAATGTATCGTCAATTATTCCGGCATCTGCGGCGGCAGAATGAACATCGTTAATAAGTACATCAACTTCAGCTATACGTTTGAGATGCTCAGCTGTGCCGTAACCGTATTTATGCCCTGCCCCGTCAACACTGTCAAACTGCATAAACAGAAAATCAGGCTTTTTGTTTCTGATGTAATCACAAACAACAGGAACAAGCTCATCATCAGTTGCAGTATCATGTGAAACACCGATATTGTTTTCAACAATTCCGTATGTAATCGGATTCCAGTCACAGAATGAACCGAGCTCTGCATCAGGATAAGCTTCTCTTATTCTGCGGAAAAGTGACGGATACGGAGAATCAACAGGATAAGGAGTTGATGAAACTATACCGTTATTCAGCTTATGAACTTCAGGGCCGACACCAAGCAGCATAGCTCCCCAACATTCTGCACTGATTGACGGATTTGATGCAAGCGCATCATAAGTTACGGCTCCGTCTGCAAATATACGATCAAAATCCGGCGTGTCTGCATCTTTGAAAAATGATCCTGCACCGTCAATTCCCACTACAATCACATGGGAAAATTTTCTCTTCATCCATACACCTCCTTAAAATCCGAAATTGTTTTCTCTTCTTATATTTTCGATTATTCCGCATGATGCAAATGCAGTCTGCTTGCAATAATCGTAATAGTCTTTGTTTTTGCCGTTTATGAAATCTCTGAAAGCTTCGATTTCCTTTGACATGACAACATTTTCGTCAATAACGGGATAAAGCTCCTGAATTCTTCCGTCATTGTAATATCTGTCAATCCCCGTCAACTTTGACACTGATTTTACGGTTATTGCTCCGTTTTCACCGAGAATTCTGCTGCCTAAAAATCCGTTTGCTGTTTTTGAATATGTAATGGTTACGGTTTTGTCTTCATAAACAAAAACCAGAGTACCTGTGCAGTCTGCACCTGACTCAAGGAAATCGGAATGAGAAATAACTTTCACTGGTTTACCGAAAATTTCAAGTGCAAAGTAAACACAGTAAACGCCTAAATCCATAAGAGCACCTGTGCAGAATCCGGGATTGAAAATATTGGGATTCTCTCCCCTTTTATAAGCTCCGTATTTTGATGAATGCTGTGAAAAATCAATACTTGCCGTTCTGATTTCGCCAATGTCTGCAATTGAATTTTTTATAATTCCGAGACCTTCGGAATGCATTGATTTCATGGCTTCAAGGAGGATTAGATTTTTGCTGTCTGCAAGTTTATAAAGCTCTTCAAGCTGCTCTGAGGTGACAACCATAGGTTTTTCACAGATAACATGTTTACCTGATTCAAGACACATTTTTGCCTGCTCATAATGCTTTGAATTGGGACTTGCAACATAAACAGCATCGATATTTTTATCGGACAGCATATCTTCAAGAGAAGAATAATATTTTTGCACATTATTTTTTTCTGCAAATGCTTTTGCTTTTTCTTCGCTTCGTGAATATACTGCATAAATATTTACATCTTCAACATAGCCTGAAGAATCAATAAAACTTTCGGTTATCCATGATGTGCCGACAGTCGCAATATTCATTGTAACCACTCCATTCTTGTATAATATAACATAATATATTTATTTTTTAAATACTTTTTTTATAAAAAGAGTAGACATATATAAAATTTTTATATATAATTATAATTGTAAAGGTGTGGTAAAAAATGCAGATCAGACCATATAAAGAAACTGATAAAAATAATTTCAGACACATCTGTCTGGAAACTTCCGTAGGAACTGATGCTCCCGAAAAAGAAAAGCTTTTTATCCTTAAACTTTATTGTGACTATTATATTGAGCAGGAGCCTCAGAATTGCTTTGCACTTGCAGATGACAATGACAATGCCGTGGGATATATACTCTGCAGTGAAAACATCAAACGATACATAAAGGCATCAAAACCTTACAGAGCAGAAATTAAAAAACTCGGTTTTTTCCGTTATCTTTTTTCATGGGGTGAGATTCTTGCACATCTCCCTGCTGCAAAAAAATGCAAAGCACATCTGCACATTGATATTCTTCCCGATTATCAGCACAAGGGTTACGGTACCGGGCTGATAAACGCACTTAAAGAAAACCTTTCATCAAAAGGCATAAATTCAGTTATGCTTGTCGTTAACGCAACCAATAAAAATGCTGTCAGATTTTATAAAAAGAACGGCTTTAAAAATTTCCTTAATTTTGGGCAAGGTATACTTATGACTCTTGATTTCTGAGGTGACAGAATGGATATTCAGAGTATCATATTTTTTATAACATTCTCGGCAATTGCCGTTTCTTACGGCTGGGGCATGAGAGGCACTATCATCGGCGGTGAAAAAGGTGCTATGCTCCCCGGTGCATTTATGGGACTGCTTATTGCTCTTTTCTCGGGGTCGGAAGTTCTTTCTTCATCACCATGGATTCTTGCAGGTGCAGGTGCAATAGGCATGTATTGCGGCGGATGCATGACATACGGTGAAACGCTTCATCTTTCCATGCATGAACCGAATTCTCCCACACTGAAAAAGGGTCTTGTTGCTCTTTTTGTCAAAGGCGGAATCTGGTTCGGAATTTTCGGCGGTTTTATATCAATGTTCATAACCGCAATTTCAGGCATGTATAAATTATGGCAGATCATTCTTTTCTTCTGCTTACTTCCCCTGTTTGCAATTGTTTTCTACTTTATACTCAACCATCCTCACAATCCCGAAGAAAATAAATTTCCCAAGATTTATTTTTCCATTAAACGAAAAGAATCATGGGGCGGACTTTTCGGCATACTTGCAGAAATTATTCTGTTTGCAGTTATTTTCAAAGATTGGTCATGCCTTGCAATGACTCTCGGTTCATTCCTTTTCGGTGCAGTCGGCTGGGTTATTGCTCAGATGATGCAGATACGTGCAAAGCATCCCGGCAAAAACGGAAAACGCCTTTTTGAAGTACTTCAGAAGAAAGATGCCGTTGAATCGTGGAAACTGATGGAATGCACTCTCGGTGCTATCGGTGGTATCGGTTGTGCTGTCACATTCATTCTTGCAAAGCCTTTATTTGCAGAAAAACTTGCATCAATTGATGCAAACGGTTTTCATTCATATATAGCTGAATCAGAAATTTCATTTTCACTTTTTATAATTTATGTTATTATCCTTTGTATTGACTGTATTCAGTATTACATTCCCAAGAAAACGGTCAACTACAAAAAGATAATGAAAACTTTTGAATCTGCAGAATTTGCTCTTTATTCTGTATTTCCGTTATTTTTATGTATGCTCGGAGTACATAAAGTTGCATCTCTTGCAGCATTTCCGATCGTTTTACACGTTCTTGTGCAGGAACTGATGGAAAAAAGCAATGATAACGGTAAAACAACAATAGTTGATAAAGTTCTTTTTATGCTTCCGTTTATAATAACCACAATATCCATAATAACGTTAAAAGAGGCATTCGGAACAATTTCAACGTTATTTGTTTATTCAGTCGTTTACGAAGCTGCTTATTTCAGAATGAAAGCAATTGAAGAAGACGAAATAAAATTCAGTAACGGTGAAAAAGCGGTACATATATATTTTGCAATATGCTGTGTACTGATTATGATAATGTCAATATTTATTAAAATAGGAGAAACAGTATGTTAAAGGATGTAAAATACTTCATAATCGACATGGACGGTACATTCTACCTGGGTGACAACATGATTGAAGGAGCTTGTGAATTTACAGATGCACTTCCCGGAAAGGGCAAGGATTTCTATTTCTTCACAAACAACTCATCACACGATGCGGCAGAATGTCTTCATAAACTTATAAAAATCGGCTATCCCGTGCCTGAAGATAAAATCATTATTTCTTCACACGTTGCAATTGACTTTATTAAAAGAAACAGAGCGGGAAAAAGAATATATCTTCTCGGCAACGACAACTTCACAAGAGACTGCGTAAAAGCAGAAATGAATCTTGTTGATGACAATCCCGATATCGTGCTTCTCGGTTTTGACACAACTCTCACATACGAAAAAATCAACAAAGCCGCAAACTTCATTGCAAACGGTGCTGAATACATTGCAACTCATCCCGACAAAAACTGTCCCCTTGCAGTCGGTTTCATGCCTGATACAGGCTCAATGATTGAGCTTTTTGCCGCATCAACAGGCAGATATCCCGACATTATCATCGGCAAACCCTACGGTTACACAGTTGACTTTGTTACAAACAAGCTCGGTTGCACAAGGGATGAAATCTGTTTTATCGGTGACAGACTTGAAACAGACATTGCAATCGGCATGAAAAACGGAACAAAGAGCGTTCTTGTTTATTCAGGTGTAACAACTCCCGAAATGTATGAAAAATCAGACATCAAGGCAACCTGCACAGCAGAAAGTCTTAAATATCTTAAAGAATATATCTGACGGAAAGGAATTGATAATATGAGCGAAAACATCAAAAAATGCTGGTACAAAGAAATGGCAGTTTATCAGATATGGCCCCGTTCATTCTGTGACGGTAACGGCGACGGTGTCGGTGACCTTATCGGTATTCTCTCAAAACTCGATTACATAAAGAGCCTCGGCGTGGATGCTATCTGGTTCTCTCCCCTTTATGCATCACCGGGTAAAGACCACGGTTATGACATTTCAAACTACAGGGAAATTGCTCCCTATTTCGGAACACTTGACGATTTCAAGGCTGTGCTTGACGGTGCTCATGAAAGAGGTCTTAAAGTTATCATGGACCTTGTTATCAACCACACATCAGATCAGCACGAATGGTTCAAACAGAGCAAGAACCCCGACAGTCCTTACAGAGATTACTATTTCTGGAGAAAAGGCAGATGCGGAAACAAACTTCCTCCCAATGACTGGCAGTCAAACTTCTCAGGCAGTGCATGGGAATTCGATAAAGAAGCAGATGCATGGTATCTTCACCTTTTTGCAAAGGAACAGCCTGACCTTAATCATGACAACCCGAAAGTCCGTGAAGAAGTAAAGGATATAATGAGATACTGGCTCGATATGGGCGTTGACGGTTTCCGTGAAGATGTTATCACTTATATTTCAAAGGATGCAGGTCTTCCCGACGGTATCCCCGTACCCATCATAGGCGGTATGGAACATTATATGGACGGTCCGCATCTTCATGATTACCTTGCTGAATACAGAAGAGATGTTCTTGATAATTATGACTGTGTCACAATCGGTGAAGCTCCCATGATGACAACAAAGAAAGCTCTCAAACACATTTCAGAAGGTCCTGAACAGGTTCTTAACATGATGTTCAGTTTCCAGCACATGGAAGCAGACTGTTTCCTTAACAGCTGGCTTCACACACCTTTCAATCTCAAAAAACTCAAGAGTGTTTACAACAACTGGCAGACTGAGCTTTACGGCAAAGCATGGAATGCAAACTACCTTGAAAACCATGACCAACCCAGAGTTATCAGCCGTTACGGTAATGAAAAATTCCGTGTGGAAAGCGGTAAAATGCTCGCAACCATGTATATCTGTCAGAGTGGTACTCCTTTTGTCTTCCAGGGTCAGGAAATCGGTATGACAAACATCGAGCTTCCGTCAATTGACATGTATGAAGATGTTTCAACAGTAACAGTTTACAAGATGGTAAGCAAGATCCTGCCCAAAGACACAACAATGAAGATGGCAAGATATGCTTCAAGAGATAATGCAAGAACTCCCGTTCAGTGGTCTGCAGAAAAGAACGCAGGTTTTACAACTGCAGAAAAGCCCTGGTTCCATATCAACCCCAACTACACAGAAATCAATGTTGAAGCTGCTGAAAAAGATCCTGATTCAATTCTTCACTATTACAGAAAGCTTCTTAAATTCCGTAAGGAAAACGAAATTGTTATTTACGGTCAGTTCCATGAACATTTCCATGACAGAAAAGATCTTTTCGTCTATTCAAGACACTATAAAGATCAGAGAATGCTTGTTATCTGTTCATTCTCCGACAAGGAAATGATTTTCACAGCCCCCGACGGTTTCAACCTTGCAGACGGTGAACTTGCAATCAGCACATACAACGATGCAAAGACAAACGGCAACATGTGCATACTCAGACCCTATGAAGCAAGAGTATATCTCTACAAATAAGGTGAAATAAAATGTCAATTATAAGAACTGAAGCTTATTATAACTCCACCACCGGTGAAGATATGATAAGAGCATTGATATGGAGAAATGACGAACTCCCTCCCATGGGTGTTGTTCAGATTTCCCACGGTCTGACCGACCACATTGACCGATACGACCGATTTGCAAGATTCCTTGCAGAAAACGGATATGTTGTATGCGGCAACGACCATTTAGGACACGGAAAAGCTGCTGCAGAAGCAGGAAAACTCGGTGACTTCGGCAATCAGGGCACAGATATCCGTATGGTTGACGACATGAATAAACTCGCAATCATAATGAAAAAGAAATATGCTGACATGCCTTATTATCTTCTCGGTCATTCAATGGGCTCATTCCTTGCAAGACTCTATGCGGCACAGTTCGGAGAAGGTCTTTCGGGACTTATCCTTTGTGGTACAACCCATCTCGGCGGAAAGATTTCTATGCTTTCCGAATGGGTACTTCCCTTCGGCGAAATGATCGGTGCGGATAAATACTCCGATACAGGCAGCGAAGTGCTCGGAAAAATCACAGCAAGATATTTCAGAGAAGATGACGAAAGTGCATGGCTTTCAGTCAGCCGTGAAAACAGAGACGAAGCTCTGAATGACCCGTATTTTGACTACCCCATTACAAATGCAAGTGCAATGATGGTGGCAAAAATACTTCTCAGAGCGTCTGCAGACGAATGTTATGCCGGAATTCCGCAGGGGCTTCCCGTTATGCTCATATCAGGCGGAAAAGACCCTATAGGATTTTTCGGCAGAGGTGTACTCTCCGTCTGCGACAAGTATGACGTCAACGGTGCTGACACATTCATGAAGATTTATCCGGGTCTTCGTCATGAAATACTGAACGAAGATGACTATGAAAGCATCTATACTGATGTGCTTGAATGGATTAACGACAACAATTTTTACACAGGAGAATTTATATGAAGAAATCAACTTTACACTTTGGCGAATTCAGACAGCTTGACAAAGTTTTTCTGACAGCCGACAACGGTATTGATTGCGAAAATATTTCATCCGTTGCTTTTGACGGTGAAACTCTTTACATCGCTCAGCCCGACGGTGTTTTTGAATATGCAGACGGCAAAATGAAAAAAACTGCAATCTGTGCATCAAAGCTTTTCTCTGCAGACGGAAAGCTTTATGCTTCAATCGGCAACACTCTTGCTGAAATCAAAAAAGGCAAAGCTAAAAAAATTGCAGAATTTGAATCTCCCGTTACTGATATTTCCGTAGCGCTCGACGGTTCATTCTGGCTCATAACAGAAACTACTCTTTATCTTAAAAAGGCAGACGGATTTGAAGCTGTTGTTGACCTTCCCGAAGCTACTGTCTGCGTTGCAGCACTTGATAACAAATCAAAATACGGTGAAACTGTTTACATAGGCTCAACTGTTGAAGGATTCATGTCAATGAAGGGTAAACGCCGTCACTGGGCTGAACTTATTCCCGAAATGACACCCGTTCTTTCAAGAAGCATCAACTGTGTTGCAATCGACAGTCTCGGTCATGTATGGGTAGGCTCTGACGAAGGTCTTAACATTTATGACGGCAGAAATTTCTGGTTCAACGGAAATGATTTCTATTCAGTGCCCGCAGGCTCATTCAATGACATGTTCTTTGCAAAGGACGGCAAAAAATACTTTGCTACAAACACAGGTATCGTTACTCTCATTGAAGGTAAGATTGCATACTATTCATTCGGTCCCTGGCTCATGCATCCCACAGTAACAAAGATTACTGTATCTGACAAGGGAACAATTGCTGCCGTGACTCCCAGAGGCATCAGCATCATCACAACAAAGATTATGACTCTTGAAGAAAAGGCGGCTCATTATGATGCAATGGCTGTAAAATACTTCACAAGAAACGAAGGCTATCAGGTTACAAGAGAGCTCCGCAGATACGGTGACCTTGAATCAGGCTGGCTTCCCAACTCTGACAACGACGGTCTTTTCACAGGTCTTTACTGTGCAAGTCAGTGCTTCCGTTATGCAGTAACAGGCTCTGAAGAAGCAAAGGCAAATGCAAAGAGAGCTGTTGAAGCTATGATAAAGCTCACAGAAGTTACAGGCAAAAAAGGTTTCACTGCAAGAGCCACAAGATATTCACATGAAGAAAACTTCATGACAGGCAACAGAGAAGAATGGCATGTGCTTGAAGACAATCACGATTGCGAATGGCTCGGTGAAACATCAAGTGATGAAATGACAGGTCACTACTATGCATACGGTATCTACTTTGACCTTGTTGCCGACAAGAAAGAGAAAAAGAGAATTGCAGAAGTTGTAAAGACAATCACAGATCATATTCTCGAAAACAATTTCCATCTCTGTGATGTTGACGGCGTACCCACAACATGGGCTAACTGGGAACCCGATCTTCTTAACAACGATGACAGATGGTACTATGAAAGAGGCACAAATTCTCTTGAAATTCTCTCATTCCTGAAAACAACTTACCATGTTACAGGTGACGAAAAATACAACGATGTATACAACATGCTCATCAGCAGACATCACTATGCGATGAACTGTATGCAGTACAAGTGTGAAGACGGTCATCTTGCTCACATTGATGACCAGCTCGACTTCACAAACATCTATCCCCTTATTGTTTACTCAGAAAACGAAGCTCATAACGAAATCTACAAAATGGGTCTTACACACCATTTTGACTACGAAAAAATTGAGCGTTCACCCATGTTCAACATCACATACGGTGCACTTACAAACAATCCCTGTGATATTGAAAATGCAGCAAAATCACTTTCAGAAATGAATCTTGATCTTATCCGCTGGCCCATTTTCAACAGCTACAGAAAAGA
Organism: Clostridia bacterium; assembly: GCA_017631795.1. Classification (GTDB taxonomy): domain Bacteria; phylum Bacillota; class Clostridia; order Oscillospirales; family Acutalibacteraceae; genus UBA1081. The sequence goes on along the minus strand of JAGBSO010000030.1, from coordinate 19,456 downwards.
TATCGTTTGGGATACCGAACAGGAAGCAATGGGTGCTCCCGCACAGCTCAAATACCCCGTTGAATACAGCTCAAGAGTCCTTGTTCACTACGACGGCAATCAGTGTGTATGTGACTCAGGCTGTCAGGAATTTGTAAATGTAAACAACAAAACCGTTAACAGAACATCAACACTTCCCTCAACAGGTGCTAACGGTATGCGTGCAATGATGCCTTATATCTACCTTCTTCCCTATTGGATGGGCAGATATTACGGACTTCTCGGTGATTAAGGAGGAATAAAATTATGCTCGGTACAATTTTTTCAGCACTCAAAACTATTCTCGCTCCCTTGACAGCATTTATTATGACAGTAACATCCTTCATCTGTCCTACACCTTCTGCAACAGAAACATGCGAAATAACAAATGAATTCAGTTATGCAATGGTTGATGCATTTATCTGCGGACAGGGACTTGACGAAGAAGGCGACAATTTCTACACATCAGGTTCACTTGCAGGTATTCAGCTCTGCTGTCTTGGCATTATCGACAAGACAACAGGTGAAATTGTAAAGGAAAACCTTGATGCTCTTCCTCAGGAATTCAAAAAACTTGACTATGACCACATAGGTGACATTTCTGTTCAGAACGGCATAATCTATGCTCCCGTTGAGAACAAACCCGAAACAGACCCTCTTGTGCTTCTTTATGATGCAGAAACACTTGAGTACACCGGCAAATATTTTGCAGTAGATTGGGAATTCCTCAAAGACGGTATCCCCTGGTGTGCAACAGACGAAAACTACCTTTATGCATCACAGTTCAACGACGCGGAGAGAATCGTTGTTTACAACATTGATGACATGAGTTTTTCACACACAGTTGAACTTTCAGAAACAATGCACAGAGTTCAGGCAGGCGATGTTGTTGACGGTAAGCTTTATCTCAACTGTGACCCGAAAGAAGAAAACAAAACTGTTTACGAAGTTGATCTTGCAACAGGCGAAGTAACTCTTCTCTGCGACAGAAGCACAACAGGCTATGACACTGAAGCTGAAGGTCTTTGTGCAGAAAAAGATGCTGACGGAAAAATCACACTTCACATCTCTGACTACAACAAAATTGTTTCAACTTTCATAAGAACTTACATCGTAAAATAATCAAATTTCAATTGTTCAAAAAGTGGGGTTATATTGATGTCTGAAAATCAGTCATTAAAAGATTTTGAAAGAAAAATCAAACGGATTGTAATTACAAAGGATGAGATTGCCGAAGCTGTAAAAAAAGCAGGCAGACAGATAAGTGAATCATATGACGGCAGACCGATATTGCTTGTCAGCATTCTTAAAGGTGCATTTGTGTTCATGAGTGATCTTTGCCGTGCAGTCACAGTGCCTTGCGAAATCGGTTTCATGTGTGCAAAAAGCTATTACAACAACACAGTTTCATCAGGTACTGTAAAAATCACAATGGATCTTGATCAGGATATCAGCAATTATCATGTGATCATTGTTGAAGACATTATTGATACGGGTCGTACATTAAAAGATGTTGTAAAACTTCTTCAGGAAAGAAATCCGTTATCACTGAAAGTTATCACACTTCTGGACAAGCCTTCAAGAAGACTGGTTGACTTTGAACCTGATATGGCTCTTTTCACTATTCCCGATTATTTTGTTATCGGTTACGGTCTTGATTGCGGAGAATACTACCGTAATCTTCCGTACATAGCTGAATATCAGGAATAACACAAAAAGCAAAGCAAAACCACTGATCTGATGATCAGTGGTTTTTATAATTCGGTTATTATAACTCAAAAATAAGTCTAAGCCATTTTTTTACGCTGTCAAGCCAAACATTGTTATAAGCTACAATATTTGTGACATTATCAATAGTCTGTCTGTCACTTGTTGAAAGTCCGTGACCGCCGAAGGGATAGATATGAAGCTCAACGGGGACTTTTTTCTCAATAAGAGCCTTAGCATATGAAATGCTGTTGACAACAGGTACACAACCGTCTTCTGCAGTATGCCAGATGAATGCGGGGGGTGTTGTCTCCTTAACCTGACGGTTACATGAAAAATATTCTTCCTCTGCCTTATCAGGAGCATGACCGAGAAGATTCATAAAGCTTCCCTGATGTGTATTATTGAAATCGGCATCAATAACGGGATAAGCAAGAATGGACGCATTGACTGATTTGCTTTCGGGCAAAACTTCCCTTACTTCTTTACAGTCAAACATTGTTGAATAGTGAGCTGCAAGATGACCGCCGGCAGAAAAACCGATGATTGCGATTTTTTCTGTATCACAATTCCATTCTTCCGCATTGGCATAAATCAGCTCCATAGTTGCAGCAACTTCACGAAGCTGTGTGGGGAAACGATGAGGTGCAACAGAATATGTAAGCACAAAGACATTGAATCCTTCTGACAAAAACTGCAATGCTATCGGCTCAGATTCTCTTTCTGAACACATGCCGTATCCGCCGCCGGGACACACAACCATACACGGTCTTTTCTGATTCTGACGGTTCATTTCCACCATATTATAGGGCAGATATGTTTCTACCACAGGGTTTTCACCGTTTGCACCGATAAAGTCAAAATAATTCTTAAGTTCAAGTCTTTCATGTTTCATAAAAACACCTCTTGAAAAAATTTTTATAAAATAATTATAACACCAACATCTGAACTTTTCAACTTATGTTAAAATAAATATTTACTTTTGCATTACAAAATTGTATAATAATTACATTAAAGACTCACGGAGGTTTTAAAATGGATACAAAAAAAGTTATAGCTGTAGTAGGTTGCGGAAGAATCGCAAAAATTGCTCACTTCCCTGCATTTTCAAAGATGGATAATATCCGTGTGAAGTATGCTTGTGACCTTATTGAAGAAAAAGCTCAGTTTATGAAAGACACTTATGATTTTGTTGAAGAAGTTATCACAGATTATAAAGTTGCACTTGCTGACCCCGAAGTTGATGCTGTTTTCGTACTCACCCCCAACTATGCACATTACACAGTTGCAATGGATGCACTTCGTGCAGGCAAACACGTTTTCTGCGAAAAACCCATTACAATAAATTATGCACTTTCTTGCGAAATGGCAGAAGAAGCTGCCAAACAGGGCAAGATACTCAATATCGGTGTTTGCAACCGTTACCACAAGTCAGTTGAAATGCTTGAACAGCTTAACCGTGAGGGCAGATTCGGCAACATTTACCACGTTTACTGTTCATTCCGTAACTTCCGCTCAATTCCCGGTCTCGGCGGTGCTTTCACAACAAAAGAACAGTCAGGCGGCGGTGTACTTATCGACTGGGGTGTTCACTTCCTTGATCTTATTCTTTATATACTCGGCGGTGCAAAGCTCAAAAATGTAACTTGTGATGCTTACAGCGAAATGGCTAAAGATATGAAAGCTTACAAATATGAATCCATGTGGGCAGAAGATACTGCTGATGTGGAAAACGGAACAAATGACGTTGATGACTTCATCTCAGGTCATGTACGTACAGACAAGGCAAGTATTTCTTTCAACGGTGCATGGGCACAGAATATCGACAAAAACGAAATGTATATCGATTTCCTTGGCGACAAATGCGGTGCAAGACTTGCATACTGCGGAAAGTTTGAACTTTATGACGGTGCAACACTTGAAAAATTTGAACCCGAATACGATATTCCCGATATGTATCTTTGTGAAGACAAAGCATTCATTGAGTCAATTTCAACAGGCGTAAAAACACGCAGCCATATTGAAAATATTCTTGAAAGTGCAAAGCTTCTTGATTCTCTCTATGAATCAGCAGCAGCAAAGAAGGAAATCACATTGTAATCCCCAATAAAACTTACAGCCGACAGAAAAATCTGCCGGCTGATTTTTTATATACTTTCTGCTAATTTACAAAGATTGTCATAAGCATCTGCAATTCCTTCTCTTGTTTCATAGCTCCATTCATAAAGCTCTATGATATATTTACCATTATATCCTGTTTTTTCCATTGTTCTGAAAAATTCAGGAAAATCAAACACACCTTTAAGCGGAGTGATACAGTCTTTTTCACTGTTGCGGTCACTGATATGAATGTGGACAATAGAATCTGCCAGCACATCAATAAACTCATAAGGAGAAAAACCTGCTCTGTGAGCCTGTTTAATATCAAGCACCATCTTAAAATCATCCCCGATGTTATCTCGCATCATTTTCATATATGCGGGACTTTCGCATCTGTGATGAACAACATTTTCATGGCACACCTGAATACCGTGTTTCTTACCCATGTCAATCAGATGCCTGAATCTTTCACAATATTCGTCGTCACTTATTGAGCAGGTAAGTTTTGCACCGTGAAAAACGAAAAATGAAGCTCCGAGTTTTCCTGTAACTTCAAACATTTTGTCATACAACGGCAGAATGTCTGTATATCTTCTGTAATAATTACTGAAAAGATAAAACGATTCAGCAAACGAAGCAAAGGGATGCACCGAAACAATATTCAGATTGTATTTATCCTTGATTCCGATAAGTTTTTCAACAAATTCATCACTCAGCTCCGAATGTGAATTAAGAAACAATTCCACATTGCGGAAACCGTATTCTCCTGTTAATTCCAGTGATTTTTCTGTTTCCACAGGATAGAAACAAGCAGAGGAAACGCCAAAGTCAATATTCATATTCTTCTCCTGCCAATATTTTTGAATTGAAAGATGTATTTTTTCCGTTGTACAATTAATGTCGGGTGATATTATGAAAGACACTATAAAAACATTTTCTGAAATTTATCAGGGCATGAGTATTGTTTCCAAATACGCTTTCAGATACGGCACTGTGCTGATTATCACACTTATTTTCTGTGCAATATATTTTTATATACAATCCGTCATTTCGGATTATCCTTACTATCACACAATGATGTACACAGATATTCTGTACAGTATAAAAGAATGCATGGGAAGTGTTTATGTACTCCCCATGCTCTATGAAACAATTTCTATGTCTTCAAGAAGATAATTATGCTACACCGAAAACTTTGAGAATGGGCTGAGCAAAAGCAGCAATCATCTTGCCGAGAGCTCTGATAAAGTTATCGATACCTGCAAAGAAACCTGCATCGATATCAGTGAAATTTTCGTTGATGTCTGCTTCGGACATACCGTCATATTCAAGAAGGAATGCCTGTGTATAAGTTACAGCACCTTCGCTGATGATTTCAGCTCTTACGTAACTGCCGATGTTTTCACATTCATCAAGGTCAATTGAGTTGCCTTCTGCAACAACTTTGCCGTCTGAAATCCAACGGATGTAAAGTGCGTTTTCTGCGTCAATTGTGATTGCATCTTCTGCGTCATCAACTGCGATTGAAGTGATTTCTGTGCATTCTGCACCTTCTTCAAATCTGTATTCTGTACCCTTGTCACCGTTTGCGATTTCTGCAAGATTGTATTCTGCTGTTTCCTTCATCTTTGCGCCGAGTTCATTTGCTGCTGCATTTTCTGAAGCAAGAAGAGCTTCTGAATAAGCAACAAGCTCATCTGTGTTACCGCAGTAACAGCTCTGTGCAAAGAATGCACCTGAAAGAAGACAATCCTTGAGTGCTGCTGATGTGAGTTCAGGCATCATAGCCATAATATAACCTGAATCAACAATATTGAGGTTATGAGCATCTGATGAAGCGATTGCAAGAACATTTCTGCCTGCGGGAGCAAGGTCTGTGAGCATTGTATCCCAGAGTTTTCTGTCAAATCTTGTTCTGCTGTCACCCTTTGAGTTGATATCAATACCGATACATGAATCATAAGTCATAAGGATGTTTTCGAACTTATCAATATAGTAGCCGAATTTATTTTCTTCGTAAGCTTCTGCTGTTGTAAGCACATCTCTTGCACTTGTGTATTCACCGGGATGATTGATAACAGATACACCGCCGAGTTCATCAACTGCACTGATGGGAGTTGCGTAATCACTTGTACCGCCGATTCTGCCGTGACCGTAATCAACAAACCATGTGTTTACATGAGCATTATTGAAAGATGTGGGATTCTGTTCATTTGCGAAAGGAACACGCATCATTGAGTGACCGTCTTCCTGAGCATAATAATCATCACCGTCAACAGTTGTGACTGTGTATGCTTTTCCGTTTGCAGCTGTGCCGTTCTTATCAAGAGTTACGATGGGAGAAATACCTTCTTTGATCATCATGAAAAGCTTGATAGTGGGATCATAGCTGTCTTTTTCTGTCCAGCTGTAGTTTACTGTACCATGATCTGACTGAGCATAAATATCAAAACCGAGTTCATAATGTCTTTCAGCCATTTCAACGGTTGTATTGTCACCGTCAGATGCGATTGTGTGTGAATGAAGGTCTGCCTTATACGCATTATAAGTTGACCAGTCAACATCTGCATAAGGGTTTGAAATTGCATAATCAGTTTCGGCAGCAAAAGCTGTGACACTGATTGAGCATATCATCAATACGCTGAGAAAAATTGCAATAAATTTTTTCATTTTATTTGCTCCTTATCCGTAAATTATTGTTGTAATGCTGTTTGCAGGCAATTCAACAAAGAGTTTTGCATTTCCGCTGTAAACAGTCTGAAGCTGAGCTTCTGCTGTTGATGTGACAACTTCCATATGACCGAACAACTTGTTTGTTGCAACATTGTAGTTATCACCGCTGTTTACAATAACAAGAACTGTTTTGCCCTCGGGTGTCTTATATGCACAGGTAATGACTTCACCAAGGTCAATATCTTTACCGAGCAGTCTGCTGTGATTTGAATAAATACCGACACTGCCGGGTGTGATATACTTTGAGAAATGAGCAACTGCGTAATATCTTGCTGCTGTGTAAAGCTCTGTGAAATCATCATCGGCAACAAGAAGACCGTCTGATATCATTTCACCGTTTTCGTTGATACCGTAGTTGTTTACGCCTACCCATGATGACCATGAATTCGGACGTGTGAGTGCAAGGTCTTCTGCCATGACTCTTGCCATGAGAACTGCATTTCCGAAATCATTGATATCATGTGAACAGGGCAATTCGCACCACTCTGTCATATCAACATTGATATCGCTGTAATTTTCTTTTATTACAGTACCGAAAGACTCTTTGCCCCATCTGTTACCGTCACTCCAGTAACTGTGGTATGCAAGTGAACCGAGAACTTCTCTGATTTCTTCATCGTTATAAAGAGCTGCGAAGTAAGACTCTGTGATTTCACCGATTTCACCGCTTTCAGGCCCCATGAGCTGAACATCAAGACCGCTTGCTTTAAGCTTTCTTGCAAAGACTCTGAAAAGTTCAACAACTTCTTCAGGCTCATAATGACAACCTTCCTGACCTACCCAGCCACCGCCCCATGACCACTGAGGTTCATTTACAGGACTGATGTACTTGACAGGAACACCTTTTTCAATAAAGTATTCCGTAATGGTAAGGAAATAATCTGCATATGCTTCATAATTCTCTGCAGGAAGATTTGATGTGTTATCACTGTAACTTCCTGCTGCAGAGCCGGATGCTGTCATTGAATAATGAGGTGAATTTGCAAAAAGAACAACCGTATCGATGCAACCGTATGCAAGGCATTTATCAAGCATTGCCTGAGCTGCAGCATCACGTGTGAAGTCGTATTCATACTCACCTGTTGTTTCGTTGAAATAATAGAAACTTTCTGTTGCTCTTGAACTCCAGACACGTTTATCGGGATTATCTGCTTCACCGCCGCCTATATTGTAACGGTAGATATTAAGACCGAGACCGTCTTTGCTGTAAAGCGCTTTTGCCACATCATCGGCATAGACAGAATCTCCTGCATTCTGTGCCCACCAACAGGCTGAAGCACCGAAACCGTTAAACTGCTGATACTCTGAAGACTCGTCAATTTCTATTGTAAGACTCTTGTTTGCAACAAATCCGTAACCTTCACCGAAAGGAACGATGAATGCAAACACAACAGACATGACAAGACTTATCAATTTCTGAATTAAATCCATAGGCATACCTCCCTATAATATTTTTATAATACTACAAAAGCGATAATTTTGCAAGAAGTTTTTATATATTTTTATACATTATTTAACAAAAATGCTGTTGCATATAAACTCTGCGAGTGATATAATTTTTTGTTGTAATTCAAAACGGAGATTAAAAAAATGAAAACAAAAACTTCTACATTCACAGGGCATCTTGCCGCACTCTTTACAATTATCGTATGGGGTACAACGGTAATTTCATCAACAAAACTACTTAACGGCGGTCTTTCACCTGCAGAAGTCATAATCTGCAGATTTTTCCTGGCTTTTGTACTTCTTAACATCATATATCCGCCACGACTCAAATTTGAAGGCATAAAACGTGAATTGATGTATGCCGTATCAGGTCTTCTTGGTGTCACGATGTACTTTTTCCTTGAAATTGTTGCACTTCAGTACACAAAAGCTGCAAATGTAAGCGTTATTTTTGCAACTTCCCCGTTTTTCTGCGGTGTCTTTTCACTTTTTTCAAAAAAGGCAGACAAACCGAAGTTTAACTTTTTTATTGGTTTTGCACTTGCGATAACAGGTATTATTCTTGTTACTTTTGAAGACGGATTTACTTTTGACCTTAATGTAACAGGTGCTCTTTTTGCCATAGGCTCAGCACTTTCATGGGGACTTTATTCACTGCTTTCAAAAACCATCGGCACTTACGGTCACAATGTTATACAGACCACAAGAAGAATTTTCATGTACGGTCTGATTTTCATGATACCCACAGTTTTCATTTTTGATGTCGATGTAAAACATCTGTCACTTCTTGCAGACACTGAAATGCTTTTCAATCTGCTGTATCTCGGACTTTGCGCATCAGGTATCTGTTTCCTGACATGGAGCCATGCAACAAACACTCTCGGACCTGTAAAAGCTACAACTTACATATACGGCACACCGCTTGTCACAATAATTTTCTCATATTTCTTCCTTAAATCACAGACTCTTACAGTTCAGCTTTTCATCGGTGCTGCTCTTATCATTGCAGGTCTTGTGATATCTATCACTAAAAGTACACATTCAGAAAACAAGAAAACAAAAAGGAGGAAAAAATAACCGTGACACGTTCACTCAGTAATAAAAAAGCTAATTTTCTGATTTTCCTCTGCTGGCTTGCTTATACTTCAGCTTACATTGCAAGACTCAACTACAATGCATCCATGGTTGAAATTCTTTCACAGCTTGGAACAACAAAAGAAGCAGCAGGTACGGTAAGTTCATTTTTCTTCTTTGCATACGGTGCAGGTCAGCTTGTAAACGGTCTGCTTTCGAAAAAATACAACACAAGATTTTCAGTTATGATTGCCCTTGCAGCATCATCTGTCATCAATCTTTCAATGACATTCTGCACAGGCATTGATGCAATGAAATATCTGTGGTTTTTCAACGGTGTTTTCCAGTCAATCCTCTGGAGCTCACTCATAAAAACACTTTCCGACAACCTTGCCGACAATAAACTGTCCCGTGCTGTTATGGTAATGAGCACAACGGTTGCATCAGGTACTTTTGCGGCATACGGTCTTGCAGCACTTTTCTCTGCACTAAATGTCAGATGGACTGCGATATTTTATGTTTCATCTGTTGTGTCAGGAATTGTTGCTGTCATCTGGTTTTTCGGAATGGGAAGCATTCAGAAAGAAAAAACAGCAAATGCAGACACTGCAAAACAAGAGAAGAAAAAACTTGAACTCACACCTGTTTTTATTTTTACAGTCGTCGTAATTCTCGTCTGTGCAGTTGCAAACGGTTTTATAAAAGACGGAATCACAACATGGGTACCGTCAATTCTGAAAGAAGAATTCGGTGTACCTGCATCACTGTCAATTATCGTAACACTGCTTCTTCCCGTGCTTTCAATTTTCGGTGCGTCACTTGTTAAAATTCTTCACAAAAAGCTGAAAAATGAAAACACACTCAACGGTATCTTTTATTTTGCGGCTGTCATTATGGCATCCCTGATAATCCTGACAATCGGTCTGAAATCGGCACCGCTGACACTTGCACTTTTCGGCGGTACAGCTTGTCTGATGGCTGCGGTCAACAATGTTATAACAAGCGTTGTTCCGCTTTACTCAAGAGATAAAATTGATTCCGGACTGTCTGCAGGACTTCTGAATACATTCTGTTATGTCGGAAGCACAATGAGCACTTCTCTGCTGGGAAAAATTGCAGACACAAACGGATGGAATGCTGTTTTTATCTGCATACTTATCTTCTCTGTCGGAGCTTGCGTCGTAAGTTTTTCAGGTGTGCTTGCAACAAGAAAAAAATCAAAATAATACAAACATAAAAAGCGTTGCAGAAATGAATCTGCAACGCTTTTATTTTGGTGAAAATCAGAAACTGAAAAATTCTGCAATTTTTTCAAAGAATGCTTTAATGGCATTGATAAGTCTTTCAAAAAGAGTGAGTGATTCCTCGGGATCGGGAACAACTACTTCCATGGAAAGAGCACCGATAAGCGTATATCCTTCAACCACAACGGTGATTGTGTTGTTTTCATCAACGGGTCTTCTGTCACCGTTTACATAGAAATCAAATTCATCACCTATCCACATATCCTGAACTCTGATAACAAGCACTGAACCATGTTCAACTTCAAGAGTTGAGTTGGGTCCCTGCGGGAAGAATTCGCCGCCGTTTACAGACACTTCATACCAGCCGATACCGTCTGTTTTTCCGAAGCATACATGGTGTACAACGGGAACTACAACCACCGGCTCTGCAACTGTTACATGAATAATGAAGATTTCACCTGTTTCAAACTCTGCGATTATTGTGGTTTTTCCGGGGGCTACACCTGTAATATTACCGTCCGCATCAACCATGACAATTGATTCATCAGAAGAATCATAAACAGCCTTGGGAGCATTCTCTGCAGGTGTTACCTTAATTCCGAGATTTACAGTTTCACCGACTTCGACTTCTGCATTTTCGGGAACGTCAATCAGATATCCGGGATTTTCGGGAATATAAACTCTTACCTTGACAGTCTTTGTCTTTGAAGGATCAGATACGGAAGCAATTGTAATATATGTTTCGCCTTCACCTACAGCTGTGACATTACCGTATTTATCAACAGTTGCAATGCTGTTATCACCTGAAGTAAAAATAACATTCTTATCGCTTGCATCGTCAGGAGTAACCTTTACTGCAATTTTATCAGTCTTACCTACTGTAAGAAGGATTTCTGATTTATTGACTGTGATTTTATCAACAGGCACTGTTACTGTAACTTTTACAGTTTCTTTCTTTGTCGGGTTGTCCTTTGATGTTACTGTGATTACAGCTTCACCCTTGCCCACTGCTGTGATATTTCCGTTTTCATCAACTGTTACAACACTGTTGTTGCTTGATGTATATGTAACACCTTTATCGCTTGCGTCATCGGGAGTTACTGTTACTGTGAGCTTGTCTTTTTTGCCAATATCAAGAGTGATATCTGTTTTATCAACAACCACATCTTCAACAGGCACTGTTACTGTAACTTTTACAGTTTCTTTCTTTGTGGGGTCGTCCTTTGATGTTACTGTGATTACAGCTTCGCCCTTACCGACTGCTGTGATATTGCCGTTTGCATCAACTGTTACAACACTGTTGTTGCTTGATGTGTATGTAACACCTTTATCGCTTGCGTCATCGGGAGTTACTGTTACCGTGAGTTTATCTTTTTTGCCTACATCAAGTGTGATGTCTGTCTTATCAACAACCACATCTTCAACAGGCACTGTTACTGTAACTTTTACAGTTTCTTTCTTGGTGGGGTCGTCCTTTGATGTTACTGTGATTACAGCTTCACCCTTGCCTGTTGCAAGAATACTGCCGTCTGCAAATACTTTTACAACACCGGGGTCGCTTGTTTCGTAATCAAGTCCTTTTTCTGTTGCATCAGCATTGACTTTTGCGTTGAGATTTGTTTCATCGCCAATGTTAAGTGAAATATTTTCTGTTACAATGATTTCTGTTACGGGAATCTTCACTTTTACTGAAACAGTTGCTTTTACGGTCGGGTTATCCTTTGAAGTAACGGTGATGATTGTTTCACCTTCGCCGACTGCAATGATATTTCCGTTTGCATCTACAGTTACAACAGATTCGTCTGCGGATTCATATATCAGAGTTTTGTTTGTTGCATCGGCAGGTGTTACAGTTGCGGTTATCTTTGCCGAATCATCTTTATTGAGAGTAATTTCAGTTTTATCAACTGTTATTGATGTAACGGGGACTTTTACCGTTACCGATATTGTATCGCTCTTTGACGGATCATCTTTTGAATTAACAGTTATTGTTGCTGTGCCGACACCAACTGCTGTGACCTTGCCGTCTTCATCAACTTTTACAACATTTTCATCTGATGATTTATACTCAATATCTTTAACAGTTGCATCATCAGGTCTGACAGTCACATTGATCTGTGATTCACCGTTTTTATCAAGAACAATATCTCCGCCGTTGATTTCTACACTTTCAACAGGCTTTTTGAAATAACCGTAAAAAGTTACGTCATTTCCGGGCATTGCAAATTTGCCGTCTGTTACAGAAATATCATCAGTATCCCATCCGACAAACACATATCCGTCAACAAACGGAAGGTCAGCTACAGTTACTGCATCACCTGCTTTGTATGCCGCAGTAACGGGTACTGCGGAAGCTCCTGCAGGAACATCATATCCGTCTGCATATGCATATGTGACATTATATAATTCTGACCATGAACCTGTAAAAACAACATTGTTTTCAACTACAAACTCTCCGTCTGTCACAACAGTATCAGTTGTTTTCCAGCCTGAGAAAACAAAACCGTCTGCATAAAGCGAATCTGCAACTTTTACGGTTGTGCCTGCATCGTATTCCGCACTTACAGGCACGGTAACACCGGTCGGCACTGTTGCTCCGTCAAATACATATGAAACAGTATACTTTACAGGTGCCGCAGGTTCTTTATAATCAAGGAAGCCACCGTCTTCCTTGGTTTTTGCGTATTCAGCTCCGGGTGCACCATATATAAAATTGCTGTCATATACATCTTTTCCGCCTACAATTGCATAACAACAGTTGAACATACCGTCATTAAGATTTGCAACGGATTCCGTTGTCCAACCGTCACCGACATATACATACTCCAGTTTTTCACAATGATAGAACATATATCTCATTGTTGTGACTTTTGATGTATCAAAACTGCTCAGATCAAGAGTCTTCATATTTTTACAGTTATAGAACATGCTGCTCATATCTGTTACATTGCTTGTATCCCAACCTGCAAAAATTACTGTTTCAAGATTTTCGCACTGATTGAACATATAGCTGAGATTTACAACATTTGAAGTATCGCAGTTACTGAAATCAACATATTCAAGTGCTCTGCAAACGCCGAACATCTGATAAAATGTAGTAGCATTTTCTGTTTTGAAATTTTCCAGACCATTTACTTCTTTCAAAGCTGAAAAGCTATAAAATACATAAGATGATGTGGGATTAGCACCGACACCGCCGTCACCTGCAATATACAGATCATATCTGTCTGCACCTGCAGCAGTACTCTGACTCTCGTTATACTTTATGTAAGAAATAACACTGCCGTCATCCGCAGCAGATGAATCCCAGTACTGTTCAGCGGAATTTATGTCGTTCCAATCTATCTCATCAAGGAATGTCACTGAATAAATCTTTGCATAGTACGCATGAAATTCAGTTGATGATGCTGCTGTATAACGCTCGATGACAGGATAACTTTCTTCTGCCGAAACATTGAACAGCATTGAAGGGATCATTGTAAATATCATTATGATTGACAAAAACAATGATAAATATTTTTTAAATCCGTAAGTCTGCATAAGTTTAGATTCTCCTTATAAATCATATAGCTGTATTAAACCAAAATTATACAATTAAAATAAATATATCATACAATCAGACAATAGTCAACAAATACAAATCTGTTTTTTGTAAATACTGCAAAAAAAACAACATAAAATGTCGGATCTTATATTGAAATAAATATAGTATTGTTTTATAATTATTTTATAAAAAAATAGTTATCATTATTAAGCCATGCATTCTCAGGAGGCAAATATTATGAGAAAAAAAACTGTTCTTGCAATCGGTCGTTGGATGCCGATTCATCTCGGACACAAACAATTTCTTATAAATCTTGCAAAAGAATTTGATACAGTCATTGTAGGTATCGGATCATGTTATGAAAACGGTACACTGCGAAACTGCATTCCCGCAACGGAAAGAGAAAAATTACTCAGAACAATTTTCAGAAAAGAAGGACATTCAAATTTTGAAATTGTCCATGTTCCTGACAGACCGTCTTTTGAAGAATGGTTTAACGATATAGTCGAATTATGTAAATCTTATCATGTCACACACTTCTGCACAGGTAACAAAGAAGATATTCTTGATGTTATGAAGGAAAAAAATCTGCAGCTTGATGTGGAACTGATCAACCCTGAAGATACAAGCAATTTCCCTTATCATGCAACAGACATACGCAATGCAATACTCAACAAAGAATTTGAAAAACTTGACAGTATGATTCCTGCTGAAATAAAAGAACCTGTACTCAATCAGGTGGCAAAAGAAATCCGAATGGCAAATGAAGGAAAAGGGCAGGAATTTATTCCCGGAAGACAAACTGTGGATATGGTGTTCATAGTCAATGACCAATCAAAAGGCAATCGATATCTTCTTATAGGCAAAAGAAACGAATCAAAAATTGATTTCCCGGGATATTACGCAATTCCCGGTGGAGGAATCAAGGAATTTGAGTCTCCTACAGATGCTGTTTTAAGATGTTTTGAAGCAGAAACAGGAATAAAAATAAAACTGACAGACAACTGCACCGAGCCTGCGGAAATCACACTCTGCAACATACAGGAAAAACCGAGCAGACTTTACTTTACAGGTATTTATTCCTCACATGACGAAAGCATCAACGGCACATTAGGCGGAGGTTCTCAGTGTTTTGCAATTGTTGCAGACGAAAATATTGAAAATATAGAATCCGTATTGCATTCAACACATGATATGACAGAGCTTTTGTTTGTACCGCTTGACGATATTTACAAAATTGATTTTGCATATGATCAGAAACGTATGATATATAATGCAATTGCACATCTGAATCTTCCTTGCGATAAAGGAGAATTGCTTCAGAAATTTGATGACAGCGGAAATCCTGTAAACGAGCCTGCTTCCCGTTTTTCTGCACACAGAAACGGAATTCCTCACGGTGCATCACATACATTCTTATACAAATTTGAAAATAATGAATTATACATACTGTTCCAAAGAAGAAGTTATAATAAAGACAGCTATCCCGGATATCTGGATGTTTCATCTGCAGGGCATATTGAATTCGGTTCTGATTTTGAAGAAACAGCAATAAAAGAGCTGTCTGAAGAACTTGGTCTGAACGTGGACAGAAATGAGTTGGAAGAATTGTTCGATCAGAAAATCTTCAATCATGCGGAATTTCACGGACAAGCTTTCATTGATAACGAATTCAACAAGGTTTATGCTCTGCAAACCGGCTGCGATATCTCAGAATTAAAATTTCAGCCTGAAGAAGTTGCAGGTGCAGTTTGGCTGAGTGCTGAAAAAATACTTGAAATGATTTCCTGCGACAATTCAGAAATATGCACAAACAAAGACGAAGTAAAAAAAGTAATCAAAAATTTATCTGCAAAAAACGGTAAATAATCATAAATTTGCTGCAATTCAAAATAAAAATCTAAGAAAAGGATCTGATTCTGTGAACGAACATTATGAGAAACTTATGACATATAAAGGTGCCGACGAATTGAAAGATCTTGTAAAACAATGGGAAACCTTATCAGAAAATCTGAACAAACGCTCATTTGATGCGCCGATTATTCTGCCTGATCTTTTTGTTTATACAACTCCCGGTTTCGGCAACACAACACTTTTGTCGATTCTTGCCGAATATCTTGATTCCAAAAAGAACCTGATGAGCTTTTATGGTGATGTAAAATTCTTCGAATTCAAACTGGAATATTGCCATCCTGAAAATGACTTCTGTGAACTTTACCGTCTGATTGATGCAGTCAAAAATGCTGCAGGTTTCCGCAATGAATTCAAAGGCATCATCCGTATCAATATTGATGAATGGGTATATCATCACGAAGAAAAACATTTTCATGACTTCCTTCAGTTTCTTCAGTTCAATACATCTTACTGGATGATTATTCTTACTATTTCAAACAAAAAAGAAAACGACAACACAAGAGCTTTGGAAGCTGTCGCAAGCATGTATCTGCGACTGGAAAAAATCACGCTTCATATGCTTACAAATTCGGAATTTGTTGATTTTGCAGAAGCTCATATAGCAAAATACGATTTAAAACTTGACGATAGTGCAAAAGCTCTTTTAGAAGATTCTATCGCTGTGCTGAAAAAGAATGAATATTTCTATGGTCTGCACACTATTATTGATCTTTGTAATGATATTGTGTATTCGATCTATTCATCTTCATTGAACGTCAGCCATGTGATTACAGCTGATATGCTTGGCGATTTCAAAGCTGACAGTGATTACATAAAACGCACAATCATGAAATCAAAAAAGTCTTCATTGGGTTTTTAACATAGAAGAGGTGAAAAATTATGGAATATAAACTCGGTAAATATCAGAGCCTGAATCAGGAAACACGTTGGGCTTCAGCAGAAGAACTCAAGCGTTCAGCTACATACATAGACCTGTCTTCAGACAAATATCCCACATCAGGTTTACCTGTTATATCAGACGGATACGAAGCTTATGTGGACGGTCAGGATACACACACACTGATTTTTGGCTCCACAGGTTCAAAAAAGACCCGTTTGTTCTGCATGCCTGTTATCAACTTTTTCATAAAAGCGGGAGAATCATTCATTGCAACCGATCCTAAAGGTGAATTATATGCAAAAACTGCAGGTCTTGCAAAAGCAAACGGATACAACACTATCGTACTCAATTTCCGAGACATCGGCAAAGGCGATATGTGGAATCCTCTTGCAATCCCCTACAAATTATACAACAACGGAAATAAAGACGAAGCTGTCTCAATGCTCAACGATTTTGTAAGAACTATCGCAGAGCCACAACTCAAAAACACAAATGACGTATTCTGGCCTGAAATGGCATCGTCTCTGGCACTGGCAAATCTGTTATTACTGATGGATGCTGCAACTCCTGAAGAAGCAAATGTTTCCAGCCTTGCGTCATTATGTTCAAATGCAGCATCAGATAAGCTCAGCAAACTGTCTTCAAACATGAGAACCGATACAATTGCCGGTCTCAACTATCAGAACGTTTTTACAAGTGCCGAAAAGACACTGCAAAGCATCATGGTTTCATTATTCGGAATGATACGTATATTTACAACACAGAGAAATCTCACAAACATGTTATCCGGCAATACAGTTGATATTTCAAAATTCGGAAGAGAAAAAACTGCAGTATATGTAATTATACCCGATGAAAAGAACACTTATCATTTCCTTGTTACAACATTTCTTAAGCAGTCATATGAAATTCTGATTGCAGAGGCACAAAAAGAATCTTCACGTGAGCTTCCGATTCGTGTCAATTTTGTTCTTGATGAATTCTGTAATCTGCCTCAGATTCCTGACATGCATTCAATGATTTCTGCAGCAAGAAGCAGAAATATGCGTTATTTCCTTGTTGCTCAGAGCCTTCATCAGATGAAAGACCGTTACGGAGAAAACGCAGACACAATCAAGGGTAACTGCGATAACTGGGTATTCCTGACATCAAAAGAACTTGATCTTCTTAACGAAATCTGTCAGCTCTGCGGAAAATATCACACTGCAGAAGGCCATCTGCGCGATCTTATCTCTACATCTGAGTTACAGAGACTCGATAAAGCTAAAGGCGAAGCTTTGATTCTTCACGCACGTCAGTATCCTGCTATTTCTGAAATTGCTGATATTGATGCATATCCGATGTTCAAAGGATATGAAGCTCCGCCGCTGAAGGAATATGAAATGCCTGAAGCAAAAATGTTTGACATCAACGAGTTCTACAAAGCAGTTGTAAACGAAGAGCGTCCTTTGCCTTTTGCATGATACAAGAGAGGTGATCACATCGTGATTGATAAAAACGGCAACAAGATCAGTTCTGAGCAAAGTCAACCTGATCCTGATTTTATTTTCAATGAAATCCGTTTTTTTGAAAAAGCATTTATTAAAGATCAGAATGACACCAGAGCACTTAATATCGCAAGACAAATAACAACTTTTTTAAAAGCAAAAGACAATTCTAATAAAATAATAGCGATATTAACTAATCTCGAAAAGTATGCTACGGCAACAAACAGTGAAGATTTCCTGTGGGAATTGGTTAATATCAGAAGAACACTTGCCGATATTTCTGCTTCCTCAAAAATAGATACTGCAGATTCCCTCTACATTGCGGCTGATTACCGACATATTGCTGCAAACATTTTCAAAGAGATTGTCCGCGTGAACCCTTCTGTTTATAATCGCTGTGCTGAGGTAATAGAATTTGTTACAGCATCAAGATATTACAAAGAAGCAAATTCATTGAAAGCAACGAGCAATATTCTTGAACGCACACAGATTCTGTTTGAAAATATTGAAGAAACAAATACCGAAAAATATTATGATGCAGGTGAATCTCTGTACCTGGATATAATTTGCAACAGTGACAGAGTAAAATCGACAGAAGACAAACTGAAATATTATCTGAAATTAATACATTGCTCACGCGAGTTATATAAGATTAACAAAAATAAAACAAGTCTCAATATTGTTGCATCTGCATACATTGACTGTCTGGATTATGAACAATTCAGCTATGAAAATGAAAAAGAAAATATCAATGATGCAATTCTGATGCTTGAAGAAGCAATAAAAAACGGTAACAGCAGCATGGAAAGAAAATTAAAAAAACTGACTGATGCTGTAAACAAGCGACAGAACAATACTTAAAAAACAATCAAAATATCCCCCTGACGATATTCACGGTCAGGAGGATATTTTTATTTTTCTATAAAACATGCTAACTATAGTATTTATAAAAAAAATTTATTCAGAATTTCAAAGTCTCATCTTTGATATCGCGATAATATTATATCACCCGTGACCTCTGGGAACGTATATCATTGAAAAAAACACTTGCTTTCGCAAGTGTTTTTTTCTGGCGGAGAGCAAGGGATGTGCATGCTTCGCATTCACCACTCTCGGCGACCGTTGCTCCGCAACAGTACCCGACTCAAGCTTCGACGCTAAAAACAGTCCACCGGACTGTTTTCTTCACGCGTCTCACCCTCTCAGGGTTCGAATCCCTTTTTTTATACAAAAAAAACAGCACCTTTACGGTACTGTTTTTCTGGCGGAGAGCAAGGGATGTGCATGCTTCGCATTCACCACTCTCGGC